>NZ_JBITJI010000006.1:616741-673971 GCF_044459885.1 Nocardia sp. NPDC050175
TCACGACCCTCCTTGATCCGGGAAAGAACCCGCTCCTCATCCTCCGTCACATACTTCGATGGATGCGGCACAAACTCCAAAGCCTGCTCCCGCCCCGGAAACCCGAGCTCACCCGCCCGCTCCACCGCAGCATCAAAATCAGACACCCCCAGTTGCTCATAGATTTTCCTGAGGTGTTTATATAACGTAGGTCCAGCTCTCGGATAGCCTGACACAGTGAGGGCTCGTTCGATTCGTGGAAGATCGTAACCGGCGACAGTATACGTCCAGATTTCCTTCCGAATGTCAGTCAGGGCCAGGGTCGTGGGATTCGACGCCACTCGCTGCAATTGACCGGCCAACTCCGGAATGCCCTCCACGGCGTCCTTCAATGCCCCGGCGTCAACCTTCCGATCCTTCGTCTGAACGACACCGAACACCCGGTACAACTCATCAACAGTCCTCCGTATCTTGTTTCTCTCTCCCTGAGTAATTGTGTGGGTGTCCGCTTCCAGATTTTTGTTGAGTGCCGCTGCGATTGCATCGGGATTGTAGCCATTCATCGCGTAGGGCAGAACATCCTTCTCCGCTTCCGTCAAATACCGCCACGGATGTAGCACCTGCGTCAGAGCCTGCTCACGATTCGGCAGCCCGAGCTCACCAGCCCTCGCCAAAGCACCGGCAATCCCACCACTCACCTCGAGGTCCGAAAACATCTTTCCGAGACGGCCAGATACCGTTTTATCTGCCACCTCGTCACCCAGTTCGTGGAGAGCCCGGACTGTTCGTGAAGCGCTGTAGCCGGCAGCGGCATACAACCAGACTTGCATCCGCCTGTCGATAGGTTCTGGTTCAGCAGCATCGACCGCGGGCTCGGAGTATCGGCCCGCATGAGAGAGCTGGTCGCGGCCCCCCGGCGCAGCAGTCGAAGACCCGGCCACCTGCCCGCGCACATCGGCAACCCGCCGGCGCTTGGCCGATCGAGCGGACGCACCGGGCGGATTCTGGTGCGCGGACGAGAATCCTCGCTGCTGTGTGAAACCGCTGTCGTCAGGTGCGCCGATGCGGATGTCTCTGGGGAATTTCGGGATCCCGTTGTCGGGCAGGCGAAGTGGGCGGGTTGGTTTGCCGGTTGGGGTGTAGAGGACGGCGTGGAAACTCTTCGCTCGGGTGTCCCCGGGGAATCTGCGGGTCGGGTCAGTGGCGTCTCGGATGACGATGACGCCGCGGTCGTTGACCATCCGATAGGCGTGCGCGCCGATGCGGTTCGCGGTGGGGGCAGCGTGCTCACTGACGACCAGGGCCTGTGCTCCGGGGCCGAGGATTTGCAGTTCCTTGGCGATTTGGTGTTCGTCGGCGTAGCCGCGGAGTTTGGCGCCGGCGGCCTTCTCGGCTTCGCGCCGTGAGCGGCCGGGCAGTCGGCCGGAGCGGCCGAACAGCGCCCTCGACCGGTAGTGCGGACGGATCGCGGTGCTGTTGGTGTCGTGCTGGATGTCGGTGAGTGTGTCGGGGAGGCATTCGTCGGTGGGCTCGAGGCTGCGCGTGGTGGCAGGTGAGTGGGTGGTGGTGCCGTCGCCGTGGGCAGGGACTGCGGCTCGGCGTGCTGTGGGAAGGGTTGTGCTGCCGACTGTTTCGGGCAGGATCCGCTGCAGGGCAGCACGGATACCGCGGCGTGGAGCGGCTGACGATGTGTGCGGTGCCTCGGGCGATGTCGTCGTGTTGGCGGTGGCACGGTCGCCGCTGATGCGAGATATGAAGCCCCGTAGGCGGTCCCGCGTGCGCTGTCGCCGTGCGGGTTGCTCGAGCGGAGTGTCGCTGGTACGGATGGGCGTGCTGCTGTCGGTGCCCGAGAGGTCCCGCTGCTCGGTCGTGGATGTTGTTGTACCGTCGCGAGGTTGAGGGAGCGTTGCGAGATCGTCGCCCGTGTGCGGCGCGCCGCTGATCTGGTCGTCGGATGCCACGGGTACGGGGTCGCGCTGGTTCAGCTCATCGGTTCCGGAAGTCCGCTCGTCCCTGGGCGCTGCGGAATCATCCGGCGTTGTTTCGGTGTGCTGCAGTGGTTCCTGATCGTGGCTATCGGCCACCGAATCGTCGTCGCTCCACAGTGCGGACCGTATGTCCGCCAGCCGGAACGGGATCGCCGGGATGGCTTGCTCGGTGTCGAGCAGCGGTGTGTCGTGGGTCCGGTCCGGATCGCTGTACACCGATCCGTCGTCAGAGCGTGGTGGTGACGAGAATCGGTCCGACAACGAGGCAGGGCCCCGAGTCTCCCCGCGATCGAGCGGGCCGACGAAGTCGGTGAGCTGCTCGACCTCGCGCTGACGCCAGCCGAGGTCCGCGTCCTCGATCGATGTCCGCGGCGACGCGGACGGTTCACGATGCTCGGTTCCGGTGGATTCCGGTTCAGGCAGCGGCGCGTGCCGAACGGTGCCGGTCGACTCGACAGTGCCTGTGGGAGAGGAAGATCGGACGATATCGGTGGGTGGGGCACGAGGCTGGTCCAGATCGGGCTCGTGGACCGCGTCGTCGCGCGATGCCTCGCCGAGCCGCTCCTCCGCCGCCGCCAGGACATCGAGCATGCCGCGTTGCCATTCCTCGACCCGAGCGAGGTTGTCGGACTCCGTCGCGCGGTCGACATCGCCCGGCTCCTCCTCCAGGAGTGCGTCGCCGGAGCGGGGTACGGGCCGGAAATCGTCCGCGTCATCGGTCCGTGACGTCGTGAATGGGTCCCAGTGCTCGGCTTCGGGGTCGGCCGGTGCGAATGGGAACTCCGAATCCGACTGTTCTGCTTCGGAGTCCGGCCGGAGTGCACTGGAAACCTGCGAGCCAGCCGGAGCACCCGCCAACAGTGGCAAAGCGCGGATCGGTGCTGCCGCAGCAGGTTTGGTGGTCGACCCGTCCGCATCGGCCCAAGGCTCCACCGGGGTCTGCCCGTTCCGCCGCTGCTGGGCTTTCCAGTTTCCGGCCAGCATCGCCGGTGCAGGCCGGGCGGGCAGCCTTGTCGAGGGGAGGGGCGCGAATAGATCGTGCCGTTCCGGGTCCTGTTCGGGCAGCGGTGCGGACCAGGCGATGTCGGTGAACTCGACGGCGCCCACAGGAGAGTGGCGGACGGTGCCCGCAGGCGGGGCTCGGGGTGCGTCCCCTGGATCGCGCTGGTGTGCCGTCTCGTTGTGGGATATCTCGCCCAGCAGCTCGGCCTCTAGCGTGTTTCGTCGCCATTCCTCCACCCGCGCGAGGTTGTCGGACTCGTCGACCTGGTCGACAGCGCCCGGTTCCGCCGAGTTGTCCAGCGCACCATCATGTTGGGTTCCGGAGTGGGTGTCGACCTCGGTGATCTGTGTCAGCTGATGCTCGGATTCCGGGGCGGGGACGACAGTTTCGGGTCCGGCCGGATCGGTACTGAGGTCCGGCGAATCGGTAGTGCCCGTCGGATCGGCTCCAGGTACGGGCTCCGAATGTTGTTGTACCGCCTCGGCATCCGGCTGAGTGTCGAGTGCGCCGTCCCCTTGCAGCGGGACCGTGGTGTTGTCCGAGGGCGGCAAGGCTTGAACCGGCACTGCCGCAGCAGGTTTCGCGCTCGAACCGTCCGCGCTGACCGACTGCCTCGTACGCGGCGGTGCCACAACGGAGCCCATCCGACCCATTCCGTAGGTGGGCCGGCGCCGTGTTCCGGCCAGCACCGCTGGTGCGGGCAGTGTCGGCGGCCGGGGCGGGCCGATCTGCGCGCGCGGAGCGTGCGCGTCCAGCAGGGCGGTGGTGTACCCGCGGACAATGCCGGGAACCCAGAGTCTGCCTCTCCTGCCGACGATTTCGGCGACTCCGACGCCGACGAACAAGTGGCTGTCCCGCCCGTCACCGGTGGCCGTCTCGGCGGTCGTACCCTGGCGGAGCAGATCGTCGTCCTGCCGGACCGTATCGCTGACCTGCTCCACAATGTCGAGGTAGCCGCCCATCGGCACATTGGACGGGTTGCCCTGGTTGGTGGAGTCCGCCGTGAAGGCGTTGGTGAGGCCGACGGTCGGACGGAAGCCGAATCCGTGTCCGGCCGTGCTCTTTTCGCCCGTCTTCCGGGTTCTCTTATGGTGGACGGCGATATCTCGGCTGGTCGAGTCGATCTGCGGCGCATAAATAGTGAACTTCACGAAGGTGCCGGTGACCGACTCGCCGTCGGCGTGCTCCTGGGGGCGCGGTACCTGATCGCTCAGGCCCGAGGTGCCGAGAAAAGCCTCGGTCGCCGCGGGCCCGAGTTGGGTGAGCTGATTCGTGGCGGCCAACTGCTTCAGCAGATTGAATACGCCCACCGAGGAATAGGTTTGCCGGCCCACGCTTCGAGTGGGATCCGTGCGGCGCAGGGACGGGTCGACTTGCCGGAGCGCGTCGGCGATTTGCCGTGCACCCGAGAAGTAATTGAGCGAAATCTCGTTGGTCGGCATCCAGGGCGCGGTGGAGACCAGGGCACGCAGCTCGGCGGGGATCTCCATATCGATGGCGATGGTGCCCGGTGGGGCGGCCTGGCGGGGCACGGTGGGATCGGAACTGTAGATACTGGGCGGGATGCGCGGCGTGAGTGCACCGTTTCCGGTTTCGGAGGTGTGGAACCAGAGCAGCGTATCGAGCCCCACCGAGCCGCGGACGGTATTGGCCGGCGGCGGGAGTTCGGCCTCGTTCAGCGCGAAAATCCCGTTCTCCCGCCCGAAGAATGCTTCGATATCGGCACCCGCGGACAGCAGGGTCTTCTTCAGGTCCGCGGTCAGCAGACGCCGGCTGACCTCGACAAGTAGCTGGTACCGGACGGGGAATTGTCTAAGGCGCCCGCTACTCTGCGTCCACGACGCGACACCGGTGTCCGCGGTTCGCTCGTTGCTCTGGATGGCTTGTTGCTCGCCGGTGAAGCTGAATGAGGTCTTCACCTCGTTGTTCAGGCTGGGATTGAAGGTTACCTGGTGGCTCGTGACCCGCTTCTTGCCGATTCCGGTGGCACCCGTGATGGGCAGGGCGCTGCTGTCGGCGCCGGTGGAGCCGAGCATGGTGTCCAGGGCGGAGGGGTGGGTGACCTCTCTGCCGAGCACGGTGCTGAGGTCGACATTCGGATCGGGGCGAGCGCTGAATGTGAACGTCACCAAGGATGAGATGGCCGAATAAGGCCAATCGCGGCTGATGAAGCCGAAGGTGATGCGGCTGTCGGGCCCATCGTAGGCGAAGGTGCGCAGGCCGAAGGTGGTGCCGAGCGTGTTCATCACGGACCGGAGGAATGGGAGGTAATTGCTCGAATTGATCTGGCCGGCGCCCGGGGCCAGTTGCGTCACGAGCTTCATCACGAGGTCTTCGAGGACATCGCGGCTGCCGGCGGTCTCATCTTCGGGCCTGATGGTGGCCTTGACGACGGCGCCGTAACCGAGATGGCCGCCGGTCTCCAGGAAGCTGAGGGGCAGGGTCCGGTCGGGTTCCGGGGCCGGAGGGATCCGGTAGTCGCTGTTCTCATGAACAATCGCGGCCAGTTCGGGGATGTCCTGCAAGTCGTGGTTGTCGAGGAAGAACTCCACCCCATCGGGTACATCGAAGGCGCGAGTAACGGTGCGAGGCCCGCCAGGAAGCATATTGACGAGGGGATTACGCGTACCTGACTCGACCTCGAGGACCACCGTTAATTTGCCACCGAACAGGTGCACAAGTTCGTTGGAGTTGCGAACCCTGCTCGAGTAAGTGCTATCAGAGGCTGTGATGTGGTCTTCGTCCGTCCAGCCGTACTGATAGCTGCCGGCAGGCACCCAACTGCCGTCGGCGGATTCGCCCGGCCGGCCGGCCGGGGTGACGCCGAAGCGGTGGCCACGTTGGCGGGCTTGCGAGCGCTGGAATTTGCTCTCGCGCCTGGCCCAGTGCTCCAGGTTTTTCTTGTGCCGCCCCAGATACCTGGGTTCGGTCACAATAACCCGCACTCTCCACCGGTAACTGGTTCCGGCCAGGACACCGTCAGAAAAGAGGCCCTCGCCGGTGAGGCTGTCCTGCAAGATCGGCAGCGCATTACCCATCATCTGCTCCGGCGCGAAGGCGGCATGGACGGCCTCGGCGACCTTCGACCAGGGATCCGTGGCGGGCTCGCCGAAGGCATGTCGCCAGACCCACTGTCCGACACCGGTGGCCTGATCCACGACCCACTCCGCCTTGCCGAGCAGAGCCTGTCCCACCGCCGGCCAGTTCACCTGTGGAGCAGGTTCCGCTTCGATCTCGAGGTGATCGGCCGGAAACGCGCCCGGCATCGAAGGTTCGGTCCGGGTGTCCCGGGCAATATCGTGCTGCTCCTGCTGCGTGGGGGTATCGCCCGGCTCCGGCTGCTGCTCGTGTTCCTGGGGTTGTGCAGGCCGAGGCTGCTGCTCCACGACGTCCTCCGGCACAGAGTTGAGAACCTCGATCTCCGCTCCCACCAACGGCTCCGGCGGTAGTTGCTCATCGATCGGATCGGCAAGGTAGGCGCCCGGCATCGTCTGGGCAGGCCCGTCGGTCTGCTGGAAACGGTCGCGGAGATCGCTGAGGGCGGCAGCGGAGGCCGTCCGCACGTAGTTCAGGTAGTAGTTGCGAAGATCGCTGACGGCGCTGGTGGCGGCCTTCCGGAGTTCCTTACTGACGATGAAATGCTGCACAACGGCGCCGTCGGGAACTCGCAGGACCCCGTCTTCAAGGGTGCGGCCGCGGGTTGGCAGCGCGAGCCGCCGGGTGTCGGCTGCGGTGAGTTCGCGGATCGTGGCCGGCGGGCGTGGCGCGGCGGCGGGCCGTTCGGTCAGCATGTCGTCGGTGGGGATGGCCACGCGAACGCTGCCGTCCGGTGCCGTGATCGTCTCGTCGGGGTGGCCTCGTTCGATGAACCGCACCTTGTGGATAGCGGACAGGGTGACGACTTCGAGACCAGGCGAGCTGAGGGTGAACTTCTGCTCGCCGAAACCCGAGCCGGCCCCCCGGATCCGCTTGTTCTTGCGCGAATGGTCATAAACGCCGGTGACGTTCACGATCGGAGTCAGTGCCGCGACGTTGAAGCCGCCATGGTAATTCTCCCACGGCGACGCCGCTGAGAATTCCTCGCCGCCCGACAACGCGGAACTGGTGACGTTATATGTCTGGGCCTCGTCGTAGGTCCAGTCGTGGGAAGCGCCATCGTACGGGTGATCCGAGGGATAGTGCCGTTCGGTGACGAACTCGATCCCGAAGCGCCGGACCCCGGTCGGGGTCTTCAGCGTGAACCATTCGATGACACCGCCTTCGATCGCCCCCGGCTGAGCTGATTTCAGGCCTGTCGGGCCGAACATGTCGTCGAACTTGCGGCGATTCTCGAGCTGCTGTTCGACAGTGGCATTGTGGGTGAGCCAACTCAGCAGGCCCGCGGTGTTGTGTTCGGACGGGATGAAGCCGCGGTCGGCGAGTTCCTCCCTGGCCTGCGCGATCAACCCCGCAGCGCCGTCGACGCCCAGCGGTGTCGTGTTCATGCCGTACTGCCGCAAATGCACGACATTCGATGGCGGGTACAAAGCCTTGGTGGGAGCGTGACCGAGGTCTTGCAGCGACGGCACCAACATTTGAACCGAATAGTCGTTCCCCCCGTGCAACGGAGTTCGGATAGCGGGCGCGACCGGAGGACCGAACGAACGAACCAGTGTGACGTGGAAGGTAAACATGGTCATCACGTTGTGGAAATCATTTCCCGCAAGACGCAGCGAATGCTGCTTCTGGGCGTCGTTCTGGTGGCTCAGGCCGTGACTGAACTCGCGAGATGCCCCGCCCCGGAAGGTGATTCGACCGCCCGGGGGGGCGTGGCCGGTGTCATCGGCGATCACGTCGGCGCCGAATTCGAGCGTCAACGCCAGGGAGGCACCGAGCATCTCGGTGATCGTCGAACTACCGTGCAGGCCCACCTGCCGCACCACATAGGATTCGAGTCGGCTCTGCTTCGCGGTCGGGCCGGCGATCTCCGTACCACCATTCGCCTCGACGACGATATGCAGATACCCCGGTTCACCGGAGTTTGTCCGCAGGATCGGTGAGGACAACCCGAAACCAGGGTCCTGGGCGTCGGTATGCGGGGCCGAATCACCCCACATCTTCGAGAAATTGTCACAGAATTGTTCCTCTTCGAAGAACTTCAACAGCACTTCACGGGAATCGGTGTCCAGATCGCTGAAATAGGACCCGAACGAGGCGAACGTATCAGCGCGGAGCTGATCGATGTGTGGAATGCCGAGGACACCGTACAGCGGAAATTCGCGCTGCAGCCGTTCGATCGGCGCAGGAATCGTGGCGGCATCACCCGGATCGATCGCAGGCAGCTCACCACTCCTGGTCATGTACAGCGGGAATTGGGCTTGCAGCGGCGCGGTGAGGACCGTCGCCCAGTCGTCTGTCCGCACCCGGAACACGTCGTGCCACCCGTGACCGAGGCGGATCTGCCACTCCCCGAGCAGGTCGTAGAGCTCGGACGACCCCAGACTGCGCAGCTTCGCAATGACCTGCAGCGTCGTATCGACGGTCATGTTGGTGGACAACTGGTTGTAAACGGCGGCCAGCTGCCCGGTCAGCCCCACCCGCCGGAGCACACCGAGACGGACCGGCCAACCATGAGCGTAGGAATACGCGCCGGAGCGCAGGGTGGATGTGCTGTGCTTATTACCGTGTTCGGTCGAACCGGAATCATATCTCTGATTACCCACCGGAGGACCATCACTGACCGGCGCCATCTGATCGTCCGACCGGCGCACGACGCGAGGCGAAAGACGTAGGAACGCCGGATAAGGATTGCCCAGGTGCGGCGCACTCACCGGCTCTCCCGACTCGCTCAGCAGTTGAGAGAATTTCTTGACAGCCGTCTCCAGCGCCGGCATGACGGCTGCCGCGAATGCCGGGTCCGGGCCGAAGTGCTCCTCGACCATTCTGATGACGTGCTCCCGCAGCATCTCCATCTGGTCACGGGGAACCGGCAGCATGTGCACCAAGTTCTGGAGGCCTTCGCGCCGGGAACCGAAATTCTGCAGCGCCGGACTCAGACCGCCCAGGAACGTGACCTCCCCGGCTTCGATCGTCTCGCGCAGCGCTCCGAAATAGGTGTCACCCTCCCCTGGCTCGAACATCGGGGTCACTTGGTTCGGCTCGTCGAACAGGGCGGGCAGCAGATAATCTTCCGGGCCGTCGAACAGCGAAGCATTCACGCCGCGGTTGTTGTCGTTGAGTCCGATGCGACGTGGTGTGTGTGGGGTGAGGGTGTGGTGTTCGGTGGGTGGTGGGACGGGCTGGTTGGTGTCATCGAGATAGATGACGTCGATTCTGGTGACGGTTTGTGTGATGCGCGGTGGGTAGGGGTGGGTGGTGTGGTTCGCGGGGTCGGTGACGGTCAGGTCGTGGGTGGTGAGGTTGTCGCGGAGTTTGTGGTTGTTGGTGATGAGGAAGGCGTGGGCACCGATGCCGTGTTCGTTGGTTTCGATGTAGTCGTCGGGGTAGTTGATGCCGACCAGTGCACGGGTGGCAGGGCCTTCTCGGCGGAGGGTGGCGGCGATGACGTCGTGGTCGAGGACGGTGTGGAAGCGGGCGCCGGGGGGTAGTGCTTGTTCGATGTCGAGGTGGGTGACACCGGCAGGGCCGCGGGGAAGGCGGTCGTGGTCGATGCGAGCGGAGTCGGGGGCGTGGGTGTCGAGATGGGTGAGTAGGGCTGGGCCGCAGTTGTTGTCGTGTTCGCTGGCGCCGATCTGGGTGGGGCGGGCGTGTGCGGCGCTGCCGTCAGAGTCAGCACTCAAACCATACGAACCCTCCCCAGTAGTGCCAGCAAACGCGACACTACCGTCACCACGCCCTCGCCTGCCCGACCCACTCTCCGCCAAGTCCCCCTGAGCCGCGACCAAAATCTGCTCTATCTCTTCGTTGCTGATCTTTCCACTTACATTGAATCCCATTCCGTAGCGGCCGGCGATACCGCGCAGTCGACGGGCTATCGTCGGCTGAGACTTGCCCACCAAGCGTGATATTGCACGCTGAGAGGCGCCAGGGTTCTCCTGGTAAGCCAGAAGGATCTCGCGGTCCAGGCTTGTCAACGGCAATGGCGGCTCCAATGCCTGCATCGCCCGCAGATCAACATTGGTCAGCGCTCCCCGCGCCACCGCGCACTTCTTCAACGCCGAGACAAAAGTCGGATCCTTGGCTCCAACTCCAATATCGAACACTGCCCTCAACCGTCCGAGGCTAGAGCCGACCGTAGCCAGATCGATACCCACAGCTTCGGCGATCTGCTGGCCCAAATATCCCTTGATCGCATACGGAAGAACCTTCTCATCCATTTCTGCTAAATATTTCGACGGATGCGGCACCTCCTCGTTGAATTTTATAAATGCCCGTTCCGTACCAACCTTCCCCAACGCAGCGGAAAGCTTTTCCGACCGAGAGCCGTCGTTGATCCTGAGCCGAACATATGCGCTGGCAATATGAGCCTGGTGAGCCGAATATCCCATCTCCAGAGCAAATGCCGCCTGCTGATCACTATAGCCGGCGAGTTGATAGGAAAACGCTTTTTTCTGATCAGGGGTCAATCGATTGAACCACGGCGAGTCATCTGCGGCGGCAGCACGCCCCGAACCCTCGCTCTGGGCGTGATCCTCATCCCGGAAACCCGGAACCGGACGGTCCACCGACACCCCCGTGATCACACGGTCAGGCCGCGATATGTGATCGACAATCAACCGCCGAGCAGCCTCGCCCGCGAAAACAAACCCGTCCAAACTATCCTTGGACTCAGCACTGACATAATACTGCGGGAACACGCCACCATCGTCGGTGACCAGCAACCGCAAAACCCCACCATTACTATCGAACAACGAAACTTCACTACCTCCGCGAAAATCAGGCAAACCTTTCGACTTCCCCCAGCCATGCCAAGCCTCAGCCGAATCCAACGCGGTAATAAGATTATAATCCTGACCACGCCCATCCAACCGACCCGAACCACGCCACACCGTAATCGAGGTAATCGAGGTAACACCAGCCCCGGAATCAAACCGTGACCTCAAGAATCCTAGAACACCAGCAGCATCGAACAGGGCGACATCACCGACACCCGCAACGGGACGGTTATTGACAACAGAATACGCAGTGAACTCACGATCGCCCGTAACAACAAGCTCCGTTATCGACTCCGCGGAACGGATACCGATCACACTGCCAACCGGAAAAGTCTGCAGCTCCCCACCCCCCATATCCGCAAGGGATATATCCAGCGCGAGCTCAGCACGCAACGAATCCAAATTATCGACAGACCGCACACCACTCGACGAAATATCCCCGAACGACACCACACCCTCCATTGAGTCATCCTCCCCCTGGGGAACGTCGGGCATCGGCATGTCATGGGTTGGTGGTGCGCCGATTCCTTTGCCCGCGAGGATCTCGGCTCCGGCGGTGGGAGCGTCGGGCATCACCACAGCGTCGGCCAGTTGTGCGTTGGCCGCGTCCGGTATGGGTGTGGTTCCGGAGTTCGTGGGGATGGGATCTTCTGGTCCGTAGATTTCGTGGGCGGCGGGGCCGCCTATTGCTACGATGCCGAACAGGGGGAGGTATTCCAGGCCCACCAAGACAGTAATGCGGCTGGGAACGGCCAGGTACGGTCGGTCCGCACGGATGTCGGGCAGCCAGGTCTTGGTGACCGGATCTTCCCGCAATTTTCTGCCGTCGCCCAGGGTGATGAATTGCTCACCGGTAGTTGTCTGCCAGCGTCGGAGGCCGTTCTGGCGGTACATGTCCCGTGAGCCGTTCGGATGTGAAAACTCCCAGGTTCCGTCTTGGACGATGTCGGAAGCGTTCCGGACGATGGTGAAAGTTACCCCGTCCGGATCCGTGCGGGTTTGGGTGCCTTGGGGGTCGATGGTGTAGGTGGTGATGGTCTTGTCCGGGTTCTGCTGCTTCAGTTCCAGAGTGGCGTCGGGCTCGATGCCGTATCCCCAGCCGTTGGGCTCGAGGCGCTGCTCGATACCTTTCAGCGGGCGGGGGAAAGGGTCCCGGCGGTTCGGATTCCGCAGCAGCAGCGCGATCGGGCGGCCCTCGGCGTTGCGGAGGACGCGGTGGACGCCGTAGGCGTGGCTGCCGATGAGACCTGGTACAGCGGTATGGTTCTCGAGGCCGTGCCCGAAATTGCCGGTGCCGAGAGTGACGATGCCGCGGCGCAGGGCCGAGTCGATCCGATCGGCGATTGCTTCGGCCACAGCGCGGTATTCGGGGTGGGTCTCGAACGGGAGCAGCCGTTGCTTGAACGGACCGTCGAACACCGCATGCAGATACGCTGTCACGGCGTCCTTCTCGGCTGTCCACCGTGAGTCGAACTTCTGGTCGAGAGCTCGGCGGAAGACGCGAGGTGATGCGACGAGATCCTCGTCCCGCCAGTACCGGTCGATCGCGTCCTGACGGGCTGCCGGATCGTCGGGATGGGCGGCATTTATGGCACGCGATCGGTCGGCCCGTTGAGTCTCGCTCTGCTGCCGTAGGTCGTGGAAGGTGTCGATGAGCTGGCGGGAGAATTCGGGGTCGCCGCCGACCAGGCCGTGCAGGGTGTCGAAGTTGAGATGGACCGGGTGCATGAAGGTGGCGTCCTGGACGACGCGGGAGGGTTGCGGCAGCGCGGCGCCAGGAGGGAGGTAGAACTCCGGAATGAGATGGGTGAAGATATCGAGCCGGCCCGTGGTCGCGAGGGTGTGGTAGCCGTTGGGGAGGATTTGTGCCAAGGCCTTCTCGATCATGGCGGGCCACAGGGGTTGTCCCGGTTCGTGGGCGGCGTAATGCCCGCTCTGGGTGCCCGGTACCCGGTGGACGCTCTTTTCCACTCGCTCCCACTTGGTGACCCACCCGGTGTTGGTTTCATTGCGACGGCGCAGCAGGACCCAGAGGGAGCCGTCTCCGTTGTCGTGCAGGATGCGTTTGAGCAACCACGATAAGTGCGGTTCAGTCATCACCCGGAGAGCGGCGAGCAGGTTGCAATCGCCGAGATTGCCTTGGCGAACGTCTTCGAGTTTCGGCTCGCCGCCCGGGCCGTACAATTTATCCTTATGCCGTGCCACCAATACCGGAACTACAGGCAGGACGTAGTAAGGAACCTCTACGTTGAACCAGTTCGGACTTTCGGCGAATCGAATCGTCCGTGTCGGCCCAGGTTTGGGTTCGGCGACCATTTGGTACCCGTACGGCACCTGGATGACACCACTCTCGCTGCCGTTCGTGTCGCGAATGCGGAACTCAGGCGATTTGTCCTTCCAGGTCAGCGTGCCGGCGGACCGATCTGTGCCGGGCTGGAACGTGAAATCGTGGAGCAGCACCGCCAGGATCGGGGGGCGGGTGGGGTCAGGGTTTCCGTCGGGGCCGGCCAGGTGGTATTCGGGCCGGCCGTTCGGTGGTGTGATCAGGTATGCGTTTGCGCGGCCGGTGGTTGGTAGCCGATCGATCTCGCCGCGGTGGTTCACCAAGGTGATGGCATCGCCGCCGTCGGGGAGGGTGAGGTGTCCCGCCGTGATCACGACGGGGGTCGTGGGCAGCAGGTTCGATTTCTGCTCGGGGGTGAGAGCCGGGTTGTCCAAGCGCTGGCTCTCGTCCAAAACCGGCGGCGGCGGTGGTTCGTGGTTGAACTGCTCGAACAGAGTGCCGAAGTCGGTTTCCCCGTCTTCGGGTTCGAACGGGGTGATGGAGCGTGCGCGGCTCTGGTCCCGATCGCGCGTCGGCACGGCGACCGGGTTGTGGCCGACGGGGCTGTCGGGACCTACTCCCGGCTCGTTCCTATCGGCGAAGGCGTCGTTCCGGTTGTTCGCGCCGATCCGGACATTGCCGAGAACCTGGATGCCACGAGTATCGGACGACAGATCGGGACGGACACTCAGGAGACCGGACTGGGACCGGTCGGCCGCCGACGTTCCGGTGGACAGGAAGTCGACTTCCAGTTGGGCGGCGTTCAACAGCAGGTCGAGATCCGGCCGTCCGTTCAACGTGCCGCCATCCAGGGTGTTCAGGAAATCGATGTCTGTGAGTGAGCGCACGAGGCGAATCGGTTCGGTCAGCGGCAGCAACCGGTCCGTACCGTCCGGCTGTGACGCGAGGCCAACGCGAAGTCCGCGGTCGGCCGGATAGCCACGCGGCGGCAGAATTTCGGCGTCGAGAACGACCAGATTGTCCGACTGGTAGACAGAAGTAATGCGGTATTGCGTATTGCGTGGCAAGTTGAGTTCGTTGGCGTTGGGCACACCACTACGCAGGCCGATCCACAGACCGTGGCCACCCACCGGCAGGATGAGGTTGAGCCGGTATTTGAACACGCGACCGTCCGGCATTTTTACCAGGTCACGACCGACAGCGGTCGACAGGTAGCCAGGATCGGTATGCACAGTGCCCACTAGTCGTGCCGGATCTCGATTTCCCAGCGGGTTACCGTCCATGTCGAGCATAAATCCGATATCCATCAGTCCTCGAACCAGGTGCAGTGGTTCGCTGATCGGTACCGGCCGACGGTTGGCCTGATCTATCAGCTCGACCAGGCGAGCGACGGAGTCGATGTGGGTTGGCATACCAAGGAACTGCGCAAAAAAGCCGGAGATGCGCTCTTGTTCGGACTCGCTCCCCGCAAATTTGAGCAGCAGGTGATTCGGCTGCTGATGCTCGAAGAGCGTGCAGAGCAGTCGCCAGACAACCGGCACCTGGGCCGGGTTCGTAACACGCTGACGTAGGGCCGCTTCACCACCCACGTAGAATGGCTCCAAGGACTGCAGAGACGGCTTTTCAGGTCGGGTCAGTTCGGAAAGTAGCCGCTGCGCCACCGCATTGCGCTCAGTCTGTTCGAAAATACTTTGAACTCGCGAAGCGCCGGATCGTAAGTAGTCATTTGCGAGTGCGATCTTGTCATAAAACCATACGGCATGCTGCTGCTGCGGAGTGAGTTCGTGCCAGCGATTCAGCCTTGCCTCGCCGAAGCGCAGTCCTTCGAGATCACTATCGAATATCCGAACACCATCATTACCAATCCGGCCGAGCGCTTGCACGTGATCGCCGGCCTGGGTCGGAGTGACCGGAACGGGGTGAGGAGCGAATGCTTCGCGTGCATTCAAGTGCTGTGCATCGAGCTGGTAGGTGGTGCCGTCAGCGGTAGTCGCGACGTGCACGCCAGGAGGACTTTCAGAGCTCATATACCATAGCAGGTACGGATTTCCTGCTGCGCCCTTTTGGTACATCACGCGGGAGCGATCAGCACGCAACACGATCAGGTTGAGCGCGAGGGCTCGGGCGGCGATCGGCAGTATCAGAGGAATAACCCTATCGAAATCCAAGCTCGAGCCGCGCAGGGCGTCGATCACCTGCTGCATGCCGTCTCGCCGCAATTCCCGGATCTGGCGATCGACCTGCTCGCGGCGGGTTGTTTCCGCAGTCCAGTTGGTATCCGGCATTTTCCCTGACAAGTATTCGGCATCGATCTTTTTACGCCGGATATCTTCAGCGATATGAAGCTGAATTATCTGTGGGGTCAATAAATCCATGGCGACGTTATCGAGGTCCTGTTGCATCCGGCTGGCCAGCCCGGCCCGTATTTCATTCACGGTAGTGCCGGGTTCCCGTATGGACAACGCTTCGAAAATCTGATTTCCATTGCGCGGCACCGGTATCCATCGTGGCGCGTGGGATGAGATCCCCTTGGGGGTGTAGAGGACAGCCCTGGTCTTCGCGATTTCCCGCAGCGGCTGCGGCGGGAATTCGTAAGTGGTGTTCAAACCCGGATCTTCGATGAAGAAGATTCCATTATCATAGGTAATAAGGTAGGCATGGGCGCCGATGCCGTGCTCGTCGACAGTTGTATATTCGTCGACGACGAGTGCGGTCGAGCCGGACCCGAGATCGATCAGTGCGCTCTTGATGTGCGAGTAGTTCTCGTATGGTCGCAGTGACGCGCCGAGAGCATCCTCCAACCGTTCGAATGCGACGCCTTCGAGCCCTGGTGAATCGATTTCTCGTATGTCCGAGTTACCGGTGCGATGGATGAGTCGAGCTATCGCGAGCGGCCCGCAGTCATTCCTCGGATGTGCGTAGTCGTCAGCTTCGGACACCCCGACGCGGAGGCCCTGGGTGGGCGGCACGTCAGGGGGAGGTTGGTAGCCGATGCTGCCGTCGCCTGTTGCCGGGCCCGGTGGTTGCGAGAGTGGTGTGCGGATGTGACCAAAGGCTGTATCCATGCCGGAAATCTGGCTGTGCCCGTGACCGAAACCTCGCACCGGCCCGCCGTCCAGGTGCCCGGCCGAATAGGGGTCGGCGGCATGGAAAACCCGGTCGAGCGCCGGACCGAAATAGGTCTTACCAACCGGCGGCTCAAGCACCGATTGCCCGGACACTCCTGATCGCCCAAACGTACTGGATCCGTTGCGCGACAAAGAATCTGCCGAGCCGTCGAACGGCGAGGTATTCGGTGGCGAACGTCGAGCGGTTATCGCAGAGTTGCCATCATTCCGAGTCCCGGTGAGGTCCTGCGCCGGAGGTGGCGTCACCTCGGCCGGCGGCACCTTCCGAGCCGTATCACCGTGAGCGTCGCTGTCGGTGTCGCTGTCAGTGGTGTCGGTGTGAGTGGTGTCGGTGTGAGTGTCGGTGTCGGTGGTGGTGTCGCCGTGAATGCCGGCATCGTGGTGAATACCGGCGTCGCCCGGAGCATCGACGGAGTCTTCGATACGATCCGGCTCCGGTGTGGCGGCCTGTTGTTCCGGCACTTGCACCGCGGGTGGCGGCGTAGTGAAGTCCATTCCCGGCGGGGCCAGGGGTGTGGCGGGCAGTTGGCCCGGGGCAGGAACAAGCACCGGAGGAGCGTTTGCTCGGTAGGTCCCGGGATGCTCGGACGACTGCAACTGGTCTGCCATCGCATGTCGCAGTGCGGTTGCTGGGTCTTTGGGCCCGAGGTGGGGGGCGAGCAGTTGTTCTTCCGCGTGCTGTTGCAGTCTCGGCGTTGTCTCCTCTTCCAGTACCCGGACGGCTTCGGCGACTCGCTCATTGGCCTTGTTGAGGGCTTCTTGTTTGCTCGCCGCGGCGGGATCGGCGTTGTACTCGTTGGCAGCGTGCTCTTGTTCGTCCTTCGCTTTCAGGTACTGAGTGATCTCGCGGGTGGCCTGTGCGTCCGCGATCGTGGTCCGGAAGTCCTCGTTGGAGGTGTATATCTTCGCCGAGCCGGGTGTGCCGCCGGTCTTTTGATCTTCGCCCGACCCGCCGCGGGCCGAGCGCCAGATCGCCTGCAACAACACTCGCGGCGAAAAGGCCGGGCCGCCACTGACTCCGGTCAATACGCCGCCGAGTGCCTTCGACTCCGCGGTCGGTTTCGGGTCCGTCCCGCGCGCACCGGACTTGTTGATGAACATTATGCTGCCCGGCTTGCCGAACTCCTTGATCAGTGCATTTGCCGCGTTCTCCGCAACATCGCCGCCGCCTTTTCCCTCATACCAGCGGGCATCGATCGCCGAGTGTTCGAGTTTCAGCCCTTCCTTGATCGCTAACCCGTGCTCGGTCGCGTAGTGCTGCATGCGCTGTTCGACGATCGCGTCGACCCAATCGACGACCCCGCGTTCGGACAATTCCTTGTCCTGCCAGCGATTCAGCTCGATCCTGGTCTCCTCGACCATCCGCCCACCGCCGGGCTTGTCGACCGCCCGCTCCACCAGACGCTCGTTCGCGCCGCTGATCTCTGCGTTGTCGAGGTGAATACGCCACTGGGGCTGGCCTTCTTGCTTGATACCGACAATCGTGCCGTCCTCCACGGTGAACGAGATCTTCGCGACATCGACGGCATCGGTCGCGATGCCCGCCAGCTTCGCCTCGCGACTCTCGAAGTGCGACCGTTTTTCTTGGAACAAGTTCGAGTCGTAGAACCGCTCGACTTCCGGCACCCCGAAATAATCACCGCGCTTGTCATGAGAGCCACCCCAACTCTCGTGCATGGCGCCTTCCACTTCTTTCGCCGTGCCCGACACACCCGTCGGATCCTGCAGGTAGCGGCTGCCGATCCACTGCTTCAACGTCATCGTCATCGAATCCTCCGGGCGACTACCCCGTACCGTCACCCCCTGGACGATGTCGAGATGTTGCCCCAATCCCTCCAACCGCACTTCGGTGGATTTCTTCGAATCCCACATCAACCGGTCGGTGGTCGAGGCATTCATCTGCATCACCTTGTCGTGTGTGCGGGAGGTATTGAAGTCGGTGTCGCGTCCCAGCCCCCACCGCGCGTTCGCGAATTTCGTGTAATGCTCCGCCTCAGCCAGCACCGAACCCCGATCACCGGTCACCGCTGCCAGCTTCTCGATCGCGTCCTCGGTCATCCGCGCATGCCACAGGCCGCGGGTATTGTCGGGCCTAGCGAAATCTTTGTCGGTCAAACCGTGATCCAGCATCGCGAGCTGGAACTTCTCATACAGATCCTTCAGCTGCGTCACAGTGGCCGGCGGCGCGTCCCCGTCCGCACCCGGGGACAACTTGGCCCGTACTTCCCCGTCGAAGGCGGTATCGATCTCGTCGAGATTGACCTTCGCCTCCGGCAGCGGCTTGAACCGCCGCGCGATCTTCTGCTCCTCGGCCATCGCGTTCAACCGATCCGCTATGTCATCAATAGGCGGCTCGGTGCGCAACCACTCCTTCACCTGCGCCACGACCTCTTTCGGCGCACCCGCGCGCCCGATTTCCTCGATCATCGAGTTCGCCTCATGCAAACCCATGAACAACACCGCTTCCTTGGTCCCCACAATCAACAAGTTGCGGCCCGACTCCTTGGCATCCCACGCCCACTGCGGGAACGGCTCGTCCTCCCGCAGCTGCACCAAATCCACGCCCATATCCTTCAAGCCCGCACGATGTTCTTCGTGTGTGCCCAGATAGCCCTGTACTTCCTTAATCATGTCGACCACGAGCGGTTCGCTGCTGGTCAGAATCGTCTCCGCGCCATGCTTCATCGCATCGCGATACCCCGACATCACCATCACCAGCGTCTTGCCCTCCCCGCCCTTCATGTCCGCGGGCCCGAACTCGGTCAGCACGTACGCCAGCATCTGCGTCTTGCGCGGCGTGCGCTGCTCCGGATTCGGATCGTGGCGGGTCATCCACTCCGCCATCGCCGCGACCTGCTCCGCGCGAGAACCGTTGCGCACCATCGCATCCACCTCGGCGTCGTTCGCGCCCCGCCCGATCACCGGATCGGTCTCACCGGTCCGGCGCAACACCTCGTCCCGGTACACGAACGCCGCCTTCACCACCGCGTCGCCCGATTCGAGGGCCTTGCGCGACGCTGCTGCCATCGCCTCCCGCTGATCCGCCAACCCGGCCATGTAGGCGTCTCGATCCGCAACCTTCGCCGTCCCCAACCCCGCGAAGCGTTTCTCGAGCACCTTATGCATCTCGCGCTTGAACTTCGCGACCGCCTCGGGGTACGCCGCTTCCTTCGCCGCGAGTTTCTCGCCCAACTCCGCCACCCGCGACTCCGCCGTGGCATCGGACTCGCGTCGGCTCAATACCCGCTCCCAGACCGCGGATTGCTGCTCGACTCTCCTGTTGAACACCCACCTGCGGCGTCGATCCGAAGCCAGCTCGCCACGGTCGTTGCGCGCCGCCGCCAGCTCCTCGCGACGATCCTTGGCGGCGGTCAGCAGCGCCTCGTGCTCGATCATTTCATCCCGCAGATGCTTCCGACTCTGCTTGACTTCACGATCGAGCTGCTTGAGGTATTCCGCCCGCGGCTCGTTGCCCGACCGGGCCTCTTCGTACTCTTTCTTGCTGTTCTCGAACGTTTCCCGCGCCTGGGCGACCTTATCCTTTGAGGCTTTGATGTTTTCGTCGAGACTATGATTCAGACTAACCTCGAGCTGCGCTTTCTCCATTTCGTGCAGATTTCTGAGGTGCTTCAGATCAGCGATGTCAGTACGCAGATCCTTGACAGCGATGTCCATCTGCGCGTCGGTGGCCTTCAACATGGACAGCCGATCCTGGTTGGCCGCAAAAACCCTGGCCTCCGAATCGGTCTTCAACTCCTCGTAGCGCTCCTGCACCGCATGCTCGACCGCCGCATCGTGCTCGGCCTTCGCGGCATCGTGCACCGTGCGCGCCGCCTCGTGCCGCGATTCGGCGTGCGCGACGGCGTCCGGGGCCCGATCCTTTTCTGCCCGAACAGATTCGAGTGCTCGACTACTGTTGTCGAGTTCTTTCACCGCGGCGTTCAGTCGTTCCCTGGCACCGATGGCAGTCTGGTCGCCGGCCGCGACCTCGGTCCGCAACTGATCTCGTAGCTTCAGCTCATGCGGGCTCATCGGCTCTTTGGCCGCCGGTCGCACAGGCGGGGGCGGCTCGGTGCGCCCCTGGCCTTGTCCATCGTGGTCGCGCTGGAGGCCGCTGTGGTGCTGCTCCGAAATCGCCTGACCATCATTGTTCTCGGACAGGTGCGCTCTCGGCCGACGAATCATCTGGTCATCTGGTTCGCTATGGCTCAGACCGTTTTTGCGTTCCGGCACAACGGTTTCCGAATGCGCGCGGGCATCGTCGCCCGAGTTGCGGTTCATGTGGATCGACCCGGCTTCCGAGCCGGACCCGCTGTGCCCGGCCGGGCTTTCCGGCCGCGGCGGCCCAGCCGCGGGGCCGACGGCGCGCTCTGGAGACACCGCCCGCGACGAGACCGGTGACTGGTCTTCCCTAGCGACGACCGGCCGCTGCCCGACCGGGCCGGACTCGTTGTGCGCCGCGGTGATCCGCGCCTGCGATCCGCCGTCGGATGCCGCGGTGATCCGCGCCTGCGATCCGCCGTCAGATGCCGAGGTGATCGGCGCCCCCGACCGGCCCCGTACCGGCTCCACCTCCGGTGTGCTTGGCCGAGTGGAGATTTCGGAGCCGACCCGGCTGCCGTTCCCCGACACCCCGTCGGTGCTCCGGCCCCGGCTCTGTGAGTCCGACCCGCTATCGATCGATGAAGCCTTGGACGACCGCCGCGGCTCCGCCTGACTGGCCGGCGGCTCGTGCTGGGTCGACCCGTGCGACTCGGAGCCGTTGGACACCGGTCCGCGCGAGTCGAACTCACCGGCAGGCCGGGTGTGCGATTCGGCCGGGGTGAACTCGCCCGGGTGCCGGGACACCAACCCGCCCGACGAATGTGTATCCGGCCCAACCGAACCCCCATTCCGCGATACCCCGTCGGAGTGGTTGACCGTGGCCTGCGAACCCTGTGGCCCCGGCGAACTGGTCGCCGGTTCCGGCTTGACCTCGACCCCTCGGGTGACCGGCGGCGGCGCACTGGACGACTGGTGCGCGCCATTGCCGTTCGGCGTCGACGACGCCGAGATAGTGGACGCGGATCCGTCCCCGTAGCGCCCGTCGACGGAGCCCGAGCGCCCCGGCAGCAGGCTCTTCGCCGAAATGCTACCGACACCCGAGGACCCCGGCCGATCCGCCGCGCCCCGGCTGTTCGTGGCCTCGGAGCCTCCCCCACCGGCCCCGTCACTCCGGTCCGATCCCGAAGTGATGGAGCTGCCGTCGGAAAACTTCGCATCGTTGGAGTAGAGGGAGATCGGCTTCTGTTCACCGACAGCGCCGTGCGTCTTGTTCAGCGCCGCGGCGTTCAGGTGACCGACAGCGCCGTGCATCGCGCCGAGCGCGCCGCCGGCCGCCCCGCCGGCGAGCATGACCGGATCGAAATCCCACTCCCCGGTCAGCGCGCCACCGGCCACGAAGCCCGCACCCACACCCGCCAGCCCACCGCCGACGCCCGAGACGAAGGCGATGCCGGTCGCCTTCAACGTCGTCATCGATTCCTGCCCGACCCAATTGCCGAAGCGCTTGCCGATGATGCTGCCGACCGGAGCGCCCACCGCGCCACCCGCGGCGCCCGTCGCACCCGCGACGAAAATCTGCTTCAGGTCAAAGCTGTTGATATGCCCCTTGTCCTTCTGAATGCCCTCGATCGCGACCTCGGTCAACAAGCCCAAGCCGCCCTGCACCAGGCCGCTGATACCGGCCAGCTTCCACATCGGCAGCTTCGCCATCCACGCGGCATGCTGCGACAGTCGAGCCAGCAGCGCCCGCCCGAATCCGGCGATGGCGATCTGGGCCTCCGCCTCGGCCACGGGAACCATCGCCGCCCCGAACCACGTCGTCAGCAGGTAGGCGATCTCGGCGGCCAGCAATGCCAGCGTGATGATGATCTGCAGTTTGGCGTGCTCGATCGAGACACCCATCTCGTGGGCCGCGGTCCCGAGCTGTCGCAACCCCTTCACCTGGGTCGCCACCGACGTATCGCCGGTGAAGAACAGGTCGAACTGGCGCTTCATCTGATCCGAGGCCGGACCGGAATAGTTCGCCAGTGCCTTGTCGCACGCCGCGCGCAACTGTCCGATCTGGGCTTCCAGATCCTCGGCCGCCGTGTGGTAGTAGCCGTCGAGCGAGAACATGGCGTCCTCGTCGCCCTTCGGCCAGTTGGAACCGGCGAATATGCTCAGCCACTGCAGACCGGCGGGCATCTCGATACTCACCGGCACACCACCCGATGAGTCCGACCGACGCCCGATCCTCGATAGCCCCGCAAGCGCCGAGACTGCCGCAAACCAGCCTCCCGACGCGATTTACTGCCAATAAAGTCACTTGATTGAGAGTCAAGCAGATGGCGAGTGCGACGTCAATTCACTCGCCATCGAGGTCCGTTCGAAACCGCGCGGCCTGCGAGTCGAGCGAGGCTCGTTGCAGCTCAGGCACTTTCGTGCGCAGGTCGGGCATCCCCTCGACCATCGAGGACAAACTCGGCAGCCGGGAGCGCACTTCACGCACCGGAGCAAGCAGTTCCTCGGCCTGCTCTGCGACCTTGGCGGCGGCGTCCTGTGCGGCCTCGAGCACCGCCGCCGCGATCTCGTCGTAATCGAGCTCGTCGACGTCGTCGGCGAAGATGACGTCGATCGGCACGCCATCGGCATTGCAGGCGACCGTGACCCGCCCGTCCCGCGCATCCGCGGAAGCCACGAGCTCACTGCGCTTGCGTTGCATATCCGAGATCGATTGAATGTGCGTGCCGACCATGTCCATGATGTTCGCGATCTCGAACTCGGGCCGAAGACTCTCGGTTCTGCGGCTGTCCACCATGGCGAAATCTCCTGTCTGTCAACAATGGAACTCCCGTTGCAACGGCAAGTATCACAGCGATTGACGTCCACCGCAGTGCTCTGGTTGACTTTGAGTCAAATGAATTTGTTCACAGTCAATGTACGGGCTGGAAGCCATCTGGAGGACTGGTTCTGATGAGCGAGACGCACGACGCCACTCCCGATGTCGGCTTCACTTTGAGCACGCCCGCTGCGCCGAACAGCACCCCGGTGCCGACCGAGACGAACGCGGCCCCGGGCGACACCGAGACCGAGACCGAGACAACCGTCGACGAGTCGGCGACCGGACCGCAGGTGCCGGAGTCGCCGACGACCGAACAGCAGGCAACCGAACTCGCCCACAGCATCGCCCGCGAACTCGGCGCCACCGGCCCCGAGGGCTGGCGGCATCTGGAAGCGGTCTTCGCGCTCACCGTCGCCGGCGGCGTGGCCCACATCCTGTACTACGACGACGACGATCAGATCTCCCAGGCCGAACCGCCGGTCGAGGTCAGCGAACTCGTCCAGTTGCACCGCGAGATCTCCGCGCAGCTCGGCGACGGTCCGTGGTGGCGGCTGCTCCTCGACCTGGAGAGCACCGGGGAGGTCGAGGTCGACTACGACTACGGCGACGAGCCGTTCCCCGACGATCACCTCTTGCCGCCGGAGGCCTATCGCGCCGACCTGGAAGCCTTTCCGCGCCAACAGGTCCCGGTGTGGCTGGCCGCATACGTATTTCACGACGAGCGGCAGTGGCGTTCGCCCCGCGACGCCGCCGAGCAGGCCCGCGACGACCGCGATGCCGGCATCACCTCGACGATGTCACATGCGGACTTCCCCCCGCTGCCGGAGCTGTGGGCGCGTTGGGCCACGATCGCGGCGGCCTTCGTCGCCATCGGATCCGGGCTGGGGCCGCGAATCCGGCCCGCGCTCGGCATCTTCGAAGGCGCGGCGCGCAGCGGCTGCACGCTGTTCATCCTGCCCGGCGGCCGCGCGGTGCTCTCGGGCGGCTTGTGGAACGATCCCGAACTCGACGCCGCCTACAACGACGGCGGCGAACTACCGGATCTCTACGCCGGAGCCCCCGACTGGGTAGCCAATCAAGTGCTCAATCCCCGTGCGGCCCAAGGACTGCTGTCGTTCTGCTACTGGTGGGAACGCGGCAGCTGGCATCGCGGCGAATCACCGACCGCCGACCGGTTCGCTGCGGCCGTGCCCGGTGTGTGGTCGGAACAGACCGTCATCGACATCGCGTGCACCGTGGCCGGCGGCGAGCCGACCGAACGGCGGCGGCAAGCCGCCGCCGACCTGGTCGCCGCCGCGGAAACCGGTGTGGTCACCCGGGATACGTTTACCGCGGTATTCGACAATCCCGCCGATGATATCGACGCCGCCATGTATCAGCTATCGCTGGCCGGTCTCACGGCCACCGCCCCCGAGCCGCTGCCGCAGGATCAGGCAATCACCCTGGTAAGTGAGTACATTCGCGGCCTCGGCGTCGACACCACCGGCTACCCCCTCGACCAACTCGTCGCCGAACGCCTCGACGTGGGCTGGATGGTCTTCGTCCCCACCGAACCCGGCGAGATCGCCATCGGCCGCGCCATCTTCTACATCGCCGACGACGGAGTGATCGAGCAATCCTCCTCGTCCACAGCACCATCGCTGTATGCCGAAGGATTCGGACAACGTTTCCGGGAGCGCGGTTCGGTGCCGATCTCGTGATCGCCGGTCAGTGGTCGTCGGCCGCCCTGACTCCCGCTCCGGCGACTCGGCTTACCCGGGCGCCAACGGGCGCCCATGAATATCCACCGCAGCCGCTCCCGCACCCAGGGGCAATATCGACCCGCAGACCGAGGCGGCCTGCGGTGATACCAGAAACCGCACGGCCTCCGCGGTCGCAACGGGTTCACCGCCACCGGGTAGCTGCACGGAATTGATCCGCACTCCCCTGGGGCCGTACTCCGCGGTCCACAGTCCGTTCAACGACATCAACGCCGCCATCGCGGCCCGCACCGCATTCGCATCCCTCGCCCCGGTCGCGCCGTCGAACACATTGACGATCGCGCCACGGCCGCGCTCCGCCATCGCTGGCGCGAACGCACCCGTCAGCAGGAACGGCATCTTCACATACAGATCGAGCGCCATGTCCAACCCGTCCGCGGCCGAGTCGAAATCCGCCGCACCGGCGTTGGTGACCAGCACCTCCGCCGGTGCACCGGCCAGCAATCGGCGTATTTCGGTGACCAGGCGATGCACCGCGGCGGAATCAGCGAGATCGGCGACCACCTCCACCGCGCGGCCTCCGGCCCACTCGATCAACTGACGAGTCTCCCGCACATCTGCGCCGTCACGCCCACAGACCACCACCGAATACCCGTCCTCGGCCAACCGCACTGCGATCTCTCGCCCGGCTCCCCCGGCCGAACCGGCGACCACCGCCCACGGACCGCGCCGCCGACCGCCGCCCACTATGTCTCGATTCATCTGACGCCCACTTCTTCGCGCTGCTGCGGGATAGTTTCGTGGCCGCGGTTCTCCAACGCGGCATAGCGAGATACGGACTGGACGTCCCACAGTCTTCGCGCGCGCAGTCAGTAACTGGTCAGCAGCGACTGAGTGCGGCGGTGGACGATTCGGCCGTCCTCATCGCGCGCGGCGGCGATACGACCGGCGAAGATCAACTCTGCTCGCTCGGAAGTCGTTGTGCGGCCGGCGCCGAACCGAGTGGACATGCGCTCGCGCCGCTGACTGAGCTTCGTGGCCTCGCGTCGGTATGCCGGACCGACGACTGCGTACTCCGCCGATGAGAGCTGTTCATTCGCACCCGCCGGCGTCGAGGCCCGGACGAGCAGGTTCGCAGCGGGCTGCCGACGGCGGAATCAGTGGAACGCGGCGAGATACTTCGTGACGGCGCCGAGGTCACCGGCATCGGAGATCAGCCCGATATAGCCGTCGGGGCGGATCAGGACGAGCGTTGTGTCGGTGGGCTGGTAGGCGGTCGCGAGATGGCCTGCGGTGTCGGCGATCTCGTCGTCGCTGCCCGGCTCTTCGACGAGGTGGAGTATCCGCGGCGGAGGTCCGGAAAATGTCGTGGCCGACCGTGGGCCGAAATTGAGGAGGGTGAACCGCCGCCGACCGATCAGATCGAAAAGGCGATGGATTCCGTCGGTCGCGGCCAAGTCGGTCGCGTCGGGTGCGCGGTCGCCGGCGCGCAGGCTCGCCTGCTCGTCGCGGTCGTCGCTCGCCAGGGTGGATCCGCGGTATCCCACGTCGAGTTCGATCGTGCTCGCGTCCCGCTTGATCGGGATTGCCTTGGTCCGAACGGTTTCGGCCAGGCGGGCGTTCGAGAGCGCGAGGACGTGCGCGGCCACGGGGCGACGCTCGGCCTCGTACGAATCGAGCAAGGTGCGCGGGGCGCCGTCGTTCACCACGGCGGCGAATTTCCAGGCGAGATTGTGTGCGTCCTGGATCCCGGTGTTCATGCCCTGCCCTCCGGCAGGCGAGTGGATATGCGCCGCATCGCCGGCGAGGAACGCGTTCCCGACGCGGTAGTGGTCGACCAGCCGGATGTTGGCGCGCCACACCGAGCTCCACTCGGGGTCATGCAGGCGGATGTCGGTGCGACCCGTTCGTTGCTCGAGGGTCGCCTGAAGGTCGGCGAGGTGCAGCCGGGGCTCCGCGCCCGGGGCGAGGCTGGCGACGTACTGGAACAGATCCGTCGAGGGTAGCGGGCACAGGCTCAGGAAGCCGGTCGCGTGAATCCAGCTCTGCCACGAATCACGATTCAGGCCGGAGACCGGAAGATCCGCCAGCACAACGCGGACGTCCTCGCGCGTCTCGCCGACGAAGGCGACCCCGGCCTGTTTGCGGACGACGCTGTGTCCGCCGTCGGAGCCGACGATCCAGCGCGCGGCGACGGTCGTTGCCGTGTCACCGGTGACGACCTCGGCGGTGATACCGTCGCCGGCCTGCGTGTAGCCGACCATCGTGGTGTCGAATTCGACTGCACCCCCGAGCTTTTCGAGACAAAGGCGCAGCGCCTCCTCGACTCGCCACTGCGGGGTGATCAGGCTCGCCGCGTACGGGATGTCCGGCCGGTTCGCCAGCGATTCCGGGATCGCACCACCGTGGGTCACCCGGCCGTGGGGATCGATGGAGTCCATCGGCATGGCCATCCGGCCGTTGGCGATCACCCGCTCGGCGATGCCGAGGTCTTCGAAGATCTCGAGGGTGCGCGGTTGCACGCCCTTGCCGCGCGAACCCGGATGCGGACCGGGCTCCGCGTCGATCAGCCGGAACGCGACGCCGCTGCGTGCGAGTTCGACGGCCAGCGTCAGCCCGGTCGGTCCGGCGCCGACGATCAACACCGTAGTGCTCGATTGCTCCATCTAATCTCTCCATAAGAAAGTAAAACGTTTCTTGCAGCGTAGCTCTCGTTGCCAAGAAAGACAAACCTTTCTAAAATAGAGCGGTGGCCACATCCGAGACGAATCCCGTGCCGTCGGTGAACCGGCGGCACGGAGCGGCGCTCGAGGCGGCGATCCTCGACGCCGGGTGGGATGAGCTGGCCGAGATCGGCTATGCGCGCCTGACCATGGGATCGGTCGCCAGGCGCGCCCAGACCAGCGAGCCCGTCCTCTACCGGCGCTGGGCGAACAAGGATGAACTCGCGCTTGCCATTTTCGACCGCTACCGAGACACCCATCCGGTCGCCGTGCCCGACACCGGCGATCTCCGCGCCGACCTGATCCGCTACCTCACGGCGCTCAGCGACTCCCTCGCCGGATTCTTCGCTATCGCCGCCGGCGCCGCCTTCTCCGGGCTGCTCGCCAACACCGGCCAATCGCCCGCGCAGATCCGCGAACAAGCCCTGGGTGAACAAGCACCGCCACAGGCGCGAACCATCTACCGCCAGGCCGCGGCGCGGGGCGAACTCGACCTCGACAACATTGCGCCCGCGATACTGGCCCTGCCCTTCGACCTCGTACGCCACGACCTGCTCATGGACCTCGAACCCCTCGGCAACGAACGCATCCACTCGATCATCGATCAGATTTTCCTACCACTCATCCGAGTCCACCGCACTAACTGACGCCTCGGCACCGGTCACTTCCCGGTCCCTTGTAGCGCATGTGCCACAACACCCGATTCCGCAGCAGCGCATCCGATCCGAGGATCTCGGCAACCCGGCCTCGGGGCAGGGCCTTTCACACCGGTGCCGACGAATACTTGTGGCTTTCCACCATGCCTGTCTGCTCGCCCATGGTCAGTACGGCGCCTTGAACGGACGCGGCTCGCGGCGAAACAAGAAATCGTATGGCCTCCGCCACCGCGCCGGGTTCATTGCCACAGTGCGGGTCCACGGCATTGACCCGAACCCCCTTCGGCCCGTACTCCGCTGTCCATAGCCTGGTCAATGCGTTCAACGCCGCCGTCGCGGCGCGCATCGCCGTCCGGTCCCCCGGTCTCATCACGGTGTCGAGGCCGCCCACATCGACGATCGCGCCGCGGCCACGAGCGGCCATGGCAGGCGCGAAGGCCTCCGTCAACAGGAAAGGCGTCTTCACGTTCAGCTCGAACGCCATGTCGAGCTCGTCCGCGGACGATCCGTAATCTGCCTCACCGGCATTGTTGACCAGCACCTCTACCGGCGCCCCCGCCAGCACCCGGGTTATTTCGTCGATCAGACGATGCACCGCGGCGCAATCACCGAGATCGGCGGCCACCTCCACCGCACGGCCCCCGGCCCATTCGATCAATTGACGAGTCTCCCGCACACCGGCACCGTCACGACCACAGACCACCACCGAATACCCGTCCTCGGCCAATCGCAACGCGATCTCCCTGCCCACTCCCCCCGCAGAGCCGGCGACCACCGCCCACGAACTCCGACTTCGACCGCTGCCCACTGCATCTCGAGTCATCTGATGTCCACTCCTTGCCTTCTGCGGTGAGATCGGTTCGTTGCGACAGTCGTGTCCGGCGAGGAACGCGGGGTGAAGTTGTTCGACGGTGGCCAGTCGTTGCGCCTAGCGGGAGTCGGCATCGTTCCAGCTCACAGGACCACCTCGGCAAGGCGTTCGATGTCGTCGAGGTCATCGGTGCCGGTATTGAAGATGATGTCGGTGGCTCCGATAGCAGCGAACGACGACAGCGCCTGCTCGAGCTTGGCCGGCGAGTCGCATACCGTGCCGGTGACCAGGGCGGCTGTTTCCGCGCCCTTGGCGATGTAGTAGTCGTAGATGTTCCGCTTGCCCGCGTCACCGTCGCCGAGGGCGAAGTACACGAGCGCGACCAATCGCGGTGTGCCGTCGCGGCCGGCCCGCTGCCAGGCGTCGCGGGCCGCGTCGAAGCTCGGGCGCACCGACGACACCGGTAGCGAAAAGCCGATGTATCCCTGGCCCCAGCGTGCCATTCGGTTCAGCGCGGCCGGCGCGGAGCCGCCGAACAACAGGGGCACCTGACGGGTGCCCGCCGGCACCGCCGGATTCGGGCCGCCGCCGACCGGTTCGCCGTGCCAGACCGAGCGGAACGTCTCGAGGTCCCGATCGAGCCGTGCGCCTCGACCGCGAGGTCCGTACCCGTCGGCGACGAAATCGTCCTCGCGCGCGCCGCCGACACCCAGTCCGGCGGTCAGTCGGCCGCCGGACACACCATCGATGCCGGCGAGTTCCTTGGCCAGCAAGGTCGAAGGCCAAGTGGGAGCGACCAATACGTTACTGATCAGCTCGGCCCGGCTGGTCACGGCGGCGGCCGCGCTGAGCGCGACGGTGTCGGCGACTCCCGGGTAGGCGTTGCGGCCGACCGTGCCCAGGCTGCGGAAGCCCGCCTGCTCGGCCCGTTGCGCCCAAGCCGGAATAACCTGCGGGCGCACGTCGCGAACTTGGTTCGGCAGTCCGATACCGATTCTCATGATGTCACTCACCTTGGATAGCGTTGTGGTTGAACGGTTTTCGGTGTTGCGGCGACCGGTCAACAGTTGGGCAAGACCACCGCGCGCCCGGTGACCTTTCCGGCGCGCAGCCGTTCGTACGCGAGCGGGGCCCCGTCGAGGGTGTAGGTTTCGGTGCGAACGGACAGCGCGCCCGCTCGAGCGAGGGCGATCACCTCGATGAGGTCGCCACGGGTACCCCAGTACGGGGCGTAAGCACTCATGCCGGGTGGGACCAGCATGAAGCCCATCGGCATCGCGCCGCCGCCGAGTCCGACATTGAGCACCCGTGCCTGCGCGGCGGCGGATGCGACGGCGATGCGGCCGGTCGCTGCCACCCCGACGAAGTCGAACACGGCTTCGGCGCCGAGGCCACCGGTGAGCGCGCGGATCGCCGCGGGCGCGGACTCGTCCGACACCAGCGCCTCGTGCGCGCCGACCGCCCCGGCGAGGGCCAGCTTGTCGTCGTTTACGTCGAGTGCGACGACCCGCGCCGGGGTGAGCGCGCGCAACAGCTGGATCGCCACATGGCCCAGGCCGCCGACGCCGATCACGACCGCGGTCGAGCCCGGTACCAGCGCGGGCAATGCCCACTTGACGGCGTGGTACGGGGTCAGGCCGGCGTCGGTCAGCGACACGGCGGCCACCGGGTCGAGCCCGTCGAAGGGCACCAGGTGGCGCACGTCGTCGACGAGCAGGAACTGCGCGAGGGCTCCCGGAGCGCCCAGCCCCGGAGAACGGATGCCCAGCCGTCCGGCGTGCGGGCAGTAGTTCTCCCGGCCCGCCGCGCACGCGGCGCAGAGACCGCAGCCCCACGGCCCGTAGACGGCGACGCTGTCGCCGATCGTCACCCCGGTCGTGCCCGCGCCGAGCGCCGCCACCGTGCCGACGCCCTCGTGGCCGAGGGTCATCGGAAGCGGGAACTCCAACCGCTCCGCGGGCAGGTGCATCAGGGTGAGGTCGGAGTGGCACAGGCCGGCCGCGGTGACCTGCACCACGACCTGGCCGGGACCCGGCTCAGGATCGGGGATCTCGACGACTTCGGGCGCCGCGCCGACGCTGCGGTACTGCACTGCTTTCATGAGAATCTCCCCTTCGTCTTGCGGAGCCGCCGGTCACCCAGCAGTGAGGACGAACCCTTCGTAACCCGCAGCGGCAACGGCGTCGCACCGCTTGCGGTACGTGCCGAGCCCCCCGGCGTAGGGCATGAACACGCGCGGTTTGCCCGGCACGTTGGCACCCAGGTACCAGGTACTGGCCTGGGAGTAGAGCAGTGCCTCGCTCACGTCGTCGACGTGGTGCACCCAGTCCTGCTCGGCCCGCTCGGTCGCCTCGACCGCGACCACGCCCCGCTCGCGGGCATAGCCGATGCAGTCGGCGATCCACTCGACGTGCTGCTCGATCGACATCACCATGTTGGTCAGGACCGACGGGCTGCCGGGCCCGGCGACCAAGAACAGGTTGGGGAAACCGGCGCTCTGCAGGCCCAGGTAGGTGATCGGCCCAGCCGACCACTTGTCGCGCAGGGTGCGTCCGCTCCGGCCGCGGATGTCGATGGCGGCCAGGCTGCCGGTCATCGCGTCGAACCCGGTGGCGAAGACGATCGCGTCGACCTCGTGCTCGGTGCCGCCGCCGACCACGCCGCGCTCGCTGAGCCGCTCGATCGGATGCTCGCTCACGTCGACCAGGCGGACGTTGTCGCGGTTGTAGGTCGCGTAGTAGCCGGTGTCCAGGCAGGGACGTTTGGCCCCGAATGGATAGCCGCGCGGGCACAGTCGCTCGGCGGTCTCCGGGTCGTCGACGATCTCGCGGATCTTGCCACGGACGAAGTCGGCGACCTGGTCGTTGACGGTCCGGTCGGTCATCACGTCGCGGTAGCTGGTGGTCAGGCCGGACAGGGTGCCTGCCGCCCAGATCTCGTCGAACACCCGCTGCCGCTCGTCAGCGGTCGAGTCCAGCGCGCTGGCGCTGCTTTCGGCGATCCTGGACATGCCGACGATCCCACGGCGGGCCCGCTCGCGCAGCTCGGGGTAGCGCGCCTTGAGCTCCTTCTGCTCACCGGGCTCGAGGTCGCGGTTCCTGGCGGGAATCGAGAAGGCGGCGGTGCGCTGGAAGACGGTGAGCCGGGTGGCCTGCTCGGCGATGATCGGAATGGACTGGATGCCGGAGGAGCCCGTGCCGATCACGGCGACCCGCTTGCCGGTGAAGTCCACACCACCGACCGGCCAATGCGCGGTGTGGAACCGCTCACCGGCGAAGTCGTCGATGCCCTCGATGGCGGGCAGCTGGGCGGACGACAGACAGCCGGTGGCCATGACACACCAACTGGCCCGGTACTCCTCGCCCCGCTCGGTGCGCACCGTCCACAACATCGCCGCTTCGTCGTAGTGCGCGCTGGTGACGCGGGTGTTCAGGCGGATGTCGCGGCGCAGGCCGAAGCGGTCAGCGACGTGGTCGAGGTAGCGCAGGAGCTCGGGCTGCGCCGGGTAGCGTTCAGTCCACTCCCACTCCTGCTGTAGGTCCTCGCTGAAAGAGTAGGAGTAGTCGAAGCCCTCGACGTCGACACGTGCGCCGGGGTAGCGGTTCCAGTACCAGGTGCCGCCGACTCCGTCACCGGCTTCCAAGACCACTGCGTTCAGGCCGGATTCGCGCAGCTTGTACAGCATGTACAGGCCGGAGAATCCGGCACCGACGATGACGGCGTCGACCTGGGCCTGCACCGAACTCCTCATCTTGGCCGGCGCCGCGTCGTCGGCCGCGGCTCGAAGGCCATCCGGAATACCTTTTTGCCGCCGAGCTCGACCTCGCCCGCGGTACCGATCGTGGTCGGTGCGTCACTCATGATCGAATTCTCGAGCACCGCGCCACCAGCGCGCTGCCTGCGATCGGCCACAGATGTTCAACATCAGGCCACCACCTGCTCCGTCGCAGGCCGCCGACCCCGCGCCGCGCCGAACAAGATGTGGCGAATTCCACAGGACTGAATCCGGCCCGGTATCGGTGCGCGCCAGAACCCTTCGAGATCGGCAAGGTCGACGGTCGGGGGCTTGCTCGCCGGTCGGGTCACCGGAAGTGCTGGGGTCTGCGATGTTTCGGTGATTACAGGGCACGCCTTTCTGTCACGAGGAGAGTGGTGCCCAGCGCCGCGGTGCCGTCTCGTTCGCCGGTGAACAGCGGTCCGGCCGACGGGGCGGTGTAGAACTCGCGCAGTCGGCGCAGGGCCTGCGGCAATTCACGGCGCTGTGCGGGATCGGCCACCTTGCGGGCGAACAGCCGCATCAGGTCGTGCTGCCGATAGTGGCCGAGCTTCGGTGTCTGCAACATGCCGTGATCGACGAGGGCCTCGCAGAACTGCTCGGCGTCGGCCTGCTCCCGGTCGAGTAGCGCCGCAACGGCCGCGACCGACAACTCGAGTGCTTCGGCGAACGCGAGGAGGACGAAGGCGCGCGCGAGCTCGGGCACGAGCAGGCGATAGCTCCCCCGGAACACCGATTCCACGCTGGTGTTGCCGAGGGTGAGTTCAGTCAGTCGCTGGTGCTCGTCGGCCAGGCGCTCGGCGACCGTGGTGAGTCGCCAGTCGGGCCGGGTCGCGAGTCGTGCCCCGACGATGTGCAAGGCGACGGGCACGTTTCCGCACGCGCGCAGGATCTCGCGGGCCGCGCCGGGTTCATCCGATAACCGTCGGGTGGTCACCAGCCGCTGCAGCAGCGTCCAGGCTTCGTCGGTGGTGAGGACGCCGAGCGGGACCAGTCGCGCACCGAACAGTTCCGCCAAGCTCGACCGGCTGGTGACCAGCACCGCCGCCGCGCCGGTGCCCGGTAGCAGCGGGGTGAGCTGGTCGACGTCGCGCGCGTTGTCCAGGATCAGCAGTATGCGCTTATCCGTTACGGTGTTGCGCCACAAGGCTGTTCGCCCGGCCACATCCGACGGCAGCTCGCCGGGCCCGACACCGATCTTTCGCAACGCGACCGCCAGCAACATATCGGCTGATGGCGGGCGCTCGTCCAGACCACCGAGATCGAGATACAACGACCCGTCCGGATAGTGGGTGCGCACGTGATGGGCGAGATGCATGGCGAGTGCGGTTTTTCCGATGCCGCCCATGCCGGTGATCGCGATCACCGGCCGACGTCCGGCGCCGAGCACCTCGGCGAGCTCGTGCACCAGATTCGCGCGTCCGACGAAATCGACAAGGTCGGGAGGCAGTTTCGTCGCGGCGAATCGCGGCGGCTCGGCCGAAAGCAGCTGCTGATGCAGCCTGACTATCTCCGGGCCGGGACTGAGGCCGAATTCGTCGGCGAGCACGCGGTGTGCGTTGCGATACACGTCGAGCGCTTCGACCCGCCGCCCGCCGCGGGAGAGCGCGACCATGAGCAGTTCGTGCCAACGCTCGCGGTGTGGTTCGGCCGCGACGAGCACCTGTGCTTCCATGATTGCCGCCGAATACCGGCCGCGATCCAGCGCAACGCAGATCGTCGCTTCACCTAGCTCCGAACGCAGCCTGGCCAGGCGATTCCGCTCCTGGTCTGCCCACGGTCCGGGTAGACCGACCAACGGGTCGCCCCGCCACAGGCTCCGTGCTGTCCCCAGTTTGTTTGCCGCGCGATCCGCCGCTCCCGAACGAGAGTCAGCTTCGGCGGTGGCGATGAGTGCCTCGACCGCCGCCGCATCGAACTTCACCGGCAGGCACAGTCGATACCCACCCTGAGTCGAATCGAGCCACTCGAATCCGGCACCCGCACCGCCGTACGCGTCGAACTCTCTACGCAGGGCGGATATGTTGTTGCGCAGCACACTGATTGCCGATGCCGGCGGGTTGTCGGACCATATCCGCTCGGTCAGCTGCGCCGCCGTCAGTGTGCGCCCGTGTTCAGCCGCGAGGATCGCCAGCAGGGTCAGCAGCTGCGGCGCGGCGATATCCAGGCGATGGTTGTCCAACCACGCCGCTACCGGCCCCAGTACCGATAACCGAAGTTCCGTACGCCCCGGCCGAGGACTACCCGTGTTCCGCCATGCTGACAACTGGTCCCTCACATTCGAACATCGAAGCTGTCCGGTGGACTCTGCGATGCCGACGCGTCCGCGTCGACTCCGTCCATGTTGACTAAGATTAAATTGATTTGACTACAAGTCAATCAGAACGTCGCGGGTGACGTCAATCGGGATCACCGAGATCGACTGCCGGATCCACTCCAGCCGCAACGCCGGATCCACTCCAGCACTACCCGTCGAACCAGCGACCGCTACCTGCGACAACGACACGGCCGGATGCCGCTGATGGAGAACGCCTTTCGAGCAGGGCCGTCGTCTACAGCTCGGACCAGCCACAGTATTGACTAGTTAATATTAACCATGCAACACTGAGGGCATGAACAGCATTTCCTACCTCGCCCAGACCTCAGTCCCCCTGATCTGGCCGCTGATCGCGGTCGTCGGCGCAACCATTGCCACCCGGCACAGTCCCTCTCGCGCTGCCGCGTTGGAGACGTGGCAGCGGTGGTGGGCCGTGGTCGCACTCGGGCTCGGCAGCCTGTGGATGACGATTTCGTTCTTGACGGTGCCGGAGGTGATGGCGACCGCGATCGGGTTCAACTCGACCCCGTTCCAGTTCGAGATCGCCTTCGCCAACCTCGGACTCGCGGTCATGGGCTTCCGTGCCGTCTCGGCGACAGCCCGTGAACGCATCACCATCGGCCTGGGTGCGGGAATGTTCCTGTGGGGCGCGCTGATCGGGCACGTCTACCAGTGGTTCGCCCACGGCGACCACGCTCCCGGCAACACCGGTGGCGTCCTGGTCTACGACCTGCTCTTCCCCGCCGTGATGATCATCCTCGCCTACCGCGCACAACGACTGTCCACCACCGAACAGCCCGGAACCCCAACCCGGTTGCCCAGCAACGTGAGTGACTCATCGCACGAGGCCTGGAGCAGGCAGGCATGAACACGGCAATCGTGGTCGGCGGCGGAATCGGCGGATTGAGCGCGGCGCTCGGCCTGGAGCGCGCGGGCTGGCGGGTGACGGTGCTGGAACGAGCCGCGGAGTTCCGCCCGGTCGGCGCGGGGCTGATGCTGGCACCCAACGCGGTGCGAGCGCTCAACTGGCTGGGACTGGCCGAGGAGCTCCGGTCGCTGGATACCGCGCAGGGCGCCACGGGAATTCGGACCGCATCAGGAAGGTGGCTGCTGCGCGGCGATGTCACCGAGATCGTCCGCCGATTCGGTGTCTCCGGCTACATGCTGCACCGAGCCGACGCACACACCATGCTGATCGGGGCGCTGCGGCAGACCAACCTGTGCACCGGCCATCAGGTCACCGAGGTCGATCCTGACCTGGGCACCGTGACATTCCTGCGCCCGAACGGCGAAACCGCAACGCTCAGTGCGGAACTCATCGTCGCCGCAGACGGCATCTACAGTCCGACACGGGCACAACTGTTTCCGGACCATCCCGGACCGGTCTACGCCGGGTATCTCACCTGGCGCGGCGTCGTACCAGCCGAGGCCGCCGCCGACATCGAAGTGGGACGCTCGTTGATCGAGAGCTGGGGCCGGGGTCAGCGGTTCGGCATCATGCCACTCACCGATGGACGGGTCTACTGGTACGCCACACTTTCGGCTCCGCCGAACTCCCACACCCACGCGAACATCGAAACGGTCGCGCGACTCTTCCGCGACTGGCACGACCCGATCCCCCGCCTGATCGCCGCCACTCCGCTGAAATCGCTACTGCGACACGATATTTACTCCCTGGAAACACCGCTACCCACCTATGCCTCCGGCCGGGTCATCCTGCTCGGCGACGCCGCGCACGCCAGCACCCCCGACCTTGGGCAAGGCGCGGCCCAGGCACTCGAAGACGCCGCGACACTGAACGCGCTCGCCAGCACAGAGTCCACCGTGGCATCCGTGATCGCCGACTACGACCAGGCACGGCGCGGCCGGACCCAACAACTGGCGCGCGCCTCGGCGTCGGCCGGACGAGTCGCGCAATGGCGTAATCCACTGAAGGTCGCGCTCCGCGACGGCCTCGTGTGGCTGACACCGCGCTCGCGGTACCTCGATTCACTGACCGGCACCTTCTCCTGGACGCCCGAAACCTACTCAGCGGCAACGGATACCGTGGCAGCCGACCGAGCCGAGGCGGGTAACTGATGCGCACGGTCCTGGTCCTGTTCGACAGTCTCAACCGCCAATTCCTGCCGCCCTACGGCGCCGATTGGGTGCACGCCCCCAACTTCACCCGTCTCGCCGCGCACACCGTGCGGTTCGACAACTGCTACGGCGGCTCGATGCCGTGCATGCCCGCCCGGCGCGAGATGCACACCGGCCGCCACAACTTCCTGCACCGTTCCTGGGGCCCGTTGGAACCCTTCGACGACTCCGTACCGGAAATGCTTTCCGCGGCAGGGGTTTACGCGCACCTGGTCACCGATCATCCGCACTACTGGGAGGACGGCGGAGCGACGTACCACAACCGATTCCGCACCTTCGAGTTCTTCCGCGGGCAGGAGGGCGACGCGTGGAAGGGGCAGGTCGCCGATCCGCCGCAACCGCAGAGCCCGCGCCGGGTCCGAAACCAGCTGTGGCGACAGGATCTCGTGAACCGGCAGTACCTGACCGAACCGGCCGATCACCCGCAGATCCGGACAGTCCACGCCGGCCTCGAGTTCATCCGCACCAATCACGCCGAGGACGCGTGGTTCCTCCAGATCGAGTGCTTCGACCCGCACGAACCGTACTTCTCGCACCGCGAATTCCAGCGCCACTATCCCGCGCTGGACGCGACGGGCCCGTCCCCGGCGTGGCCCGACTACAAGCGAGCGACCGAAGATCCGGAAACCGTGGACCGTGCGCGAGCCGAGTACGCCGCGCTCCTGACGATGTGCGACGCGTCGCTGGGCCGCGTCCTGGACATCTTCGACGAGTTGGGCCTGTGGGACGACACGCTGCTGATCGTGTGCACCGACCACGGGTTCCTGCTCGGTGAGCACGGCTGGTGGGGCAAGAACGTCCAGCCCTGGTACGACGAGAACATCCACACGCCATTGTTTGTCTGGGATCCGGTTGCCCAAACGAAAGCTGGCACCTGCCGGGAACTGGTTCAGACCATCGACTTCGGCCCCACCCTGCTGGACTTCTTCGGTCTCCAACCGACCGCGGATATGCAAGGCAGGTCGCTACTTTCGCTGCTGCGTGACCCTGCACCGGACAGGCATCGAGCGGGGGCGTTATTCGGGATCTTCGGCGGGCACGTCAATGTCACCGACGGGCGGTACGTGTACCTGCGGGCTCCGGCCTCGCCGGGCAATGCGCCGCTTTTCGAGCACACGCTGATGCCAACGCACATGGCATCCCGTTTCACCCCAGCCGAATTGGAGAACGCGCAGCTGGTCGGCCCGCTCCCATTCACCAAGAATGTCCCGGTGCTGCGAGTACCCGGGTTCGCAGTCGGCGACCCGTTCGACTTCGGCACGGCCCTGTTCGATCTGGAAAGCGATCCCCACCAAGAGAATCCGATGATCGACGACGACCTCGAACTGCGGATGATCAACCTCCTGCTGGACCTCATGCACGCGAACGACGCGCCGGATTCCCAGTTCACCCGCCTCGGACTTCCGCTCGACGGGCCCGCCGATTCCCGGCACCTACTGGCCCGGACTCAACTGCGCGCATACCAGGAAGCCGTTGCCCCGCTACCGATTCCGGCGGACTTCCCCACCGGACGGCCAGGGGTGAACACGCCGATCATCGATCTCCTCGCCACCACTGCCACCCGCGCGATCGTCGAGGCCGCGCTCGGACCCGCGATCGCCCGCATCGCCGAGCAGACCGGGTCGGTCACCCTCCTCGACCTGGCCGATTTCACCCCGGCACTGACCAGACAAACCCTGCACCAGCTCGATCGGGCACTGGCCGAAAGCTGACCTGTCCCCGCCCCCGCAGTGAGGTATTCCGTTGACAGACACCGTCATTCCGGCGTCCCCGACAACCACCGTCGCCCCGGTGATCGTCCCCGGCCGCTGGCGCAAACTCGCCCTGGTCGTCGCTCCGCTCTGGGCCGACAACAACGAATCCAGTGTGCTCAGCACCCTCGCCCCGGTCATCGTCGCGGCGGTCGCGGCGCCTGCGGCCGCGGTCGGCTACCTGACCTCCATCGGGAAGTTCATCAGCATTGTCTTCGGCCCGCTGTGGGCGTGGGTGGCGCGCAGGACCAACCGCAAGGTCGCCTTCGCCGTGGCCTCCGGCCTCGCCGGAATCGCCACCGCCGCAACCGGTCTCGCGCAGAGCTACACCCAGCTCATCGTCCTGTACGGAGTGTCGGCCGTGTTCATCGCCGCGGCACTACCGATCGCCAGCGAAATCACCGCCGACCTGTTCGACGATGCCTCCCGCGGTCGCGCCAATGGTTACACCTGGGGCGCGATCTCCCTCCTCGGCTCGGTGCTCGGACCGCTGATCGGGCAGTTGTCCCGGGTGCCCGACGGCTGGCGCTACGGATTCTTCGCCTGGGGTGCCATCACCGTGCTCACCGCCGTGCTGCTGGCCGTGTTCTTCACCGACCCCGCCGTCGGCGCCAGTGAAGTCGCCGCGCCGCCGACCCAGCAGGCCGAGGACAGCCGGATCACCTGGACCAAGGTGCGGCAGATGCTCCGGATCCCCACCTTCGTCCTGATGCTGATCCAGCGGCTCATCTCGGGTCACCTGCTGATCATGAGCTTCGGCGTCGTATTCCTCGTACATACCTACGGTTTCAGCACCGCCGTCGCGTCGATCGTCACCCTGCCCTTCGGCATCGGCTACCTCCTCGGTACCTTCGGCGGCAGTCTGGCCACCGACTTCCTGCAGAGCAGGCTGCCCAGGATCGGACGCGTCATCGTCCTGCAGTTCGCTCAGCTCGGCTTCGGTGTCGTCGCCGTGGTGGCCACCCAGCACGACTGGGGTGGTATCGAGATCTTCGCCGGATTCTGGGCGGTCCTCGGCTTCATGCAGGGTCTCAACCCCGGGGTGAACCGGCCCATCGTGGCCGCCGTCGTACCGCCCGAAATGCGTGGCGCCGCCTTCGCGCTGCTGCTGTCGGTGTTCGAAGCTCTCGCCTACGCGCTGTTCAACCTCGCCGCCGGACTACTCACCGACGCGATCGGCCTACGTGGCGTAATGCTTTGGATCCCAGGCATTCTCATGCTCGTCAACGCCGCCTTCTGCACCATTCTCTATCGCACGTACCCCCGTGACGTCGAACGACAACGCGCCCTCCTGATCGAGCGAGCCCGACTCGCGGTGGCCGAATGAACCCCGCCCGGCACCCGATCGAACAGGCCCACCTGCCCGGCGGGACCTTCGCGATGGGTGATCCGCATCGCGACGGATTTCACGCCGACGGGGAGACACCGGTGCACACCGTGGAACTCTCGCCGTTCACGATCGACACGACCACCGTCACCAATGCCGCCTTCGCGACCTTCGTCGAACAGGCCGGGTACGAAACCGACGCGGAAAAGTTCGGGTCCTCCGCCGTGTTCCACCTCGTGCTGGCAGCCGACGAGGCAGATCTCCTCGGCCCAACCACGCGGACGCCGTGGTGGATAGGAGTGCGGGGAGCGAACTGGCGGCACCCGCAGGGACGGCATTCCAGCATCGACGACCGCGGCGATCATCCGGTCGTGCAGGTCTCCTGGCACGACGCCATCGCTTACTGCGACTGGGCAGGCCGTCGCCTCCCCACCGAAGCGGAATGGGAATTCGCCGCGCGCGGTGGCCTGCCCGGGGCCCGCTACCCGTGGGGTGACGAAGCGCCGGATGCCGACGGCCGGTGGCGGGCGAACATCTGGCAGGGCACCTTCCCAATCACCATCCAGGACAACGAATTCCGCACCACCGCACCGGTGCGCACCTACCGGCCCAACGGGTACGGACTCTGGCAGACAGCCGGAAACGTCTGGGAGTGGTGCGCCGACCACTTCTCCCCCAACACCTACACCCACGACGCCCGAGCAGGCCACGTACGCGATCCACAAGGCCCGGCAACCGGACATTCGCGAGTCCTGCGCGGCGGCTCGTACCTCTGCCACGACAGCTACTGCACCAGATACCGCACCGCCGCCCGATCCTCGAACACCCCGGATTCCACCATGGGCAACGCAGGCTTCCGCACTGCCGCCAGCTCACCAGCGGCGGGTTAGCTGTGCGTGCGGTAGCTCCCGATGAGGGCGAGAGCACCATCGAGGGCTCGGCGCAATGCTCGAGGATCCCGGCGAGCCTGGGCGAGCACCAGGCCGCCCTGGAGACTGGCCAACGTGGAGGCAGCCAACCAGGCGACGTCTGTTTCCGGCCGTAGCTCGCCGGATTCGGCCATGGCCGCAAGCCCGACGCCGATACACGACTCCCACCGGTCGAAACCGGACGCCAGCACCGCACGGACGTCGTCGTCACGCTCGCCGAGCTGTCCGAGGAGATTGGCGATCGGACAGCCGCCCTTCCCTGCCCGCTCTTCCTGGAGTGCGACAAGGGCATCGGTCCAGCGCAGCAGCCCGTCCCAGGTGTCGAGTCCGGCGAAGAGGTCTTGCTGGGCGTCGAGTACCGCGTCGTTGGTGGCTTCGGCAACCGCACGCAGCAGGTCGCTCTTGTCCTCGAAGTAGTGATACAGCTGGCTGCGCGATGCGGGGGCGCGTGCGCCGACCTCGTCCAGGCTCGCCCCGAGGGCACCGTTTTCGGCCACGACATCGAGTGCGGCGGCCACGATCCGGTGGCGGGTGCGGCGGCCTCTTTCGGTAGTCGGAAGGGCTCTCATCAGAACAGTATCCCCGGACTGGACTTGACGGTCCAGTCCGAGCATGGTTCGCTACCACTGGACTACGTAGTCCAGTTTCTTCGATCCATGGAGGTCCGATGTCCCTCAGCATTCGCGAGCAGTCCGACCAACTGAAAGCGGCTGCGGCCGAGCACCTTCCCGCCGATGTGCTCGCCGTGTTCGACCGCAGCATCGAAGGGTTCCTGGACCAGGGAATCCCCTCCGGCGCGATCCGAGCCGGACAGCGCCTGGAGTCCTTCACGCTCGACGACGCCACCGGCACGCCGATCAGCCTGGACCAACTCGTTTCGGCCGGGACGGTCGTGCTGGTCTTCTATCGCGGCGGCTGGTGCCCGTACTGCAACCTCGCACTCCGCACCTACCAGCAGGAGCTGTTACCCCAATTAGGTGCATTCGGCGCCCGATTGGCGGCCGTCAGCCCGCAGTCCCCGGACGAGTCCCTCTCCACTACCGAAAAGGCCGGACTCGGGTTCACGGTACTGTCCGACCCCGACAGTCGCGTGGCCGAACGGATCGGGGTCGCCTTCCAGCAGACCGACGAGGTTCTCGCCGCCCAACGCCAGCTCGGCCTCGATTTGACCGAGGTCAACGGAGAGGGGTCGACCCGCCTTCCGCGACCCACCGTCCTCATCGTCGACCAGAACCGAATTGTGCGCTTCATCGACGTACAACCCGACTACACCGCCCGCACCGAGGTCGCCGACATCATCGCCGCGCTCACCGATATGCGGTGAAGAATTCCACGGGCCGGGCGTGACGGCTTTGCACCGCGCATCGGTTGCGGTCGATACCGTTAACATTGTGCGGTTAATATTAACCATGCAAGACTCTGATACGCTCACACCATGGACGATGGGCTAGGCGATTTGTTGCATCGCGTGGTGTTCCTGCTCAGCGAGGCCACGCGCACGCGCGTGGCAGGCTCGGGCGGGTTGACTTACCGCCAGATGCGGCTGCTCGGCACGCTGGAAGAAAGCGAACCGATGACACAACACCAACTGGCGCAAGCGCTTTCGGTATCCGACCCGGCAATCAGCCGAGCCCTGCGCCCACTGGAAACAGCCGGACTCATCCAGGTCGCCCCCGACCCCGACCACGGACGACGGCGACTGGTCTCCACCACCCAAGCCGGCCGCAACGCCTTCCACGCCAACGGCAAACCCCTCTACGACGAACTACACACAGCCCTGCTCGCAGCAGGCTTCCCCTACGAACGCTACGTACACGACACCGTCATGCTGGCCGAACTCCTCACACCATCCCGATAACCTCACCTCTCCGTCGCCAGACCGGTGCGTCGCGGATGTGGCCGGCGGTTGTCGACGACGATCTCGCCATTGAGGATCGTCATGCCGAGTTCGCGCAGGTTGCTGATGTCCCGGGTGGGATCGGCGGTCAGCACGATCAGGTCGGCGCGTTTGCCGGGCGCCAGTGTGCCGAGATCGGGGCGCACGCAGTGCCGCGCCGCGCCGCTGGTGCCTGCGACAAGAGACTGGACGGGCGTCATCCCCGCTGCGACCATCAGCTCGGCCTCTTCCAGCGTGTTCGCCCCGAAAAGGCCACGCCCCCAGAAGCTGTCGCTGCCCAGGGCGATGTGCACACCGGCCGCGGCGACCTGCGCGAGGTTGCCTCGGGCGTCAGGATGGATCGCGTCGTGAATCCAGAGCGTCGGTGTGTAGGTGACGTCGCGCTCGAGCATCAGATCGATGAGCGAGTGATCGGTGATGGGTTCCACCGTGACACCATGCTCGAGCCCGTCCGCGCCCGCCTCGATCGCTTCGCGGGCCGCGACCTGCTGGGTCGTGTGCACGGTCACCCGGAGACCTCGCTCGTGCCCGGTTTCGATGCCCGCCCGAAGGAAGTCGGCCGGGAGCCGCACAAGCTCGACCGCATTCGGAAAAGCGGCATTGTGCCAGACGTACTTTGGTGAGCCCGAGCACGCGCACGCGCCTTCGGAGAGGAGTTTGATCGCGTCCACCTTCTGGTCGGCAAGCTGATGCACCAGATCACGCATCTGCGCCACGCTGCCGACCTCGCCGGTGAATCGTGCACGGGCCCAAGGGTTCCCACCGAAGACAGTGGCCGCGGGATGCCCGTCGCGCCCGGTGATGCCGCAGCCGGTCGTCAGGAGCCGCGGGCCTCGTAGCGTGCCCGCTGCGATCCTCGCTCGCGTCCGCAGTATCTCCCCCGTCGGATCGCCCACCGACTTGATGGTGGTGATCCCGTGCCGAAGGAACAACTCGAGCCGTCCGGGCAGCTCGTTCTCCTCGAACATGTGCATCGATTCCGGATCGGACACCGCAACGACGTCGTAGAAATGCAGGTGCGTGTCGATCAGTCCCGGCATCACCCAGCCCTCGTCGGCGTCGACCTCCTTTCTGCCCCTGAGCGGTTCGGCTGAGACCGCGGCGATCTGCCCACCCTTGATGGCGACATCGTGTAGCCCGGCGCGCGCCTTGTGGCCGTCGAAGACGTGCGCGCGACGGATGACGAGGTCGTAAGTTTCGGGATCGCGAGCTTCGGTCCTCGTGCTCATCTCGGGTTCATAGACCATCGCGCTTACTCCTGATCGGGCGGTATCTGATGCGAACCGGGGGCCGCGCATCTGAACCGCGACAGCGCCACGGCTGGTGCCATTCTGTAATCAGGTTACTTAATACAACCTGGAATGCAAATGTTCCCCCACTCGTATCATGGAAGCCGTGACCGAGACCCAGCTACCGCTGACCTCCTGCTCCTACACCGAAGAGGTCTTCGCCCTGCTCGGCAAGCGCTGGACCGGCCTACTCATCGACCTACTCCTGCAGCGCCCAGCCCGATTCAACGAATTACACGCCGCGCTCCCCACCCTGTCCAAGCGCGTCATGAGCGAGCGCCTCACCGAACTCCAAACCGCCGCCCTGGTCGAGCGCGAAGTAGACCCCGGCCCCCCGATCACCGCGACCTACCGCCTCACCGAACGCGGCCAGAGACTCGGCCCGGCAATGGACGCGCTGCGAGTATGGGCCGGAGCCCCCGTCGACAACGATGGTCGGCCGATCCCCCCGAAGCCGAGCCGCTAGCTGTACGTAGGCGTGCAGAGTGCCGCCCCTTTCCCGGTAAACAAGGAAGCCCTTGCCCGGCGCGAGCGCGAATAACGACCCGGCGCCGACCGCCTCGGCCATCGCCGCGCCGGAGCGCTTCGACGGGGTCGAGCTGGAACTGGCGAGCGACTACCTGTCGATGACAGAGATCGCCGAGGTCCTCTCGAACGCTCTGGATACGCAGTTGTCCGCCCCGGACATGACCGAGGAACAGGCCATCGCCGCTGGAATGCCGGCGATGGGCGCCTCACACGAGTGGCTCAACGTGGCCGGCCAGCCGGGCCGCCCGCAGTACGCCAGGGACCTCGACATCCCACTCACCAGCTTCGGAGAGTGGGCCCAGCAGCACATGCGGGCCGATATCTGAGCGTCCGCCACTACCGACCACGCACGCGCCGTCGGTATCGACGTAGTTGGTGTCGATCTCGGCGTCGGTGCAGTGGCGAACATGCCCTTGCCCGCCATCAGCGTCCGCAGGTGCCAGTGGTGCTCGTCGCGGGCGGGCAGGATCGCGGTGGCGACCAGCATGCTGCGCAGACGTTCGATCGGTTTGCTGGGGGCCAGTTCATCGAGGGCAGTGTGGGTGAGCGGGCGGTGCCCGCGGGCCAGCTCGGTCAGGGTTGCTTGGACGGCGGGGCGTTTGAGCCAGTTCAGCGCTGTCATCGGCCGGTTGGTGTCAGCCAGCGTTTGATGAAGGGGCTGCAGTTCGGGTCTGGTCTGTCCGTCGGTGTCGGTGAACAGGGCCTGCAGTTGCCGATGGAGTCGGCAGCGGCTGCAGGCGCCGGCGACGATCCGGCCGGTGGTGGCGCAGCCTGGGCAGCTCTTCCAGATTCTTGGGTCCGGGACCGCGCACTCGGCGCAGAGAGGCTGTTCGCGTGTGCCTGCTCGAACCGGTGCCGAGCGTCCGCAGCGAGAGCATGGTGCCCATGCCCTCGCGCATGCGCCGCATCTGGGTTGCCCGGTGGTCTTGGACACCATGCAGGGCGCGGTGCGTCCACACATGCTGCAGACCGCGGTCGTCCTGGGTATGCAGGTTGCGCAGACCGGTCCGTCCGGGCCACGGAGATGTCTAGCAACTGGTACTTCCACACACGAAGATCGTGACATCTTTGGAGACCTTGGCGGAGCCGGCCGTTTGATTCTCCGCGTTGGTGAATGACGCCGTGATCCGAGCAGCCTTGTCGACATTCCAGTCGGTCGATGATCGGACGTCAACAAGCTCGGAGTGCAACTTTCCGTCACAGTTCAGTTTCCCCAGATTACCCTTGCCAGTCGCTTTTCCGTCGAATGGGGACTGGGTTGCGGTGACGCCGATCTTCGATATCCCCGAATCGGCAGCACAGTTGTACTTCAGGCCTACGGTGATGACTTGCGAGCTCTCACCCTCACCGCCGTCAAAGCCGCGGGCCTCCGTATCGATGGAGAGCATAGTCTCTGCGTGCGCCAAGGGCGCAACACCTATCAATATGCCACCGACGAGGAGTGCAGCGCCTGCGCTGTACGCCGCGGTCGTCCTTTTGATACTCATATCCATGTCCTCAATATTTGCGTGAGTGGAGGGCGACGCTTCGAACTCGACTTTGCATCTCAGCTCTGATGAGGACTCGCTAGACGGGTTTCACGGTACTGCCACGTATTCGATGTCGAGGCCGGTCTGGATCGGACACTCCGACAGGACAAATCGTGGCCCGCCTGATCCTGCTGCTGGTATCAGCGTGCACACGCCATCGCCACCGGGCCGGCCGATGCCTGCGGTTGTCAGTTGGTGGTCTCGGTGAAGCCGTCGAGGACGATTTTCGCCGTGTCCCTGTCGATCCGGTCGTCGAAGATCAGCTCGGGTCCGGCCGTGATCCGGATCGCATCGATGTAGACCCCGCGGCCGTGATACAGCGAGTCGGTGGTGTAGCGCCAGCGCAGCCGTACCGGGCCGCTCAGTCCAGCAAGGCCGGCGGACGCCGTCAGCCACTGTCGGCCCTCGTACCCGCCCACCTGGCCGGGCGTGGTCACGTTCAGGCGGTCACCGGTGATCGCGAACGGGACCTGCTGCCAAGTCGCGCCGCCGTCGCTGGATACCTCGAGGGAGAAGTAGTCATAGCCGGGCTCGGTGTCGTACCAGAGCGCGAACTCCAGGCGGGCAGCCGCAGGCAGCGTGATCGGCAGCACCAGGCTGTTGGTGGTCTGGTCGGCCATCCCACCGAACCACGCGTAGCGGTCGGCGGTCGGCCGCACCGCCACCGCGCGCGCGATGTCGTAGGCGACCGCGCACCGCGCCGGGTTCGTGGAACCCCAGTCGCGGCTCGGGTGGACCCTGTTGGTGAGCAGGATCGTGAACGCACCGGTGGTCGGGTCACCGGCCAGCGAGGTTCCGGTAAATCCGGTGTGCGCGAAGCTATACGGCGTCGCCAGCGCCCCTGCCTCCCAATGCTGGTAGAGCTCGATGCCAAGGCCGTGGTCGTTGCCGGGGAATGCCTGGTTGTAGTTGGTCAGCATCTTGATGACCCAGTCCCTGGACAGGATCCGGCAGTCGCCGTAACTGCCGCCGTTCAGCAAGGTTTGCGCGAAGATGGCCAAGTCGTGCGCGGTGGAGAACAGCCCGGCATGCCCGGCCACTCCCCCGAGCGCCCAGGCGTTCTCGTCGTGCACCTGGCCCCAGACCAGGCCGCGGTCGGGTACCAGCTGGTACTCCTCGGCAGCGATCCGGTGCTTCAGTGCGGTCGGCGGGTTGAACATCGTGTCGGTCATCCTCAGCGGGGCGATGATGCCGTCGCGGACCAGCACGTCCAGGGTGCGGCCGGTGATCGTCTCCGCGAGCAGCTGCAGCGTCAAGAAGTTCAGGTCCGAGTAGAGATAGGCCGTTCCGGCCGGGGCTTGCGGCACGGTCGCCAGAATCGCGGCGATCATTTCGGCGTGCGTGGCGTAGGTCCACAGCGGCGGACTCGGGTCCGGCGGCAGCCCGGAGGTATGGGTGAGCAGCTGCAGGATCGTGATGTCGCTCTTGCCGTGGCTTGCGTAGTCCGGCAGGTACTTCACTACGGTGTCGTCGAGCGCCGGCCGGCCCCGTTGCATCAACTGCACCACGACCGTTGCGGTGAACAGCTTAGTCAGCGAGGCCAGGTCGTAGATGGTGTCGGTGGTGGTCTCGAGCCGCTGGCCGCTCGGCAGCAGATCACCCTGGTGGTTTGCATAGAGCAGGTTGTAGCCGTCAGCAGCGAACTCCGCGATCACACCGTCGCGCCCGGCGATCACGACCTCGCCGGGGTACATCGGGTGGCCGTCGGCGCCGGTTCCGAGCCGCAGCCCCGCTGCGGCGTCCACCGGGGTCTGGTCGGCGTATTGCGTCAGCAGCCTGGCCTGTGCCGGGGTGCCGTAGCGCAACACCGGGCCCGCGTGCGGTACCAGCTCCGCGAGGGTCCGCCCACCGGAACTGGTGACCGTGACCTGCCCCGATGTCATGATCGGGCGGACGGCGCTGGGGTCGCGAACTGGCGTCGTCTCACGATGGGTCATCCTCCCGGTACATGAGGTACTCCTTTCGAAGTCGGGCGAACTCCGCGAGCTCGGCCTGCCAGCCCGCCACGATTTCGGCGGTGTCCTTCCCTGCGTCGACCGAGGTACGGATCCAGTCCGAGCCGGAGAGCTTGTCCACCCAGATCGCGTCCCGCCCCGGGTACTGCCAGCCGAAGCCGCCGGGATACTGGCGCCGGACAGTCACCAGCATGGCCACCGCGGTGGTGATGGCGTCGAACGAGCCGCGGTCGGTGATGTAGCACTGCAGGCCGCCGCACACCGTGTTCTCGTACTTGTCGAAGGTCGGCCGCACGTACTCCTCGCGGAACCCGGTTCCGTGCAGGCCGTTGGTTTCCAGCTCGGCGTTGAGCGTGTCCAGCCAGTGGTAGTCGATGTACGGGGCGGTGACCAGCTCGAACGGACGGGTAGTGCCCCGCCCCTCGGACAGGTTGGTGCCCTCGAACAGGCACAGCCCGTAATACACCAGCGCGGTGTCGGAGGTGGGCATGTTCGGTGACGGCATCACCCAGGGCAGCCCGGTCTGGTCGTAGTACATGCCGCGGCGCCAGCCCCGCATCGCGACCACGGTCAGCTCCGCCTTCCTGCCCCCGGCATCGGCAGGCACGAACTGGTCGTTGAACAGCAGCGCCAACTCGCCGACCGTCATTGCGTGCTGCTGGCAGATCGGCTTCATGCCGACGAAGGTCTCCAACTGCGGACGCATCACCGGGCCGCTGGGCCTGGCACCTCCCAGCGGGTTAGGGCGGTCCAGCACGATGAACGGGATGCCGAGCACTGCCGCCGCCGCCAAACCGAGGTACATCGTCCAGATATAGGTGTAGAACCGGGCGCCGACGTCCTGGATATCGAAGCCGAGCGCCTGCACCCCGGACTGCCGTACCAGCGTCACGGTGTCGGCCACGTCGGCGCCGTACATGTTGTAGACCGGAAGCCCGGTCTTCGGGTCGGTGTAGGTGCCCACTCCGCCGCCGGCCTGAGCGGTCCCGCGGAAGCCGTGCTCCGGGCCGAACACCGCGGTCAGGTTCACCGCCGCGGCGGCGTGCATGACGTCGACCTCGTGGGTGAAGTCGCTCTCGATCGCGGTGGGGTTGGCGATGATCCCGAATTTCTTGCCTGCCACCAGCTGATAGCCGTCGGCAGCGAAGAGGTCGAAGCCGGTCCGTACCACCGGATGCGTCAGCTCAGCGCCGCCCCCGCGTCCGGCTGCGGTCCTGGGACCCGCGTCGGCCGACGGGAAAATCCGATGCCTCATCTCTCGCTCCTCCGGGCAGCCGAGCGGTGGCACAGCCCGAGACTCCCACGGCACGCCCGTCCGGTCAATATTCCCCAGGCCTCGCCGACGTCCAGTCCATCGGTACCGCGCGGAAGCATTCTGCGCCGATCCGGCCGGGGGTAATACAGGGCTGCTATCAGCTCGACCGCCGTCCGGCCTTCGATGTCGCCGCCTGGAGGCGCGTTGACTCGGCCCAGCTATACCGAATCGAAAACGGGCGTCAACCTCACGAAAGCCGTTGGGGCCATGAAGCTCTCGAGGTCAGCGTCGCGACTGCCGTTGAGCCGTCACGGTTCTTCGCGGCGATGGCGACGGTACCCGATGTCGTTGGCGGAACGGATATGCCAGGCCTGCCTGCAGGTACTGCCGTTTCAGCGGGCAGCGATCGCGGTGAATGTCGAGGAGACGGGATGGGAAGCGTTGTGCGCCAGCGACTCTGTCGCCGAGCGGATCGAAGAGTCAAGCGACAGTCAGTGAAGGACCTGGCACCGAGGCGGCGATCAGCGGGATGCCCGTGTTCATCGACGACTTGGCGGTGATCCATCGGCGGTGGCCGTTACTCGGTGCGGCATTGGGTCTTTCGGACTGTGGCGCGATGTACGCGTTGCCCTTGCAGGTGGGCGCGGCGCGGGTGGGCGACCGGAGGCGGGCAGAACCATCCCCCGAACGCGGGCTTCCCGGGGAGGAACGGTCAGCGGACGAGGCGGAAGAACCCGCGCACCTGCTCGACCAGCGACTCCGGCTGCTCCAACGCGGCGAAGTGGCCACCTCGCGGCAGCTCCTCGAACCAGCGCAGGTCGGTGAACCGCTGCTCGGCCTCCCGTTGCGAGGGACGGGTGATGTCACGGGGATAGACAGACAGCCCGGATGGCGCGGTGACCTTGTCCCGGAAGTTGGCGAAGCTCTCCCAGTACAGGCGCGCCGACGAGGTGGCCGATGCGGTGAACCAGTAGACCGAGATCTCGTCGAGGATCTGCTGCCGCGACACCGCGTCCTCGGGATGGCCGTTGTTGTCGGTCCAGGCCCAGAACTTCTCGGCGATCCAGGCGGCCTGGCCTGCCGGAGAGTCGGTGAGTCCGTAGCCGAGGGTCTGCGGCCGGGTCGCCTGGAGGGCTGAGTATCCCCGGCCGGTGCGTTGAAACTCCTTCTCGGCCTTGAGGTTCGCCAGCTCCGCGGGCGTCGGGTCGTCGAACGTGCCCGCCGCCACGGACCCCAGGTTCAGGTGCACGCCGGCGACCCGCTCGGGCGCCACCTCGCCCAGTGCGCCGGACACCGCCGAACCCCAGTCCCCGCCCTGCGCGCCGTACCGTTCATAACCCAGCGAGACCATCAGCGTGTCCCAGGCGCGCGCGATGCGTTTGACGCCCCACCCGGTCGTCGACGGCTTGTCACTCCAGCCATACCCGGGCAACGACGGCGCGACCACGTGAAACGCGTCCGCCGGGTCTCCGCCGTGCGCGCGCGGGTCGGTCAGCGGGCCCAAGACCTCCAGGAACTCGAGCACCGAACCCGGCCACCCGTGCGTGAGCACCAGCGGGAATGCGTCCGGCTCCGGCGAGCGGACGTGTAGGAAGTGGATGCCCAGCCCGTCGATTGTGTCGCGGTACTGCGGGAAAGCGTTCAGCCGCGCGGCGAACCCGAAGTCGTAGTCCTCGGCCCAGCTGCGGCAAAGCTCCTGCGCATAAGCCAGCGGCAACCCCTGCGACCAGTCGTCCACCGGCTCGGGCTCGGGCCACCGCGTCCGTCGCAACCGTTCACGCAGATCCGCGATCTCGGCGTCGGTGATGCTGACCTCAAACGGCGCGGCGGCCATAGCGGACTCTCTTCCTCGGTAGGGCGTTATCAGACAGAGTGAAGCCGTCGACCGGCTCGGAGGTGTGGACCGTCATCGCCGGCTCCCCCGCGTGTGGTCAGGTTCGGCGCCAGGGCGCCGGGTCAGGCTGAGGACGAGTCCGGCCAGGGGCAGTGCCGCGAGCACGGCGAGGGCCACCGGCACCGACGCTATGCCGGACAGTCCCGCGACAGCAGCCGGACCGATCCCGCCACCCAGGAAGATCATGAAGTTGAGCAAGCCCTGTGCGGTGTCGCTGTCGCGCGCGGCGACCAGTTCCGGTGCGAGGCTTACCAATACGGCCTGGGCACCGGTGAAGCCACACACGGTCAGCGCCGCGCCGACGACGATCGGAATCGGCCCGTTGCAGACCGCGACCACGAGCACGCCGACGACGGTGAGTGCCGCAAGCCCGGCCGACACCTGCCACCCGGTGAACCGGTCGGTCGCGGTGCCGACCAGCCGCCCGGCCAGCACCGAGCAGGCGGCGGCCGGGACCAAGAGCGCGCCGGCTACGAGGGGGCCGCCGCCCGTGGCCTGCTCGATCAGGGACGGGGCAAGGAACAGCACCCCGTAGTAACCGGCGAAGATCGTCCCGCCGACGAGCCCGGCCGACAGGAAGCCGCGGGCCGCGATCACCCGCCGAGGCACGAACCCGTCGGGCGTGCGTCGCACGCGCCACCACAGTCCCACGGCGGCGAGCGCCCCGGCCGCAGCCACGGCGAGCGTGACCGGAGCGGGCAGGCCGACCGAATGTGCCTGCAGCAACGTGATCAACGAGCCGGCGAGAACCGACAGCACGGCCACGCCGACGATGTCGAGTCGCCCGGCCGAGCCGTCCCGCTCGCCACCGATCCCCGTGAACGTGCGCCTGCCCGCCAATGCGACCAGCAGGAGGGGCAGTGCGAGGACCGGGATCGCGAGCACGGCACGCCACCCCAGCCATGCGGTGACCGCCCCGCCCAACAGGGTCCCGCACGCCGACATTGTCGCGCTGGCGGCTGCGATGATTCCCAGCGCGCGGATCCGTTCCCGCCCTGGAAGGGCGGTGGCCACGGCGAAGACGGCGATCACGGTCGCACCGGCTCCGGCACCACCGATCAGTCGACCGACGATCACGACCGGCAGCGTCGGTCCTGCTCCAGCGAGCGCCGAGCCCGCGGCGAGTGCCACGACCCCGACGACGAGTACCCGGAAGGGACCCCATCGGGCCATCAGCCGACCCGCGACCGGCATCGCGAGCGCGGAGGTCAGCGACCATGCGGCGAGGATCCATGCCGTGGCCCCGAACGGCACCCCGAGCGCACGGCCGATGGCCGGCAGCGCCACAGACGGTGCGCCCAGTGCTACGTACTGTGGCAGCACCAACATCCCCAGGATCAGCCCCAGCCAGCGCCCGTCTGGCGCGTGGTTCGATTCGCCGCTGCGGGCCCTTTCAGACGGGATCGTCTGCGGCATCGTCGTCTCCTCCCACAAATGGTGACACGCGAAAGCTACTATGGATGTCACATTACGGAGTAGCGAGGAGACACGTCAAATGATTAATGCGTGTAACAACGCCTCGGCGGTCCAGACGGCCGTCGATCTCGCCAACACCTCGAGGCCGATCAAGGGCGAGGACGCGCTCGAGACCGTGGAGCAACTCCGGGACTTCTTCGACGATCATTCGCCGGTCGAGCCTCCGAATTCGGCCGCAGACCGATGGGCCGGCATGCGGAAGCGTCTCACCCGCGCCGACCTAGCGGAGGTCCGCGCAGTGCGCGAGACGGTTCGCGCCGTGCTCGAACAAGCGAGCACCGACCCGGTTGGGGCCGCAGCCCTGATCAATGACGGCCTGCGTCGCAACCGCGCCACCCCCGCGCTGCGCCACGATCACGACCGCTGGTGGACCGAGGTCACCTCCGACACCGACCACTACTCGGCACACCTCGCCGTAACCACGCTCAGCGCACTGGCTTCCGTGATCGCCACGCTCGGTCCGACCCGTCTCGGCGTATGCGCCGGACCGACCTGCCGGGCCACTTTCGCAGACCTCTCACGCAACGGCTCGAAGCAGTATTGCACCCGAACCTGCGCGCACCGGGCCAGCGTCGCGGCCTACCGCAGCCGCCAAAGCCCGCCCTGAGTGTCGGCACACGCCCCTGTCAGGTCCGGCTCCCGGGTGCCGTCCGAGCCGGCGATCGGAGGCCGGGCGCACAGATCGCAGCGGACCTCGACCAGGCAGGGCCGACCTCCTCGATCGCACGAATCCGGCCGTCGTCGACGACGATTGCGCCCAGGAGTAAGCATCGCGTTCGCCACCGATCGGCGGTGGCGCAGGCGGGCAAATACTTTCGGTTCGATCGAAACGATGGAGTGGAGACGGGTTGGAGAGACCCAAGAAGACCTCGGTCTACGCGGGGATGGCGCTTGTCGCGGCAGCGGCCCTGGTGGTAGCGGTCGTCACCGAGGTCCGCGAGCCCGATGATTGCCTTCGCGTCGACGACAGCCTGACAAACCTGATCATGACTCGATCATCGGCGAGTCCGATCACGCCCGAGGCCGCGAACGCTATCGAAAACCCCTTCGCAAGATCCCGACAATCGGTTCCTTACACCAACTACTACATCATCGTGATGCGCTTCCAACTGCCGGACGGTACCACCATCGACGGAGTATGGGGATTGGGCACCAACTCACCGAAACCACAACGCGGACAGGCTTTATCGCACGATGCACCAGTCGACGGCCGGGCTAGTTCGCTGGCCGCGATATCCCCGTCGGCTGAGCAGTGGACGGACTGGCCGAATCGCGATATCCCCGTACAGGACGGCGATCCGCTGGTGCAGAAAGCTCGGGAATGCTTGACACATAACTGATCTCAGAAAGCTCGGCGAATCGCAATACCGCACCGGAAAGCTCCGTAAGAGGCCTTGCTATCGCGAAGGGGATTATGTGAACTGGGTAGATAGAACACAACGGAGCAACAGCGTGCCCGCACCGGCTTCCTTCCTGATGGTTGTTGCTGGAATAATTGTCGGCTCACTGTGCTGGGTGGCAGTACAGCGATTGACGCCGGTCATCACCAACGAGTTCTTGGATGTATTCGTTGTACCGATCACGGCTTCGGCTATCGTATCGATCATCGTCGGATACGCTCTGCCACGATTCCGAGTCTTTGCCTGGTCTCTGCTGATCGGCACGATCCTTTTCGCCGCGACCTTCTACGCTCTTGTCCTGCGCCAGTAGAGGGACACACGCGCTGACCACAGAAAAGACGCCCGCCGAACCGCATCCGGCGCAGACGCTAACCGGACGACGGCAAAGACCAGCGACCGATATGGTCGCCACGTTTCCCCAGGATCTACGAAATATGCCTGCACCACGCGAATTCGCGCGGAAGTAGGTCAACCGGTTTCGACCACCTCGCGCAGCGCGCGGAATTCCGCGGCGAGAGCGTCGAGTGTGTAGTGGGCGTTGAGCCCGCTAGGGTTGGGCAGCACCCACACCGCGGTATCACCGACCCGCTCGGTTTGGGGACCGACTGTAGTGCGCGGACGACCGAAAGCCGTGCGGTAGGCGCCGATACCGAGTACAGCCAGCACTCGGGGTTGATACTGCTCGACCCGATCGACCAGGGCGCGTCCGCCGACACGCAGTTCGTCGGGGGTCAGTTGCTCGGCTTTGGCGGTCGTGCGTGCGGCCACATTCGTGATCCCCAAGCTCAGCGCGAGCAGTTCTCGCTGTTCGTCGGGCTGCAGTAGGCGCGGCGTGAAGCCGGACCGATGCAATGCCGGCCAGAACCGATTTCCCGGACGAGCAAAGTGATATCCGGTGGCCCCGGACCACAAGCCCGGATTGATTCCGCAGAACAGCACATGCAAGCCGGGCCCGATCAGATCGGGAATAGTCTTGTCCTGCGCCGCGGCCAGATCCGCGGGCGACGGCCGAGCTGACGAACCAGAACCCATTCCCTCAGTCTGCCGGGTGCCCGGCCGACCATCTGCTGCCGGGCTCAGCGCACGGGTACCGACCCGACGTGCACTCGACCCCAGACCCCTTCGCGGCCCCGTGCATTACGACCGACACTCCGCCACACCCGATGTTCCGAACGCTGCCCAGTGTGGTTGCGCTACGCCATCTCCCCCAAGGACGACACGCGGCGCAATCGGGAGACGAGAGAAGGACGCGTCTTATAGCGCTGAGGCGGCAGCCATCATCAGCGCTCGGGACCGCTCCGGTGTATCCGCCTGGATCGCGAGCCGATCCATCACACCGCGATATAGAAGGACGTCGTCCCATCGATCCAAATACAGCGCGGTAGTCAGCTGTTCCAGATAGATGACGTCGGGCAGATCCCCCTCGGCGAAGCGCAACATGGTGAACGAACTACCCGCCGCCGCGCTGGCACCGGAACGGTAGGACAGCACCTGGATCGTCACGCTGGACTTGGCCGACATCTGCACCAAATGCTCGATCTGCGCACGCTGCACATCGACGCCACCGACCGGCCGGTGCAGGACAGCCTCGTCCAGCACCGCCCACAGCATCGGGCCACCAGTCACATCCAGGACCTCCTGACGCCTGGTACGCAGTTCAACGCGCCGCGCCGCTTCGTTGCTCTCCTGCCCCATCTCGACAACCGCGGCGGCATAGTCCTCGGTCTGTAACAGCCCCGGAATCAGTTGTCCCTCATAGGTTCTGATCGTGCGCGCCGCACCTTCCAACCCGAGATAGGTCTCGAACCACTGCGGCAACAGATCGTTGTATCGATGCCACCAACCCTGCTCATTGGCCTTGAGCGCCAAATCCACGAACATCTCTCGTTGCGCTGCGTCGTTAACCCCATACAGGGCAAGCAGATCCACAATGTCGCGTTCCTTGAACCCCGTCCGGCCCAGCTCGAGCCGACTGATCTTGGCATACGAACCACGAATATGATCCCCCGCAGCTTGCGGCGTAATCCCACACGCTTCACGCAACCGGCGCAACTGACCACCGACCGCGATCCGCAACGCAGTCGGACCACGCTCCGCCACACCCGGATCAACCACAATCCGTTTCGGTTCCGCGACCATGCTCGTCCTACTCCGATGCTGAAAGGCCACCCGCGGCACCACCGCCCACGCCCCAAGCTCTCGCAAGCCACACCGCGTCCGCGCTGATGATATCGCTCGAACACACCAGGTCGATCAAACCGGACCGAACCACCTCCGCCCGATCGAAATTGAACGACCGACCAAGAGAACAACCTCATCCGAGCCAAGCCCGCCAACCAACCCACCCGCACAGGCAGAAGGCTGACATTGCCCCCAGCGCAAAGGATGCCGGCCTCCACTGTGTCTAGAGGGGGACACACACGCTAAACACACGACTCGACCTGCGGAAACGATGAAACAGGTGCGGTTCCTCGCCAGAGGTCGTTGATCGCCACCATGGCCTCGGCCAGTCCTGTCGACAGCGATCACCTGCTGGCCAACTCTCGACTGCGGCGGAGGCACCGAATCGTGGCCTCGGCTCCGATTTAGGCGTGCCTCGTTCGCGCGACGCACCGGTAAACACAGCCGGTTCGTCGAATGCTCGGCGCCACGAGGTCACGCAACTAGTGCCTCGTCAAGCAACCTTCGGTAGGTAATCAGGTAACCGGATCTTGGAGTTGACGGCGAACTCGCGTTTGGGCTGGGCGTGCTGGTTGTG
>NZ_JBITJI010000007.1:0-512765 GCF_044459885.1 Nocardia sp. NPDC050175
CGATGCCACGGCATCCAGTGTCGTCATCACGGCACCTTCCTCGCTGAACATCGTTCAGCGTGTTGGGCCGGAACCACCGTTAAATCCACAGTCCCTGATGTCCCGATCGGCAGACGTCTAGTCGATGAATGCGACCGGCCGGGTGTGGCGGCTAGGCGATGGTGGTGGTTTCGGCGGGGGTGGTGGGTTGGTGGACTTCGGGGGTCGGGTCGGGGGAGTAGAGGCGGTCGATGTCGGGGGCGTATTTGGCGGCGATGGGGTTGCGGCGGAGTTTCATCGTGAGGGTGATTTCGTCGCCGCCGGGTTCCCAGAAGGTGGGCAGGACGGTGAAGCGTTTGACCTGTTCGACTCGGGACAGTTTGGTGTTGCCCGCCGCGACGCCGCGGGCGATCTCGGCGATGACGCCGGGGTTGCTGGCGAGGGCGGCGGCGGAGGCGTCGGGGAGGCCGTGTTGGGCCGCATAGGGTCCGGCGGTTTCGGCGTCGATGACGATCAGTGCGGTGTTGAAGGGGCGGCGGTCGCCGATGGTGGCGATGGAGCCGATCAGCGGGGTGGCGGCTTTGATGGCGTTCTCGATGTTGGCCGGGGACATATTCTTTCCGGCGGAGTTGATGATGAGTTCCTTCTTGCGGTCGACGACGCGCAGGTAGCCGTCCGCGTCCTGGGTGAGGATGTCGCCGGTGTGCAGCCAGCCGTCGGCGTCGAGGGCCTCGGCGGTCTTGACCGGTTCCGCGCGGTAGGCGCGCATGATCGACGGGCCGCGGATCAGGAATTCGTCGTCGTCGGCGATGGTGGCTTCGAGGCCGGGCAGCAGTTTGCCGACCGTGCCGAGCCTGGCTTCCCGGGGTGGGCTGACGGTGGCGATGCAGGTCACCTCGGACATGCCCCAGACCTCGGAGATGGGGATGCCGAGGCCGAAGAAGAAGCCGAGCGTCTCCGGCGGGATCGGCGCCGCGCCCGACATCGCCCACTTCACTTGGTCGAGGCCGAGTTTCGCGCGCAGCTTGGACAGGACGGCGGTGTCGGCCTTCGCCCATTCGGCGGCGAGGGCGTCGTCCATCGGCTCGCCGGACAGTTCGGCGGCCGCCTTCCGTGCGGCGACGTCGAGTCCCCATTGCAGGGCCGCGCGGGTGGCGTCGTCGGGTTCGTTGGCGGCCGCGAATTCGAGTGCGGCCTTGAACTTTTCCCACACGCGGGGGACCGCGCCCCAGATCGTGGGCTTGGCGTCCAGTAGCGCGGCGAGCAGCTGGTTGCGATCCGGCACGACCGTGAGTTGCGTGCCGAAGACCTCCTGCAGGTACAGCGCGGTGAATCGGTCGGCCATGTGCGCGGTCGGCAGGTATGAGGTCTGCCGGTCGCCGAATTCGACGGGGAGCACCGAGGCGAAGGCGTGCGCGTCGAACAGGAGGTTGGCGTGGGTGAGTTCGACGCCCTTCGGGTTGCCGGTGGTGCCGGAGGTGTAGCACAGCGTCACCACGTCGTCCGGCTGCACCGCGCGCCAACTCGCCTCGAAGTCGAAATCACTGCGCCCCAACGATTTCAGCTCCTCGACGCTGAGCGTTCCGTCCGGTGCGCCGTCCAGGGCGACGATGGTCTCGATCGGCACTCCGCACGATCGGATGCGGTCCACATACTGCGCCTCGCAGATCACCACCCGATTGCCCGCATTGCCGAACACATAGTTCAACTGCTCCGGGACGAGCGTGTTGTAGACGGAAAACGACGTGGCCCCGGCATGTTGCGCACCCACCTCGAGCGGATAGAACTCGACCCGATTGGCCATCATCAACGCGACCGTGTCGCCGCGTCCGACGCCGAGCGCACTCAACCCTGCCGCGATCGCCCGCACCTGCGCGGCGTAGTCCCGCCAGGTCAAACTCTGCTCGCCGCCGATCGACCGGACCGCAACCGCGTCGGGATCAATGGACGCGACCCGCTGAAACGCGGCACAGGAGGTATTCGGTTCGGTCATCACACAACCCCGTTCAGAACAGCTGTCTATCTCTCTGAGACGGTAAAGGCAGGGAAAGCGACACGGGGACGTTTCTGTCGATTTCCGCGCGGTAGCGTTACGGCGATTCGCATTAGACACCTACCCGGTAGGGGTATATGGTCGAGCTGGCCGACGGCACGCCTCGGCTCGATCGAGCGGAGCTTTCCGAACGAGGAGTGAGGTACATGAACCACGACCAGCAGCACCGCAACCCACCACGCCGCACCGCCGTTCTCGACGTGCGCGGCGTCCGCTGGGCCAGCCAAGCCAACGTCGTCACCGCCGTACTCCGCCGCAGGCCCGGCGTACTCGACGTCGCCGCCAACCCCACCGCCCAAACCGCCACGGTCGCCTACGACCCCACGGTTACCTCGGTCGCCGAACTGGCCGGCTGGGTCCGCGACTGCGGCTACCACTGCGCAGGCCGCTCGGTCCCCAACCACATCTGCGATCCACTGATCGAGCCGCAGGCCGACGGTCATGCGGGGCCGGACGGGCGTACAGGTGACGACGTGCTCGATGAACACCTCCAGCACGGTCACGGCGGTCACGGCGATCACGGCGATCACGGTGATCACGGTGGGCATGCGGGGCATGCCGGGATGTCTATGGCGGACATGGCTGCTGATATGCGGAATCGGTTTGTGGTGGCGGCTGTGTTCGCGGTGTTGGTGATGTTGTGGTCGCCGATGGCTACCGACATGTTCGGGCTGCATTTGCCGGTGCCGTTCGGGATGCGGCAGGACATTTGGGCGCTGGTGCTGAGTTTGCCGGTGATCTTTTATTCGTCGGCGATCTTCTTCACCGGTGCGGTGGCGGCGTTGCGGGCGCGCACGTTGGACATGATGGTGTTGGTCGCGGTGGGGATCGGGGCGGGCTGGCTGTATTCGCTGGCGATCACGCTGACCGGCGGCGGCGAGGTGTTCTATGAGGCCTCGACGATGCTGGCAACCTTTGTGCTGCTTGGTCATTGGTTCGAGATGCGGGCCCGCGGCGGGGCCAACGATGCGATCCGCGCGCTGCTGGATCTGGCGCCGCCGAAGGCGGAGGTGATCCGCGACGGGGTGCCGGTCGAGGTGCCCACCGCCGAGGTGGTGGTCGGTGACCTGTTGCTGGTGCGGCCGGGCGCGAAGATCGCCGTCGACGGCGTGGTCGAGGAGGGCGACAGCGAGGTCGACGAGTCGATGGTGACCGGTGAGAGCATGCCGGTGCACAAGGAACCGGGCGCGACGGTCATCGGTGCTTCGTTGAACACCAACGGCACGCTGCGGTTACGCGCGACCAAGGTCGGCGCCGATACCGCGCTGGCGCAGATCGTGGAATTGGTTCAGCAGGCACAGAATTCGAAGGCGCCGGGCCAGAAGTTGGCCGACCGCGCGGCCTTCTGGCTGGTGCTGGTCGCGCTGGTCGGCGGCGCGCTGACGTTCACGGTGTGGCTGCTCGTCGGCGCCTCCTTCGCCAAGGCGATGCTGTTCGCGATCACCGTCGTGGTGATCACCTGCCCCGACGCCCTCGGCCTCGCCACCCCGACCGCGATCATGGTCGGCACCGGCCTCGGCGCGAAACGCGGTGTGCTGTTCAAGAACGCCCTCGCCCTGGAATCCGCGGCCCGCATCCAAACGGTGGTAATGGACAAGACCGGCACCCTGACCAAGGGCGAACCGGAAGTCACCGATGTGGTGACCGCCGAAGGGTTTTCGCCCGACGAGGTGCTCCGCCTGGTCGCCGCCGTCGAACGCGAATCCGAACACCCCCTGGCCGCCGCAATCGTCCGGCACACCGAAACCCTCAGCCCCGCACCGCCGGTAGCGGCCGCAGTCGGCGAACCGTCTGCTGCCACGGCTGGTTATAGCAGCACGATCGTCGGCAACGGCGCTGAAAATGGCGGCCACGCAACAAGGCCGGCTGCCGAGTCGGTGCCCCACGCCGTCGGTCGGCATGCTGTCGACGGCCAGCACCTCGACGCTGCCAGCGGCGCGAATCCGTCCGCCGAGTCCGGGAATATCCGGAGCCGCGGTAACCGCGCCGGAACCCTCGGCGCGGCGCCCTTGTCCGCTGACAAGTTCGAGAACGTTCCCGGGCACGGTGCTATCGCTGAGGTCGAAGGTCGTCGAGTCATCGTCGGCAACCGGCGTTTGTTCGAACGTGAGCGCATCGACCTCGGTTCGCTTGCCGCGCAGCGTGATCGGCTGGCCGACTCCGGTCATACTGCCGTCCTTGCCGCGATCGACGGCACTGCTGTCGCGGTGATCGCGCTCGCCGACGCTCCGCGCGAAACCTCCGCCGCCGCGGTTGCCGAGCTGCATGACCTCGGTATCGAAGTGGTGATGTTGACCGGCGACAATCACGCTACCGCCGAACGCATTGCCGCCGATCTCGGGATCGATACCGTCATCGCGGAGGTCCTACCGGGCGACAAGGCCGCGAAAATCGCTGAGCTGCAACGTGATGGCCGCAAGGTCGCCATGGTCGGCGATGGTGTGAACGATGCTCCGGCACTGGCGGGCGCGGATCTGGGCATCGCGATCGGCGCGGGCACCGACGTCGCCATCGAAGCCGCCGACCTGGTGTTGATGCGCTCGGACCCACTCGACGTCCCCACCGCCCTGCGCATCGGCCGCGGCACCCTGCGCAAGATGCATCAGAACCTGGCCTGGGCCGTCGGCTACAACACCATCGCGCTGCCGATCGCCGCAGGCGTTTTCGTGCCGGCCTTCGGTTTCACCCTGCGCCCAGAGATCGCCGCCATGTCGATGTCGGGTTCCAGCATCATCGTCGCGTTGAACGCGTTGTCGCTCAAACGTCTCCGCCTTCCGGGTCGAAACAGGACCGGCGACTAAGGTGAGGACAGTGAGCCAGCCCGTGAAACGCCCCCGCCAGCCGCGAATGCAGCTGGAGGTGCGTCGTGAGCAGGTCCTCGACGCCGCATTGCGGCTGGTTACCCAGCACGGCTACGCGGCGATCACCATGGAGGCCGTCTCGCGCGAGGCTGAGCTGGCCAAGCCTCGCGTTTATGCCGCCTATCCGGGTGTAGAACCGCTGCTGCTCGCGCTCTTCGACCGGGAAGGGCAGCGAGCACTGGCGACGCTGGCCGAGGCGATGCCCACCTTCGCTGATGACGCCGAGTTCGACGACATCCTCGTCGCCGCGATGACGAACCTGCTCACCGCGGTCCTCGCGAACCCGGATTCGTGGCGGCTACTGCTGCTGCCCGCCGTCGACGCGCCTAGCCAGGTCCGCGAACGATCCGAGGCCGCGATGCAATTCGCCCTCGATCAGATGCGCGCCCTGCTCGAATGGGGCCGCGATCGCCGCCCCGGCCTCGCCGACATGGATCTGGAACTGCTGGCCATGTCCCTGATCGCCGCGGGCGAGCGGGCGGGGCACCAGATCCTCACCGATCCCGAGCAGTTCAACATCGACCGCTACGAACGGTTCGCCCGCAGCATGCTGGGCGCGCTCGCACCCCGGTAGCGAGCTCGTGCTGTACATGTCTGAGACACTGACCTAGATTCGGTGGGCATGGAGACGATTGAGCTCACGGCACCCGATGGACGGCTCGAGGCGGTATTGGCGCGGCCGTCCGGGGACGGGCCGTGGCCGGGGGTCGTGGTGATCCACGATGGGGTGGGGTTCAGTGAGGATCTGCGGCGGACCGTGCGAATGCTGGCCGATTACGGGTACCTGACGATCGCGCCGAATCTGTTCTCGCGAGGCCGGGTGCGCTGCATTCGGACGATCTTTCGGGCGCTGGCGTTCACCGGCGACGGCCCGCCGGTGCGCGATGTGCTGGCGGCGCGGGACCGGCTGGTCGCCGAACCCGATTGCAGCGGCCGGACCGCTGTGGTCGGCTTCTGTATGGGCGGTGGGTTCGCGCTGCTGGTCGCGCCGAAGGGTTTCGACGCGTCCGCACCGTTCTATCCGTCGCTGTACGGCGACTACCGCGCCATGCTCGACGGCGCCTGCCCGGTCGTCGCCAGCTACGCCCAACGCGACCCGATCCTGGTCGGAGCGCCCCGCAAACTGGACGAAGCGCTGACCGAACTCGGCGTAGACCACGACATCAAGGTCTACCCGAAGGTCACCCACGCCTTCGCCAACGTCACCCCGGTCGACCCACTGCTGCGCGTCACCGGCCTCGGCTACAACGAAGACGCCTCCCGCGACGCCTGGCAGCGCATCTTCACCTTCTTCGACACCCACCTCACCGGCGCCGAAAAGCCCTGAGCCAGCGGATAAGTACGCTTACTCGCCGGTCCATTTCGGGGGGCGCTTTTCGGCGAATGCGCGTGGACCTTCGAGGGCGTCCTTGCTGATGAACACCGGACCTGCTTCCTCGAGGCTCATCTGCCAGATCGGGGTATCCCAGTCGGAGCCGAAGTCGTTGACGCGGTGCATGATTCGCTTGGAGGAGCGCACTGCCATCGGGGCGTTTCCGGCGATCTTCTCGGCCAGTTCGAGTGCGGCGGTCAGTACCTGATCGGCGGGCACCACTCGGTTGACCAGTCCCCAATGTGCCGCGCTCGCGGCATCGATCGGAGTGCCGGTCAACGCCATCTCGAGCGCGATCTTCGGCGGCACCGCCCGCGGCAGACGCAGCAAACCGCCTGCCGCGGCGACCAATCCGCGTGTTACCTCGGGTAAGCCGAGTGAGGCGTCCTCGCTCATCACCGCGAGATCGCTGGCCAGCACGATCTCGGTGCCGCCGCCGAGGGCGAACCCGTTGACGGCCGCGATGAGCGGCTTGTCGACGAAATGCTGCACCAGCCCGGCGAATCCGTACTCCGGATGCGCCACGTCATGAATCACGTTGCCGCGCGCCAACTCTTTGAGGTCGGCTCCGGCGCAAAAAGCGCGCCCGGCCCCGGTGATCACCCCGACCCGCAGTTCCGGATCGGTGGCGAGTTCGGCCAGCGCGGCACCCACCGCACCCGACAGTTCGGCATTCACCGCATTCATCGCCTCGGGGCGATTCAGGGTGATGACGGCGATGTGCCCCTTGCGTTCCAGCGTGGCTGCGGCGGTCAAGGTGAGCCCTCCTTCAGAAGTTCCTTCGAACCTACCGGGACGCCGTGCGGGATCATCGTGTCAGATCCCGGTCAGCGGTCGGTGCCTACGCGGTGCCGCGACCGATCGCAGGATCCCGCCGCGCGGCAGACAATGACCCGCTCGGGCCCGTGCAAGACTTGGCCCGTGAGTGGGCCCAAAGAAGACATTCAGCACAACTCCGGCAAGCCTGGCGACAAGACGGACCAGGGCGGCGGTAGCCGCGCTGTGCCGGATCGCGGCGACGTGATCGGGTCCGGAATCATCTGGCTCGCCAAATGGGCGCTGTGCATTGTCGCGATCGCGGCGGGCGCGTGGGTGCTGATGTTTCTGCTCGCGAAGCTGTGGGTGGTGATCTTGCCGGTGGCGCTCGCGATCGTCGTCGCGACGGTGCTGTGGCCGCCGACGCGGTGGCTCACCAATCATGGTTTGCGTCCGGCGCTGGCCGCGACGATCACGATGGTGGTGTTCATCGGCGCGCTGGCCGGAGTCATCGCGTTGATCGTGCCGTCGGTGGTGGACCAGGCGCCGGATCTTGCCGATAAGTCCACAGCGGGTGTCAATCAGGTGCGTGACTGGATGCAGGGACCGCCGCTGCGGATCCGCGACGAGCAGCTCAACTCCGCGGTCGACGCGATCGTGTCCCGGTTGCAGTCGAGCGCCGCGCAGATCGCCGGTGGTGTGTTCAGTGGAGTTTCCACGGCAACGTCGGTGCTCATCACCCTGTTCCTGGTACTCGTGCTGAGCTTCTTCTTCGTGAAAGACGGCCCGCGACTGCTGCCGTGGCTGCACGCTGTGCTCGGCAGCCGCAGCGGCCGGCACGTCGAGGAGGTGCTGAACCGGATCTGGGGCACCCTCGGCGGTTTCATCCGGACCCAGGCCCTGGTCAGTTTGATCGACGCGGTCTTCATCGGTGCTGGCCTGGTGATCCTCGGGGTGCCGTTGGCGTTGGTGCTCGCGGTGATCACGTTCATCGGTGGTTTCGTCCCGATGGTGGGTGCGTTCGTGGCGGGCGCGCTCGCGGTGCTCGTCGCGCTGGTCGGCAATGGGTTCACCACCGCGTTGATCGTGCTCGCCATCATCGTCGCGGTGCAGCAGCTGGAAGGCAATGTGCTGCAACCGGTTCTGCAGAGCCGCAGCATGAAGCTGCACGCGGTGCTGGTGTTGCTCGCCGTCACCGCGGGCGGCTCGCTCTATGGGATTGTCGGTGCGTTCCTCGCCGTCCCGGTGGTGGCGGTGGTCGCGGTGGTGGTCCGCTACATCGGCGAGCAGATCGATGTGGTCACCGCCGCACCCGTGGCGTCGGACGACGAGGTTCAGCCCGCACCGGAGTAGGTCAGTCGGTCTGCCGCGCCGCCGCGAGCGCGGCGATGGCGCCGGCGAACATGGTGTTCTTGATGGCGCCGAGGGTGCCGGGATCCTTGCCGCCGAGCGGGGCGAGGATGGCGAGCGCGGTGTCGGTGATCGCGCCCTCGGCGGCGGTGGCGTCGACGATATCGACTGCGAGCGCGTCGGTTCCGCCGAAGCGACGGCCGGTGGTCATCGAGGCGACCGCGGTCTTCGGGGACAGCTTCGCCTGGATGAGCGTGGCCATGCCCTCGGTGAACGGGATGCGGATGTCGACCTCTGGGAAGCAGAAGTAGCCGCGATCGGCGCGCATCACGCGGTAGTCGTGCGCGATGGCGAGCATGGCGCCCGCGCCGAAGGCATGACCGGGCAGCGCGGCGACCGTGGGGACGGGCAGCGCGAGCACGCGCGCGAAGATGGCCTGCACCTCGCCGACGTACCACGGGCTGCGGTCGCCATTGGCGCCGAGCCAGTCGAGGTCGAGCCCGTTGGAGAAGAACTTCCCGCTGGCGGTGGTGACCAGGCCCTGCGCGCCGTCGGCGAGGACGGTATCGAGTTGGGCGTTCACCTCGTCGAGAAAGGCTGGCGAGAAACGATTTTCGTCGTTGCCCAGGTCGAGGACGGCGATCTTGTCGTGGTAGCTGAGAGTCGGCATGAGATTCCTTGTATCGAGAGGTGTTGGATTCTTCTGAACATGAATTGCTGTCACGGTGGCGGGCCGAGCGCGAGCACAGCCCGGACGGCCGCGCGAAGTTGCTCGCGGGCAAGGGGATTGGTGAACCGTTTGCGGCGCAACAGGATCGCGGTGGGCAGGTCGACCAGGCACAGGTTGAGGACATCGACCGCGCGTCCGTCGGCCCGGCCCCAGAGGTGTCGTGACAGCCGGATCATCAACTCCACCAACACCTTGTCGGTATCCGCGAGCTCGGTCGCGATGGCCTCGGGCACCTCACCGAGCAGCTCATCGCGCTCGACGGTGAGCAGCAGCCGCGACGACACCGGGAACTTCTCGGCGAACACCACGGGCGCCTCGGCCGCCGCGACCACCGCGTCGATGCCGTCGCACCGATCGGGCCCGTCCAGCGCACCGTCGACCAACGCGGACTGCAACGCCAGAAACCGATGCGCCGCCCGCAACCAGGTGCGCCCGAGCAACTCCGCCCGAGAACCGAAGGTGTGATAGATCGCGCCGTTGGACACCCCGGTCGCCGCCGCGACCGCCCGCGTGGTGACTGCGGCCGGACCCGATCGCACGGCCAGCGACTCCGCGGCATCGAGCACGATGTCGGGGTCGTGGGTGCGGGGGCGAGGCATGCGACCACAATAACAGAGCGAGCGCTCTGCTATTCGAGGGTCTGTCGTCGCCCCGGATACACGCGCTCGATCGAACCGGCGATGCTCGTACGCTATGAGATAGCCCGGCGCACTCGTTCGCGAGCACGGACTCGATTGCGCACGCGCACTACATATTTCGCCAGGTAACAGGTACTCGGGGTCGCTGGAACAGGGGTGTAATGGCTTGGCTATCCTCGTACGAGCCGACGAGACAATGGGGTACTGTTCGGTCCTCCCACCCCTGCCCGAACGAACAGAACGGCGCCCGGCATGTCACGTGTGGTCACCAAGGAGCAGTACTTCGACACGGCTCTGGAGGTGCTCGCCGAACTGGGTTTCAAGGGGCTCAACATCGGCGTGCTGTGTCGTCGGCTCGGGGTCACCAGCGGCTCGTTCTATCATCACTTCGGCAGTTGGCAGGGCTTCGTCGACGCATTACTCGAGCACTGGGAGAACCGGCAGGTGCTGATCCTGCGCACGCTGAAGTTCAACCAGGGCAACCCCGATGACGACATCCGCGCCATGTCCGACCTCGCCGCCGGCCTGCACCACGCCGCCGAAGCCGCGATCCGCGCCTGGGCGGGCAACGACGAATCGGTGAACCTGGCGCTCAAGCGGGTCGACGAATCCCGCAGGCGCACAGTGCACAAGGCGGTCAAGGGCGTCATCGGCGACGAGGACACCACCGCCGTGGTCACCTCACTCGGCATGGCCATGCTGATCGGTTACCAGCAGATCGCCGCAGGCGGCGAAAACCTCTCCCTGGACAAACTGCTCAACCAATACGCGCGCCTCATCTACTCCCACGCCCACCGCTGACCGAGGCTTCGCTGAGACTCGCGCGCTGCTCGCCGAATCATGCGGTGGCGCTGAGTATTCCGGTGCGCGGTCAGCCCAGCAATTCATCCACATAGCACCAGCGCCAGGCCTCGCCGGGCTCGACGCTGCGCATGACCGGGTGCTGGGTGCTGCCGTAGTGCTTGGTCGCGTGGTTGCCGACCGAGGAGTCGCAGCAGGCGATGTGTTTGCAGGTGAGGCACATTCGCAGGTGCACCCAGGTCAGGCCCTCGGCGAGGCACTCTTCGCAGACGTCGGGGCCGGCGGGCTCGAGAACCAGCGGGGCATCCTCTAGATGCGCGCACGTATCACCCGCGTTGGGGGCGGAGAGCGGCTCGAGAGGTTCCTCTTCGGTCTCGTCGTACCGGTCGATCATCGATTCCTCGAGGTCGAGCCGGGCCAGCACGTATTGCAGGATCTCGTAGTCGGCTCCACCCGAATCCCGTACGCGCAGTACCGTTTCCCGTTCCGCGCGCAGCATCGCCAACCGCAGTCGCCGGTACTCGGCGGTCGGGGTGGCCTGCTCGGATTCGGATCGGCCGAGACGCTCCCAGGCGGCGTTGGTCTTCCAGGTGACTCGGTCGTGCAGCGAATCGACCACCGACTGAGGCGTTTCCGGGGTGATCCACTTGTCGAGCTCGGCCAGGCCCGCGGTTGTCGCCTGTTGGAGCAGATTCGCCTTCTGCAGCGCGTTTTCCGCGCGACTCGGTCCACGCAGATGTAGCAGCCGCACCAACCACGGCAACGAAGTGCCTTGCAGCAGTAGCGTTCCCGCGACAACGACCAGCGCGAGCAGTTTCAGTACCGGCAGCTGCGGTGTGTCTTCGGGCAGCAGCAGCACCGCAGCCAGGGTGACCACGCCGCGCATACCCGCCCATGACACCACCGTCGAATTAGTGATCGGCACACCGCCGGTATGGCGGCCGAGTCGGCGAATCAGCAACGACCACGGGAAGATCCACAACGGTCGCGCCAGCATCGTCACGAGCAGCACGCCGATCGCGGCCACCACGACGGTCCGATGGTCGAGCCCGCTGCTCCACGCGCCTTCGAGGATCGCGCGCACCTGCAACCCGATGATCACGAACACCGAGCTCTCCAGAATGAACTGGATGGTGCGCCAATTGGTGCGTTCCGCGATCCGTGACGCCGCGCTCTGCCACACCGGCGCGCCGTGCCCGAGGATCATGCCGCAGGTGACCACCGCGATCACCCCGGACGCGCCGATCCCTTCGGCGGGCAGGTACGCCGCGAACGGCGCGAGGAACGACAGCGTCGTATCCAGCACCGGGTCGGTGATCCGACGACGAAGCAGCGCAAGCAGATACGCCACCACAACGCCCACCGCGGCACCGCCGCCCGCCGCGAGCAGGAAGTCGCCGCCCGCCTGCCACACCGACACGGTTCCGGCCGACGCGGCGATCGCGGTGCGCAACGCCACCAGCGCGGTCGCGTCGTTGAACAGCGACTCGTCCTCGAGGATCGTGACGATCTGGCGCGGCATGCCGATCCGCCTGGCCACCGCCGTCGCCGCCACCGCGTCCGGTGGAGCTACGACCGCGCCGAGCGCGACCGCGACGGCGAACGGCACCGGAAGCAGCCACCACACCACGGAGGCGACGGCGAAGGTACTGAACAGCACCAAGCCCACCGAGAGCGATGCGATGGTTTTCAGGTTGGCGCGGAAGTCGACCAGCGACGTCCGGATCGCCGCCGTGTACAACAGCGGCGGCAGCAGACCGAGCAGGATGATCTCCGGATCGGGATGAACCTCCGGCACGAACGGCAAATACGACGCCGCGACCCCGGCCAGGGTCAATACGAGTGGCTCGGACACTCCGAACCGGCGGGCCAGCGCCGCGAGCGCTGCCGCGGAAGCAACAAGAACTACTAGGCCGATCGCGACATGCACGGTGGCATTCTCGCAGAGCGCACCGACGGCAACTCGGCCCGCAGTACATGACACGTCCGGTGTCGACGGATTTCCTGTGCCAGAGGGGTTCAGGGGCCATGCTTGTCGGCGACAAGGAGGTAGGCATGGAGGAGTTTGCGTCCTGGCGGGCGAACGGCAGGCGGTTCACCCACCGCGGCCACCAGATCTTCTATCGCGACGACGGCGGTGCGGCCGACGGCACACTGGTCTGCATCCACGGCTTCCCGACCGCGTCCTGGGACTGGCATCGCATCTGGCCGGGGCTGTGCTCGCGGTTTGCCCGGGTGCTCGCGCCGGACATGATCGGTTTCGGCTGGTCGGCGAAGCCGAGCAATTACCTGTACTCGATCGGCGATCAGGCCGATATTCACGAGGATCTGTTGCGGGAGCAGGGGATTGATCGGTTCCACATCCTCGCCCACGACTACGGCGACACTGTCGCGCAGGAGTTGCTGGCTCGCGATGCCGAACGCAGGGCCGCGGGTGATGAGTCGCTGGTGATCGAGTCGGTGTGCCTGCTCAATGGTGGATTGTTCCCGGAGACGCATCGGGCGCGGCTGGTGCAGCGGCTGCTGGCCAGTCCGCTGGGACCGGTGGCCAGTTTCCTGGCGTCCGAGCGGGCGTATACGACCAGTCTGTCGTCGGTCTTCGGGCCCGACACCAAACCGACCAGGGAAGAACTGGATCAGTTCTGGACGTTGTGGTGCAGCAAACGCGGTAAACGTAACGGCCACAAGCTGATTCGCTACATGGCTGAACGTCGCAAGTATCGCGAACGCTGGGTCGGGGCCCTGCGCGACGCTGCGGTGCCGTTGCGTCTCATCGATGGTCTCCTCGACCCGGTCTCCGGTGCGCACATGGCCCGCCGCTACCGCGAACTGATTCCGAACCCCGACGTGGTGGAACTAGCTAAGGTCGGCCACTACCCCCAGGTGGAAGCCCCCGACGAGACGCTGTCGGCTTTTCTCGACTTCCACGCGACTCGAGTGCCGCACCACACGACCTGATTGTGCGAGTCGGGTTCCTGCGCCTTCGGTCGGCCCACCCTGACAACGAGCTGGCAGGGTGGGCCCGTCGGTGGGGCTCGTGATCACCCGGGCCAGGCGCTGGACGGCTCGCTGACCTGGCGTTGCGTTATGCTTATGGCATATGCCATAACATGGTGATATGGCAGGGACACGCCGAGCGCGTAGTGACGATTCTGTACGGCCGCGTCCGGGTGATGCGCGGCGGCGGATGATCGAGGGGGCGATCGAGTCGTTGCGGGTGCACGGTGCCAGCGCGACGAGTGTGGATCGGGTGCTCAGTACTACCGGCGCGCCGCGTGGATCGGTGTATCACCATTTTCCCGGTGGGCGAACCGAGCTGATCAATGACGCAGTCGTCACGATCGGGGCCTTCATGTCCGAGTTCATCGAACGGTTGACCGCCGACAACGACCCGGTGACCGCACTCGACAAGTTCGCCGCGATGTGGCGGCGCACCTTGCTCGACAGCGAATTCCGTGCGGGCTGCCCGGTATTCGCCGTCGCGGTCGAAACGAACGACGATGCACCGGAATTCGCGCGCGCCGCCGCCGACGTTTTCGCTCGCTGGGAACGTGCCCTCGCCGAAATGCTTATCCGAGACGGCATTTCCGAGCCTCGCGCGCGCAGTCTCGCCACCCTCACCGTCGCCGCGTTCGAGGGTGCGATCGCCTTGTGTCGGGCCCAGCGTGACATCACGCCGCTCGACCATGTCGTCGGCGAACTGCGCGACTTGATCCCGGCGGTCACCCGAACCGAATAGGTCCGGAGCCCGCAGTCGAGTGGGTGGTACCTCTTGACACACCTACTATGGTGGACCCCATAGTAGGGAACCGGATTCGGGTGAATCAGGTTTGCGCCGAAGCATTCTCGTGCACCCGCCGTTGTCATGCGCATCGAAGGAGCCGCCGATGTCCGCCGTCGATCTCTCCCTGGAGACCATCCAATCGGTGCAGGACGGGCGGGTGCTGACGGCACGGGTCGTCGCACCGCCGCTCAACTTCGCCACCCCCGAGTTCGTTCGCGACCTGGACACGCTGACCGCCGCGGTCGACGCCGACGACACTGTGGGCGCGGTCGTGATCACCGGTGGGCTGCCCGGCCGGTTCCTCACCCACGCGGACCCGCGCGCACTCATCGGCATGGTCGAGCTGCCGCATCCGTTCATCCCGGCTCGGGTCGCGGCACCGTTTCTGCGAATCGGTGATGTGGCGATGCGGGTGCCTGGCGCGACGCGACTGGCGGAACGTTTCGGTGGTGGGCTCGGCGCCGGACTGGTGTGGGGGCACCGCTGGAAGAAGACCACGTTGCGGATGAACCGCTCTGGCGTGGTGTATTTGGCGGCGATCAACGGCCCCGCACTCGGCGGCGGCCACGAGATCGCGCTCTCCTGCGATCTGCGGTACGCAGCGGACGCCGACCACGTCAAACTCGGTCAGATCGAGACCCTCGCCAACCTGATCCCCGGTGGCGGCGGAACCCAGCGCCTGTCGCGACTCTTGGGCGCCGCCAAGGCCATTGAGGTAACCCTCGAAGGCGCACCACTGTCGGCGCAGGAGGGATACCGACTCGGTCTGGTGCATCGACTGGTGCCCGAAGACGAGCTCCTCGCCGAAACCCAGGCCACCGCAGCTAGATTGGCCACCCGAAACCCGATCGCCATCGCAGAAGCCAAGCGCGCCATCTACTTCGGCACCGACAAGTCCTTGTCCCGCGGCCTGGACCGCGAGCAAGCCGGATTCATCTCCGCGGGCACCACCGCCGCAGCCGCCCGCACCACCACGGCCTTCCTCGATGACCTCGACCGCCTCGGCGACACCCCATTCCTAGCCGACCTCAATCCATGGCTCGACGGCACCCGCGTAGACCAGGTCGGCAAATAACCTATCTCGCAGTGCACCTTCCGGCTGGCCAGCGGTCCGGGATAGCCTGCCGCGCAAGGTTTGTCGTGCCGCGTACGAAGTAGTCAACGATTCGGTGCGCGGCAGGATGCGATGTGCGCGGCAGCGGCCTTCCAGTGCGGCAACGCGCGAACGCCTCGGACGTGTACGTGTTGACACGTGTAGGTCCGGGGCGTTGGGCGTGGTGGTCGTTCGCGAGCCCCTCATCGACTCGCGAAGCCCACTGGATTACGGTGTGTTGCCCTGGATGTCGATGCCGCGGCCGGCGAGCCAGGGGAGCGGGTCGATGGGCTCGCCGCTGGGCAGGTGGATCTCGTAGTGCAGGTGCGGGCCGGTGGAGAAGCCGCGGTTGCCGACGGTGGCGATGATGTCGCCCGCGCGGACCTGCTGGCCGACGGTGGCCAGGATGTCGTTGACGTGGCCGTAGATGCCGATGGTGCCGTCGTCCTGCTGCACCCGCACCCACATGCCGAAGCCGCTGGCCGGTCCGGCCTCGATCACGACGCCGTCGGTGACCGCGCCGATCGGCGTGCCGATCGGGTCGGCCAGGTCGAGGCCCGCGTGCAGTGCGCCCCAGCGCACGCCGAAGGTGGAGGTCAGCACGCCCGCGATGGGGCGAACGGTCTTGGGGCGGGCGGCTTCGACGGCGAGGCGGTGCTGCTCCCACACGACGTTGTCCGGCACGGTCTGCGGCATCTGCGCTTCGCGCGGGGTGAACGCGGTGAACATGGCCTGCGGTGCCACGTCGGCGGTGAGCTTGCCTGCGGTGAGCTGATCGGCGGTCGATTGCTGGTCGGCGGCGGCGAGGACGCCGAGCGAGGCGCTGACGACCGCGGACACGGCCACCGCGCGGGTGGCGGCACGGTGGCGTCGAGTCCGGGTCGCGCCCCGACGGGAAGATAACGGAACGGTCACGGGCATGGAACGAACGTACGGGAGGGTCATACCTGTTCCGCAATCGTGTGGTTACCGTCACAGCGGCAGAAAAGCCCAGTTCGCGTATTACAAGTGTGTAACGCCAGCGCGCGCCTCGCGTGTTCACCTGGGGGAATTCCGTATTGCGTGGAGTTGACCAAATGGTCGCTCGTTGATCACACTATTTCAGTGGCGACTAATGGAGTTCGCGCCCTCATGGCGTTATCCGACCCGACCCGCCGCGCGATCTTCGAGGCGCTCCCGCAGGCCCCGCGCGCGGTCGGCGAACTCGCGGAACTCACCGGCGTAACCAGCTCCGCCGTCTCCCAGCACCTGCGCGTCCTACGCGAAGCCCGCCTGGTGATGATGCGGCCGGACGGCAACCGCCGCCTCTACTCCCTCGACCCCCGCGGCCTCAGCGACGCCCGCGACTACCTGGACCAGTTCTGGCCCAGCGCCCTCGCCGCCTACTCCGCCGCGCTGCAAACCGCCCGCACGGACAGCAGCCTCTAGCGCGCCCAGCGCATTGCTTGGTGTCGCCGGACCCAGCAAACGTTGGGTGGATATGCGAGGAGCCCGCCTAGTCTGCGAAGACCAGGCGGGTGTCGGTGATGTGGTTGTGCGGGCCTGCTGACGGCGGGTGGAACCGTCAGCCGACGCGACGATAAGGGGTGCGGCGGGGTTGGGTGCCGGTGCCGGGCCAGTTGCGCTTGTTGAGCTGCTTGTCCACGGCGTTGATGACCTCGGTGACGCCGATCCGCAGCAGGCCGGGGTCGGGCGTGTCCGCGTAGGGGTCGCCGAGCTGACCGGCCCAGAGAACGATGTGCCGATTCAGCAGGTGCGGAGGTGGTCCGCCCCAGCGCGGCGGGGTCGGGCCGAAGATCTGGACGGTGCGGGTGCCGAACGCGGTGGCCAGGTGTGCGACGCCGGTGTCGCCGCTGATCACGAGCCCCGCCTCGGCGACGGTGGCGGCCAGTTCGATCAGGTTCTGCTCCCCGGCGAGAACCCGGCCGATCGGCAGGCCTGCCCGCGCGGCGATGCTCAGCGCGATCTCGCGCTCGTATTCATCCCCGGTGAGCACCACCTCGCGACCGAGTACCAGCAGGTGCCGCACGACCGCGGCGAACCGATCCGGCGGCCAGCGACGGGCCGGCGCGCCCGCGCCGACGTGCACCACGACGCAATCGCGGTGGCTCGTGGTCGACACCGGCGGCACCAGGCCGAGGTTGCGTCGATCCGCGACGATCCCGTCGGACTCGAGCAGGTGACACCAGCGGTCCACGTGGTGCATGTCGCTCTGCCACTCCGGACCGTCCAGTTCGGGGAACGCCGGATTGCGGTAGCTGAGGATCCGTCCCGGTTCCGTCTTCTCCAGTTGCACAATGCTTTCGGTGCTCGGCCCGTGCAGGTTGACGGCGAGTTGCGGGCCGGGCGCGTCCCAGCGCAGTCCGCCGAGTTCGGCGGTCGGCACCATCGCGTCCACCGAGGCGATCAGGTCGACGATCGGCTTCAGCCGGTGCGGCGCGGCGAGCACGATGCGGTCGTTGGGCTTGGCGCGGCGTAACGCACGGAGCGCCGGGACCCCGGTAAGTAGATCACCAAGGCCCCGCGCCTGCAGCACGAGTACAACCGCCACCCTCTTCTCCTAGCCACCCGAGACTCACGATTCCGACCCACCCGCTTCACCCATGGGTGTACACGACGAGAGTCACTTAGGGATGACTACCCGAGCCAAACCGGCGATAAACCCCGCTAGCGATCGCCCGCTGTGCTTTGGCGCACTAACCTCGTGTCATGACCTCCCGGCTCAACCCGTACCTCAGTTTCGGCGACACGGCCCGCGCAGCTCTGGAGTTCTACCGCGACGTGTTCGGCGGCACCCTGACCATCAGCGCCTTCAGCGAGTTCAGTGACCAGGAGGCGCCCGGCGCGGACCTGGTCATGCACGGCATCCTGGAGACCCCGAGCGGCTTCACGTTGATGGCCGCGGACACCCCGCCCGGCATGGAATACAAACCGGGAAGCAGCATTTCGATCAGCCTCAGCGGCGAGGACGCGAGCGAGCTGCATGGTTACTGGGATCGGTTGTCGGAGGCGGGCACGGTGTCGGTGCCGCTGGAGAAGCAGATGTGGGGCGACGAGTTCGGCCTGTGCCAGGACCGGTTCGGCGTCACCTGGATGGTCAATATCGTTGCCCCGGCGGCGGCGAAATCAGGTGTGTCGGCCGCCGGCGAATCCGTCGCTTAACCGGACAACAGCCGCCGGACAGGCGGATAATTCGGTGGGTAAGCCCACTGGACTTGCGAGTTGCGTGGGCAAATGTCCAGGAAACTCTAGTGGCAAGGGCATAGCATCGAATTATGACGACAAACAGCGTGCTCGAGGGTCCTTTGCAGTCTCTTGCCCGCAGTGCGTGGCAAACCGTTCTGGTCACCGGCTTACTCTCGGTGATCCTCGGCGTGATCATTCTCGCCTGGCCCGGCGTCACTCTTTTGGCGGCGGGCGTCCTGTTCGGTATCTACCTGGTGGTCAGCGGTTTTCTGCAACTGATGGCCGCGTTCGGCGCACCGGCCAGCACCGGCATGCGGGTGCTGGCCTTCATCAGTGGCGTGCTGTCCATCGCGATCGGCGTCTTCTGTTTCCGTGACGAGCTGACTTCGATTCTGCTGCTGGCGATTTGGATCGGGATCGGCTGGCTGTTCCGTGGCGTGTCCGCGTTGGTGATCGCGGTGTCCGAGCCTGCCGTGCCCGGCCGCTGGCTGGCGGTGTTCTTCGGTCTGATCACCGTGATCGCGGGCATCGTGTTGATCGCCTGGCCGTTGACGTCGGTGGCGACGCTGGCGATCGTGGTCGGCGTGTGGTTGGTCGTGCTCGGCATCATGGAGGTCATCCTGGCGTTCGGGATTCGCAAGGACGCCAAGACGATTCACGGCGCAACCGGTATCTGACAGATTCGCTCGGCCCGCGGCCGCCGCGTCGATTCGGCGCGGCGGCCGCCGCGTGTTTGCCGGGATCCGTCTGGCCGGGTGGCCCGGCGCGACTGCGGGATCGGCGGTTCCGATGCCGACGCTCGTATCGGCATCGGAACCATCATGATTCGAACAGTGACTGCCCGAGGTATCCGCCCGGCGCCGGTACTCCCGGTGGGATGACGAACACCGCCGAGCCGATCGGCGTCGTCCACACGTTGAGGGCGTCGAACTCCGCGAGTCGCTGTTGGACCGGCAAGAATTGGGCGTCTACGTCGCGCTGGTAGGCGGCGAAGAGCAGGCCCGAATTCGAGATCCGGCCCGGTGCCGGGGCGTCGTCATAGTTGTAGCCGCGGCGCAGGAATCGCTCGCCGTCGTGCGTGTGATGCGCGCGGGCGATGTGGGAGGACTGCGGGATGATCGTGATGCCGTTGGCGTCGACAGCCGCGAAATCCGGCTCGTCGAACTCGGCGGTGCCGGTCAGTGGGGCACCGTTGGCGACGGTACGGCCGACGGTGAGTTCCCTTCCCTCCTGGTCGATTTCGTCCCAGGTGTCCAAGGTCATCGCGATTCGGCGCAGCACGCAGGAGGTGCCGCCGGCGAGCCAGGGTTGCGCGGAGCCGTTGTCCCACACCAGCCGATCGAAATCGGGGCCAGGGGCGATGTTCACCGTGCCGTCGACTTGGCCCATCAGATTGCGTGGCGTCCGGCCGGGTTCGGCGTTGCGGAACCCGCGCTGCACCCAGCGCACCGTGACCAGTGACGACACACTCCGGCACAGCACGCGTACCGCGTGTGACACCGTGGTCGCCTCGTCCGCGCAGACCTGTACCAGCAGATCGCCGTCGCGCCAAGCTGATTCGAGTCGATCGATGGCGAACGGCGGCAGTGGCCGAAGCCAGGACGGGCGGCGGTGCTCGAGGGCTGCCGTGGTGAACACCGAAGGGCCGAGGCCGACGGTGATGGTCAGTCGAGCGGGGCGTTGTGCCAGTTCCGGTTCCGTGTCGGCCAAGGCTGGGCGGCCCTGGGTGAGGCGGGCGGCGTCGCCGGTCCAGATCTTCAGGATGCCGATGAGATCGTCCCTGGTGACGTTCGGTTTCAGATCGAACGCGACGAAGGCCGCCTGTGACTGCGGGCTGGTCGCGATTCCGGATTGGTGTGTGCCGTAGAACGGTTCGGTCACCGACGTCCGCGATGTGTCGTCGCGGGCGGTCATGGCGACCGCGCCCCAACCGATGCCCGCGGCGCCCACTGCGGCGGCACCGCCACCGAGCAGGCGCCGCCGGTTGAGGCGTCCCGGGCTGGTCTCAGCCACCGTGCGCCGGTGTCTGCGCACCGCTCGCGTGATCGGGCGCGTAGTTCTCCTGGTTGCCGGAGAAGTCACGCACCTGCGCGGTGAACGTGGTCGTCGACCCGTCGTCGAAGGTGAGCGTGACCGGCGTTTCGGTGCCCGTGCGCAGCGGACCGGTGAGCCCCATGAACATGATGTGGTCACCACCCGGCCGCAACTCGGCCTTCCCGTGCGCCGGAATCACGAACCCGCCCGCCTTGGGCCGCATCGTCTTGGTCCCACTCGCATCCGCAACCACTTCGTGCAGTTCGACTCGGCTCGACGCGGGACTCGACGCCGACACCACGGTCCGCGCCGTGTCACCCGCATTGCTCAACTCACCGAACGCCGCCGACATATCACCATCCGCCGCCTTCACCCACTGATCTTTGATCGTGACCGAGTCGGCGGCTTTGGACTCGGCCTTGTCGTTGGACGAGCAGGCGACGAGAAGCAGCGGAACAGCCAAAGCTACTGCGGCGCCGCGCAGTACACGCGTCACGCGGCGCGCGCTGGGTGCTGAAGTGGTGGTGAAGGTAAGCATAGAAATCTCCGATCATGGGAAATGTGTTGTCTCGTCGCGAGTTGCCGCACCGGCGCTGTCTGCGGACTGCCGCCTGTCGCCCGCCCAGATCGCATCAATGGCCTTGTCGAGCTGACTGATACGCCCGACCCGCCGCGCCCGTAACACGCCGCTTCGGTCCGCTGACCGTTGCCGCAGTCGACTGTGCCGCCGTGCCGCCGTGCCGCTCGGCCGCCGTGCCGCTGGGCTCGAGCCGACTCTCGTCGGTCTTGCTCGAACTGTCTGCCTTGATCCGCCGTGCCGGTGATCGTGATCCGAGCGCGTGTGGTGAGTGCTCGTTGGCGCTAGTTGCGCCTGATCGACGCCGCATTGTCAGCCCGCCGATGGGCCAGCCGCGAGGCCCGAGTCCTCGCGCCTTCACAGCTGCTGCCGCGCGGAAACCTGCGGCGGTGCGGTCGAAGTCGCAGAAACTCAGCGCGATAGACCTGATCAGCAGTTGAAATCGGTGCCCGTCCTTGACTCTTGGCGGGATCGATCAGTAGCTGGTCGTCTGGCGTTCGGTACCGGCATATCTCACAGTTGGGCGGGAATGCGCTCTGCGACAGCGCATTGGGCGCTGCTCGCGGTAGGCGGGAACGTGGCTCAGTGTCGGGGCGGTGGCCCGCGCAGCCCGGATCCGGAGCTGAACAGCAGGCGCCGCGGCGCAGCCAGGGGGCCGATGGGAACGGCGTATTGGAATACGAAGGTGGCCGCTGGGCGGGTGCCGAGCACTCGCGCGGCGCGATTCGCGGCGGATATTGCTCGGCCGAAACCGATTTCGGCGCCACGGATGAGTAGTGCGCCGACCGGGATGGCGGCGAGGTGGGCCGCGAGCATGATCGAGGTCATGCCGGTGGTGTGGTGGTGGCCGGGGGACATGGTCAACGCGACATGGCCGACCGCCTGGCCGATCGTCAGCAGCACCATCACTTCGGCGACCCCGAAACGAGTCCGCCGCGCGCTGACAACCACGCCGACAATCGTGCAGGCGGCGATCAACAAGGCGATCGAGGACTGACCGGGGGAGACATCGCCCCCGCCGAGGGCGTGCGCCGCGATGCTCACCGCACCGGACGCAGATCCGACGAACGCGCCACGCAGTCGCGCCGTAGCCTCCGCCGATGTTCGCACCGCGCCATACTACTTCCGGTCGTAGTGCCCGATCGCACCGGTTTGCGAAGTTACCCAGGTCATGCGCCGCCGGTCACAGCACACCTGCCCGCTTACGCGCGCGGCCGCTTCCGTCGGCGTCCGGCCGTTCCAACTCGCGATTCGCGCCAGAGCATGTGCCGGGCCGGAGAAGCCTTCTCGACCGTTAGTCCCCGCGCCCTGAACGCACGGCCTGGCTCGTGCCACGCGGCTCGGCTGCCCTACCCCCCCACGCTGATGCGCGCTGTGGATTACGCCAGCACAGGTAGCAGCTCTGGTCGTTTGGCTTCCTGGCCGGTACCGGAGGAAGCTCCGCGAAGTCGGCGTCCGATCCATGGCATCAGATAGTGGACGGTCCAGCGGAACTCTATTGCGACCGTCTGGGCGACGGATCGGTCGACCGGTGGTAAGGGTTCGCGCCAGGTGTCGTCGGCGCCGGGGACTTCGAGGGCGGCGGCGAGGGCGCGGGCGACGATGTCGTGGCCGGTCGGGCTGAGGTGTAGCCGGTCTTCGTCCCATGCGACCGGGTGGGTGGCCGCGACGACAGGTTCGAAGTCGACGAGGGTGACACCGTTGCGTGCGGCGAGCGCGCGAAGGTCGGCGTTGAGGGTGCGTACTCGCGCGGACAGTGGGCGGGCGAAGGGGGCGACGGCGCCGATGTCGGGGAAGGTGAACGTCACGACCTTGGTGCCGATCGCGGTGAGTGCGGTGAACATGGTCTCGATGTCGGCGAGCAGTGCGTCTCGGTCGAAGCGGGGCCGGATGACGTCGTTCATGCCTGCCACGACGGTGGCGAGGTCCGGTTTCAGTGCGAGGGCCGGCTCGAGCTGTTCGGCGCGGATCTCGGCGGCGCGACGGCCGCGCACGGCGAGGTTGGCGTAGTGCAGCGCGGGGTCAGCGGCGGCGAGCAGGGTGGCGAATCGGTCGGCCCAACCTCGGTATCCGCCGTTGCCGTCGGGATCGCCGATCCCTTCGGTCTGACTGTCACCTAGGGCGACGAAACGGGCGAACGAGTGTCCCCGGGTCGGCTCCACGTCGAGCTCCTGTGGTGTGCGTCGCACGGAATGCCCTACCGGCGCCCCGCTTTTCGGCTCATCGTCGCATGCGCTCAGAGCGGCCGGAATCCCGACCCGACGCCGCCGCCTTGATCGATGTCGTCGAGCACCATGCCGATCTGGGTCGCCACGGCCGGATCGTGCAGCGGTGCGATGGGCGGATGGCACACCATGTCGAACACGGTGACGCCGACCAGTCGCAGGCCGATGTGCCCGACGTTCATGCCGACCAGTCGATCGCCGATGGTGACCGGTCCGCCGGAATCGCCTGGCTGCGAGCAGGATTGGTTCTGGAACCACCAGCGATGCGTGTCCCATACGACGCCGCAGTTGTATCCGGAGGTCCGACCGTTCTTGCACACCACGTCGCCCTGCTGCGGTGGCGTGCCGATGCCGCCGATCGTGGTCGCGGCCACCTGGCGGACCGGTGTGACCTTGGTTCGATCGAATTCGAGCACCGCGTAGTCGTCGTAGTGGTCGACCGCCGCGACGGTGCCGACGACGCCTGCGTCCGGTGCCCGCTCGGCCCGCACCGACATGCCTACTTCGGTGCAGTGTCCTGCGGTGAGCCCGACCAGCCGGTCCGCGCGGTCGTATCCGATGGTGGTCAGCGTGCAGACGCCGCGTCCGAGCAGGATCCCGGAACCGCCGCCGAGCGACGCGAGCGGCACGGCCGTCGCGACCCCCGGTATGCCGACGGCGGCGAATGTCATCGCGACAGCGCAGAGCGCGAGTCGAATTCCTAACCGGCCCAGAGCGACCATGTCGCACCCTTCATCCCGGGGATGTAGCAGGTCACGAGCGTTCGTTCGGACGAGCGGTGGCCTGATCATTTCAGACTGGTCGGTCTCTCGACGGGTCGATAACCGTTCCGTGATCAGATCTTGGGTCAAGTGCAACAACGGTGGTTCGCGGACCGGATAGTCCCGCAGGGGGAGGCCGGTTAGCTCCATGGAGTGATGTAGGTGAGCGCGACGCGCCGCTAGATTCCGCTGAGATCGATAGGAGAGATCATGCGGTACGCGGTGGCACTCGCGCTGGTCGTGGCGTTGGCCGGATGCGGCTCGGCGCCCGGCGAGAACAGCTTGCAGCGAGATGTCGAGGCCATCACGGCTATCGGGGTGACCGGTGTGCAGGCGCGGGTCGTGGACGGTGGTGGCGACCGGGTGGCCGTGGCTGGCAAGTCGGATATCGCAGCGGCGGAACCGGTTTCGCCGAACGGCTTCTTCCGGATCGGCAGCGTCACGAAGTCGCTGGTCGCGACCGTGGTCCTCATGTTGGTCGGCGAGGGTCGACTCACGTTGGATGACACTGTGCAGCAGTGGCTGCCGGACATGGTGCGCGACAACGGAAACGACGGCAATAAGATCACCGTCAGGCAACTTCTCCAGCACGCCAGCGGAATTCGCGACACCCTGCCCGACTTCGACACTCCGGAAAACTATTACCGATTCCGTTACCAGGTGCGGACTCCGGAACAGACGGTGGCGGCGGCTATGCGGAACGCTCCCGATTTCGCGCCCGGCAGCGGCTGGTCCTACGCCAACGCCGGATACGTGCTGCTCGGCATGATCATCGACAAGGTGAGCGAACGCCCTTGGTACGAGGAGGTCCGGTCACGGATCCTCGAACCGCTCGGGCTACGCGACACCCGCTGGCCCGGCGATTCGCCTACGCTGCCGGCGCCACACGCCAAGGCCTACCAGCAGTACGAACTCGACGGGCCGCTGACCGACGTCACCGAGGTGGTGGACGCCGATGCCTCCGGCGGCCTTCTCTCCACCACCGCCGATATCGGCACCTTCTATCGAAGTCTGTTGGGCGGGAAACTGTTACGGCCCGAGCAGTTGGCGCTGATGCGCACCACGGTGCCGGTCGAGGGCGTGGTCGGGCAGATCTGGCCCGGCATTCGCGACGGGCTCGGCCTGTTCTCCGTGCCCCTGTCCTGCGGGGGCACCTACTGGATGCACAACGGCGGCCAGGAGGGATACATCACCGACACCGGCGTGACCGAGGACGGGCGTCGCAGTGTCGTCGTATCGATGTCCACGGCCCTCGCGGTAGGCGACGACTTCATGCGCAGCAAGGGATTCGAGCAGGAGCGTGCGGCGACCGCACTGGTCGATCACGCACTGTGTGCTGAATAGGCTGACGCCTCAGAGGAATTCATTGAGATGAGTCAGCAGGGCCTCGGGCCGTTCCTCGGCGATGAAATGGCCGCAGTCGGGGATGGCAGCCCCGCTTACGTTCTCGGCATAGTCACGCCAAACCTCCAGCACCGGAATCGTTTCGAGGAAGCTGGCCGAACCCCAGAGCGCGAGCATCGGCATGGTGAGCCGGTGACCGGCGGAGGTGGCGTCGTGTTCGGCGTCGACCGCGGCGGCGCGGTAGTCGTCGAAGCCTGCCCGCAATGCGCCGGGAGTGCTGAAGGCGCGGATGTATTCGTCGATGGCCTCGCCGGGCAGGCCGTGCCGGTTGACGGTCCAGGTCTCGAAGAAGTAACGCAGGTAGCCGGGAATGTCATGGCCGACAAGGCGTTCGGGCAGATCCGGCTGCAGGTGGAACAGCCAATGGAAGTAGCGGCGGCCGAGCGCGGCATCCATCCGGCGCCAGGTCTCCCTGGTGGGAATGATGTCGAGCACGGCGAGCTTGGTGACCTGATCCGGGCGATCCAGCGCCCAGCGGTGGGCGACCCGCGCGCCGCGGTCGTGTCCGACCACGGCGGCGGAGGTGAAGCCGAGCGATTCCATCAGCGTGGCCACGTCGGAGGCCATGCTGCGTTTGTCGTAACCGGTGGTCGGCTTGTCGGTGTAGCCGTAGCCGCGCAGATCGGGAGCGATCACGGTGTGCCGCTCGGCTAAGGCGGGCAGGACCTTTCGCCAGCAATAGCCGGTCTGCGGCCAGCCGTGCAACAACACCAGCGCCGGGCCTGACCCGGCGCGGCGGTAGTGCATATGAATACCGTTCACGGTGCCTACCCCGCGGCTGATCTCGACCATAAGAGCATTCTCGGCCGGGCCGGAGGTCGGCGGCGGCGAAATCGCGGCAACGGCCTGTGCTGGCTGCGAATGTTGGGCTGCGGGAGGGATTCCGGCGCGGCGGCGGTGGGTGTGGAGGAGCGTGTGTCGTCGGTGTCGATCATGGGGTCGGCGTGACCACGGTCGACGTTGCCGGTGCTGTCGATGTTGTGGGTGCCGGGGCGTTCGATGTGGTGACCGTTGGTGCGGCCGGGGTGGTGACCGGTGCGGAGGTCGATCGGATCGGTTCCGGGCAGACGCCGGTTTGTTCGCCGAGGATGTTGATTTCGGCATTGGCGCGGGGGTCGCCTGCGTAGTTGACGCGGTCGGTGCATTTGACGTAGTTGTCGGCGGGCGGTTGTTGCGGTTCCGGGCAGACGCCGGTTTGTTCGCCGAGGATGTTGATTTCGGCGTTCGCGCGGGGGTCGCCTGCGTAGTTGATGCGGTCGGTGCACTTCACGTATTCGTCGACCGGGGTCTGGGGTGCGCCGGCTGGCTGGGGTCCTTGCTGGACTGCCGCGGGCCCGGGTGCTGGTTGTGCTGGTGCCGGTTTACCGGGTGTCGGTTGCCCGGTGGTCGTTGACGGCTTCGCGGTAGCGCTCGCGAGAGGTGTCCTGGTGGCAGACGGCGTATCGGTGCTGTTGGACGAACATCCGGTGAGCGCGAGGATCACCGCTGCCAGTATCAACAAGACCGCCGCAACGCTCTTTTGCGTGGTTAAGTGCACAAATCTCTTGCGGGACATAGCTCCTCCTCGTATCTCGCCCCGTCGATCCGAGAGGCGCGAATTACTGTGCGGCCGTTACTGTTCGGCTCGCATCGAAGTTGTTGGTGCGCTATCGGCGGCCGAAGTCGCGCCGGTCATGGGCGGAGTGGGCAGCGACCGCCGGTTGCACGAAAGAGGTCGCGCTGCGGATCGATCCGTTGCCGAGGTTCGTGACCTCGCTGTCGGGGCGCGTGATTCCACCGTCCGCCAACGTGATTCCAGCCGTCGATCCCGTGAACTGGCTTATCGATGTCGTAGTGCCGAACATCGACGGCGCGGCGCCTATTTCGGGGGACTGATCGCGGGCAGGCGGCGCCGAGCATCGTGTCATCATGGCCCCCTCGCGCCCCGGTCTCCGCATGCCGATTCGGCACCCCGGTGAACCCTAATCGCCGCCGCCAGCTATCAGCAGACACCAGAATCGCGGGGTTGGCGCACCGCGCTCGATGTGCTGACCTGCGACTACGAAAGCGTGATTGTCACAACGCGATCGTCGCGTTGACCAGATTGTGGTCGGACAGGCCGCCTGAATCTTCGACTACCACTTCGCGCACGGTCGCGTCGCGCACGACCACGTGATCGATGAACTGCGACTTCGCGCCCGAGGTACGCGGGCGGGTCGCCAGCGAGCTCGGCGCCAGGTTCGCGACAGTGAATCCGTCGCCGAGGCTCGTCGCGACCGTCGCACCGTCGATATTGAAGTCCCCGAGCAGCACCGCCGGATATTCCGGTGTGACGGAAGCCATTTCGGCCAACCGCGCGAGCTGCTTCGTGCGCCGCCGATCTCCGGTCACATGCGTGGCGATCAGCACAACACCGCCCGCCCTGACCGCGAGCGCACCCTTGCCAGGGTCGTCGGCGAAGGACTCGGCGGTGATCTCGCGGCTCGGCCCCTCGACGATGAGCACCAGGTGCTCGCTCGGATCACGTAGCGCGCTGGCGTGCCTGCGCGCGGTCGGCACGCGCACGTACTGCATGGAGTGGATCGTCCGACCGGGTAAAGCGGCCCGCAGACTGATCAATTGATCACCGCTGACCTCCTGCAGCGCGATCGCCCACTCGGTTCGCGCCGCCACGCGCGCGGTGACCGCGTCGATCCGGGCCGCCTCGTCCGGCCACCGGCTGGAGACGTCCTCGTACCAATTCTCGGCGTGGATGCGGTGTAGCACGTTCCACGTGGCAACGGTGATCACAGGTCGCGATGCTAGGGGACCGCTTGCCAGCGGTTGTCGCCGGAGCGGTGTCTGCCCGACTGATGCGGGGCGCGCATCAGGGGAGTGCGTGCTCAGCTCGTCGCTCCCCGAGTCGAAGCCGTTGCGGCGTAGTCGCTTTCGCCGGTGACCCGATCGACGCGCGGGAATAGGTCTCCCTGATCAACAGCAGTTCGGTCGCGGCGACCGGGATAGCGAGCAGTGCGCCGATGATGCCGAGCCGTCGTCCATGGGTTTGTCTGTCGAATCGTTCACCGGGCGGGTCCTTCTGCTCTCGTGATCGGCAATGAGGACCGCGTAGCCGCGCAACGCCGCGATGTAGAGGTGGGTGGGATGAAGTGCCGCGCCAGACCGGCGGAGGGTGGTGGCTGCCTACTCGGCACGGTGCCGATGAAACAGGATCTATGCATACATGGCAATCTATGCATATTATGTCGGTATGACTACTGAGGGACGAGGCGAGCACGGGCATGGGGGCGCGCTGCTGGGGGAGCGGTCGGAGCTGATCTTCGCGATCGCCTCCGGCGTCACCTATGCGGGCGGCATGACGGCGAAGTACCTGGTGTCCGCGCCGGAGTGGGTGGCGATCGCGTTGTTCGCGGCGACCTACTTCTTCGGCGGCTACTTCACCATCCGCACCGCGATCGCCACCGTGCGGCGGGGTCGATTCGAGGTCGACTTCCTGATGCTGGTCGCGGCGGTGGGCGCGGCGATGGTCGGGAAGTGGGCCGAGGGGTCGGTGCTGTTGTTCCTGTTCAGCCTCGGGCACGCGCTTGAGGAGTATGCGATGGGGCGGGCGCAGCGGTCGATCGAGGCGTTGGCCGAGCTTGCGCCGGATACGGCATTGGTGCGTGGACCCGACGGTGTGGTGCGTGCGGTGGAGGTCGGTGCGCTGGCGATCGGGGATGTGGTTGTCGTGCTGCCGAATTCGCGGCTTGCCGCGGATGGGGTGGTGGTCGACGGTGTGAGTAGCGTCGACGAGTCGTCGGTGACGGGTGAGAGTATTCCGGTGGAGAAGGCGCCGATCGCCGACGCTGCGTTGGCGAGTAGTACAGCCGTGCCGGAAACACATCGGGTGTTCGCGGGCACGATGAACGGCTCCGGTGCGATGGATGTGCTGGTGACCAGTCGGGCCGCGGACAGCATGCTGGCGCGGGTCATCACGATGGTGCGCGAGGCCGATACTCAGAAGTCGCCCACCCAGCGATTCATCGACCGCTTCCAACTGTTCTATGTGCCGGTCGTGCTGGCCGGTGTGCTCGGTGTGCTTGCCTTCGGCGTGTTCGCCGCGTCGGAACCGTTCGCCGACAGCTTCTATCGCGCCATGGTGGTGCTGGTGGCCGCGAGCCCGTGTGCGCTGGCGATCGCCACCCCGAGCGCGGTGCTGGCCGGGATCGCGCGGGCCGCGCAGGCCGGTGTCCTCGCCAAGGGCGGTGGACCGCTGGAGACGCTCGGCCGCGTGCGGTCGATGGCATTCGACAAGACCGGCACGCTTACCTGGGGACAGCCGAAGGTCACCGATATCGTCGCGGCCCGGCCGGAACTGCGTGACGAACTGATCGCCACCCTGTTCGCGGTCGAGTCCTACAGCGACCATCCACTTGCCGGCGCGATCACCCGTGACCTTGCGCAACTAGTGCCCGCGGGCGCCGAACGGACCGCGACATCGGTGAACTCGGTGACCGGTCGCGGCGTCACCGCCCTGGTCGAGGGTCGCGCCACCGAGGTCGGCAACCGCACCATGTTCTACGAACTCGATCCCGAGGGCGTCCCTACCGACATCATCCGGATCGTCGACGAGCTACACGAGCGCGGCCGCACCACGATGATCGTCCGGCACGCGGGCGTCTACCTGGGCGTTGTCGGCGTGATGGACATCCCGCGCGCCGAGGCGGCACCGGTCGTCGCCCGCCTGCGCGAGCTCGGCATCGACGACATCGTCCTCATCTCCGGTGACAACCAGCGCGTCGCCGACGCCGTCGCCGCCGACATGGGCCTGGACGCCGCGCACGGCGGTCTGCTGCCCGAGGACAAGGTCACCATGATCGGCAAACTCGGCGGCCGCAACGGCACCGCCATGGTCGGCGACGGCGTCAACGACGCACCCGCCATGGTCAACGCCTCGGTCGGCATCGCCATGGGCGCAAGCGGTTCCGCCGTCGCCCTGGAAACCGCCGACATCGCCCTGATGGTCGACGACATCGGCCGTCTCCCCTTCGCGGTGGACCTGAGCCGCCGCACCGCCCGCATCATCCGCCAGAACCTGACCTTCTCCCTGCTGATCGTCGCGGCACTGGTCCCGGCCACCCTGATCGGGCTCCCGATCGGCCCCGCCGTCTTCATCCACGAGGGCTCCACCCTCCTGGTCGTCGCAAACGCCCTGCGTCTGTTGCGATTCCGTCGCGGAGCCGAGCATGAAGGTATCGACCACGAGCCCCGCCCGACCCTCTGAACGGATTGGCCGTCGGACCCGGATTGGCATCGCGTGCGGGAAGGCATTCGATGCTGTTCCGCCCCAGACGCACACCGAGCAGGGGATAGAGGGGCTGACACAGCGGGTGTACGGATGGGTTTCGCGGGGTGAACTAGCCGTGGTTGCGCCCCAAGGGCTCCGGCGTGCTGAAACCCCTTGGTGGGGAGGGGGTTTCACAGAGCCTGCATACCCCTCACAGCGTTTGTACGTAAACGCTCTGTGAAGGGTATGGGCGGTCTGTGGGTTCGGTGCCTACGGGGCTGGGAGGCGTCGATCAGCACCATCCGTTGCGGGTTGCGGGACGTGTCGCCCCGGATCTGCACTCTCTCTCGGGATCTGCACTCGGAATAGGGACCTAGAGTCGGTGCTGATCCCGAGAGAGTGCGCGGATTCTGCCGTCGGCTAGGCGAATTGGGCTGCACACGGTGCTGCAACCGGAGGACGTCGGCCTGCGCCGCGGCGCGCGGCGACGCACCAGCGGACTGCGCCGAGAGGAGGTCGCCGACCTGTGCGACATGTCCGCCGACTACTACGCGCGGCTCGAGCACGGCACCGGCCCGCAGCCCTCCCAGCAGATGCTGGCGGCTATCGCGCGCGGGCTGCGGCTCACCCTCGAGGAGCGTGACCACCTATTTCTGCTTGGGGGACACCGGATTCCACAGCGCACGCTGCGCGGCGAGCACGTCAGCCCGGGCCTGATGCGGGTGCTGGACCGACTGCAGGACACACCCGCGCAGGTGATGGGTGCGCTCGGGGAGACGCTGCTGCAGACACCGCCCGCGGTGGCCCTGCTCGGCGACGAGACGAGATACGCCGGCCCGGCGCGCAGTGCCGTGTACCGCTGGTTCACCGATCCGAGCGCGCGCGAACGTTACGTCGACGAGGATTTGCCTGCCGGTGAGTCCTCGGGTACCGGGTCGGCATGATCCGGCGAATAGGCGGGATCGGGGCCCGTCGACACGGAATCTCCACATTTGGTGCCGGACCTCTCCACAGGGGGTGGCTAGGGTTCCGGGCATGGAACAGAGCGGAGCGGCTGGGGGACAGCTGGCGCGGCGGATTCTGGTGGTCGATGACGAAGTGACCATTGCGGAGTCGGTGGCGGCGCGGTTGCGGGCCGAAGGGTTCACCGTGGATCTGGCGCACGACGGGCCGAGTGCGGTGGCCGCCGCGTCGGCGCTCACACCTGATCTGGTGGTCCTGGACGTGATGTTGCCGGGCTTCGACGGACTCGAGGTTTGTCGGCGGATCCAAGCCGAACGTTCGGTGCCGGTCCTGATGCTCACCGCACGCACCGACGAGACCGACCAACTCGTCGGACTCGGCGTCGGCGCCGACGACTACCTGACCAAACCGTTCTCCCTGCGCGTCCTCACCGCCCGCGTACACGCTCTGCTTCGCCGCATGGACCGCGCCGCCGACCGCGACGGCGACACCATCATCGTCGGCGACCTCCGCATCGACGTCGACCAACGCCGAGTCTGGCGCGCCGATGTCGAAGCCCAACTGACTCCCCTCGAATTCGACCTACTCGCCCGTCTCGCCCGCCGACCTCGCGTCGTCTTGGCCCGCGAACGTCTCCTCGAAGAAGTCTGGGACTGGGCCGACGCCGCAGGCACCCGAGCCGTCGACAGCCACGTCAAAGCACTGCGCCGCAAACTAGGCGCCGACCTGATCCGCACCGTCCACGGCGTCGGCTACGCACTGGAGGCGCGATGAGCGCCGACCGTGCGGCGCCGGATGAGAAGGCCGTGCCGGGCGACAGTGCCGTGTCCGGCGAGACGGTTACGCCTGGTGAAAGGGCCGCGCTGAACGAGAGGGTCGCCCAGGGCGAGAAGGCTGTGTCGAATGAGGGTGCCGCGCGCGGCGAGTCGGCCGAGCAGCGCGAGAGAACCGTGCCCAGTGGGAGTACCGCGAGGGGCGCGAGCGCTGTCCCGGGCACGGCGGCCATCTCGAGTGAGAGTGCCACATCTAGTGGACCGGCCAAGCTGCAAGGGACGGCCGCGCCAGGCGAGCGGGCCACGAGTGGGAGCGTCGCGCAGGGGGCGACGCCTGCACTGGACGCGAGGGCCGTGCTGGACAAGGGCGTTGTTGCAGTGTCGGGCTCGACTGGTGATCGCCGGGCTGCGGATGACGTGCGATCGACCGCCGACAAGGCCGTTGATCAGGCTCGTGGAAAAGCCCCCACTGGGTTTCATGCGGTCATCGAGCGGCTGCGGGTGCTGTCGGACAAGGTGGCGGAGATTCTGCCTCGTCCGTTGGATCCGGTGCGGTCGATCAAGGTGAAGCTGGCGATTCTGATGTTGTGTGCCGGGGGGATTGCGTTCGGGTTCTTTCGGATCAAGATCGGATGGTTGCCGCCTAAGACCACGTTGGCTGCGGTGGGGATCGCGTTGGTGACCTCGCAGTTCCTGGCGCATGGGATTACCAGGCCGCTGCGTGAGATGACGGCGGCGGCCAAGCGGATGGCGCACGGGGATTACACGCGGCGGGTGCGGGCGACTTCGCGGGACGAGGTCGGGCAGTTGGCGGAGGCGTTCAATCAGATGGCCGCGGATCTTGCGGCGGCCGATCAACAGCGCCGTGACCTGATCGCGAATGTGTCGCACGAACTGCGCACGCCTATCACCGCATTGAACGCGGTGTTGGAGAACCTCGTCGACGGGGTGTCCGAGCCGGATCCGAAGACGTTGCGTACCGCGCTCGCCCAGACCGAGCGGTTGAGTTTGCTCGTCTCCGAACTGCTCGATCTGTCCAGCATCGAGGCGGGTGCCTTCCCGCTCGACCGCGAAAGCCTCGATGTCGCACCTCTGTTGGCCGAGGTCGTCGCCGAGGCGGACGTCGCCGCAGCGGCCCTGGGCCGGGGTGTGCGCTTCACCACCGACGTACAGCCAAGCAACATAAGCGTTTTCGCCGACCGTGCACGTTTGCATCAAGTGCTACTCAACCTGCTCGACAACGCGGCACGACACGGCCCGGCCGGCGGCGAGGTCCGGGTCACCGTGCGCAGACACGCGGGCAAGCTGGTGATCGAGGTGTCCGACGACGGGCCGGGTATCCCACCGGCCGAACGCGCCCGCGTCTTCGATCGCTTCACTCGCGGCGGCCGCACCGCAGGCGGCGGCACCGGTCTCGGCCTCGCCATCTCCCGCTGGATCGTCGACCTGCATGGCGGCACCATCGCGGTCGCCGACCCCGGCTCCCGCATCCGCGTGGTCCTACCCGGCCACTGACCTAAGCCACACCCATGTGGTCCTACCCGGGCCACTGACCCAAGCCGTACCCATCCACCCGGACCGCACGAGGTCCCGGGGGCGATTCCGCACACCCTCAGGAGGGGAATTAATGCCCGAAATGCCCGAAACGCCAACACCTCCGGAACCTGATCGGTCCGAGGCGCTGGTGACCACCGGACGTGCCGTCCCAGAGGGGGCGCTGTTGTCGGCCGTATCACGGACTGCCTTTCAATCAGACGACGAGACGTTGCCCAGTTGGGTGTCAATGCAGTCGTACCCCGGCCCGCCGTACCAGCCGCTGCCGAGGCGGCGCCGCGTCATCTGCCCACCCGGCGTACTACCCGCGGCCTGCCTCGCCGGATTCACCGGTGCAGCACTGATCCCGTTGGACCGCCCCGGAATCGGCTGGCTACTCACCGGATCGGTCGCCGTCGGCGCGATCTACCTGGTCGATCGCAACGCCCGCAAGTCGGCGCAGTACGACGACGAACCGGACGCCATCGATAGCGATCGGTCTGTGCCCAGCGAGACCGCGGCGCCCGACTCCACACAGGGTGCTTCGCCGACACCACCCGCGGCAACGTCGAATCCCGGAGGGGAGGATTCGACGTCCAGCGCAAAGGCAGTCCACGACACCGACTTCTGGGGAGAAGAACCGGCCGTCGCGAATCCGCAACCCGGCAAGTTCGGCAACGCCCAGGATTCGACTGCATCGAGCCAGCGAGATGAGGGGAATCCGAAACCCGATCCACTGGTGTCGGATTCCGGCGCCGCGCGAACTACCCTCGCCGATGCCGCCGATGCCGCCGATGCCGCCGATGCCGCCGATGCCGCCGATGCCGCCGATGCCGCCGATGCCGCCGATGCCGCCGATGCCGCCGATGCGCCGCTTGCAGAGGTGGCGCAGACCAGCGGGCTCGGAGAATCCGCAGGAGATGGCCCACATGTCGGAGGCGACCGGACAGCCGATGCGGGGGTAAGGGAATCCGCAGTGGCGCGCCCGCCAGCGGACGATGAGACAACGACGGGGATGGTCTCGACCAGTTCGGCGCGTGCCGCGACCGGTGCGAAGTCCGAGGCGAGAGCCGTTGACACCACAGCAACATCGGCAGAGGAAGGTAGGGCGAGTTCGGCGACAGAGTGGGATCAGTCGTCGGATCCGTTCGTTGAATCTCGTACCGGCGATGCAATACTCGAACAGTCGACAGACCAAGGCGTGCTCGGGGAGACGTCCGCGCGGATCTGGTGGGCTGGAATGTTTCTTGCCCTGCTGGCGGTGGGCACCTTCCGTGCGGCGGGTTGGTTGTTCACACTGTGCGTGTTGGCAGCGTGTGTCGCCGGATCGCTGGCTGTTGTGGGGCGACGGTCGACGCACGGCGTGATCTACGACGTGATCGCTTGGCCGCTCGCGGCTTTGGTTGCGCTGCCGTGGGTGTACACAGCAGCCGAGCGGTTTCGCGGGATGAAGTCGCAGCGCGAACGGGGAATCGCGCTGTCGGTGGTGGTCACCATCGCGTTGCTCGCGGTGTTCGTTCCGCTGCTCGGCGGTGCTGATGCGACGTTCGCGAATCTGTTGGAGTCGGTGACACCGAAAGTCGACGGCGCTCTGACGTTCCAGTGGATCGTGCTGTTCGTCGCGGTCGGATTTGCCGCGCTCGGCGCGCTGTATGTGCTGGCCGCTCCGCCGATGCCCGCTTCGGAATACGTTGCGGAAGAGCAAGGTCGAACACTCCGCCGCTTGGAGTGGGCACTGCCGGTCGGCGCGCTCACCGTTCTTTTCGCGGTGTTCGTCGGCGCACAGTTCGTGGCCCTGTTCGGCGGTGACGATTACGTGCAGCGCACGGCCGGACTCACCTACGCCGAATACGCACGCAGTGGATTCTGGCAATTGTCGGCTGTCACCATCCTGACTCTCGCGGTAATCCTGGTCGTCTTGCGCTGGGCCGCGACGGATTCGGCGGCCGATCGCCTGTGGCTGCGCGTGCTGCTGTGCGCGGTGAGCGTGCTCTCGCTGATCATCGTCGCCTCCGCCCTCGGCCGCATGTGGACCTACCAGCAGGCTTACGGCTTCACCGTGCTCCGGCTACTGGTCGAGGTGTGCGAACTCTGGCTCGGCCTGGCCTACCTGCTGGTGCTCGCGTCGGTGCTGAGCCTGCGCCGGATGTGGTTGTCCCGCGCGATGATCGGCACCGCCATGGCCACCCTGCTCGCGCTGGCCATCCTGAATCCGGAACGCCTGGTCGCCGACAAGAACATCGACCGCTGGCAGCACGGCGAGACGTTCGACGCCGAATACCTGGCCACCCTCTCGACCGACGTCCTCCCCGCGACCGACCGCCTCTCCGAACCCCTGCGCACGGAACTCCGCAACCGGATCCGCAACCACCTCGCCCCCGACACTTGGCACAGCTGGAACCTATCCCGCGCGGCCGCCGCGAAGTGACGAGCGAAATCTGCACTCTCTCTCGGGATCGGCACTCGAAATAGGGCCCTAGAGTCGGTGCGCATCCCGAGAGAGAGTGCAGATTCTGACGCGGTGAGGCTTAGGCGTGCGGCTCAGTCCAGGCAGAACTCATTTCCCTCGGGATCGGTCATCACGATGTTGCCCGCACCCATCGGTGGCTGCGGCTCGTAACGCTGTACCCGCTTCGCGCCCAGCGCGATGAGCCGATCGCATTCGGCCTCCAATGCCGCCATTCGTTCCTCCCCTTGCAATCCGGGGGCCGCTCGAACGTCGAGGTGAACGCGGTTCTTGGCGACTTTGTCCTCCGGCACCTGCTGGAAGAACAGTCGTGGCCCGACCCCGTCGGGGTCTTCGATGGCCGACCGGGTGTTGCGCTGTTCCGGCGGCACGCCGATCCGAGCGAGAAACCCGTCCCACGCGGCCAGCGGGTCGGTGCCGGCGGGGACGTCGACACCGGGCGGGCCGGGGTGGACATAGCCGAGCACCTCGCGCCAGAAGGTCGACAGCGCTGCCGGGTCGTGGGCGTCGAAGGTGACCTGGATGTGGCGGCTCATCGGGTTGCTCCATTCGTGGCGGTTCGGGTGTGCGGGTAGAGGTCGCGCAGTAGGCAGACCTCGGACAGATGATGGATCAGTTCGCGGTGGATATGCAGTACCAGGTCGGCCATCGACGCTTCGGGATAGGGCTCTTTCGGGCCGACCGGGATCCGCAGCTCGGCTTCGCTGAGTGTGCGCACTCCGGTCAGCCAGGTGTCGAGCTGGGTTTCGAATTGGTCGAGTGCGGTGGCCGCGCTGCCGGCGTATTCCCACGTGTCGTAGGAAGCCGCGGGCACGCCGAAGTGTGCCGCGTTGCGTGCGGCGAGTACGCCGACGATGACGTGACCCAGTCGCCAGGCGATCGAGGTGAACGGTGCGGGAACCGGCGTCGGAAACGCGTAGTCGATGGCGAAATCTCCGCCGCCGATCTGCAGCGGCGCGGTCGAGCTGCCGCGCGGCCGCACGCTCCATCCATTCGGCACCGGCAACCAGAAGTATTCGTCGTCGGTGAGCCCGTCGAGCCGGGCGCGCACCTGGTGGTCCCAATGGAACTCCCACTGCTCGCGCAGTGTCCGGTTCCACTCGAGGTCGTCTGCTTCCATGCGGTTACCCTGACATGCCTAGCGGACAGATCCGGTCCGCTATTTCTGGCAGTCTCGGTGAGGTGGACGTGGCCGACGAGCGGGGGACGACCGAGCGGGTGCTCACCCTGCTCGGGTTGCTGCAGCAGCGGCAGGTGTGGACCGGCCCCGATCTTGCCGAGCGGCTCGGCGTCACGCCGCGCACGGTTCGACGTGATGTCGAGCGGTTGCGCACGTTGGGTTATCGGGTGCATGCCAGTCAGGGCGTCGGCGGCGGTTACCAGCTCGGGCCTGGACAGGACTTGCCGCCGCTGCTGCTCGACGACGAGGAGGCGATCGTCACCGCGGTCTCGCTGCTGATCGGTGCGGGCGGCGCGGTCGCCGGCGCGGGTGACGCCGCACTCCGCGCGCTGACCAAACTCAACCAGGTGCTGCCCGCCCGATTGCGACACGAAGTACGCGCCCTGTCCGGCTCGGTGGAATCCTTCGACGGCGGCCGCACACCGGTCGACCCCGATGTCCTCATGACACTGGCCAGAGCCTGCCGCGACGAGGTCGAGACCAGTTTCGACTACCCGTCCGGAAATACGGTGCGAACGCGGCGCGTCGAGCCCTATCGCCTGGTCACCTCGGACCGACGCTGGTATCTGCTCGCCTACGACCTCGACCGCGACGACTGGCGCACCTTCCGCGTCGACCGGATGACCGACGCGGCGGCCCGAACCTGGCACTTCCGCCCGCGCGCCGCGCCGGACGCGGCAACGTACGTGCAAGAGGGCGTGGCGAGTCGCGTCTACCCGCACCAGGCCCGCTTTCTCATACACGCAGCAGCCGACGTTGTCCGCGCACAGATTCCAGCGGCGGCGGCCGTCATCCGCCCGCGCGACAACGAACACTGCGAGTTACTCAGTGGCGCCGCCAATCTCGACGCCGTCCTTACCCGCGTACTCTTCCTCGGGCACACCTTCGAGGTCCTCGACCCACCCGAGCTGGCAACGCGCTGCCATGAGCTGGCGCAGCGACTGCGAACAGCCGGTGCGACGATCGCGCCCACGCCAGACGTGGCGGATTCGTGAGAAGCGGACGCCGGCACCGCCGCACAGAACCGGGCCGCACGGAATCCCCGTGGGCCAGTTGCGGGTACGCCCGCCTGCCCAACGGTGCCACCACCCGCGAGCCCCACTACGTCGCCGTCGCGAGCGAGTTCCTCGGCGCGCTCACATCTCGAGTGCGAGCATCCGGACCGTGGTCGTGGAGTAGGGGGACCACTGGGCGAGCTTGCCGAGCTACCAAACGGGAGGTGACTACGTCGGCCCGCTTCCTTCAGTGCGCCGGATTGCTGCCGCACGTCACTGGTCGCAAGGCACTGCCGGATGGAAAAGGCTGCACGGAATCCCGTCGATAGTTTGCGGATACCGACTATGGCTGGAGTTGGCCGAGCCTAGTGGGATGCGGTCTAGGTTGTCGTCCCCGAGTGCGGGCGGGTGAATCGGGCTTGCGGCGTGCGCTGCTGAAGTACAGCGGCGGGACGAGTTGGGCTCGCGGCGTCGACTTGCGTGGGCTCAGGTATGTAGCTGGTCCAGTTGCGTGGTGAATTCGTCGGCGTCGGTTCTGTGCGCGTGCCGCTGAGATGTGCGCGGCGCCGGGTGCGAGTGGGTGAATCGGGCTTGCTGTGCGTGCCGCTGAAGCATGCGCGGAGGTGGTGTGAGTCCGGGTTCGCTGCGGGGACTCGCGGATGTTCAGGTGAGTAGTTGGTCCAGTTGCGTGGCGAATTCATCGGCGTTAGTGACGTAACCGATGTGGTTGCCGACGAATTCGACGACCTCTTGACCGAGTTCCTCGGCGAGCGCGAGATTGGGGAGGGCGGGGAAGGTGCCCTTCGAATCGTGCCCGATGCCGAGCACGAGCTTGTCCGCGGACTTCCGCAATGCTGGCAGATCCGGTGGGTAGCGAACGTATTGGCGCAGCTCGTTCTCCATCCAGAACGCCAGGTTCTGCTGGATTCGGGCGATCATCGGCGCGCTTTCGGGCGGCGGTTCCTGATGCTGCTGGTCCGGTCGCCGAAGGCCCATCCCCTCGGCGAACGCACCCATCGCCACCATGGGGCCCTCGGTCCGGCTGGTGCGGTAGATGCCGTCGAAGAACTCCAACCAGGTCGCCGAATCGGGCAGCAGGGTCGCCATCGGCGGCTCGTGCGCGACGACCGTGCGCACCGAATCGGGGTATCTGCTGAGCAATTCGAGCGCCACGATCGCACCCGAACTGCTGCCGAAGACGTAGGCGGGCTTGTCGCCGAGGTGGGCGAGCAAGGCCGCGGCATCGGCTCCGTCGTTGACGATCCGATCCTCCGGCGGTCCGGCGAGCGGGCTGCGGGCGAAGCCGCGCCGATCGTAGGCGACGACGGTGTATCGGTCGGCGAGACGTTCGGCAAGCGCATCGAACACGGCTGCGTCACCATTGCCGCCGGTGATCAACAGCAGCAGCGGTCCGCCGCCGCGGATCTCGTAGTAGAGGCTGGCGCCGGGAACGGAGAGGGTGTGCTGAGTCGGGACATCCATGGGAAACACTCCTGGAAGAAAAGAAAGCTGCCGCAACGCCTCTCGGACGACCGGCAGCACGGGAATCGGCGGGTCGGCATCCACCCACCGATCGATGGCGACCTGCAACGCCGCCGCGACAGCCCCCGCCATGATCCGCGGGAACATATCGGCACCGAGGTCGTGGCCGGTGCGCCCGGCGATGGCTTCGGCGAGCGCCGCCTCCATCACCGCCTGCGCCTTGCGATATTCACCTTGCAGCGCAGGTGCGCCGGTGATCAGCCGCACGCCCGCCGTCCATGCGGGATCGGGTATTTCGGCGTCACGGAACTCATCGAGCGTGGCGTGAATGACCGCGGGCCACAGCGCTTCGGTATCCGGTCGCTCCCGCAGGTTGTCTGCGATCCGGCGAGCCCGATCGACCGCCACCGAGCAGACCGCCTCGTACTTGCTGGCGAAGTAGTTGTTGAACGTCCGCGGCGAAACTCCCGCCGCCGCGGCGATGTCCTCGACCAGTACCTCGTCCAGACCACGCTCGACCGCCAACCGCAACGCCGCGAATCCCAGTGCTTCTCGCGTCGCCAGCTTCTTACGCTCACGCAGTCCGAGTACGAATGCCACGAGCTCCACGGTAGTGAAACTTGCGTGACGCGCAAGATTGCGTGATCAGAAAGTTTGGGAAGGCAACGCGATCGGCGGAGCCCGCATCCGAACTTCTTCGAGATGGCGAGGATTCGCGCGTTGACAGCAACTACTGCGCGAATGCCGCTGCGTCAAGTGGCGTTTACGTGTGGCGAGCAGGCGTACGAAAGGTCAGCAGAGGACGTCGATCGGGACATCGATTCGGGAACACCCGCGATCAGTGGTGGCGGAGCCGCGTTGGGTGACCCGTGGAACCTGGCTGTGCTGCGCACGGTTTCGCGTGCTGCGCGCTGATCAGCCGGCAATGTCGTGCGCAGCCGCGTGAGATGTGTGCGCCGACGAGGCGGTAGTGACCACGACTGTGGACCGACTCGCGGGTAGCGGCGTGACGTGAGCTCCGGATCGGGTGATCCTGGGCTACGAATCCGGCGGCGTCGATCGGCGCGACACGGGGCATGGATCCGTCCATTCGAACGTTGTTTGCGCTGGGTGCAATTCAGCACAGTCGGCAATCGCTGGACAATGCGAGACCAGGTACGGGCCGGGGGGACTTCTGAACTGCTGCGGGTTACGACGTTGTCGACGCTCGCGCAAGGTGGCGCGCGGATCGTTGGGTGGCGATGATGAACGCACTGGCGGCGAGTGGGGGCAGTGCCCACAGTGCCGCGGTGATGTAGCCGGTTCGAGTGGGAAGCATGGCGCCGTTCGGTGTGCTGGTGGCGAGCAGGAATCCGGCGAGCGCACTGCCGATGCTCATGCCGATGCTGCGGGCGATCTGGTTGATCGAGAGCACGCTGGCCGTTTCGTCGTGGGGCACGCTGGCGAGGATGAGTTTGGGCGTGACCGCGAAGACACCGCCGACGGCGAAGCCCAGCAGAGCGATCGCGGTGAGAACGGCCAGGAGCGACTGGTTGCAGGCGGCGAACAGCAATGCGCTGGCGATACCGATCGCGGCCGAGAGTGCGTACGTCCACCTTTCGGTGATCCGCGCGATGAGATGCGGCACCGTTTTTCCGGCAACGTACCCGAGCAGCGAGAACGGGATCAATGCTGCGCCGGCCGCGACACCGGGGAGCATGAACCCATAGGAGGCGCCGTCGGGGGTCTGCACATAGCGGGTGAACAGGCTGAACAGCAGGTACAACCCTGCTCCGGCGACAAGTATCGCGAGGTTCGCGCGCAGGAGGGGTTCTTGGCCGAGTAGTCGCAGGTTCACCAGCGGCGCCGTGGTGCGCAGTTCGATGAATGCCCAGATGGCGAGGACCGCAAGGGACCCGGCGAGGGTGCCACCGGCCAGCCATGCCGTTGCCCAGAACGAAGGCTCGGCGATGACCAGGAGCAGTCCGAGGGTGCCGAGAGCGAGCAGTAGCGCCCCGGTGACGTCGATCCGGGGCCGCTCCCCGGGCACCTCGGCAGGCAGGGTCCGCCAGGCGATGGCCAACGCGACGCCGGACAGGAGGAACCCGAGTCCGTAGGCGGCGCGCAGCCCGGCGAGTTGGTCGAGCAGGCTGATCACCGGATAGCCGACCCCGATACCTACGGTCGATGCGACCGACAACGCGGCGATCGTCGACGTCGCGCGTTCCGGCGGCAGGTGCGTGCGGGCGACACTCATCAACAGCGCCCCGACCGCGACCGCGAGCCCTTGCAATCCGCGTCCGATCAGCAACGCCGCGAACGGAAGTGGAAGCACCGTCAGCAGTCCACCGAACGTCACCAGTGCCAGGGTGGCCAGGATCGTGGTGCGCCGGTACGGGCCGCTGCCGAGTCTGCCGAGCACCGGACCCGCGATCGCACCGACGAACAACGTCACCGTCAAAGTCCATTGCGCGGCACCGAGGGACACGTGCATTCCCGTGGCGACCGCGGTGATGAGTGGCGCGCCGACACTGCCGATCACCGCCCCCGCCAGCGCCGTGCCCACCAGCGCGGCGCTGAGCCGTCCGTCTCGTTGGGTGGCGCTCACCGGTTTGTCTCGGTCGTGATGTGCGCGAACAGTCCTGACTGGATTCGAGTGCGGACACCGTCGGCCCACGTGGCGTCGACCTCCTCGATGTCCATCGCGGCGCCCGCGTTGAGCAGCATCCCGAAGGCGAGGAACGTTTTCACGGTCACCGGTTCGAGTCCGGTGCCGTCCTCGGTCGTGCCCCACAGCTGTGCGAAGCACGACCGCACCGTGTCCCGCACCTCCGGGTCACCACACGCGGCAAAGCCCTGCAGTTGCAACAGCAACCCGGTTCGATCGGCCAGCAGGTCGAAGTACTGTGCGCCCATCGCCGAAAGCGCTTCTAGGCCAGCCTTCTCCGCGCCCGCCTCGCGCATCCCGGCGCTGACCCGCTCGAACGCCGCCTGAACCAGTTCGAGGAACAGGGCCTTCTTCGTCCCGAACATCCGGAAGATGTAAGCCTGCGTGATCCCCGCGTCTCTGGCGATGACCTCTGTCGACGCCCCGTGTAATCCGTGCTGGGCGAACTCCTTTGCCGCGATCGTCAGCACCTGGGCACGTCGTTCGGGTCCACTCATCCGTCCAGCCATGCTCGATAAGTTAGCAGTTAGTAACTACTAATCAAATGTGACATCGGTCCATCGCACCGCCCCGTCATCGCCTGCGCTGGATCACCCTTGGATGAGCGCGCGGGTGACTGCGTCGGCCGGGTCTGTCGCGGAAATGGTTGCCGCCAACGGGGTTCCGTCGGCGTCGAGAATCTGCCACGTGCCCAGCGAGATCACTGGGATGTCGCGGCTGCGAGCCAGTGCGAGTTCGGAGAGCGTGCCCCAGGATCCGCCGATGATGATCACCGCGTCCGCCGACGCGACGAGAATCGCGTTGCGCGCCTCGCCCATCCCGGTGAACAGCACCGCCGACAATCCCGCGCACACCGCATCGCGATCGGTATCCGGCCGCACCCCGATCACGAGTCCACCTGCGCTGGACGCTCCCTCGGCAACAGCGGCCATCACACCGGTGCCCCCTCCGCACAACACGATCACCCCGGCCTCGGCCAACAGTCGCCCGACCTGCCGCGCGTGCTCGGCCTCGACCGCACTGGACTCCCTCGGCCCACACACCGAGACTTGCATCGCCACCTCCTCGAATCCGAGCGGGACATCCCCGAGCGGTTACTCGACTATTGCCGCCGCCCGGTCTCACTCGGCAGGACGAGCCTGCAGCCGAACCGACGTATGCGATGCCCGCCCTACCGCTCGCAGCCCGGCTGTACTGGTTCGCCGCACTGCTATGCCGGTGCGACGCGGCCCCGCACCGTCGTCTAGCCCACCACGCCGACTTGACGTACGAAGCATGCTCTTGACGCACGTTGCAACGTGCGTCAAGAGCATGCTTCGTACGTCAAGTGCCGCTACGTATGCGTGGTGGTGCGGGATATGGCGGGCTGGGGGGATGGCGTTGCGTAATCGATGGTGGGCAGGTCGGGAAGGTCCTTGCGCGTTTGGCAGCTGTGGTAGCTGGAGCACGCTTTGCTTGTGATTGTCGCCGGTCGAGGTCGGCATCCGTGGGGCCTCATGGAAACCGGCAGTCCGGTCTGTGATCCATTTGACCGGCATACCGGACAAAGGTGTGCAATGTTGTTACTGCGCAACGGCATTGAGGGTGTCCCGGGGCGCTGAGTTGGCACCGGTAAAGGGGGTGCGGCGGAACTATGTCGTCGTCGAACGTTTCCGGGGGGAGTTCCGCCGCGCGCCGCGGGCGGCACAAGGCGGTTCCGTTGTGGCCGGGGATGATTCCGGCGGCGCGACCGCAGCGCTGGGCTGCGCAGCGCAGGAATCGGCCGTGGTTGGTCGGGTCGGCCGCGGTGGTCGGTTCGATGGCCGCGGTGGCGGTGGTGATGGTGTACACGGCGTCGGCGAGCGAGCCGCGGCAGTCGGCCTCGTATGCGGATCCCGTGCTCGGCGGGGGACCGGGCTGCGAGCCGACGAGGAACGCTCAGTTGGTCCGCGGCAACGGAACCGGATCCACCACCTCGGGACCGGACGTCATCCTGGCCTTCCAATACGCCTACTACGTGGCCCGATCCGGGTCCGACGCCCGCGCGGTGACCACGACGGACGCGTCCGTGCCGTCGGCCGAGGTGATCGGCGCCGGCATCAAATCCGTCCCGGCGGGCACCCAGCACTGCGTGATGATCACCCCCATGGCCGACGGCCGCTTCGACGTGGTCATCACCGAGATCCGCCCCGACGCCGCCGTCCGCACCTACCGCCAATTCGTCACCGTCACAGCCGGTCCGGGCGTGGTCTCCATCGCGAAGATCGCACCACCGACCTGAACTCGGAGAGCCCAGGGCCTGACACGGTCGCAACGGCGTGGCGAGCCCGGGCAGCGACAGTGTCGCCAGGCCGGAGATGAAGAAGGTGCCCGCCAGGATCGGCGCCACCTTCTGCACGCCGCCGAAGTCGGCGATGAGCCGGGTGCCGCGGCGTGACACGAGGAAGCCCGCGATCAGGAACAGTGCGGCGGTGGAGATGCCGTGGTTGACCATGTACAGCGTCGCGCCGGTCTGTCCCTGGCATACCGAGGGGCGCGAGCACGCCTCGGCATGCCACGCCGAGTCCTGGGCGGCGCTGACGAGGGGGTAGTCGTGACTGCTACGGCTTCGTCGATGAGGCCACCTCAGGCGTCCCCGGCACGACCTGAGCTCAGGGATGGCAAGGGGATGATGCGGTCCCAACTCGACCAAGTCTGTTGCGGACGCAATCGCCTCGCACGCCGGAGTCAGGGCGATCGTGCATCCCGACACCTACCTGCAGGCCCGCACAATGCGGATGCTTGCCGCAGACGGTCGATGCGAGACCTTCGACGCGGAAGCGGACGGGTTCCTGCTCTCCCCGGCCCCAGCGAGCTCGCTCGTACCGGGCGGGCGGCAATTCGCTACGCCCTACGTCGAGACGATCGCCAACTGCCGCGACTGGGCGACCAAAGTGCCTGTGCTATCCCAGATATCGAAGTCTTCCTCATGGAATCCGTCGATCAGATAGTTGGTGGTGACGCGGCAGGCCAGCCAACCGGGGGCGGGCCGTTTGCGGATGTGGACGGTCAGTTCGATCGTGGCGGAACCGGGAATACCGAGATCGAACACGATCGGTGCCGCGGAGTCGACCAGGAACGCCAGCGCGATCGGATCGGCCTCGCGCCCGTCGGCCAGCCGCACCCAGAACTCGGTGGACGTGCTTCCGCCCGGTTCACCACGCCAGAATCCGGGAACCTCCGCCATCCGCGCCTCGGTCCGCTGCGAAATGGGCGGCCGATGGTTCCGGAAGGCGGCGAAGGCATCGACACACTGGTCCGGCGGCGGTAATGCCGGCGGTTTGCCACTGACCACGGTCGGCCCGTCGGCAGCGGCCAGATCGGTGAAAGTCGCCAGCACCCGCAGGATTTCCTTACCATCGCGCAGCAACGTCGCCTGTCCCGTCGCGGTCCGCCGCCCGACCCGGGCGACGTCGGTGGTGATCCGCGCGGGCCCCGGACTACCCGGCCGCAGGAAATGTGCGGACGCGGACAACAAATCCGGTTGCGGCAAGTCGTGGCGCAACGCCTGTAAACAGGTGGCCAGCAGATACCCTCCATTCGTGGTGCCGATGAAGGTGGTCCACCGGTCCGACAGCGTCAGCCCGAACTCGTGCTCCCCGACTCGTTCACTGGCCGTATCGCTGTCGAACACGAAATCCGCCGTAGTAGTCATCCCACGATCCTGCCTGCCGAATGTGACATGAGCGAGCGCGCACCCGGCGTTCGCCGCGATCGTGTCGCGCTCGGCAAAGACTAGCCAGTCCGTTGCTGGTTGCTGTGCGAAGTACTAGTGCGGCTATGGGACGTGCGCTCGTCGAGCGCCCCGGCGAAAGGGACAGACAGATGCAGACGTTTGCGATGAATGCCGATATCGCTGATTGCCGGGTCGATCCCGGTCCGATGTCGGCGGCGCGGGCCCACCGCGCGATGCAGATCCACTTGGACTGTTCGGTGGACACCTGCCGGGTGCGCCGCCGCGCCCGCGGCATCCTGGTTCAGTCGGGGGCGATGATCCTCGACCCGCGTGCCGTTCGCTGAAACTGATTCGACTCTCGACCCATCCGGGTCGGTGACCCAGGCGAATTCCGTTCCGTCCAATGCCAAAACACGGCTTCGAGCCGTATCGACGGAAGCGAAAACAACAATGACTGTAATGCGACGTTCGGTCGTGGCGGCGATGATGCTGAGTGCGGTAGTGGGTGCGTCGGCCTGTTCGAGTGACAAGTCCTCGGACACCGCCGGCCCGTCGTCGACCGCGGCGATGACCACCACCTCGACCATGGCGTCGGGCGAGCTGGTCGGTTCGGGCTGCAAGGCCTACGCTCAGCAGGTGCCGACCGGCGCGGGTTCGGTCAGCGGCATGGCGCAGGATCCGGTCGCCACCGCGGCGTCCAACAATCCGCTGCTGACCACGCTGGTCGCCGCGGTATCCGGAAAACTCAATCCGCAGGTGAACCTGGTCGACACCCTCAACGGCGCCCAGTTCACGGTGTTCGCACCGGTCGACGCGGCCTTCGCGAAAATCGATCCGGCTACCGTCGACGCGCTGAAGACGGACTCGGCCACGCTGACCAAGATTCTCACCTATCACGTGGTGCCGGGCCAGATCGCGCCGGACAAGATCGCGGGCATGCACAAGACCGTCGAGGGCGCGGACGTGACGGTCACCGGCAGTGGCGACAACATCAAAGTGGGTAACGCTTCGGTGATTTGCGGCGGAGTGAAGACGGCAAATGCGACGGTGTACCTGATCGACACAGTGATGATGCCGCCCGCGGCGTAACCTCGCCCCACCGTAGTTCGGAATGGCCCTTCCCCTCAGGAGTCGTGCTCGCCGTGTTGCTGCCGCAGATCCATTCCCGATCCGTCCTCGTCAGCGATAGATGTGGAGGTGAGCATGCCGAATGAGCCGAAGCTCGCCGCGATCCGCCTGCGCCGCAACACCGGCGGAGGCGGACCGCCGGTGACGCCGTCGTGCTCGACCGGCGCCGATCCGGAGGAGGCCGCGCGGTCGCGGCGGCTGGTCGAGCTGCTCGACTCGATCGCGGGCGGGGATCGTGACGCCTTCACCGAGTTCTATCGGGCGACCAGCCATCGGGTGTTCGGTTTGGCGCTGCGCATCCTGCGTGGTCATGCGGCGGCGGAGGAGATCACCCAGGAGGTGTATCTGCAGGCTTGGTCGCTCGCGTCGGGGTACGACCGGAAGTTGTCGAGTCCGATGGGTTGGCTGATGATGCTGACCCACCGGCGGGCGGTCGACCGGGTGCGCCGTGAGCAGTCCGCCGCCAGCCGCGACATCGCCTACGGCCAAGCCAATCTGGGCCGCGACCACGATGTCGTCGCCGAGGAGGTCGGGCAGCTGCTCGACGAGCAGTCGGTGCTGGACTGCCTGGAAACCTTGACCGCCATCCAACGCGAAGCCGTCGCGCTGGCCTACTACAGCGGCCGGACCTACAGCGAGGTTGCCGATCACCTCGAGGTGCCGCTGCCCACCGTCAAGACTCGCATCAGGGACGGACTGAAGCGGCTCGAGAACTGCCTGACAGGAAGTGATACCGCATGAATGAGAACGGGCGGGCCGCAACGGATCTGCTCGACCTGGCTTACCCGTACGCGATGGACGCGGTCGCCGAGCTCGAGCGCCGCACCATCGAGCACCGGTTGCGTGCTGCCGACGAGGCTACCGCGGATGCGTTCGCCGCCATCGTTTCCGGGGTTCGTGAAACGTTGGCCGCGCTCACCGTGCTCGACGCGACCGCGCCGCCGCCTGACTTGGAGACCACGTTGCTGCGGGCGCTCGACACGGCGACCGGCGCACCGGGCAAGTCCCACAAGCGATTCGAGCGACTGCGCTGGCTCGCGGCAGCGGTCGTGGTGGTCGTGGCCATCGGAGCCGGTGTTGGTGTGCTCGTGCATCGCAGCACCGATCCGGGCCCGCCTGGACTCACCGCGCAAATGGTGCTCGAACAACCCGATGTGCTGGTGAAATCGGTACCGGTCGCGGGTGGCGGCACGCTCACCATCCGCACCTCGGTCCGAATCGCTGCCGCCACAGTATCTTTCGAGTCCGTATCGGCACCACCTGCCGACCGCTCCTATCAGGTCTGGCTGATCCCGCTCGGTGGCACGCCCCGCTCCGCCCGGGTGCTGACCGAGCTGCCTGCCACCGGTCCCGCCATGGTGACTCGCTTCGACGCCATCGACACGCTGGCCGTCACAGTCGAACCCGCCACCGGTTCACCGGCGCCGACGACCAAGCCGATCGCCAGCGTGAACCTCACCTGACCCGAGCTGCCGTCCGCGATAGCGGGTGTCGCAGCTTCCCATCCCGAACAGCAGGGAGACTGCGATGAAACAGCTTGTGGCACAAGCACGCCCGAAACCAGCGCGCAGCATATCCGCTGCGGCCCTAGCGGGGGTCCTGGCCGCCCTGACAGTACTCGGCGTCGGCCACCTGGTCGCCGCCTTCATCGACCCCGCCGCCTCGCCGTTCTACGCGATGGGCTCCGCGGTAGTCGACCATACGCCACACGCGTTGAAGGACGCCGCGATTCGACGTTTCGGCAGCAACGACAAGCTCGCCCTGTTCGCATCGATGGCCGCGGTAATGATCGTCTTCGCCGCAATCCTCGGCATTGTGGAGCGCCGCCGCCCACTGGGCAGCGCCCTACTGATCCTGCTCGGCGGAGTAGTACTCGGAGCCGCACTCCAACGCCCAACGGCCACACCGTGGTTCGCGCTGCCAACGGTCATCGGCGTCGCGGCGGGTGTGCTGGCCCTACGTGTGCTCATCGGCCGGATCGCGGGCGGCGGTCTCGGGCTCAGTGCTGAGTCGGCGGCAAGCGTTGAACCGAAATCAGACGGTGGTCAAGAACCGAACGGACAGTCACCGCCGAAAGCTGGCGGTGCTTCGCGACGTCGCTTCCTCACCCTCGCGGCTGGGGTGGGAGCCGTGGCTGTGGGTGCGGCCGTTGCCGGGCAGTGGATCGGTGCGCGGCTGCGGGATGTGGTGGCCGATCGGGCGGGGTTCGTTGTGCCGCGTCCGGTGGTTCCGGCACCGCCTGTCGAGCCTGGTGTGCGGCCGTCGGTTCCGGGGTTGACCGAGTTCGTCACTCCCAACGATCGGTTCTATCGTGTCGACACCGCGCTGCAACTCCCGGCGCTGACGAGTGGCAATTGGCGGCTGCGAATCCATGGAATGGTTGATCGCCCAATGGAATTGGACTTCGACGAGCTTCGTCGGCGGGTGGCGGTCGAGCGCCTGATCACCATGACATGCGTATCCAACGAGGTCGGTGGCGATTTGGCAGGTACCGCCGTCTGGACGGGATATCCATTGGCCGACCTGCTCGCCGAGGTGGGTGTGCGACCCGAGGCCGATATGCTGCTGTCCCGCAGCGTCGACGGATTCACCGCGGGCACACCGGTTTCCGCGGTTACCGACGGCCGCGACGCGCTACTGGCGGTGGGGATGAACGGCGAACCACTGCCGATCGCCCACGGTTATCCGGCGCGACTGATCGTCCCCGGCCTCTACGGCTACGTATCCGCCACCAAATGGGTCATCGATCTCGAACTCACCCGCTTCGACCGCGCCAAGGCGTACTGGACCGAACGCGGTTGGGGCGCACAGGCACTCATCAAAACCGCCTCCCGCATCGATGTCCCCGCCGCATTCGCCACCGTCCCCGCGGGCGACCTCACCGTCGCCGGCGTCGCCTGGGCCCAACACCGCGGCATCGACACCGTCGAAGTCCAAGTCGACGACCAACCATGGCAACCGGCCACCCTCGCCGACGAATACTCCACCGACACCTGGCGCCAATGGACCTGGCCCTGGACCGCCACCCCCGGCCCCCACACCCTCCGCGTCCGCGCCACCGACCGCTCCGGCACCCTCCAAACCGACCGTCGCGTCCCACCCTTCCCCGACGGCTCCACCGGCTGGCACAGCCGCGTGATCACCGTGCGCTGAGGGGCAAGGCGCCGTAGAACCGATCCTCACCGAGGGCGTCTGCACTGTCTCGGCATAAGCGGCGTGGCGCAAGAGCATGTCGCGACCCTGGCGATAGGCCGCACGGAGCGCTAGCACGCTGCGACCTTGGCTTTGCTCGGACGGATAGAAGCCAAGCGCGGCACACATGTCGTCGGCGATGATGCCGAGTGGCTCGGGGTCATTACCTGTGAGGTAATCGTCGTGGCGTCGGGTTGTTCGTAGGATCGGGGAGTGGGTACGCAAACAGCTGGTGATCTGCTGCGGCATTGGCGGCTCGAGCGCAGGCTCAGTCAGCTGGAGTTGGCGGGGCGCGCCGAGACGTCGGCTCGGCATCTGAGTTTCATCGAGACCGGTCGTTCGACGCCGAGTCGGACGATGTTGGTGCATCTGAGCGAACATCTGGAAATTCCACTGCGCGAACGCAATCGGCTGTTGCTCGCCGCGGGCTATGCACCCGCCTACGCCGAACCCTCGCTCGATACTCCCGCGATGGACGCGGTCCGTCGCGCGATGCGGCAGATCCTCGTCGGCCATCAGCCATATCCGGCGTTGGCCATCGATCAGAACTGGACCATGATCGACGCGAACTCCGGCGTCGCGCTACTTCTCGCCGACATCGACCCCGCGTTGCTGACGCCACCGGTGAATGCGCTGCGGTTGAGCCTGCATCCCGACGGCATGGCGGACCAGATCGTCAATCTCGCGGAATGGCGCGGCCATGTGTTCGCGCGCCTGTCCCGCCAGATCGAGGTCACCGGTTCGCCCGACCTGGTCGAACTGCGCGACGAGTTACTCGCCTATCCCGGCGGTGAGATCGACCCGGCACTGCCCGAGCCCGACCAATCCGTCGTCTCGCTACGCCTGCTCCGCGATGGCCACGAACTGTCGTTCCTCAGCGTCACCACCGTCTTCGGCACCCCGATGAACGTCACCGTCGCCGAACTCGCCATCGAATCATTCTTCCCCGCCGACGAGGAAACCATGAAGCGCCTCACCGCCCAGACCTCATGACCGTCGCCGACCGGCTCGGCGCACTCCTCGACACCCCAGTCCGCGCCGTCACCGACCTCGGGTCGAGTCACGCCTGGACCCTGCACCGCGCGACGCTGGCCGAAGGCTGCGATGTCTTCGTCAAGACCTCCGCCGAGCCGACCACGGTCTTCACCGCCGAAGCCGCAGGCCTGCGCTGGCTCGCCACCGGGCGAGGGGCAGCTGCTGACCGACAGGTCGCGCTGGACCACACTCCCGGCACGGCTGGATCGGGTGACGTGCTGAATGACGCGCCGGGCCGGGCCGGATCGGGTGACGTGCTGAATGACGCGCCGGGCCGGGCCGGATCGGGTGACGTGCTGAACCACGCGCCGGGTCAGGTCGGAGCGGGTCCGAAGCTTCTCCCCGAAGTGCTTGCCGCCGATGACCACACGATCGTGCTGCCATGGTTCGATGACATCGGATCCACCCCCGCCGCAGCCGAGCGGTTCGGTCGGGAACTCGCTGCGCTGCACGCGAATTCACCCGAGTCATTCGGTGCACCATGGCAAGGTTGGATCGCCGAACTACCCCTGGACAACACACTGTCCACCGGCCCGTGGGCCCAGTGGTACGCCGAACGCCGGCTCGCACCCTACCTACCCCAGGCTGCCCGACACCTCGGCCAAGACGGAATCCGCTTGCTGGAGAAGGTCATCGACCGCATCGACGCCCTCTCCGGCCCACCGGAACCGCCCGCCCGCATCCACGGCGACCTCTGGTCCGGCAACATCCTCTGGACCTCCGACGGCGCCGTCCTCATCGACCCCGCCGCCCACGCAGGCCACCGCGAAACCGATCTGGCCATGCTCGCCCTCTTCGGCGCTCCGCACCTCGACCGAATCCGCGCCACCTACAACGAAACCCACCCCCTCACCGACGGCTGGCGCACCCGCATCCCCTTACACCAACTCCACCACCTACTCGTCCACGTCGTCCTGTACGGCGCAAGCTACCGCTCCCAAACCCTCACCGCTGCCACTGCGGCTCTAGCGGTCTAGCGCTCACGTCGATGGCGGACACCGTCCTGACCGCCGCGGCCCGCAACGAAACCGACTGCAGCCCAACACCGCCGAGGTCCGAAAGCTGCGTCACGGCGATACGTTCCCGAAGCGGACCGGAGACGCTCACGGGGTGTCGATCATGAAGCATTCAGCTTCCGCTGCGCGCGATCACCTTCTCAGCGAACCGGGACAGGTTCGCGATCTTGGTATCGAGAGGTTCGGTGTCCTGTTCGAGGGTGTAGGGGAGGCGGAAGCCGACGATGACGTCGGTGACGCCTTTGTCTTCGAGCCGTTTGATGCCGTCGACGGTGAATCCGTCGAGCGAGATCACGTGCACCTCGAAGTCCTTCCGCGTCCCGTATTCGGCCCGCAGCCCCTCCAATTCGACCAGCAGTCGATCGAGTTCGGCCCCGTCGCCGCCCGCGTGCATCCATCCGTCACCGCGTTGGGCCGCCCGCCGCAGCGCTGGCTTGCTGTGCCCGCCGATGAGGATCGGCACGGGCTCACTCGGCACCGGACTGATCTTGATCGGCGGAATATCGTAGAACTCCCCGTGGAACTCGAAGTACCCGCCCGAGGTGAGCCCGCGCACGATGTCGATGCACTCGTCCATCCGCGCGCCACGCTTCTCGAACGGCACGTCCATGATCTCGAAATCATCGGGCCACGGACTGATCCCGACGCCGAGCCCGAACCGATTACCGCTCAACGCGGCCACCGACGCGGTCTGCTTGGCGACCAGCACCGGCGGCCGGATCGGCAATTTCAGCACGAACGGCGTGAACCGCAACGTGGTGGTGGCGGCCGCCATCGCCGCGCTGAGCACGAACGCCTCGATGAACGGCTTGTCCTCCAGGAATTCCCGGTTCCCGTCGGGGGTGTACGGGTACTTGGCGTCGGAGTCGCGCGGATAGGCGATGCTGTCCGCGACCGCCATCGACGTGTATCCGGCCGCCTCCGCGGCCTGGGCCAGCGGCACGTAGTACGCCGGGTCCGTCATCGTCTCGGCATAGGTGAAGCGCATATCAGACGCCTTCCTGGCGCCGCAGCGCCGCGTGTGTCCCGGCGCGGCGCCCGAAGAACGAGCCCTCACCGAGACAGGTTCCACTCGAATAGCCGCCGGTGTCCTGCGCGATGTTCGATGCGCAGGCTCCGGCGGCGTACAGCCCCTCGATGGTCGACCCGTCGGCTCGTCGCACCGCACCGTCGACGGTGGTGCTGAGTCCGCCGAGGGTGAACCCGACGTAGGTGGCGATGCCGGGCGTCAAATCGAAAGCGCCCCAAGGTCCTTGGGTCAACGGTGTGATCCAGTCCGGATGCTTTCCGAGCTCGGGGTCGTGCTCGTCGGCCGCCGCCACGTTGTAGTTGGCCAGGGTCTCCTGCAATGCGCCGACGGGCATGTTCAGCGCGGCTTCCATCAGCGCGATGGTCTCCCAGCCGTCGATGAACTTCACCATCGGCAGCTCCGGCCACGCCATGTGCTTGCTGTCCACGATGAGGTAGGCCGTCGAATCCGGTTGCGCGACAACTTCTCCCGCTGTCCGCCCGTGATAGGAGTCCTCGGCGACGAACCGTCGGCCCACCTTGTTGACGATGATGCCGTGCAGCAGAACTGCGGGCGGATAGAACGAGGCGGTGAGGAACGCGCCGTCCATGTGCGCGGTCGCCCCACCCGCCGATTGACCGAGCCGGATACCGAGCCCGTCGTCGGACGGCACGCCCAACGGCACGAAATGCGGTGCGAGCCGCGAGGTATAGGCGGCGAGCATGTCCGCATTCATCACATACCCACCGGCTGCCAGCACCACCGCGCCCGATGCCGCGCCACCCGGCCAGCGCACCCCGACGACCCGATCCCCGAAGCCGACGAGCTGCTCGACCTTCGTCTCATACCGGACCCGGATACCGAGCTCACGCACCCGCGCGGTGAGTACCCGCATCACTTCGTTGCCACCACGCTCGGCGGGTGCGTTCACCTTGTGCCCGCGCGGTGCCGGACGCGCGAGTTCCAGATAGGGCGAGACCTTCTCGTTCCCGGTCCACATCAAACCCTCGGTGCCCGGCTGCACGACCGCCTTACCGGGATAGAACGAACGCTCGAACGTCAGCCCCTGCGCCTCCAGCCACGCGAAATGCGCGACGCTGCCCGCACAGTAGGCATCGATCTCGAGGGGATCGGGATCTGGCGAGACGGCCGTCAAGTAATCGCGCATCGCGTCCACGCTGTCCGTATGTCCGGTCGCCTGCTGCACCGGCGTGCCACCACCGAGGTAGAAATGCCCGGCCGCCAACGCAGACGCCCCGCCGGCGGCGCCGGTGCGCTCCAGGATCAGGACAGCCGCACCCGCCTCGGCCGCAGCGATCGCCGCACAGGCTCCGGCGATGCCGAAACCGACAACCAGCACGTCCGCGGTGTCGTCCCACTGCGGCGGGCTCGACACCAGTTGCGGCACTTCGGTTCCTACCGCCATGGATTCGCGAACCCGTCCGGGATCAGCGCGTCGAATATCGCCTTCATCTCGTCCGACAGCCGCATCAACTCGAAGCACGATCCGATCGCCCCGCCCGCGAGATACGTGAAGTCCATCCCGACACCCGCGAACTTGCCCCGCGCCACGACCTCGATTCCCGCCGACCGTGCTCATCGAGCGCACCGTCATAGTCGGCCGGCACCCATGCCGCATGATGCAGCCCTGGCCCGACCTGATCGAGGTGCTCGCTGTACAAACTGGCCCCACCCCGTGGCTCGATCAACTCCAACTGCTGCCCACCCGCATAGCCAAGTCCCACTGTGATCGTGTAATCGGCTGGCGCGCCATGCAATTCGCACAGGTCCGGCCCGAAATGCACATCCGGAATGGTGAACCATTTCGCCACTCCATACCGCTGAGTGAACTCCCGTTGCGCCGCCGCCATATCCCGAACAACCCAGCACAGCTGAAAGATCGGCCCCTCGGCGATCATCGAACGGCCGCATTCGTACGGATCGCGCGTCTCGTGCCGATCCCTACCGTCACCCGCTCGCTAACCACTTCTTCAACTAAACACGCATGCTTAACCCAGTCAAGCCTAGGGTTTAGTACAGTCCACCTATGCTCATCGCCGATTCGCGCGCGTCCCTACTCGACGCGGGGGAGCGACTCATCGCCGAACGCGGAGTAGAGGTTCCGCTGCGCGAGATCGCCGCCGCCGCGGGCCACCGCAACAACTCCGCGGTGCACTACTACTTCGACTCCCGCCACGGCCTGATCGAAGCCATCGTCGACCGCCGGATGAACTGGCTCGAAGAACGCCGCATGCACCTGCTCGCCACCCACGAGGCCGACGGCACCGCACACGACATCAACACCCTCGTCACCATGCTCGCCGCACCGATCCTCGAACTCATCACCCAGGACGAGGTCACCCACTACGGTCGCTTCCTCGAGGTCGTGCGCGCCCACCCCGTGGTCGCCGACCCCCGTCGCCTCGCGGGCACCGACCGCGCCGCCGTCCGCATCCTCGCCACCCGCCTCGCCGCCGCCCTCCCGCAACTCACCCCACGCCGACGCCGCCAACGCCTCGAAACCATGGCCACCGTCATGTTCGCCCTCATCGCCGACTACGAACGCGCCCTCGAAGCAGGCCTGCGCAAACCCCACCCGGACGACACCGCCGAAATCACCGACATGATCGTCGCCATGCTCACCGTCCCCACCCGCGACGCGAAACCCACCCGCCACCGCTGAAACCTGCGCGATCGGCCCCCCACCGAGCCGCGCCAGTCGCCCCGTTCAATGCTGATCGTTGCGGGACCAGGGCCTGGTTCCTGTCTCCGCGGCGGGCCGCGGATGCGGCCGATGCCGGTGGTGACGAATGTGGGCGAACCCGCGCGGGAATTCTCGCCGCCGCGGTTGCCGCCTTTTCGCAGTCGGCCCGATACCCGGACGGTCCTAATGGGTTGCGCCGAGCCGCATTTGGATCTGCTCCTCGACGACCTCGTAGCCCAACCGCTGGTAGATGCCGTTGCTCGTGGGATTCGACCGGTCGGTGAACAGCAGAACCTCGCGATTTCCGTTATCCAACGCGACTTGCGACACGTGGTGCGTCACCGCGGCCGCATAACCATGCCCGCGATGTTCCGGTGGGGTAGCCACCAGGCCGACCCGCACGATTCCGGCGACGCTGCGCGAGAGCGAGGCGACCGACACCGGCTGTCCGTCGACCTCCCACAACCAGATGCCGTGGTAGGACAGCCGCTCACCGACCACATCGAACGACGCCGAGGTTTCCTCTTCGGAGAACACCTTGGTGAAATCCTCCAGCACCGCCCGGTCGGACTCCTGCGCAAGCCTGGCCTGCCCGGCCGTCGGGCGGGGTGCCACCAGGCCATTCAACCGGTAGAGAAGCTGGCGGTCGACGACCTCGGAGCCACGTTGCGCGGCCTCGGCGAAGGCTCGCACGACATCGACCGGGCCGTTGACATAGTCGACTTCCCGACCGGCGGTGTTCAGTACCGCGACCAACTCCGCCGTATCGGCGGCGGCCAGTCCGAACAGGCCCAGCGGGAACGGCCGGGTATGCAGGATCGCTCCGCCGACCCGACCGTCGCGTGACAACCAGCCGAACAGCGGCGGGTTCGGGTGCCGCGGCGCATTGCCTGCGGCAACGGTCGCACTCACAGTCAACGCGACATTGTGTTCAGCAGGGCGGGACCGCAGAAACTCGCCGGCCGCCCCCAGATACTGCTCAACATCTTCGGTGAAGTTCCAGCCCATTGCGTCCATGCTGCCGATACGAGGCTCGAGGCGCATCCCAATTGATTGCGCGGTCCATGGGGTGCCGGTGGCTCGGCAAAGACAGTAGGTGCAGGCGCGGAGGTTAATGAGTGGGATCAGCTGCGTCACCCGAGTTAGCTTGTGGTCATGCGGGTTCGTGAACACACTCCAGCCGACTGGCCGCAGGTCTGGCCCATCGTTCGTGACATCGTAAGGGCCGGTGAGACGTTCACCTACGACCCGGCGATGACCGAGGAACAAGCCCACGACATCTGGGTGAAAGGACCACCCGCGGTGACCGCCGTGGCCGTGATCGACGATCGAGTGGTGGGTAGCGCCAACGCGTACGCCAATCGGCCCGGCCCGGGCGCACACGTGTCGACCGCCAGCTTCATGGTCGCCGCCGAGGCCCGCGGCAAAGGCGTCGGTACAGCGCTGTGCCGGTTCGTGATGGCGTGGGCGAAGGAGCAAGGCTTCGCCGGCATGCAGTTCAACGCCGTGGCGGCATCCAACCACCGGGCCATTGACCTCTACCGGCGGCTGGGCTTCGAGATCGTGGGAACCGTGCCCGGCGCGTTTCACCACCCCACGCTCGGCCGGGTCGGTCTGCACGTCATGTACTGCGAGTTCTGAGTGATCGGCGCAGACAACCAACCGCGTCGCTGACCCGAGCACGGTGGGTTGTCCAGTGTGGCTCCCGCGCTGGGATACGGTCGCGTAGTGGAACTCCTAGGCATTCATCACGTGGCGATCATCGCGTCCGACTATGTCCGGTCCAAGCGGTTCTACGCGGAAACACTCGGGCTCGCCGTGATCGCCGAGCAGTATCGGGCCGAACGCCGCTCCTACAAGCTCGACCTGGCCATCCCCGGCGGCAGCCGCATCGAACTGTTCTCCTTCCCCGAACCGCCCGACCGCGCGAGCTGGCCGGAGGCGGCGGGCCTGCGGCACCTGGCGTTCGCGGTCCGCGACGTCGCCGCGACACTCGACGAGCTCGCCGCCAAGGGTGTCCGCACCGAAGAACTGCGTGTCGACGAGGTCACCGGAAAACGCATGGCGTTCTTCTTCGACCCCGACGACCTGCCCCTGGAACTCTACGAAGTCTGATTCATCCCGCGCGCCCGCCGCGCCAATTCCACTGTCGCCGCACGCAACTCATCGATCGCGCCGATCGGCTCCGCATAACCCACCCGGGTCCGCGCCACCCCGCGCGGCGTCACCACCCGCAAATCCAGCCCATACCGATCGGCGCGCTCACAACTCGCCTCGGTCGCATCCGGATACCCACCCAGCGCCTGCGCCATCGCCAGCAACGCCGGGGCATGATCGTCATTGAGATGCACGATCGCACTCGCCGCCACCGGCACGATCGGATCCGGCGTCATCGCCGCATACTGCTCCGCGGTCGCCGAATCCATCCGCCCATACCCGCCGACCCAGCGCACCCGCCGAACCCGCAACACCCACACCGAGAAATCGCTGTAGTCGATATAGAACTTCGCCGCCGGCACCGCCACCAGATGCGCCTCCCGCGCGGCCTCGGCCTCCGCACCCACCGGCCGCTCCACCACACCGGCCAGTGTGATCCTCGTCCCCGCCAGCGGATCCGCAGGCGCGTCCGGCGCCACGATCGAGAGACTGGCCCGCTGATCGCCCGCCAGGTTACGACCGTGCTCGGCCATCCGGGACACACACAGCACCGGCTGCCCGTCCAGCAACCCGTACGTCACCAGCGACGCCCACGGCGTCCCGTCCTCGCTCAAACTGCCCAGCGTCGCGGTATTCGTCGCGGCGGCAACCGTTCTCGCCTCCTCGGCCGCCGACGGCCGCGCGGGATTCGCCACCGGCGCGGTCGGCTGCGGAATCGAAGGAGCGTCGCCCGGGTCACCGTGGTCAAGGGTCATGTCGTCCATCTTCTCCTGCCCCACCGACAAGATGCCAACGGGGCGTCACCAGCCGGTCATGTCGAATCGGCATGCGTAGTACGGCCAATGGATCGGATCGACCGCGCGGATCGCGCCCGAATAGAGCAGACTTGCCGAGTGACCCGATACGCATTCGACGCCGACCACAACGTGCTGATCGCCATCTGGGCGACCGGACGCGGTGACCTCGCCCAAACGGTTGCCACCATGCCTCGGACGGTAACCCAAGATCAGGCAACAAATCTGGCGTCGAACCTGACCACGCTGTCGCGGTTCCACTGGCGCACCTACACCCACCCGGCCAGCGCGGCCGGCGACCCCGACATCCCCAACAGCGAGGCCTGGCGCCGCGCCGAAGAACGCCGCAACTTCAAAGAGGTCGAGGCCGGCATCCGCAGCCCCAACCTGCCCTCCGAAGAAGGACTCGTCGTCTCCTACAGCGGCGTCGTCGAATCCGCGCACCGCGTCGGCCGCACCCTCTACGACATCGACGACCTCGCCCTGCGCGACACCATCGCCGCCGAAGTCAGCAACGAACAAGCCGCCATCGAATCCGCCGAACGCGGCGACCTGTCCGGCCGCGCCCGCCAAGCCGTCGAACTCTCCCGCCCCGACGTCTCCCCGGCCCAGGTCCAAGCCGCCGACGACCTCTTACGCGCCGACCCGCTCGGCTCCATCGAACTGTTCACCGAACTCGACCCCGCCTCCGCCTCCGTCGCCGCCGCGCACTGGCTGCTCGCCGCCGCCGAGGTCGCAGGCGAAATGGCCGGCGTGCCCTGCACCGATGTCGTCGTGGAAGCCGACGACATCGAAGCACTCCAGGTCGAAACCCCCACCCTCGTGCTGGAACGCCTCGACGCGGGGGAGAGCCCCACCGAAGTAGTCGTCGACCTCATCGCCGAAGCCATGGCCGTACACGAGGGCCGCGTCCCCGCGCCCTGGGCCGTTGTCGGCCGTGTCGCCGAAATCGAAGAGCAGGCCCGCAAATTCGAGGTCGACGCCGACACCCGCGAGGCCATGCTCGCCGGCTTCCGCATCAGCCGCCTCGACCCCTCCCGCCCCGCCCTCGACCTCCTCGAAGACCTCCTCGACGGCATCCGCGGCTGCCTCCTCCTCTACGCAGCCCACACCGACGACCCCGACGTGGAAACCCTCTTCACCGCGGACGTCCGCCTAGAAGCCGACGCCGACCCCGAACACCTCCTCTGAACCACCGGGACTACTCACGACAGGCCGGGCCTCGACTCCGGGGCCCGGCCTGTCGCGCAAGCCGGGCCGGACCGCCATCGCCAAGCTCGCTACGCCGACTTGACGTACGAAGCATGCTCTTGACGTAGGTTGCAGCATGCGTCAAGAGCACGCTTCGTACGTCAAGAGCGGCTAGGCGGGCGTGGTGATGCCTAGGCGTGCGCGGAATTTCGCGGATGTGTCCGTTGTGGGACGAGGGGTTGCGTCGCCGCCTGGTCCGCGGGGTTCGATCGATGGCTGGACTCGTTCGCCGGACGGGTCTGCCGATGCGGGTGGCTAGGCCCCCGTCGGTGTCTAGCCTGCTACGCCGACTTGACGTACGAAGGATGTTCTTGACTTAGGTTGCAGCATGCGTCAAGAACATGCTTCGTACGTCAAGAGCGGCCACAGGGGCGTGGTGCTGACTGAGCGTGCGCGGAAATGATGCGCGACCTGGGCAACGAGGAAGGCCGGTTCGTGGATGTGGGCCACTCGTCACTGGCCTGACGGCGTACGTCGCCAGTGGTCGGGCGATTGCGATGGGTCATCGAGTGGCGTCTGGTGGCGGTGAACGGGAGAGGGACCTCGCCGGGGCGGCACTACTGGCCGTCGGCGTAGATCCCCAGTGGTCGGACGGTCGGGTGATTCCTGCGCTCGGTTATCGGGTGGCGCCTGGTGGCGAACGCGAGAGGGCCTCGCTGGGGCCGGCGTTCGGGTTTACTTCGCTGCGCGGTCGGCGGTGGCGGGGTCGGGGGCGGTGCTCAGCCAGGTTAGGAGGCCCTCGTAGACGGCGTGGTGGTTGAGGAGGGTGAAGTGGTTGGCGGCGGGGATGTGTAGGCCGTTGGAGTCGTCGAAACCTATGCGGCGGGCTCGGTTTCGGCCTGCGGCGCTGGGGGTGAGGACTAGGCCGTCGCCGATGATTCGGCCCAGGGGGTGGCGGGGGCTGCGGGTGATGCTGGCGGTGACGAAGTAGTGGGCTGCGCCGTCGAGGAGGGGGACCTCGCGGATCGCTCTGCGGGTCAACGCGTCTGTGTCGGCGCCGTGCCAGTCCTCGTCCACCAGGGAGCCGTGTCGTAGATCGCGGATTCCTGCGCTGCGGCGACGGAGCAGGCGACCGAACGGGCGGGTCTCTGGCACGCGGACCAGCGCTGCGGACGCGTAGTGCACGAGTTGCTCCAGCGGCGCACCCAGATGTGGCGAACCCAGACAGACGAGATGGCGAACCTTGCGCACCCAGGCCAACTCGGACTCGCTGGCATCGAAACACGCACCACGGGCGATCAATCCGCCCATCGAATGCCCGACCAGCGACAGCTGTTCGATCTCGACCGGCCAGTGCGCGACGAGCCGTTCCAGCAACGCACTCAACTGACGAGCATTCTCCGAGATGTGCAGGCCGCTGTTGTAGCGGATCTGCAAGGTGCTGTATCCGAGATCCTGTTCGATCCCCTCGGCGTACGACGTGCGCCCGCCCAACCGCCACGCGTGCTCGGTCTCCACCAACCCGTGCAGAAAGACCACCACCCGCGAACTCGGCTGCGCGACATAGTTCCCGATCTGCTCGGGCGCCACCGGATCCCCGTCCACCCGCAACGTCATCGGCCCGGCGAGGATGGGACGCGCGTCCTCGAGGCTGTCACCGATCAGTCCCTGCAGCGCTCCGAGGAAGCCCGCCCCGAACACCGTCCGCGAAGGCACCTCGCCACCCGGCAGATCCGCGGTCTTCGCCGCCAATCGACCCGCCGTGACAGCCGTCCCACTCACGATCCGATACACACTGTCGGCAATCGCGTCATGCACCACCTCAACAGGCACCGCGGCCGGACCGACCCCCAACCGCACCGCCGCGAACACCCGCCCGGCGATCGCCCGGTGCACGGACGCGATCCCGCCCACCGCCCCGCCGAGCTCGTCGCCCGCCAACCGGGCGAGGGCCCGGACCTCGGCCTTTCGCTGGTGCGTCTGCTCAGTCATTATTTCAGTGTACAAGCGTGCACTGAAATCGTCCTGCCGACGAAACCCGTCGCCGTTAGTGGCAGCCCCGCCGCGGCAATCTCCGCCATTGATCGTTGATTCCCGCCAGTGACCGCTTATTTCCACCGGGCGGCCGCTCCACCGGGCGGCCGCTTGTTTCCGCCGAGGTTGGATCCCTTCTTCCCGGTAGGCATGTCCGCCCGGAATCGGCGCACCGAATCGGTGCCGACACGTCAGGAGGTCTGCGGCACCCGCGTCACGCCCACCGCGGACTCGGTGAGATTGCCCAGATACAAGACACCGTCCTGCTCCACGACGCCGGTGACCATCGCGAGATTCGTGCCTTCGGTCTGCAAGTCGTGCACGACGTTTCCCTCGAAGTCGACCGCCATCACCCAGATCGTCCTCGGCGGCTTCGGCTGCACCCACTCCGGCAGCATCCACACGAAGCGCCGCAAAATCCCGGGCAGCGGAAGTAACCGGTCCAGCAACGGGTTTCGTGCCGTAGGCAACGCGATCCAGACGAGCCCGTCACTGCCGAGGGCCATATTGTCCGGAAACCCGGGCAGGTTCTCGATCAGACGATCGCGCGTGCCTGCCTTCGGCCCTGTCAGCCAGTAGCGCGAAACCCGGTACCCACCTGTCTCCGCGACGACCACGCACGAACGGTCGGGAGCAAGCACCACCCCGTTGGCGAACGCCAGGTCATCGAGCAGAGTCTCGACCTCGCCGGACGGGTCGCGACGGAACAGCCGACCCGTCCCGGAATGCTCGAGGATGTCGCCCATGTACTCGGCCAGGGAATAGCGGCTCGTCGAGGACGAGAAATAAATGGTGCCATCATCGTCACGAACGACGTTGCTGGCGAACGGAAGCCGCTCACCATCGACCTCGTCGACGAGCACCTCCAGCGCGCCGTCCGGGCTCAACTGCAGCAACCCACGCTCGTAATCGCAGATCAAGACGGTGCCGTCGGGATCGGCATGCAAGCCGAGCGGCCGCCCACCGGTATTCACGAGCTGACGCACGTCACCAGTGGATGGATCGATACTGAGGACCGATCCATCGGCGATCCCGGTGATCAGTCGTCCATCGGGGCCGAGCACCACATCCTCGGGCCCCGTGCCCGGCAGCTCGAATCGAGTGAGTCCGGGAAGTGGTGGCGTGCTACGACTTTGGCGCGCTCGCGGGGGAGCGGGCGGCGGTGTCCAGCGTCGCGGGTTCATGGTCGTGGTGGGCACGACTCAGGGTAACGCCGAGTTCCTGATCTTCCGAGGGAACGGTGGGGCAGGGGAGAGGCAGCGCGGTCGAGGATCGAACAGGCGGGCCACGGATCGAGCGATGGTACGAGCGTCCAAACCGGATCTGACATGCACGACTGGACTGGAGTTCCTGGTCAGGGGCGACGGTCACTTCAATTGGGAAATAACATGTTGATACGTAGATATGCGCATTTACCTATGTGATCCGGTCCAGGTGGAATCTCCCGCCAGTCGGTACTCCTAACTAAAGACCGCATAGAAGGAAGGGGTTGCCCGCCGGAAATTTCGCGGCACGGCTCGACGGCCAGGGGAGCAGAGGCCGTTATGGCCGCCACGTCCAAGTCGCCTGTGAGCGCGTGGGTAGTCCGCACAACACAGTGGTGCGGATACGTGCCCGACACTGGGCGCCGCACAGATCCGCCGCGCATCGCTCAGCATGCACGGCGGTCTCGCGGAGTTCTTACGGTTGATGCGTGAGCGAGTACCACAGCACCGCGAGCGTGCCGAGCACGAACAGCGGTGAAAGGATCCAGGTTTCGAGCTTGTTCCCGGTGCGGTCGATGATCGGCACCCTGGTGCGGAGCTTGAACGGCCAGAAGAGCCGGCAGCCGCGGTCGGTGAGGCAGTCGCCGACCAGGTGCACCAGGGCACCGAGTCCGACGGAGAACGGCAGCCACACGGGCTTGTCGGAGATCCAGTGGTCCATGGCGAAGGTTCCGGCGACCGCGAGGACGACGATGGTTCCCCACGCCTCGATCCCGTCGCCCGGCGGGCACAGGTGCAGCGCCCGCACAGCCAACGCCAGCAGGAAGAAGACGAGCCCGAGGGTGAACCATCGCCCGATCCAATGCTCGCCCGCCCATGTGCCGTAGGAGACGGCGGCAACGAAGGCGAAGGAATGGGTGGCGTGCCGGTGCCCGCCCGAGATCCATGAGATCAGCTTGCAGAGGTAGTAGGAGACGGGACCGAGCACATGCGCGATCGTTCCTTCCGGATGGTCGGCGTCTGGCAACAGCGCCGCACCCGCCGTCAGAAATGTTCCGAGGAGCAGATCGACGGGGCCGAGATGTCCTGATACACCTTGGATTGTCGGGTAGGTCAAGATCGCGACGGGCAGCGCCGCTGCTGCCCCCGACCAGGCCAAAGCGCCACTGGTCGCATGTGAATGTCCAAGCACCGGTTGAAGGTTAGTTCACCTCAGCATTGTTCAGCGAATGCCGGTTCAGTGATCTTGTGCGACCGTCGAATTGGGGGATGGGTAACCCCTGGCGATCGAGAGTGGCTGTGCCACACGGCGATGCTGGTGGGGTAGGGGAGCGGCCGAGTGGATAATGCTGGGCGAGTTGGTATCTGATAGGAGAGCCTGAGTCGGGGCGTTGGGTAGGATCTGCGAGGCGCCACAGTTACCCGTCGGATCTACCGACATTGAAGTAACAAGGAAACATTGCGGTACCTAGATGTGCGTATATATGCATATAAACGCTATTCATCGGTCACCAACTCCTAAAGGTTCCTGCTCAACAAAGACCGCATAGGGGAGCAGGGGCAGCGAACCAGCCGGTACACGCACAGCTCCCGCAGGTACGCCAACGGCACGCCCTGCGACCAGTCCTCGACGGTCTCCCGCTCCGGCGACCAGGGCATCCGCAGCCGCCGGGGTAGATCGTCGAGTTCCTACTCGGGTACCTGAATCCGGAACGGCCGCAACGTCACGGCCGCGCGTGCGGGTTGACGATCCGGTCGAGGGCATGCAGGTCGGATTCGAGGGTGTAGAAGACCCGCAGGGTGCCGACGAACAGGAACAGTCCGCAGACGCAGAGCGCAACGATCGACGCGATCACCGTCTGCTGCTGAACCGGATCGAGGAACGCCACACCGGCGGCGACACCGAACAACGGTACGGAGGCGGCGATGCCGAGATAGATCCGGCTGCGCCGCGAGAGCCGACGGAGCTGCGCGGACTCATCGGGTGCGCGGAGTCCGGCGGCCACTAATCCGGGGTAGTACCAACGCAGTACGAAGAAGGTCACCGGGAAGTAGGTGTACACCACGGCCACCGCGGCCGCGACCAGGTGCGAGGAGATCAGGTTGAACAGCAGCCCCGCGGAGAGGTCCGCGATGGCGTGCAGCTTGAACAGGAACGCCACCAACGCAAGCAGCCACCCGGAGAACGCGACAGCCGCAATCCGGTCGCTACAGGCAAGAGTGTCCGCACGCGCCTTGGCCAGGGTCTGCTCGTCGTACTGCTTGCCTTGCCGCAGCCCGTGCGGCACCAAAAAGACCAGCCGACACCAATACAGCAGGATCGCAATCCCCACCGGATAGCCGATAGCGGCCGCGATCAACCCCAGCTTGGTCATCTGCGCCTGCCCATCGGCCCCGAGTTCGAGGTCGAGCAGTTTCGTGTTGTGTCCCGCGAGGTACAGCCCGCCGAGTATCTGCCCGAGCGCGCTGGACAACGTCACCACCGGCATCGGCCGCATCCGCAGCCTGCCGCGGAGGCTGCGTCGCGGTGGGTCGACGAGATCGCGTGCGGTCCGGTCCAGGGTGAGTTCGAGGTGCTGGGCGAGGTCCGAACCGGTGGTGTAGCGATCGTCGCGGTCGGGGGAGAGGCAGGTGAGCAGGGCGTGTCGCAGGATCTGCGGGCAGTCCGCCGGTGTGCCGGCTTGGAGGCGTTCGTCGATCGGCTTGCGGCGCAATTCGATCATTCTGGTGAGCGAGGTGTCGGATTCGCCGATGCCGAGTTCGTCGGTGAAGGGGAGCCGACCGGTGAGTAGTTCCCACAGGACGACCGCGAGAGCGTAGATATCGCTGCGGGTATCGAGGTCGGCGGCTGTGGTGGCCATGTTGGGATGACAGGCTTCGAGCTGCTCGGGGGACATGTACGCCAGTGACCCGCCGAAGTAGGCGACCGGGCTCGCTCCCGGAATGTGGGTGCTGAAGCTGATATTGAAGTCGGCGAGCTTGGGCTGGCCGTCGGCCGTGAGCAGCACGTTGGCCGGTTTGATGTCGCGGTGCAGGACGCCGGCCCGGTTGGCGTAGTCCAGCGCGGTGGCGAGTCGGCTACCGAGCCAGGCCACCGCTTCGGGCCAACTCAGTCGCGCCAGATCGGCTCGCGTGGTGGACGGTTGCGGTGTCAGCACACCACCGGAGGTCACTGCCGCGTCGACGGCGTCCAACAGCAGCTGCCCGGTGCGTTGCGCGACCGGTGTGCTGCGGACCAGGCGGAGCACACCGAGCAGGGTGCCACCGGGCACATACTGCATGTACATCAGCTTGAGGTGTTGCTCCTCGATCTGCCGTTGATCGAAGACGCGCACGATGTGTTCGTGATCGAGTTGCGCGAGCGTCTGCGGTTCACTGCCGCGGTCGCGCGAAATCTTCACCGCCACAAGCCGTTGCATCGATCGCTGCCGGGCGAGGAATACCCGCGCGAACGCGCCCTGTCCGAGCGCGATCAGCAGATCGAAGTCGTCGATGGTGGCGCCGGGTGCGATGGTGTCGAGCGCGTTGATCGCGGTCGGGTCCGAGAGCAGGGTGGTGCGGAAGTTCTCGGCGGCGATGATGTCGGTGTCGAGCTGGGTGGCGAGCTGCGCCATCTGCGCGGCGAAGTCCTGCTCGTATTCGCTGAGGTCGAGCGCGGGGTCGCCGCCGCGGCTGCGGGCGGTGATCTCCTCGTAGATGAGGTCCGGCGGCAGTGGGGCGGCGTCGAGTTCGGGGAACTGGGCCCGATAGTCGGCGAGGCGTTTGCCGTGGTGGGTCTGCTGCCAGCGGTGCTGCAGATCCACCTTGATCAACTCGATCAGCGCCGAGCGGCGCAGCCCGCCGTCGGCGGGCAGATGCGCCGCCAGGTCCGGTGGTGCGTCCGCGTCCTCCCATGCGCTGTCGAATCCAACAACCAGTCGCGTCAACGCAGTCTGCGTCGCCGCCACCCGGTCCATCTCCATGTGGCCCACCCGATCAAAAAATGGCTTCCCGAGCCCCCTCCCGAGAATAAACGATCATCACGGCCGTAGCCGTCGAATTACCTGCTACCGCTAGTTCTGCGGTCGGTCAGCTGCGTTGGCCACCACCGAAGCAATGTGCAACAAAGTGTTGCGCGTCCAGTATGTGTCGGCTACCGTCATGTGCAACAAGTTGTTGCACATCGGAGGAGTAACTATGGAACACGGACGAATCGAGCGCACGATGTACGTCGAAGCCGCCCCCGAGGTGGTCTACGAAGTCATCAGCAGCCCCACGCATCTGAAGGAATGGTGGCCCGACGACGCCGACCTGGAACCCGTGCCCGGCGCGACCGGCACGCTCACCTTCGGCACCGGGGACGACCGCGACAGCTACTCGATCACCGTGATCGATGCCGAACCACACCGGCTGTTCTCCTTCCGCTGGACGCACCCGGCCGACGAAGCGGCGGCCGTCGGCAACTCGCTGTTCGTCACCTTCGACCTCGCCCCCTCCGGCGACGGCACCACGGTCCGGATGACCGAGACCGGTTTCCGCGAAATGGGCTGGGAGATCGCCGTTCTGGAGCAACAGTACAACGACCACGTCTCCGGCTGGGACGCCTATCTGCCCCGCCTTGGCGAGTACGTCGCCCGGCTGGTCGCGAGCCGATGAACAGCGCCGTCGACGACGACCTGTGGTCCGCGATCGGCGACCCGACCCGGCGGCGCATGCTCGACCTGCTCCTGGCCGACGGTGACGGCACGGCAACCAGCCTCAGCGAACAACTACCCGTCACCCGGCAGGCCGTCGCACGACACCTCGGCGTCCTCGACCGCGTCGGCCTGGTGCACGGGTCACCCGAGGGCCGCGAGCGGCGCTACCGGGTCGACGACGCCCAACTCGCCCGTGCCGTAGCGCAACTCAACGCGGTCGGTTCCACCTGGGACGCCAGGCTCCAGCGCATCAAGCGGATCGCCGAAGCCATCCAACGCAGCAAACAGCAGTAGAGAGGGAAATCGAAATGGTAGACATCCTGCACCGGGTCGGCGTCAAGTCGCCGTCCGCCGACGACGTGTACGCGGCACTGACCTCGGTCGACAAACTGGCCGACTGGTGGACCAACGACACCAAGGGTGACGCGGACACCGGGGGAGTCATCGAGTTCCGGTTCCTGTCAGGCGGATTCGATATGAAGGTCGTCGACCTGCAACCAGGCAAGCGAGTGCTGTGGGAGGTCGTCGGTGGACCCGACGAATGGATCGGCACCGAAGTCGTCTGGGACCTGAAGCGCGAGGACGACTACACGGTCATCCTGTTCAAGCATCAAGGCTGGCGAGAGCCCGTCGAGTTCATGCACCACTGCAGCACCAAGTGGGCGACCTACCTGATGAGCTTGAAGGAGTTGGTCGAAACCGGAACGGGCGCACCGAATCCCCGCGACGTCCGGATCGACAACTGGGGATAGGACGTCGGAGGGTATCCGGTGCGTATGACAAGCCGGTGAGCGCGGGGGATTGTGGTCGAGCGTGCGCACGCCCGACCACAATCAGTTAGCGCAGCGACCGGAAGCCCGCGCGAACCTCGTCAACAAAGAGCTGCGGCTGCTCCCACGCCGCGAAGTGCCCGCCCTTGTCGAGCCGGTTGTAGTGGATGAGCTTGGGATACGCCTCCTGCGTCCAACTCTGCGGAGCCTGGTACAGCTCGTCGGGGAAGACGCTCACGGCAACCGGGATGGCGACGCCCTTGACGGTCAGGAACGGGAGCTTGTTCTCCGCGTAGAGGCGAGACGAGGAGATCGCGGTATTCGTCAGCCAGTAGAGGGTGATGTTGTCGAGGAGATCGTCGCGGGTCAGCCCCTCGGTTTGTCCGGCAAACACCCGCGCGATGAGCGCCAGACTGGCCACGTCGTGATCGATCATGAACGAGGCCAAGCCAACCGGCGAATCCACCAACCCGGTCAGCGTCTGCGGGCGCGACGCCATGATCTGCGCGTAGGCGATGTGCTGATAGAAGAAAGCCAGCTGCTCGCATGCCCGCGTTTCGTCATCGGAGAGGCCCGAGGGGATCGGGTTCCCGATCAGGAGCGCCCGATCGATCTCGGGTGGCACCGCGGCGGGCATGTTCGTGTGGATACCGATCAGCTCCGGCGGCGCCGCGACAGCCATCAGATCCGTGATGATCGCACCCCAGTCGCCACCCTGCGCCACGAACTGCGCGTATCCGAGGCGCTTCATCAACTCCACCCAGGCCCGACCGATCCGCTCCGGGCCCCATCCGGTTGTCGTCGGCTTACCCGAGAACCCGTAACCGGGGATCGATGGAATCACCAGATGGAATGCGTCCACTGCGGAGCCGCCGTGTGCGGTGGGATCGGTCAGCGGTCCGATGATCTTCAGCTGCTCGATGATCGAACCGGGCCACCCGTGGGTGACGATCAGGGGGAGCGCATCATCATGCCGGGACCGTACATGGATGAAATGAATGTCCAAGCCATCGATCTCGGTGATGAACTGCGGCAGCGCATTCAACTTCGCCTCACACTTGCGCCAGTCGTACTCCGACCCCCAGTACCGGGCCAGCTCCTGACTGGTCGCAAGGGGAGTACCTTGCGACTGATCGGCGACAGTCTCCTTCTCCGGCCACCGCGTGGCCGCGACCCGCTCACGCAACGCCTGGAGTTCGGTCTCGGGAGTCTCGAACGTGAACGGCCGAATAGCTCCGGATATGACAGACATGTGGGTTCCCTTGCTGTGCTGAGTGACAGCCGAGCAGGGTTCTAAGCCTTCCACCGCGAAAGACAGCACCCATTGGCATCTTTCATGAGGGGCATTACGACGAAGCCCGCTCAGACTTTTGCTGGTAGGCCCTGGCCGAGACGCCTACACCAATGAGGTTCCGCCGCCCGAGCAGGCGCGTCAACCCTCGCAAGAAGGTTCGGACGGTCAGACCTGATGCGTGTCGACAACCAACTCGTTGCGCCTCGCGAACCGGTCCAGGTAGGCGATGGCTGCGAGCATTCGAGGTGGGTCGTCACCGAACGCGCCGAGCCCAGCATTGCACCGCGGGCACAGGAGCCCACGAACAGCGCCGGAGCAGTGATCGTGGTCGACGGCGAGTGGGACCTTGTCGAGTTGTCGACCATCTTTTCGCGGGCGGCCGCCGACGCCCGAGAGGTCGATGTCACCTTCGTGGATGCCGCAGCGGTAATTCTGTTCCGTACGCATGGCATCGTATTGTTCTGGCCGGATACGGTACTTGGCCCAGAGGTTTGCGCGTCTGGCGACGGCAGGTCCTTGGCGTGCACGGCGGGCTCGTTGATAACACGCTCCGCAGAGTGGAGCGCGTGGACCTAGTTGCGCCATCAGGGTAATCGGCTTCAGCTCGCCGCAGCCGTTCGTCGGCGAACAACGCACCAGATCGGTTGGAGGCGAGGACTCGGTCATGCGGGGAGTGTGCCAGAACCCACCGACAAGTCGTTTACTTTACATAGTGTTGATTATCGGCGTAGAAACTGGCGTGGATAATCGGGGGTGCGCCGTTGGATGTTGTTGGTGTGTGCGGTGTTTCGTGTGCCTTCGTTCTGGTGCCCCTCAGTGCTCCCCGGTATGGCCCGTGAATGTCGGTGTTGTGTGGGCTGGATTGTTGTTGATCTCCCCTTGGCTGGATTTACTGCTGGTGTAAATATTCCGGTTTGTCGCTGATTTGGGCGGAAAGTATTGGGACGGTTCTGGATTGGGGTTTTGGGGCTTCTCCTCTAGGTCCACTGCCCTACCTTCAAAACGTCACTGTGACGTTTTGAAGGTAGGGCAGTGGACCTTGAAATCTGTTGTGGGTCAGATGTTCCAGGCTAGGTTCCGGCGTTGCCGCCGTAGTAACCGCCGAGGAGGCGGCGGCGCTTGCGGTCCTTCTTGGCATCCGTGGCGTTCAGGTCGGTGGTGTCGGTGGGTTGTTCGTCGGCCTTGGTGGTGTTTTTACGGAAGATGCCCATGGTGATCCTGACGTCGTCGTCGGGCTTGCGTTGTCTTCCAGTGTGTTCGGGCCGCATCGGTCGCAGGTATGGTCTTGGGTACGCCGCAGTGGGTAGGTTTTGTGGCGGTTTCGGTCCACCTGTGGGACCAGCTGCGAGGCCAGACGTTAGTGACTGGCTCTGTTTTCGGATGCCAGTCCTCGTCATGCTGAGCGGGTGCTGATTCGTCGCCTGGTGGCGTTGTATGTCGGGTTGTGGCTGTACGGGTTCTCGATGGCCGTGATGGTGCGTGCGGGGCTCGGGCTGGATCCGTGGGATGTGTTCCATCAGGGTGTGGCGGGGCATGTGCCGACCAGCTTCGGTGCGGTGACGGCATTGACCGGGATCGCCGTGCTGTTGGCGTGGATTCCGTTGCGGCAGCGGCCCGGTGTGGGGACCGTGAGCAATGTGGTGGTGATCGCGGTGTCGGTGGATGTCGGGCTGTGGTTGTTGCCCGCGTGGGAGATGATTCCGGCGCGGGTGGGTGCGATGGGTGCGGCGGTGGTGCTCAATGCGATCGCTACGGTGCTGTACATCGGTGCCGGGATGGGTCCTGGTCCGCGTGATGGGTTGATGACTGGACTGGTTCGCCGGACCGGGTTGTCGGTGTGGGTGGTGCGGACGTCGATCGAGGTGACGGTGTTGGTGATCGGCTGGGTGCTCGGTGGCAGTGTCGGGATCGGGACGCTGGTCTACGCGTTCGGTATAGGTCCGTTGATTCAGCTGTTGATTCCTCTGGTGAATCGTCACCTGCCCGGCTTCCAGGACAAGCCGGCGGTCGAACCGGTCGCGGTCGTCGCCGCGTGAGGATCCTGCCGGAAGATCACCGGGACATGGCTGATCCGCGAGTGTCACCCGCTGCGTCCTGTTGATCTTGTGCCTGCATACCCTGTGCGGCGGTGACCGACTCCCCCGCTGGTTCAATCGCAGGCAGGAACTCATCCATAAAACGTCACAGTGACGATATATGGAGGGGGTAGTTGACCTAGAGTTCCGTAGATTCTGTAAGTCGCTCCGGTTCGGCGGCGTGTGTATGCCGCCATCGCCCCCACAGGCCCACCACGATCACCAAGGCGATCACGATAGCGCTGTGCAGCGCCCACAACGCGAGCCACGGCCGCAGGAATCCCACCTCGGTGTACTGACCGCGGTCACCGACGCAGTACATCGAGTAATTGGTGCTTTGCCCCTCGGAGTCACTGAAGGTGTCGGAGACGACGATCGGCTCGGTGTAGGGCGCCTCGCAGAACAAGGGCGCGGTCAGTTTCGCTTCACCGGGCCAGATGGCGACGGGCAGCACGGTTCCAAGGATCGCGGTACTGAACAGAATCACGGCCAGCATTGCCACGATCTTCCGGAACCGACGCGGCGGATGGCCCTCGACTCGATCCGAGGCGTGGTCCGCGATCCGGTCGGCCCGATACTCCTCGCTCATAGTTGGCCCATTCGCAGAAACGTTCCGGCACGGTCGAATTCGGCGACCATCGTGGTGCGCGGTGAGGTGACGTCGACGGTGATGCGCACCTCGTCGTCGATGCGGTTGATGATCACCACCGAGACGTAGCCGTCCGCCACGGCGGTTCGAGCGAGCGCGGTGTCGAGGATTTCCTCGAGCCGCAGCAGGCCGGAAACCTCTCCAACGTCGAACATTTCGGCGTCGGGGTCGTCGGCGGCCGACACGTGGACCGGTGTGGGGCCGTGCAGGGTGCGGTTCGCGTAGGTGTAGTCGTCTTGTTGTTCTGGGTGGGTGGGCACCTGGATGCGCAGGTGTATCGCGGAGTCCTGAGTGAAGAGGCCGGGGTTCTCGTTGCTGAAGCGGGTGACCTGTGCTGGTTGCTCGAGCATTCCCCAGCGGGTGGTCCGGGGTGCGGTGAGCATGATGACGCTGGCCCGCAGGTCGGATACGCCGAGGCGTTGCCGGAGGCTGTCGATCGCGGCGCTCGGCAAGGCCGAGACGAGTCCGCCGCCGCGGGCTTGGACGACCTTTTCGAAGTCGGCGCGGTCGACCGCGCCGATGCAGCCGGTGGTGCTGACTGCGATGAGAAGTGCTCCGCACAGGGCCACGAGGCAGGAGCGGCGGTGTGGCATGGGCGCATCGTATAGCGCTGGGGTGACTCGAGTATTGCTGCGCGCGACTGACGGGTGGATGTTAGGTTCACCAGCACTGGGCGTCCGTCCAGCTGGGTGGTGTGGAGGCACGGGTGAAGACGTCGCGGGCTGTGATCGCATGTGTGGCAGTGGGTGTGCTGCTGGGTGGTGCTCCGGTGGCGTCGGCGGATCCCGGGTTCGGTGAGTATGTGGCGCTGGGTGATTCGTGGGCCGCGGACGCGTCGGTGATCCAGGCGACCGACGACTTCGTGCCGTTGGGGTGCGCGCAGAGTCAGGGCAGCTATGCCAAGCAGGTGGCCGCCGCGCTGGCGGTCCCGGTGTTCCGGGACGCGACGTGCGGTGGGGCGTCGTCCCCGGATTTGACCGCGCCGCAGCACACTCCGTTGGGGGTCAATCCCCCGCAGTTCGATCGACTGAGCGCGTCCACGGATCTGGTGACCCTCGAAATCGGCGGCAACGACGCGGGATTGGCGGCGACCGTGCAGCAGTGCCTGACCGCCGACGCCGCGGCCTCGCCGTGTCTGGACACCCTGGTGGTCGGTGGCGTGGATCAGATGTCGCTGAACATCCTCGCCGCCGAACCGAAGGTGACCGCATCGATCGACGGGGTTCGCGACCGCGCACCGCACGCGCGGATCCTGCTGTTGGACTACTTCGAAGGAGTCAGCACCGGCCGCGGTTGCTTCCCGGCAGTCCCGATCTCGGATGCCGACGCGGATTGGCTGGGCCGCAAACTGATCGAGTTGAACGCGATGCTCGCCCGCGTGGCAGACGCAACCGGTGTAGAACTCGTCGACACCTACACCAGCAGCGCCGGCCATGATGGCTGCCAGCCGCCCGGCACCCGCTGGGTTGAGGGCCTGATCCCTTGGTCGAGCAACCCACCCGGCCCGGCGGTTCCGTTCCATCCCAACCAACTCGGTGCCGACCACCAGGCGCGCAGCGTGTTGGCGGCGCTGGGCCGGTAGTGCCCCGCCGATCATAGTGGTACCTACGGTTTGCTTGGTAGCCTGTGGCAAGCAACCGGCAGAAGGTGAAAACCGATGAGTGCTACCACTATTGCCCGGCAGTGCACGTTGTGTGAGGCGCATTGCGGAATCCTGGTCACCGTCGAGGGCGAGCAGGTGACGCGGATCGAGGGGAATCCGGACGACGTGCTGTCGCAGGGCTACATCTGCCCGAAGGCCACGGCGATGGGTGGGCTGCATCATGATCCGGACCGGTTGCGCACGCCGATGCGGCGGGTGGGTGACGGTTTCGAGCCGATCGGGTGGGACGAGGCGTTCCGGGAGATCGGGCAACGGTTACGGGCAGTGCGCAGTACGTACGGGCCGAGTGCGATCGGGATGTATCTGGGCAATCCGGCGGCGCACAGTTCGTCGGTGATCTACGGGGCGCTGCTGCGTGCGGTGTTGCTGACGCGGAATTTCTTTTCGGCGTCGTCGATCGATCAGTTTCCGCAGGAGTTCGTGGCGTGGCGGATGTTCGGGTCGAATGTGCTGATGCCGGTCGTCGATATCGATCGCACCGACCGGCTGGTGATCCTCGGCGCGAATCCGGCGGTGTCGAACGGGTCGATCACCACGATGCCCAATGCCAAGCAGCGCATCAAGGATGTGCGGGGCCGGGGCGGGCGGGTGGTGGTCATCGATCCGCGGCGGACCGAGACGGCGCGGCTGGCCGATCAGCATGTGGCGGTGAGCCCGGGCGGGGATGTGTATCTGCTGCTGGCGATGCTGCAGGTGCTGGTGGCCGAAAACCTGTGTGACGAAGCGGTGATTCGGGCGCAGTGCACCGGCTGGGAGCGGTTGCGCGAGCTGGTGGCCGAGGCGACACCAGAGCAGATGGCACCGCACGCCGGGGTCGAGGCCGACATCATTCGGCAGCTTGCCCGCGACCACGCGGCGGCGTCGTCGGCGGTGCTGTACGCGCGGATCGGGGTGTGTCAGCAGGTGACGGGCACGCTGACGCACTGGCTGGTGAACGCGATCAACGCGGTGACCGGGAACCTGGATCGGGCCGGTGGGCAGATGTTCGCGACGCCGCCGATCGACGCGGCCCGGTTCGCGAAGTATCTGCCGATGGGTTACGGGGCGTGGACGGATCGTTCCGGCACCTACAAGTCGTTCCGTACCGAGCTGCCGGTCGCGGTATTGGCCGATGAGATCCTGAACGAGGGCGATGGGCAGATCCGGGCGATGATCACCTACGCGGGCAATCCGGTGCTGTCCACCCCGCAGCGCGGTCGCCTCGGCGCGGCGTTGGATTCGCTGGATTTCTATGTGGCCGTGGACATGTACATCACCGAGACGACCCGGCACGCCGACATCATTCTGCCGCCGATCTCGCCGCTGGAACGCGAGGACGTCAACCTGTTGTTCCCGCTGTTCAGTGTGCGCAACAACCTGCGTTATGACGCGCGGGTGTTCGAGCCGCCCGTCGATGGGCTCGAGGATTGGCAGATCATGGCGCGGCTGGTCACCGAGTTGGTGCCGCTGCCGGTGCGGCGGTTCACGGCGCGAGCGCTCAATGGTCTGTTCGAGCAGTTCAGTCCGGTGCGGTTGGCGACGGCCGGGGTGGCGGCCGGTCCGTACGGGGTGCTGCGGCATGGACGTAAAGGGCTCACGGTCGCGAAGGCGCGTGCGGCGGCCGGTGGGATCGATCTGGGTCCGTTGCAGCCGCGGTTGCGGGCGCTGATCGGGACGAAGGACCACAAGGTGCATGTGGCGCCCGCGGACTTCCTGACCGCCGCGCGCACTGTGCTCGATGACGCGCGTGCGGGTAGTGCGATCACCACACCGGCGGACGGTTATGACCTCAAGCTGATCGGTCGTCGTCACTTGCGCAGCAACAACTCCTGGCTGCACAACGTCCCCGCGATGGTGAAGGGGCGTGACCGCTGCACCGCGCTCATGCATTCCGCCGACGCCGCCGCGCGCGGGCTGACCCACGGCGAACCGGTCGCGGTGACCTCACCGACGGGCTCGATCGTGGTGCCGCTCGAGGTCAGCGACGATATCCGCGCGGGCACCATCGCGATCCCGCACGGGTGGGGGCATCGTGAGCCCGGTGTCGGCTGGTCGGTTGCCGCTGCGTTGCCCGGTGCCAATGTGAATCTGCTGCATGACCCGTCGCTCACGGATACGTTCTCGGGTGCGGCCGCGGTCAACAACACCTGGGTGACCGTTAGTCGCGCGCCTGCCGACACGGTGGTCGACGCCGCCGCGAAGGAGCGTATGCAGCGCGCGTGAACGTCCCGCGGGGGATGCGGGGTGGTCGCTCACAGGTCCGCCGATCGGGGTCGGATTGCTCGATTGGATTCGCGCCGCCGCTGGTCAGTGATGTTATCTGGCTGTTTGCTGATTTGTCCGGGTGCGGTGCGGCAGCATTGCTACAGCTGGGCGGATAGCCCACGGCGCGCCGCGTCGAGCCGCTCGGCACCGAGGAGGAACGCTATGCCGGACCTATCGGAATCGGCGATCAACGAACTCAACGAGGCCATTCAACGTCAGGTGGGGTCGATCATGTCGACGCCGACCATGCAGCAGTTGGCGTCGGTGCTGCAGGAAAAGGCAGCCGAAGCGGGACTGTCGAAAGAGACCGTGTCGGAACTGACGGCCAAACTGCAGTCGATGGGCGATCTCGCCTCCAAGGGCAGCGGCGCCAAGGGCAACGGTGCGATGGATCTCAGTACGTTGCTCGGCACGTTCGGGCTGCTCAACACCGACGCCTTCAAGGACATGGCAGCCAAGGCGGCATCTAAAAAGGAGCAGCCTGCGGCGCAGCGTGCCGACGAGGGGTCGGCGCAGCAGGATCAGCAGGTCAATTCGTAGCGGCTCGGCGTGAACGGGGTGCGGTGCGACTCGCTGCGTACGCCGCACCCCAAACGAGTCGCCTCGCAGCGCCGTCAGCTCAAAACGAGTCGCCTCGCAGCGCCCGTCAGGTCACCGCGAGTAGCGAGAACTGTGGCCCATCAGCTCCCGGCCAGTCGTAATCACGCCGCGGCAGGGCTTGCGGCGCGCATGAGTTCAGCAGCGCTGCTTGCGCTTTCATTGTCGTGCAGCGTGAAATCCGGTATGAGGGCCACCTAGTAGTGGGCAACCGTGCGGATCGCCGTCGCCGGCAAATCCGGTTCATCTCAGAGCATCGATCCCTGCCGTGAGGTGGCTGGTGTCGCCGAGCCGGACGACCTGGCGGTTGCGGAAGTAGTCGTCCTCGCGTAGTTCGGTGATGCTTCCGGAGGCACCGTGGAAGCGGGCGTAGGCGAGTGCTTCGATCGGCAGCTTGGTCCATGACGCCACGGCGAAGGTGAGGGCGCCGCCGTGCGTTACGACGATCTGGTGTGCGCAATCGCTGGCCAGGATCGTGTCCATCGCCGCGTAGACCCGTTCGCCGAACGCACCCATGGTCTCCGAGCCCGGTATGCCGTCGTGGTGTCCCATCCGTTCGCCGACAGCAGGCGGGGTGATGAACCGTTCCCGCAGCCATTCCTGCGGCTTTCCTTCCGCCTCGCCATAGGACTTCTCACGTAGTCGGGGTTCGAGGACCGCCGGCACGTGCAGCAGTTCGCCGATGATGTCTGCGGCTTGGGCGGCGCGTTGCAGATCCGATGAGTACAACTCCACCTCGGCGTGCGCGGGGATCGTGGCTCGCAGTGATTCGGCGATCGCGGCCGCGGCGCGTAACCCGGTTGCGGTGAGTGGTGCGTCGTACCAGCCGCCGACCAGTCCGTCGATGTGGTGGGTCGACTCCGGATGGGCGATGACGTACATGGTTCGCACGGCGTCTGTCTCTCTTCCTGTCGTCATGAGACGCACGAATCATCCACGAGCGGTGCGATCTTCACCAAGCGGATTGTCGCCGCCACCGATCCGCACCCACTCCATCGATCTGGGCGGCGCTTCGTCATCCCGTCACGACGGTCACCCGATAGCCGATGCGGATCTCGCGGCCGATGTGGGCGGCTCCGCTGAGGTAGAGCCAGCGGTCCGTGCCGCCGCGCGGGTCGGGCAGGTACGTGGCTTGGACGTGTTCGACGCCGAAAGGGAAGTTGCCCGAGATCGACGTCGCGATACCCGTCATCAGATAGGCCTCGGCCAACAGTTGTGGCTCGGCCGCGGCGGCGGGTAGCGGTGTTGCGGTGGGGATGAAGAACCCGAACTGTTCGGGTGGAGCGCCGGAGCCCTGGACAAGCATGCCGGTCACGAACAGTCGCGCGATTCCGGTGTGCACCAGGCATTCCGGCGTCAACTGCAGCGGTGGAGTCGGCCGCAGCTCGAGTTGGAACGCCATGGGCCGAACTTTACGGTCACCGATCACCGCTGTCCTCACGACAATCCTCGGTCCGACAGTGGGCTTACGCAAACGTGATGAGACCGTGTGGGGACGCTCGTTCCGGCACCGATCGACGATGCGCTGCCCCCGCGACGCAGCCTTATCTGGACTCGGATCCCAGTGAACTGAACTCGGGGCTCCGGAGCAGTCGGTGCAGGGACTCGTCGGGGCTTTCCCCGGCCGTGTCGAGGACAATGTGGTCTCGGTTCCACGGCTGGTAGTCGTAATCGAGCACTTCCGGCCACCCCGGCAGCGGCAGATCGGCGATGTCGACCGACCGCGAAACAATACGCTGTCGATGCTCAACCGGATTCGAGCAAATCACCCGGAGGCTGACCACATGGCATGCGGCGCTACATTGCACGCGTCGCCGTTCTCGTTGATCACGGGACATGCTCGGCTGCACCTGCCGGGCAAACCCGCCGTCGATGCCGCATTCGACTATGTCTTGCGTTCGATGCAGACCTGCATCCGATGCGCGGAGTTGGCGTGAACAACGTTGACGCACTTCATAATTCATCCACTGCACCAGCGGTTCCACGTGAATCAGCCCGACGCGGATCTCAGCTGTCCTTGGGTAGCGACTCTTGATAACTGGTTTCGATCTTCTCGCGCAGGTGCTTTTCGGTGTGCCGGATCGCCGGACCGATGAACGCCTGGATTATGCGATCGAGTGCCCGTCCGGCCAGACCGCCGGGGACTCGGTAGTCGGCGGTGGCGCTGACCTTCGTGACTTCCTCGCCGAGCGAGGCGAAGTCCCAGCGGACCGTGCCCTCGATGCCTTTGATCGCACGCATCGTCACGCGGGCGCCGTCCACCCATTCGGTGGTGTCCGCGCGCAGGTGCAGCGTGGTCGGCCCGAGATGCAGGGCGGTATCGAACACCGCACCGACTCCCGAGGTCTGCTCCCCCGCCGGTGTGAAATGCCGAATCCCGAACATCCATTCCGGCACGTTCCGATAATCGGCGACATAGGTGAACGCGAAGTCCACCGGCGCCGCACACGTCGCACTGTGCTCGACATGCCCCATGACTGCCCCTCCGGTCGCTGCGATCCTTCCCCGACCCTAGGCCACCCCGGCGATCTTCGCCCACGATGAAGTCCCCTGCCCGCCAGTCATTTACACCCCTCCCGGCCCCGAGGCGCCGGATTCGACGAAGCCGGTCGCCATCGTGGCGGCAGCCGCTATTTCTCTGGATCCGCATCGCATCTGGGCGCGAATACCGAGTGTGGAGGGCGTTGATCCTCTTGTCTCCGCCGAGCCGATCCGAGCGGCGCGACCCAGATCATGGGGAACTGGGTTCGGAGGCGATCCGATCGCATCGCCGGATTCCCAGGGCGCTGAACCGCAGCCGACGGGTCCAAGAAATCCCCAGTCAGAGGGGATCGCGGCTCGAGTCGACCCGGCCGATAGGGTCGAGCGGTGACGTGGACGGTGGGCTTCGACCTGGATATGACGCTGATCGACTCGCGACCGGGTGTCAGTCGAGCCATCGACCTGCTCGGTGCGGAGTTCGATGTGCCGCTGCGTGGCGCCGATTTCGCCGATCGGCTCGGCCCGCCGCTGGCTACCTTGCTTGTCGAAGCGGGTGCGCCCGAGGAGCTCGTTCCGGCGCTGGTCACGCGGTATCGCGAGCTGTATCCGAGCATCGTGTCGAGCATTCCCGCGATGCCGGGCGCGAATGCGGCGCTGGCCGCGGTCGAGGAACGGGGCGGGCGGGTGCTCGTTGTCACCGGCAAACACGGGCCGCTCGCGCAGTTGCACATCGACGAACTCGGTTGGCGGATAGACCATCTCGCCGGTGACCTGTGGTCCGCGGATAAAGCCACCGTCTTGCAGGAGGAGCGGGCGAGCATTTACGTCGGTGATCATGTCGGTGACATGCATGGCGCGCAGACCGCGGGTGTGCTCGCGGTCGGTGTCACGACCGGACCGTGTGACGCCGAGGAACTGCGGGCCGCGGGCGCGGACGTCATCCTCAACGACCTCACCGAGTTCCCGCAGTGGCTCGCCGACGAGCTCGGACCGGTCGCCGACGCGGGTTGAGTCGAGCTTGCCGGACCGGTGTGGCGCGCAGCAACGCCGAGATCAGCCGCCGGTCGGCCTGACCACAAGTCGCCTGCGTCCCGGGGTGGTTCAACGCCACCAGTGCGGACCCGAGTCCACGGCATGGACCGGTACCTGACGTGGTCCCTTCTTGCCCCGTCTGCTCACGAATCCGCCCTCGGTCGAACTACTTTCAGTGATAACGCCGGAAACTTGCACCGCTAGTTTCCCGGTCGCTAGCCTGCAGACGAGTCGGCCGCGCCCGCAGCGCGTTCGGAGAGGAGAACGAATCCATGGACCGTTTCACCGACAAGGTCGCCGTGGTGACGGGTGCGGCGCAGGGTATCGGCGCGGCCACCGCGCTGCGGCTCGCGATCGAGGGGGCCAGCGTCGCCGTGCTCGACCGCAACACCCCCGAGGCCACCCTCGAACAGATCAGCCGAGCGGGCGGCACAGCGACCGGCTACGTCTGTGATGTCACCGACCGCGACTCGGTGCAGTCGGTCTTCGACCAGATCGCCACCGACCTCGGTGACCCGCAGATCCTGGTGAACAACGCCGGCATCACCCGAGACGACCTGTTCTTCCGGCTCTCCGAGGACGACTGGAACGCCGTGCTGTCGGTCAACCTGACCGGCGTCTTCCACTGTTCGCAGGCCGCGCAGAAATATATGGTCGCCCAGCGCTACGGAAAGATCGTCTCGCTGTCGAGCCGCTCGGCCCTCGGCAACCGCGGCCAAGCCAACTACGCCGCCGCCAAGGCAGGCATCCAGGGCTTCACCGCAACCCTCGCCATCGAACTCGGCCAATACAACATCACCGTCAACGCGGTCGCCCCCGGCTACATCGCCACCGCGATGACCGACGCCACCGCCGAACGCGTCGGCCTGGCCCCCGAACAACTGCAACAGTCCGTCGCCGAACGCACCCCGCTGGGCCGCGTCGGCCAACCCGAGGAAGTCGCCGCCGTCATCGCCTTCCTCGCCAGCGACGAATCCTCCTACGTCAGCGGCCAAACCCTCTACGTCAACGGCGGCGCCCGCTGACCCATGATCACCGGGACATGATGGCGGCCCTTCTCGTACAAATCCGCCACCATGTCCCGTCGATCATGAAACGAACCAGTCGCTTCGGCTGATGTGATTCGGCACGACGTTCAGTGGTTCCATTGCCGTCCTGCGGCCGGTAGTAGCAAGCACCTGTCTCGAGCTGTGCCGCATCATATTTGGGCACCAACTACCTCACCGTCGAGGCGGTGGACCGGACCCTCGCCGACCTTCGCGGCGCCGTGCGTGCGGATGAACGACGAGCCTGCCGGTATGGCCGTCGCGGTGGCGGACTTTGTCGGACCAGCTGGTCGTCGAGACGCTTTCGGCGACACACTCCTGCGCGGCAGGCCTGCCCGGTTGTTGGCCTCTGAAGCGCTGACACGGCTTCGTGCCCCCCCCAGGTGGACACCGCAGCAGCGCTGATGTCAGCCCGTGGGACAGACCTTGTGCGTGCAGGCCCATTTTCCGTCGACGCACCTGCAGGTGTTGCAGCCTTCTTGTTTGGTCTCGCCGGACGAGCACACCTGCTCACCGACGACAGACTGAGCGTTCGACGTGGCCTGCGAAACAGCGCCGCCGAGGATCGTCAGAGCCGTGAGCAGAACCGCGACCCACAGACGTGCTGTCTTGCCGGAACCGAATCCGAGCGAGCGTGCTGGCGTCGTATCCATGCGCCTGACTCCTTCCCGATCCTCGGCGAACCTCCAGCTTCCGACCTGATGTCAGATGTGTGGGTACCAGAAGTGCGTCGATGTCATCGTGGCAGTCTCGATCAGCCCAGGTAGATGGTTCGGGCAAACTGACAGTCAATCGATGATCCAGCGCCCTTGCCGCGGTTCTGTGCTCAGCTCACCACGGGAGCGGGCCCTGCCGATCGAAGTAGCCGCCGGTCGGTCCGTCCGGTCCGAGGGTGGCGAGGCGGACGATGGCGTCGGTGCCTTCGGTGAGGGATTGGTATCCGGCGTGGGCGTTGAAATCGGTTGCGGTGTAACCGGGGTCGGCGGCGTTGACCTGAATGCCCGGCAGTTCGCGCGCGTACTGCGAGGTGATCATGTTCAGCGCCGACTTGGACGAGGTGTAGGGCAGATTCAGCAGGCTGGATTCGAGACGGTCCGGATCCGAGGTGATGGTCAGCGAACCCATCCCGCTCGACACCATCACGATGCGCGGCTGGGTCGCGGCGCGCAGCAGCGGCAGGAACGCGTGGGTCACCTGGACCGGTGCGAACACGTTGGTCTCGAACACGGCACGGAAGTCCGCGGCCTGTGTTTCTTGCGGCGGGATGAACGCGCCGGGGATGCCCGCGTTGTTGATCAGCACATCCAAAGCCGTGATCCGCGCACCCACCGCCTCGACGGCCGCCGCGATCGAATCGGTCGAGGTGACATCGAGATGCACGAATTCGATGTTCAACCCCTGTTCGGCCAGTTCGACCGCCGCCCGCTTGCCACGATCAGCGTCGCGGGCGCCGAGGAAGATCTGCCAGCCGAGCTCGCCGAGCCTGCGGACCGTCTCGTAGCCCAGTCCCTTGTTGGCTCCGGTCACCAGAGCCGTTGTCGTTGTCGTCATGGTGTCAGCTTCGGCGCGCACGCCACCCCTGGGCAGGACTGCCTTGTCCTGGGATCGGCGGTACCACCCCGGACCGGTCCGGCTGCGGGATGATCGAAGGATGGACCGTCCCGAACTCGCGGCGCTGCTGCGTCAGGCGCGCACTCGAATACAGCCGCGCGACGTCGGACTGCCCGCGGGCCCGCGCCGTCAGGTGCCCGGGCTGCGTCGCGAGGAAGTCGCTCAGCTGGCCGGTCTCAGCGTCGACTATGTGGTGCGGCTGGAACAGGGGCGCGGTCCGCGGCCCTCGACCTCCGTGCTCGCCGCACTGTCGCGGGCGCTGCGGTTGAACGACGACGACCGCGACCTGCTGTTCCAACTCGCCGGATCCGCACCTCCACAGGCCGGACGGATCGCACAGGTCGTGCGCCCCAGCGTGTTGCGGCTGCTGGACCGGATGGTGGATCTGCCGACCCTGGTGATGTCGGCGAAAGGTGATGTGCTGGCCTGGAACCCGATGGCCGCCGCACTACTCGGCGACTTCTCCGCCTTGCCGCCCGCCCAGCGCAACATGATCCGCGAATGCTTCCTCGGTGCTGAACCGGGCCGGGTGCGGTTCACTTCCGAGGAGTTCCGGATGATCGCCTCCTACGGTGTCGGCACCCTGCGCAGCGCCAAAGCCCGCTACCCCACCGACCCCGACCTGGATCGACTCATCACCGAACTCCGTTCGCACAGCACCGATTTCGACCAACTCTGGCGCGAACGCCCCTCCGCCCAATGGCGCAGCGCCACCAAAACCATCACCCACCCCGAACTCGGCACACTCGTGCTCGAATGCGACACCCTGCTCGTCCCCGACGCCGACCAAACCGTCGTCTTCTACTCCGCCGCCCCCGACACCCCCGCCGCCTCCGCCCTGGAACTCCTGCGCGTCACCGGCACCCAGCAATTCAGCGACCACACCTGAGTTGCGGACGGGGTCGCTGAAGTACGGGCAGGCATCGCCGATCATCGGCAAGTGGTCTGCCGCGTCCCGACAGAACGGGTTCCGATTACGCGCAAGCTGACCTACTGGTCGGACTCGACGGCACTTTTCCACAGGCCTGCGATCAGTACGGCGAAGTTGTCGTACCGCTCGGGATCGTCTCCGTCGCCCGGCCACCACTCGTAGGCGGTCCATTCTCCGTTGGCTGCGACGTCGGCGGCGTGCAACAGCAGATACTGACCGCTGCCGCCGTCGTCGTTCGACACCAGCAGGCACCGCTCGAGCATGGGGAAGAGCTCGTCGAAGCTCGACCCGGACCACGCCGCCATCAGTTCGGATTCCAGGGCGGGAAACCAGCCGATCTCGTCCGCCGTGAGCAGATCGACGGCGTAGGAGATCGTATTCCAGCCGTTACTGGTCAGCAGGAAGTTCCGGTAGGTCGGCGGGAGTCGTACGCCGAGCCGCTGCTCGGCCGCCAGGATCTCGTCCTCACTCGCCGGTTCGTAGCCGAGCCACCCGGCGCTGCGCTGGGCCGCACTGAGGAATTGGTCCGCGCGGCCATCCTCGGTCATGTCGCGCATGAACGCCGAGTCCGGAAACTCGGAGCTGTAGCTCCGCAGGAATCCGTGCCACTCCGTGGCGGTCGACGGCGGGACAATATTCATGCCTGAATTCCTCCTGCGATGCGTGGCACTACGTGTTGACCCTAGCGTGCGAGGCCGCTCGCTCCACAACGAAACAGGCTCGGCCCCAACGGGACCGAGCCTGCTCGACAGTGCTACTTCTTGTCTCCCACCAACCCGTACTCCTCGAGCATGACGCCGATCTCGGTCGAATCCAGCTTGCTCATCAGCTTCTTTCGCACCAGGTCGGGCCCGGGGATATGGAGTTCGTCCCCGTCGCGTAGTCGGCTTGTCGCGGCCAGCAGCTTGCGCACGTCGTAGGTCGAGTTGAAGACCTCCGGGACGCCGCGTTCGATGCCGAGCAGCTGATAGGTCGCCTCCATCGCGGTGCGTACCGAGTATTCGGTGGTGAAGATGCAGTCGCGGGTGCTTTCGGCGAACTGGCCGATGAACGCGAAGTTCACCGATCCGGCCGGCACCACATCGGGACGGTCACCGGCTTGGCGCGGCATGAAGAACGCCGTCACATACGGCATCATCACCGGCACGCACTTGGCCGAATTCGCGGCCAGCTCAGCGATTTCGGCCTCGGGGACACCCATGTGATACAGCCATTCCTGGGTGATCTCCTCGCCGGTGCATGCGCTCATCGGCTTCTTGACATAGTCGCCGGGCACATCCACGAACAGCGAATACACCCACACCACGATCTGGTCCTCGGGCTGCTGCTTGAAATGCGGCTGCCGATTCACCGTCCAGCTCATCAGCCAGCTCGAGTCCCGCACGGTGACGATGCCGCCGGTGACCACCTTGCCGCTGAACGGATCACGCTTACAGATCTTCTGGATATAGCCCGGGATCCGCTCATCCAGCGTGGTGACTGTCGCCGACTCCCATTTGGTCTGCTCGATATGGCCACCGAACACGTCCGGATGCCCGAACGACGGGTCCTTGGCCGCGATCCGCCGCCACAGATCCCACGCGGGCGCCGGACCGTCGAGCAACTTCGCCGGGGTGTGGTGATCGCCGTCGTCGGAATTCTCGGTGAGCGAGCCGATCGTGGTGAAAACCAGATCATGCTCACCCAGCTCGACACTGCCCTCGCTCCCGTCGGCCACCCAGTGCAGCTTCGTGGCCTGCTTACGGTCGCCGGTCAGATCGAAGTCGATATCGGTGATCTCGGTATCGAACCGGAAACTCACGCCCTGATCGAGCAGCCACCGATACAACGGCAGCACCAGCGACTCGTACTGGTTGTACTTGGTGAACTTCAACGCCGAGAAATCCGGCAGCCCGCCGATGTGATGGATGAAGCGGTGCAGATACAACTTCATCTCCAGTGCGCTGTGCCACTCCTCGAACGCGAACATCGTCCGCCAATACATCCAGAAGTTGCTCTGCAAGAAGTCCTCGCCGAAGACCTCGTCGATCCGCTTGTTCTCCATCTCCTCCGGCGTGGCGAGGAAGACCTTGATCATGTCCTTCTGCGCCTTGTTGCTCAGCGTGAACAAGCCGTCGGTGTGCGCGTCCTGGCCCTGTTTCTCGGTGGCGCGCTGCAACGAGGAGTTGGGGTCGTCCTTGTTCAGCCAATAGAACTCGTCCAGCACGCTGGCCCCGTCGATCTCCATCGAGGGCACCGACCGGAACAGATCCCACAGGCATTCGAAATGGTTCTCCATCTCGCGCCCGCCACGGATCACGAAACCTTTCTTCGGTTCCTTGATGCCGTCGAGCGCGCCACCGGGCAGCTTCAACCGCTCGAACACGGTGATCTTGTCCCCGGCCAGTTGACCGTCACGGATCAGGAACGCCGCACCGGAGAGCGAGGCCAGACCCGCCCCGACGAACCACGCCGTCTTGTCCTCGACACCGTCGGGCTTGCGTGGTCGGGCGAAGGCCTCGTAGTTGCCGCTGCTGTAATACATGTGACTCCTCTCCTCGTGCTGGTTCGGAATGTCTTGCCGCACCGGCGATTACGAGTACTTGTAGAACCCTTCACCGCTGGACACGCCGAGCTTGCCCTGGTCGATGTAGTTGTCCTTGAGCCACGCGGCGAGCTTCTTACCGTTCTCGTCGCTGTTGACCAGGATGTTGTACGGGGTGTTGAGGCCGATGACATCGATCATCTGGAACGGACCGAACGGGGCGCCGGTCGCGATCCGCCAGGTCTTGTCGACCGCCTCCGGATCGGCGTAACCGCCGGCACTGAGCCCCATCGCCGCGTTCAGCAGCGGCACCAGCAGCGAGTTGACCACGTAACCGGCCTTCTCCTTGTGCAACTCGATCGGGACCATGCCGATCGCGGCGGCGAACTCGGCGACCGCGTGGAACACCTCCGGGTCGGTGTCCTTGGTGCCCATCACCTCGGCGGTGTTGTAGCGCCACACGTCGTTGGCGAAATGCAGGGCGAGGAAACGGTCCGGGCGGCCGGTGGAATCCTTGAGATCGCTGGGCAGCAGGGTGGAGGAGTTGGTGGCGAAGATCGTGCGCTGCGGGGCCAGCTCGCTCAGCTTCTGGTAGGTGTCCTGCTTGATCTTCAACACCTCGGGCACCGCCTCGATGACGAGGTCGGCGTCTTTGACGGCCTCGGCGAGATCGGTGGTCACTGTGATGGTGCCGGCGGCCTTTTCGGCTTTGCCGTCACCCGCGCCATCGACCTCGTCCTGATAGATCGCGACCAGTTTGGTGAAACGATCGTGTGCCGCTTTGAGTGCGTCGTCGTTGATGTCGTAGGCCGTGACCTCGAAGCCGCTGAACGCGGTCTGGAATGCGATCTGCGAACCGAGGACCCCGGTGCCGAGGACGGTCACCCTACGGATGCTCATGATGTTCTCCTTCCTGCCGGAGGCGAGGATCGCCCCTCGACGGTCCACTCACTCGATCGAGGCGAAAAACCCCGCCACGATCTGGGCTATCTGGTCGCGCAGATCGTCGGTCGCGTCGCGACCCGGATGCGCGCCGGTCGATGGCCGGGCCAGAATCAGGTGCAGCACAGCGAATACGCTGCGGCCCGCCAGCAATGCCCGGGCGAACAGCTCTTTCCCGGCGCCCGGCACTGCCGCGGTGAGCCGTTCGGCGATCATCGTCTCCAGTCGCGCGACCTCGGCGAGCCCTTCGGCGCGGTACTGCTCGGTGGGTGCACCGAACAACAACTCGCGCTGATAGGCCACCGTGTTCTCCACGCGCCGGTCGGCGGCTTCGAGAATCGGGCGCGTCATCGCAAGGACCGCTTGTGCCGGATCGGCCTCGGATCGTGCCGCCCGCTCGCCCTGTTCGAGAGCCGCCCGGAATTCCGCGTTGTAGACCATCAACAGCAGCTCACCCTTCGACGCCGCGTACCGGAACAACGTCCCGGCCGCCACATCCGCACGCTCGGAAATCTGCTGCGTGGTCACGCTGCCGAACCCGCGCTCGGCGAACAACGCCGCCGCGGCCTCGAAGATGCGCGAATGCTTGTCCTGCTTGTTGCGCATCCGCCGCCCGCCCTGCACCGCCTCCGGTGTGGTCATCATCGCGGCACCTCCAATTAATGAGTGGACTCATTTCTGAGCGTACTCCGAGTTACTTGGAAGGCAACCCCTGGCTCCTGCGAGGCGCCCCGAAGGCGCGACATGTCGAAGACGCTCCGTCAACAGGTGCCCATCTCAGGGCATGAGGGCTGGCAGGCGGCCACTGCCACTACAGAATCCGCACTCTCTCTCGGGACACGCACTCGAAATAGGGCCCTAGAGTCAGTGCCGATCCCGAGAGAGAGTGCGGATTCTGGTGACAACGGCTGGATCGGCACGCGAGAACTCAGCACGCGTGCCGCGCACTTGTTGGTGGGCTGCGCACGAATTTGCCAGTGAATTCGTGCGCGGCGTGAAAATACGTGCGCGCGAGCAGGCGGCGCGGCTGCTCGAGTGGGCCGACTCGCCGGTGGGCGCCACGACGCGGTCACCCGGTATGACGAGGCTCCACCACAACGAGCACCGATACCGCCGGGTCGCCCGCCCGGTCCAGGTGCGGTGGGCAACGAGGACATCCGGATATGACGAGCCTTCCTGTGCGGCACCGAGCATCGACGCGGTGGGATCGCTACCCGATCCAGGTGGTAGACACAGAGCCGCCGTCCGCCCCCGCCGCCGCGGCTCCTGCGCACGTGGATCCCCGCTGCCTGGTCCGTGAACTGACCGATCCCCAGCGGCCAAGGATTCGGGATATCGCGCTAGGCCGCCTTGTACTTACGCAGGTACTCGCCGGTCAGTGAGATCGGGTCGGCGAGGAGGGCGGCGGGGGTGCCGGTGAAGACGACTTCGCCGCCTGCCTTACCGCCGTCGGGGCCCAGGTCGATGACCCAGTCGGAGTGGGCGACGACGTCGAGGTTGTGTTCGATGACGACGACGGTGTTGCCGCGCTCGACCAGGCCGTCGAGCAGGGCGAGCAGGGTGTCGACGTCGGACATGTGCAGGCCGGTGGTCGGTTCGTCGAGGACGTAGACCGAGCCGGTGTTGCCGAGTTGGGTGGCGAGTTTGATGCGTTGACGTTCGCCGCCGGACAGGGTGCTCATGGCCTGGCCGAGGCTCAGGTAGTTCAGGCCGACCTCGTTCATAGTGCGCAACTTGGCATTCAGTGCTTTCTCCGGGAAGAACAGCAGCGCTTCCTCGGCGGTCAGTTCCAGCACGTCGGCGATCGACTTATCGCGCAAGGTGAGTGCGAGCACGTCGTCGGAGAAGCGGCGGCCGTCGCAGGCATCGCAGTGGGTGGTGACCGGGTCCATGTAGGCGATCTCGGTGATGATCACCCCGCGGCCCTCGCACTGCTTGCACGCGCCGGCGGAGTTGAAGCTGAACAGGCCCGGCGACTCGCCGGTGGCCTTGGCGAACAGCTTGCGGATCGGATCCATCAACCCGAGATAGGTCGCCGGAGTGGAACGCGAGGAGGCGGCGATGGCGGACTGGTCGACGAAGATCGCCTCGGGATGTTCGACCACGAATACATCCCGGATCAGACTGCTCTTGCCCGAACCGGCCACTCCGGTGATCGAGGTCAGGACGCCGGTGGGAATCGCGACGGTCACGTCCTTGAGGTTGTGCACGTCGGCATGCTCGATCAGCAACTCACCCGTACCCGCACGGAAAGTGTCCTTCACCGTGAACGGGCGACGCAGCCCAGCGCCGGTCGGGGTGTCCGCGGCCCGCAACTCGGCGAAGCTGCCCTCGAACACCACCTGCCCGCCGTGCAGTCCGGCACGCGGGCCGACATCGACGATATGGTCGGCGATCTGGATGACATCGGGATCGTGCTCGACCACCAGCACCGTGTTTCCCTTGTCCCGCAACGCCTTCAGCAGATCGTTCAACCGGCCCACATCCCGCGGATGCAACCCGACGCTCGGTTCGTCGAAAATGTAGGTCATCCCGATCAACGTGCTCGACAGATGCTTGATCATCTTCAACCGCTGCCCCTCACCACCGGACAGCGTCGAGGTCGGACGATCCAGGCTCAAATACCCCAGCCCGATATCGGCCACCCGCTGCAGCGAGGTCCGGATCGCGGCCGCCAATCCCGCCGCGGCCGGATCGGTGATCTCCTCGAGCACCACCATCAGATCGGTGATCTGCAACCCCGCCCAGTCGGCGATATTGCGGTCGTTGATCTTCGTGGCCAGCGCCGCCGCATTGAGCCGGGCGCCATGACAGGTCGGGCAGATCCCCTCGGTCAGGAACTGGCGCATCTGCTCACGGGTCTTCTCGCTCAACGTGGAGGTGTCGCGTTGCAGCCGGGTGCGGGTGAACTTGGTGGCGATGCCCTCGTAGTTGGCTTTCCAGGTGCCCTTGGCGAAGGTCAACTCCACCTTGCCGCCGGTGCCGTACAACAGATCCGCGAACTCCTCGGTCGTGTACTCGCTCAGTTTCTTGTCCGGATCGAAGCGCCCCGAGTTGCCGTACATCTGCCATTCGCCGCCGCCGACACCGTAGCCTGGCAACAGGATCGCGCCCTCGTTGAGCGACTTGGTCCGATCGAGCAGCCGGTCCGGATCGGCGCGCACCGTGATGCCGAGCCCGTCACAGTCCGGGCACATGCCTTGGGGCACGTTGAACGAGTAGTTGTAGACGAAACCCGCTGAGGGCGCACCGAATCGGGCGAACATCGCCCGCACCATCGAGAAGATGTCGGTCATCGTGCCGACCGTCGAGCGCGGCCCGCCACCCACCGGCTGCTGATCGATGATCACCGGCGCGGTCAGATTCTCCATCGCCTCGGCATGCGGACGCTCATAGCGCGGCAGAAAGTTCAGGATGAACGCCGGAAACGTCGCATACAGCTGACGCTGCGACTCCACCGCGATCGTGTCGAACACGATCGAGGACTTGCCCGAACCGGACACCCCGGTGAACACCGTGATCTTGTTCTTGGGAATCTCCAGCGAGACATCGCGCAGGTTGTGCTCGCTGGCACCGAGGACTCGGATGACATCGGCGGAAACGGTGGATTCGGCGAAAGGCATACCGACACCATGTCATCAGGCACCGACATTTTGTGCGGGGAATTGTGATGCAGATCACACACATTGCTTGGTCTGCGGACTCTGGATCTGCACCTGTCCGTACTCTCGTGGCGTGCGTGACGATCCCTACTGGAACCACAACACCCAGTACCACCCCTGGCTGCTCGCCCAGGTCCCCGACATCGCCCGCACCGCGCTCGACATCGGTTGCGGCGACGGCCTTCTCGCCACCGAACTCGGTCGCCGAGGCTTGACCGTGCGCGGCGTCGACCTCGACCAGGCCATCCTCGACACCGCAACGCCCACACCGAATGTCACCTTCGAACACGGCGACTTCCTCGACCTCCCAGGCACTTTCGACCTCGTCACCATCGTCGCGACCCTGCACCACGTCCCATTGCGAGACGGACTCACCGCGCTACGCCGACTCGTCGCCCCCGGTGGCACCCTCGCCGTCGTCGGCCTGTGGAAGTTCGACCTCCGCACCGACTATCCGTACCTGGCGCTGCTCCCGGCGATCGTCGCGATCGACACCCTGCACCGGCCCAAGCTCGGCGGCCCCGACATGCGACTGCGCGATCCCGAAACCACCTTCCCCGAGATCCGTACCGCCGCCGCCGCGATCCTGTCCGGCGCGCACCTGCGCCGCCGCCCGCTACTGCGCTACACCCTGCTCTGGCACAAGCCCGCCGAGTGACCCCTCGCGAGCGAAACCCAGCCGCGATACAGTCGTGGTATGCCGTCGTCTCGGGAGCAGAAAACACGGAAAGTCACCGTCACGCTGCCCGAAGAACTCCTGGCCATGCTCGAAACCTGGCGCGCGGGCGGGCACATCGAATCGGTGTCGGCGTTCGTCTCCGAGGCCGTGCAGGCGCGGATCAACCGCGCGCAGTCACTGGCCAAACTCGAGCAAGTCCTCGGCGGCCGCCCACCACTGGATCTGATAAACCGGGCGCGCGCCGTGCAGGGCCTACCGCCGTTATCCGAGGAAGAGGCAGGCGGCCCACACGCCGGCGCCGCGTGATCACCGCGGCACTGGGCGGTGTCGTGTTCGACACCGCCGCCGTCATCGGGTTCGCTAACCAAGCCAACTACGCCCAAGCCGTAGTCTGGGCCACCGTCAACGCGGGCAACACCATCGTCGTACCCGCCACCGTCCTCGGCGTCGCCCGCGCCCACATCGCCACCGACCGCCTCGACATCCTCGCGGCACTATTGGAACTGCCCCACACCATCGTCCCGCCCTTCGACCGTGCCGCCGCCGACCGCCTCGGCGTCGCACTCGCCGGCACCGCCAACGCCGAAGCCCTACTCCCCGCCGGCCACGCCACCCACGAAGCCATCGCCCGCGACTGGCCCTGCCTGACCGCCCGCCCGAAGAAGCTGCGCCAACTCGACCCCCGGGTGATCATCGACCCACTGCCCTGACGATTTCCAAGGGGTCCGGCGAGCAGTGCTCAGCCAACCACTCCCGCATGAGTTGCGTTGCGGGGAAACGGGTTTGCGCCGAGCTCGGCAGGTCATCGCCTCGGCTCGGCGAGCTCGACGACGCCACCGGATACCGCTCGACTTCCCGCAGACCGAACGCGATCGTCATGCGAAAACACCTACGAACAGAGGCTGGGTAGTTCCGATGAGTCGGCCAATGGAGAGTGTCGTTCTCAGACCAGCGGGCCTACCCGACGCGACGATGCTCGCTCAGATTCAGCGTGACGCAGAGCTGGCCGCGTTTTCACACATCTTCCCGCCGGACCGGTACCCGTATCCGTTCGAAGCAGTGGTCACCGAGTGGGACCAGGCCCTCGCCGACGCGCAGGCGCAAGTTATCACCGCCGAGAGCGCCGGACGGATCATCGGTGTCGTTGCGACGAATCCGGGACACCTCCGGTCGCTATATGTCAGCCCGCCACACTGGGGCACCGGCATCGCACGGTTGCTGCACGACACCGCAATCGACACCGAGAACAACACGGGCCAGTGGCAATTGTGGGTCCTGAAGAACAACAACCGCGCCCGCCGATTCTACGAACGACAAGGTTGGCACGCGGACGGCCGCACCAAACCCCTCGACTATCCACCCCACCCCACCCTGCTCGGCTACCAGCTCACCGTCACCGACCGCGCCAGCACCTGAGATCACCGAAACCGCTCGCTTGCACACGCATTCAACCTCGCGCGCTAACCCTTCGACCTCAAGTGTTTGATCCGAGCCGACGGCTCTGTCTAGGCGGGTTTCGAGACGAATCACCGCTCACACCTGCGGTCGGTTCCGCCGAGCTGACACGAGATGATCATTCGATGAAGTCATACGAGTGCGCGTTTTGCGGCGATACCGTCAGCGGCACGGACGCTGAATTTCGTGTCGTTGCGGTTTCTGAGCGTACGACCGCTTCGCGGCAAGAGTTCTTCGCGCACAGAGCCTGTCTGGTCTCAACGCTCCATCCCTCGTTTCCGCTCAGCCAGGTTCTCGACGGAGAAGCGAGCGGATTCCGCGTTGGCCGGGCCGACCGAACCGGTGGTTCGTGAAGATCGGCAGAGCTCAGCGCAGCAGTTCGATCACCGGCGCGAACTGCTCCATGCTGTGCTCGAGGACCGTGATGTAGCTGAAGCCGTAGCGATCGCGGTGCTCGCGTACCCGGGCGGCGATCTCCTCGGGCGTTCCGATCAGCAGTGTGGGCAGGTCCTCTGGGTGATCTGCTACATCGTCGGGCAGTGCGGGGCCGAATAATTCGAGTACCGCGGTGCGTTCCTCCGGGGGCACCACCCGCTGGATCAGGATGTTGAACTCGACGCGGTCGGCGCGGCTGCCCAGCAGGCTACGGACGTAGGCGATCTTTTCGCTCGTTTCGCCGATCCCGGCCAAATGCAGCGGACCACCGTTCTCGGTCGCCGACGCGCCGGGGAACGCGATGATGTCGGCGTGTTCGGCGGCCAAGCGCAACGACCGGTTACCCCAGCCCGCGATCAACAGCGGCGGCCCCGACGGCTGGGCTGGGCGCGGCTGATACTCCGGATCGGAGAACAGGGTGCGCAACGTGGAAACCGTGTGCTCCAGATGCGCGACACGCTTCGCGCCACTCTCGAAAGGGATACCCGCGGCCTCGAATTCGGCCTGCACATAGCCCGAACCAAGACCGATCTCGACCCGCCCGTCGGTGAGCTGATCGGCACCCGCGATATCGCGGGCCAGCAGCACCGGATTGTAGAACGGCGCATTGAGCACGAAGGTGTTCAACCGCACCCGTTCGGTCGCCTCGGCGGCCAGGATCATCGACGGAAACGGTGCCGGGCAGCCCAGATGATCGGCCACTCCGATCACGTCGAAACCCAGTTCCTCAGCCCTGCGGCACTTTTGGATCCAGTCGCTCCTGGAGTCCGGAGTCACCATGTTGACACCGAACCGGAATGCACGCTGCGCGGTCACGAGTTCCTGTCTACCAGCAGGCGGCGCGCGGCAACAGCACAGCCATCCCGGCGCAGGCTCACGTTCTGCCCTACAGTGGACGCCAGAGATTTGCTGAACTACTGCTGATGCTCCGCCACCTGATCCGAGAGAGGTAACCAGATGACTGAGCTAGATCCCGTGGTGCAGGAATTCGTCGACGCCCTCAACGCCAACGACCAGGACCGGCTCTTCGCCGCCCTCACCGACGACGCGACCATGTCCGACGACGGCGTGGAACGCAATGTCGCCCAGTGGACCGACTCGGAGGTCTTCGGCAGCAACGGGCACATGAACGTCGAGACCATCGACGACGGCGGCACCGAACTCGTCGCCGACTACACCAATTCCCGCTGGGGCTCGATGCGCACCAGCTGGCGGTTCACCGTGCGCGACGGCAAGGTCGCCCGGTTCGAGACCGGCCAGGCATAACGCATTGTGCAGCGGCGCGAGCGAGCGCGAGTCTGCGCCCAGCATTGACCAGGTGTTGGACTAATGGGCTTGCTTGCGCCGCACGGCGCTTGAGAGTCTGAGCCTCGTGTTCGACGCGCCTCGCTACGGTACGGGTTCCCTTGCCGATGTGTTCCCCTCCGTGCTCGCCGGATTCGGTGTGCCCGGTGAGACCGATCGGCTCGGGCTCGGCATTGCCGCCGACCGGGTCTGCGTGCTGCTCGTCGACGGACTCGGCGCGCACGCGCTGGCCGCGAATCCCGGTGCGGCTCCGTTTCTGTCGGGCCTGACCTCGGCGACGCTGACCGCGGGATTCCCCAGCACCACCGCCACCAGCCTCAGCTCCCTCGGCGTCGGTGTCCCGCCCGGCGAGCACGGCATCGTCGGCTATTTGCTGCGAGTGCCCGGCCAGGATCGCCTCATCAACACCCTGCGCTGGAGCGCGCACGGCGAAGGCCGCGCCGTCGATCTGCGTCATGAGGTGGTTCCCGAGCAATTCCAGCCCACCGCAACGGTATTCGAGCGCGCCGCGGCCGACGGCATCACCGTCACCCAGGTCGCGCCGAGCTATCAGAACGGTTCCGGGCTCACCCGCGCGTCCCTGCGCGGCTGCGACTTCCGCGACAGCTTCTCCGTCGGTGACCTCATCGACGGCGTCGGCCGCGCCCTGCGCACCGGCAGCCGCTCGCTCGTCTACGCCTACCATGCCGACCTCGACACCACCGGACACGCGCGCGGACCGTCCTCGGACGCCTGGCTGTTGGAATTGGCGCACGTCGACCGCCTCGCCGCCGAGATCGCCGAACGGTTGCCGCCCGGTGCCGTGCTGCTCGTCACCGCCGACCACGGCATGGTCGAACTCGACGAACGCATCGACTTCGACCACCACCCGCACCTGCGCGAGGGCGTCCGCCAACTCGGCGGGGAACCCCGTGCGCGCCATGTCTATACCGAACCCGGCGCCACCGACGACGTCACCGCGGCCTGGCGCGAAATCCTCGGCGCCGACTTCGCGGTCCTGCCCCGCGCCGAGGTGATCGCCCGCGGCTGGTTCGGCCCCACCGTCGCCCCGCACATCGCCGACCGCATCGGCGACATCGTCGTCGCCGCCCGCAACGCACACGGCATCATCCGCAGCGCGGCCGAACCCGTCCAATCGATGATGATCGGCCACCACGGCTCCCTCACCCCCGCCGAACTCGACGTCCCCCTGTGCATCTTCCGCTCCTGAGAACTGGACCCATGATCATGGTTGCCCGCCCGGCCTGAGGATCCGAGGCACGCGCATGGGACACCGCGACGGCATCTCCCGCTCGGGAGGATCGGCACTCTCTCTCGGGATCTGCACTCGGTACGGGCGCCCGGAGTCGGTGCGGATCCCGAGAAAAGGTGCGGCGGTTGCGAACTAGCGGGCGGCGGGCGACCCGCCGGACACGGGCCGAGCACAAGGGGCGCGCGGGGCTCTAGGCTGGACGGCGATCGACGCGGATCGCCGCGCGACGAAGCATTCAGGAGGAGCACATGAACGCCACGCTGTCACGGACCGGACGGACCGGCCTCGGGATCGCGGCGGTCGCCCTGATGCTCGCCGGGTGCACCGACGTCCAGCGCGCCCTCAACCGCGGCGGTGACACCCCCTGCAGCGAGTACGTCAAGCAGAATCAGGACGACAAGCGCATGACGATCACCAAGTTCGTCAAGCAGCAGACCAACGACGACCACGAGCCCGCGGGCACCGTCGTCGACGCCACCATGGTGTCGGTCGACGTCCTGTGCGGCGGCCAGCGCAACGCCGAGACGCCGATCAAGAACGCCGACGTAGCAGGCATTTTCATCAACAAGTGAGCAGACCGGCAGTCGATGCAACATCGCATCGACTGCCAACGGTTCGTTCGGCCGGATGCGTGAACCGTCCACATACCTGCGACGCGCATCCGCCCCACATCACCGCATACGTGTGTGGGCGTCCACATATGGGACGCGCATCCGCGACGTGTCACTGCACCATCATTCGGCCGAGTGGCACCGCCAACCTGATTCGCGAGTCGCAGACGGCCGGTGCGGCACCGCCCCCACATCGCCGCAGCGACCGCACATCTTGCCCAGCAGGGGTGCGCTGCCCACAAATACACCGTCCTGCGCTGCAAACAAGTACGCCGTCCGTTGACGCGGCGGACCCGGTCGGTCGCACGTCCACTACATCAGCTGCGCGTCACTCACTCGGCGGATGCGCCGCCAACCAGTCGGCGCCCCGCCTACGGGAGGCACGGGACAACCATGCGTCCTGCACCACCTCGGATAACTCCGCGAGGGTGAGCTCTCCGATCCGGCTGCCCCGCACCAACACCGACGGATGACCGTCGAAATGCTTGGTGGTGAAGAACGGCGAATCCGGATCCTGCACCAACGCCTGCTTATCCGACTCCGCCGGCACCCAGAACACGATCACGTCGCTGTAGCGCTCACCGGTGTCGGCATCGAACGCGTCCGGCCGAGCATTCCGAAAGAATACGAACGACTTCTCTCCCACCTGATACACCGGATTGCCGGCGGGCCCGTCGACCCGCGTCACATGCGGCATCCCCAACGCCAATGCATGCACATCGCCGACCCGAGCCCGCCGCGAACCGGTAGCCATCCCAGCAGCATAACGTCGCACCGCGCAGGTGAGGCGACACTGTGAGTGGCCGATACGTCGGTTGTTGATCTCCGCGTCGGCCGCATAGCAGGGGCGCGATGAACAGTCAGCATGTCGTCGCAGCTGTAACCAAGGTGGTGGGTGAGATCGCGTCTGTTGATCTTCGTAGTAAACAGCGTGCGCGACACCGCAGCGACTGCGTGCGCCCAAGAGGCTGCCCGGGCTCGGGCCGTAATCGATCGCCCGACACCGAGGTACAGGCTGAGCGGCAATTGCCCCCGTTGATCTTCGCCGCCATGCAGACGAACGCGCGACTGGTCGGTAGCCGATCCTGCGGCGGCTTACGAGCTCTCGTGTCGCCATAGTGGACCGCAGCGACTGCACGCACGCGAGGGGCTGCGCGGGCTCAGGCCGTAATCGACCACGTGACACCGCGGTACGCACCGACTCGAACCGAATTCAACGGTGCCGCACTCGGGTCCACAACAGACCACGCGGCACCGTAACGAACACGCGCCCCGCCACGCCGAGCCGACACGGATCCACCACATGGGGACCGTTCGGTTTGCTGCCAAACTCTCCCGCGCCTGTCGTGCGTACGCCAGAATGAGGGAGCGAATGTGAGCTCACACGACGATGGGGTTCCCCGAAGTGGCACAGTTCCGCACCCTGACCCAGCAGCGAGCCGAGCTGGCGAAGGAATGGGAGCGCTGGGCTACGGCTCCGAATATCGCGACACCACCGGCCCGAACGACGTTGCTGCGCACCGACGTCGCGCAATCCTGGCAACGGTCGCTGCACACCGTCGACCCGGCCGTCACCGAAGCACCCGGCCTCGACGACATCAGCGACACCTGGTCGCAATCGCCGCTGCGCACCCCGATCACCGAACTGTCCACCGACCTGCGCGGCATCACCGAGGATGCGGGCTACCTCGCCGTGGTCACCGATGACGCGGGCACCATCCTGTGGTCGTGCGGTGACCGCACCCTGCGCCGGCAAGCCGAGGACGTCAACTTCGCCCCGGGCGGCTGCTGGGACGAAACCCACATGGGCACCAACGGATTATCGCTGGCCCTGCACGACGACCGCCCCTGCTCGGTGTTCTCCGCCGAGCACCTGGTCGCCGCCCTGCACGGCTGGGTCTGCTACTCCGCACCGATCCACGCCCCCGACGGACGGCAGGTCGGCGTGCTCGACCTGTCCAGCTCCTGGGACCGCTCCCACCCCGCCGTCATGACCTCCGTGCGCGCCCTGGTGACCGCGGTCGAGACCATGCTGCGTGCCGCCGCCCCCGCACCGACTCCGGGCGTGCGACTCGAATGTCTTGGCACCGCACGACTGTTGCGCGACGGCCGCCCGGTCCCGCTGCCGCCACGTCAACTCGAGATCCTCGCCCTGCTGGCCCTGGAACCCGACGGCTTCACCCCCGAACAACTGCACGCCGCCGTCTACGGCGACCGCGCCGTGTCCACCAGCACCCTCAAAGCCGATGTCTCGCACCTGCGTCGCGCCACCGGCGGTGAGATCACCAACCGCCGTTACCTGCTGACCGGCCCGGTCTCCTGCGATGCGGTGGACTTGCTGGCCGCCGTCGCGGCGGGCGACACCACCTCGGCGGTCTGGCTCTACCGCGGCCCGCTGCTGCCCGGCTCGGACACTCCCGGCGTGGTGCAGTGGCGCTCGTATCTCGATGTCGGCGTACGCAATGCGGTCCTGGCCAGCGACCGAGCCGAACACGCCGTCGCCTTCGGTGAACGCGCACCCGGCGACATCGAGGTCCACGAACACGCCCTGCGCCTGCTGCCCCTCGACGATGTCCGCCGCGCGGTAGTCGCCGCCCGTTTGCACACTGCCCTGCGCACTTAATATCCGCAGGTCCGAAGGTTGAAGCTCACGGCTGCGCCTCGCTAGCGCTCGGCTCCGTCGTGCGGTACCCGCGCTGTGTCTTCGGTTCGCTCGCTGACGCTCGCTCACACCACCAACCTCACACCAACCTTCACCGTCCATAGTTGCCCTCTCAGAGTAAATCTGTGAGGAGCGAAGCCATGATCTACGCCAGACCGGGGTCCGACTCCGGCATAGTCAGCTACGCCACCCGGTACGACAACTTCATCGACGGCGACTGGGCCGCACCTATCGAAGGCCGCTACTTCGACAACGCCTCCCCGGTGGACGGCGAAACCTTCTGCACGGTAGCCCGTTCCAGCGCCGCCGACATCGACCTGGCCCTGGAGGCCGCCCACGCCGCGGCCGAACGCTGGGCCGCCACTTCACCCGCTCAGCGCGCCGCGATCCTGCACCAGATCGCCGACCGCATCGAGGCCAACCTCGAACCCCTGGCCGTCGCCGAAACCTGGGACAACGGCAAACCGATCCGCGAAACCCTCGCCGCCGACCTGCCTTTGGCCGTGGACCACTTCCGCTACTTCGCCGCCGCCATCCGCGCGCAAGAGGGCAGCGTCGCCGAAATCGACGGCGACACCGTCGCTTACCACTTCCACGAACCGCTCGGCGTGGTGGGCCAGATCATCCCGTGGAACTTCCCGATCCTGATGGCCGCGTGGAAGATTGCCCCCGCGCTGGCCGCGGGCAACTGCATCGTGCTCAAACCCGCTGAGCAGACACCGGTTTCGATCCTGCTGGTCATCGAGTTGATCGCGGACCTGCTGCCGCCCGGAGTGCTCAACGTGGTCAACGGATTCGGTGGCGAAGCCGGAAAACCCTTGGCGTGCAGCCCGCGGGTGGCGAAGCTGGCGTTCACCGGCGAGACCACCACCGGGCGGCTGATCATGCAGTACGCCAGCGAGAACATCGTCCCGATCAGCCTCGGGCTCGGCGGCAAGAGCCCCAACGTCTTCCTGCCCGATGTCATGACCGCCGACGATGCGTTCCTGGACAAGGCGATCGAGGGTTTCGTGCTGTTCGCGCTCAACCAGGGCGAGGTCTACACCTGCCCGTCGCGCGCGCTGATCCACTCCTCGATCTACGACGAGTTCCTGGCCCGCTGCGTGGCCCGCACCGAAGCCATCATCGGCGGCGACCCGCTCGACGAGACCACCATGATCGGCGCTCAATCCAGCAACGACCAGTACGAGAAGATCCTGTCCTACTTCGACATCGGCAGACAGGAGGGCGCCCGGGTCCTCACCGGCGGGGAAGCCCGCAAGGTCGACGGGCTACCCGGCGGCTACTACATCCAGCCCACCATCTTCGAGGGCAGCAACACCATGCGGGTGTTCCAGGAGGAGATCTTCGGACCTGTGGTCTCGGTGACCCGGTTCGACACCGTCGAGGAAGCGGTGCGCATCGCCAACGACACCCTCTACGGTCTCGGCGCCGGCGTGTGGACCAGGGACGGCAACACCGCCTACCGGCTGGGCCGCCGCATCAAAGCGGGCCGGGTGTGGACCAACTGCTATCACACCTATCCCGCGCACGCCGCGTTCGGCGGCTACAAGAAATCCGGCATCGGCCGCGAGAGCCACAGGATGATGCTGGATCACTATCAGCAGACCAAGAACCTGCTGGTCAGCTATTCACCGACGAATCAGGGGTTGTTCTGATGCAGCAATCTCGAACCCACCGGGTCGCCATCACCGAGCGAGCCCGGACGGTGTTGCGGCAGTTGATCGAATGCCACGGCGCGGTGCTGTTCCATCAGTCCGGCGGGGTCTGCGAGGGCAGCTCCCCGATGTGTTTCCCGGTGCGCGAGTTCCGGGTCGGCGGCGCCGACGTGCTGCTCGGTTACCTGCCCTGGCACACCGAATTCTGGATGAGCGCCGAGCAATACGAGGTCTGGAAACACACCCACATCACCGTGGATGTCGTGAACGGGCGAGGCAGCAGCTTTTCCCTGGAGGCGTCCGACGACGTGCGCTTCCTCATCCGATCGCGGCTGCTCACCGACGAGGAGGTGGCCACCCTCCCACCGCCTCGCACCGGTGCCGATCGGATGACCTGAATAGACCCTCGGAATCTCCGAGCCCGCGCGGGTCGAACCGGACGATCGCGCGGCACGGGCGTCGCTTCGTATCCGCCGCGGCCATGTGCGGATCGGGAGGACCCCGGCGCTCGTCGGGGAAACCGGCGGCGGCGTCCGTCAGGTGGCGCACGACCACCTGACGGACGCCGGTATCACCTACCCGGCAGGAAACGCAGAGTGCGGGTGACCGTCATCAGGAACCGCTGCCACTTGTCCTGCGAAACCATCGGCGGCGCATCCAGATTCAGGAACCGCGTGACCACCACGGTCTGCGGCTCGGTGAACTTCAGCAACCCGTCCGGACCGTGCCTGCGCCCGACCCCGGAAATGCCCATGCCGCCCATCGGCGCGGCCGTGCTACCCCACGCCGGCGCGTAACCCTCATCGACACACACCGTGCCCGCGTGCAGTTGCGCGGCGATGCGCTCGCCCTCGGACTTGCTGGCCGCCCACACGCTGGCGTTGAGCCCGTACTCGGTGTCGTTGGCCAACCGGATCGCCTCGTCGACGGTGTCGACCGGGTAGATCGAGACCAGCGGGCCGAAGGTTTCGTTGCGCCCGCACTCCATCTCGTCGGTCACGTCGGCGAGCACCGTCGGCTCGAAGAACAGCGGCCCGAGATCCGGGCGCGCCTTGCCACCGGCGAGCACCTTGGCGCCCTTGGAGGTGGCGTCGGCGACATGCTTGGTCACCGTCTCGAGCTGCGCCTCGGAGATCAGCGAACCGATATCGGCCGAATAGTCATAGGTGGCACCGAGTTTCGCGGCCTTGACGGCGGCGACGAACTTGGTGGTGAACTCCTCGGCGATCGACCGTTCGACATAGAGCCGTTCGATCGAAATGCACAGTTGCCCGGCATTGGAGAAGCACGCACGCACCGCGGCCTTGGCGACCTTGTCCAGATTCGCGCCCTTGGCCACGATCATCGGATTCTTGCCACCGAGCTCGGCGGAGAACCCGATCAACCGCCGCCCGCACTGCTCGGCCAGGGTGCGCCCGGTCGCGGAGGAACCGGTGAACATCAGGTAGTCGCACTGGTCGACGATGGCGGTGCCGACCACGGTGCCCGGACCCGGCACGACCGCGAGGAGATCACGCGGCAGCCCTGCGCGGTAGAGCAATTCGGCATTGGCCAGCGAGGAGAACGGCGTCTGACTGTCCGGCTTGACCACCACGGCATTGCCCGCGATCAACGCCGGAATCGAGTCACCGATCGAGAGCAGCATCGGGTAATTCCACGGCGCGACCACCCCGACGACACCCTTGGGCTGGGTGCGCACCGAGGTCCGGTTGAGCATCGGGAACGCGCCCGGAACACTGTGCGGGGCAAGCAGATTCGGGCCGTGCTTGGCGAAATAGCGGGCCGCGAAGATCAGCCCCATGATCTCTTCCTGGGCCGCCCAGCGCGCCTTGCCGGTCTCGGCCTGCACCACATCCATCAGGAACTCGCGGTTCTCCACGATCAACGCCCGATACCGCTCCAGCACCGCGGCCCGATCGGCGGCCGGGCGCGCGGCCCAGCGGGCCTGCGCGGCGTGGGCCTTCTCGAACGCCGCCGCCACATCCTCGACGGTGCCGACCGGAACACTGCCCAGCGTCGTGCCGGTGAAGGTCTCGGCGATCGTCTTGCGCGGGCGATCCTCGGGGCGGTCGATCGCGGCCAGCGCGCTCAGACGGTCGAAGACTGCGGCTTCGGGCGCGGGCATCGTTGCCTCCTAGGTGTGTGTCGATGCGATCTCATGTAACCGCGAGATACACACAATCTACGCCGGACCGGGCCTCATCAGAAGTCACCACCCTTCACACCGGCCACGTCGATCGCGCGTCCGGACGGAAAAATCGCCTTCCGAACGGCCTCAGCGCCGTCGCGGCGGCAAAGTCAATTCCAGTCCCACTCACCGGGACACAACGGCCGAGCGGTCCGTTTTGTGGTTTAGGTTGTGCCGATGTTCAGAGCGAGGCTCGGGGTTCGTACGCGGATTCTGGCAATCGCGCTCATTCCGAGCTTGACTCTGCTTGTAGTCGGCGTGGGCGCAGCGGGGTATCTGGTAGCCGAGGGGACCAAGGCCAAGGAATGGGCGGTCCAGAATCAGAACGCCATCCCGCACACCAGAGAGCTGATGGAGGCGGTCCAGCAGGAACGCCGCCTGACCCTGGCCCAGCTCGCCGGTGACGAGACCGTGCCCCCGGCACTGGCCGCCGCGCGCATCCGCCTCGACGGCGCCATGCGCGGACTCATCGAGGCCTCCACCGGACTGCGCAAGGTCGATGACTCCAAGATCGGTGACGACGTCGCGGGCTTCAACACCCTGCTCAGTCAGATGACCCAGGTGCGGATGGCCACCGACGCCGCCCAGCTGCAACCCTCCGACGCGTACATGTTCTACAACCGGATCCTCGACGTCATCTCCGTCGGCACCGACATCGCCGAGCAGTCCGCCCCCGACACCGAGATCGGTGTCGCCATCGCCGACGGCATGCGTTTCCTCAACGCCGCCGAAGCGATGTCGCGCAGCAACGCCCTTGGCGTCATGCTCGCCACCACCAACGGGCCAACGCCGATCCCGATCGAGGAGTTCCTGCGCCAGGTCGGCTTCTACCACAACGAAATCGGTAACCTGTCCGCCGAATTCCCCTCCGGCGCCCAGCACGACCGGCTCCAGCAGATCACCGGCAGCAACGCCTGGCAGCAGCTGTCACAGATGGAAACCGCGCTCGCCCAACGCTATTTCGCCCAGCAGGCCACTGCCGCCGCCAGCTCGTCGAGCGGATCGAACTCCTCGAGCAATAGTTCGTCGAGCAATGGTTCGTCGAGCAGCAGCGCCAAGCAGTCGCTGCCGGTGCTGCCGCTCTCGACCACCGACTGGCAGAACGCCGCCGCCGAGGTCAACCGCTCGCTGATCGATGTGTGGATCTCGCAGAACCGCCACTCCCAGGAACTGGCCGAGGACAAGGCCAACACCTCCGCCGCCAACTCCCTCTACGCCGGCGGCGGCGTGCTGCTGGTCTCCATCGCCGCGTTCCTGATCGCCCTCGTGCTCGCCAACCGAATCATCCGCCGCCTCAAGCGACTACGTAAACAGACCTTCGCCCTGGCCGACGAACGACTACCCGACACCATGCGCAGGCTCAACGAGGGCGAAACCATCGACCCCGCCGCCGAAACCCCGGTCCTCGACTTCGGTCACGACGAAATCGGTCAGGTGGCCAAGGCCTTCCAGCACGCGCACGCCGCGGCCATCGGTGCCGCCGTCGCCGAGGCCCGCACCCGCGAGGGCGTCAAGGCCGTGTTCCTCAATATCGCGCACCGCAGCCAGATCGTGGTGCACCGCCAGCTCGAGATCCTCGACGAAGCCGAACAGCGCCAAGAAGATCCGGTCCTCCTGGACACCCTGTTCCGACTCGATCACCTGGCCACCCGCGAACGCCGCAACGCCGAAAATCTCACCATCCTCGGCGGCGGCCAGCCGGGACGTCAGTGGCGTAACCCGGTTCCGCTGGTGGATCTGGTGCGCAGCTCGGTCGGGGAAACCCTGGACTATGCCAGGGTGCGGGTGTCGCGGCTGCCGCAGGTGCACGTTGTCGGTACCGTCGTCGCCGACCTCATCCACCTGCTCGCCGAACTCGTCGACAACGCCACCGCGTTCTCCCCGCCGCAGTCGCGGGTCGAGGTCAGCGGCAACGTGGTCGGCAAGGGCGTGGTCACCGAGATCAGCGACCAGGGCATGGGTATGTCCGACGCTGAACTCACCCGCTTGAACGACATGCTGCGCACCCCACCGGATTTCGGTGTCGCCGCGCTCTCGGCCGACTCGCGGCTCGGGCTGTTCGTGGTCGCCCAGCTCGCCGTGCGCCACGGTGTCACGGTGCGGCTCTCGGAATCGGACTACGGCGGCATCAAAGCGATCGTGCTCATCCCCTCGGCACTGATCGTCGCCGAATCCATCCCCGCGCCAACACCTTCCGAGCTCACCGACCCCGGCCGCCGCAGGCGCCTCGCGGCACCGATGACCAGCGAACCCGTCGAATCCGCGCAACCGGTCACCGGTGCGGTCGCCACCCTGGCCCTCGAATCCCCCGCGCCCTACAGCCCGCGACCCCACATCCCACCCGCGCCGCAGCCGGACGGTGACGGCCGCCCCGCCCTGCCTCGACGCAGCAGACAAACCAATCTGGCACCACAACTGGCCGAACCCGCACCCGAGCAGTCCGCACCCGCGGCGCCCGCCCGCTCGGCCGAACAAGCACGCGATCTGATGTCCGCCATCGAGAACGGGACCAGGCAGGGCCGACGCTCCGCCGTCATCCCGGACGAACAGGAAGGTTAGGGGTGTCCTCTTCTCCCACAGGTGATCTCAATTGGCTGCTCGACGATCTCGTCGACCGGCTGGCCGGGGTGCGCCACGCGGTGGTGCTGTCCACCGACGGACTCTTACTCGGCCGCTCCAGCGCGATGACCCGTGAAGACGCCGAACACTTCGGCGCGATGTCCTCGGCGCTCTACGGGCTCGCCCGCAGCGCGGGCAACCGATTCGACGGCGGCGGCGTGCGCCAGGCCGTCATCGAACTCGATCGGGCAGTGCTGTTCGTCACCTCCGCCGGCGACAACGCCTGCCTCGCACTGCAAGCCATCGAGTCCGCGAACCTGGGCATGGTGGCCTACGAGATGAACCTCACCGTCCAACGCGTCGGCAACTACCTGTCCACCACGCCACGACGCGACCTCGTCGGACAGGGTGAGTCGAATCTGCCATGACCCACCCGCGTGAGCCCTGGTTCGACGAAGCGGCAGGCCCGCTGGTCCGCCCGTACGCGGTGACGCGCGGGCGCACCGCGGGCGGCGGTCCCGAACTGGACATGCTCACCTCGGTGGTCGCCGACGAATCGGCGGGCACCTCGCGCCGGATGGAACCCGAATACGCCGATATCCTTCGGCTGTGCCGTGTTTCGCAATCGGTGGCCGAAGTGTCGGCACAGTTGCGTTTACCGCTCGCGGTGACGAAGATCCTCGTCGGCGACCTAATCGGCGACGGGCAACTCATATTCCGTGCTCCCGTCCCGACGGAAGCCGGGCCCGAAGACCTCAACATATTGCGAGCGGTACTGGATGGAATCCGAAAACTTTGACCCCAGCGGCACGCCGCACCTGGCCGCCTCGGTCAAGATCCTCGTCGCCGGCGGGTTCGGTGTCGGCAAAACGACCATGGTGTCGGCGATCAGCGAGGTCGCGCCCCTGCGCACCGAGGAACTGATCACCGAGGTCAGCACCGGCGTCGACGATCTGTCCGGCGTGGAGCAGAAGACAACGACCACGGTCGCCTTGGACTTCGGCAGGCTCACCATCGACAAGGACCTGGTGTTGTACCTGTTCGGCACACCCGGGCAGGACCGCTTCTGGTTCCTCTGGGACGAGCTCGCGCGCGGCGCGCTCGGCGCTGTCGTGCTGGCCGACACCCGACGGCTCGGCAATTCCTTTGCCGCCGTTGACTTCTTCGAGCGGCGGCGACTGCCGTTCATCGTCGGCGTCAACTGCTTCGACGGAGCGCCGGTCTACACGATCGACGAGGTGCGCGACGCACTCGACCTCGATCCCAACACGCCGGTGCTGCTGTGTGACGCCCGCGACCGTAACTCGTGTAAGACGGTGCTGACGACACTGGTGGAACATCTCATCGAGCGCGTACAGCGTCCGGCCGTCACCACCTGAACAACCGACAGCCCCGCCACCTCGGGGCTGTCGGGGTTTCACCGTTCGAAGGGAGTCGGGTTATGCGTATCGAGCGAACCCTTGCCGCCGTGATCGTTTCGAGTGCGCTGATGTTGTCTGTTGCCGCGCCCGCGGTCGCTGAATCCGGGGCCGCGCCGGTTGCCGCGCCCGCCGTGGCCGAATCCGGGGCCGCGCCGGTTGCCGCGTCTGCCGTCGCCGAACCCGAGGTCGCGCTGGTGGGCTCGACTACGCAGGACTCCGGGGCCACACCGGTGGTCTCGACCGTGGACTCCGGGGCCGCCACCTACGCCCGCGAATTCGTGTTCTTCCTCGTGTGTTTCCTGAAGGGCCAGCTCGTCGGCTCGACGTTTCCGCTCTGCTGAACTCACGCCTGATCGAGCCAGGCGAGGAACAACAGCACGCCGGCCGCGTACACCAGCACCGCCACCACAACCGGCCAGCGCGGTGCTGCGCGCCCGAGTACCGCGCGGGTGAGCCACACCTGCAGCGTGCCCAGTCCGGCGAGCAGCAGCAGCCACACCGGCACCAGGGCGGCACCGATCAGCAGGTGCACCGACCAGGCACCGGCCAAAGTCGGGCCACCCCAGGCATTCTCGTACCCGCTCGTCAGCAGCGGATACAGCGCGCCACGCACCGCGCCGAGCACCGCCAGGAACGCGAAAAACCAGGTCACCACCCCGAGCGCGCCACTGAGCAGCGAGTGCAATACCGCACGCACTGCCGAATACTTACGCGGAGTGACGGATTCACCGAGCAACCGCCGCGGCACCCGCAGTCGCGGCGGGACCGGGCCGACCGCCAGCGGCAGCGCCCACAGGGCATAGGCCGCCGCGCGCAGCCACCCCGGGACCAAACTCATACCGCCGACCGTAGCGCGTTGCGCCTGCGGCTCAACGCAATCGGCCCGCATCCACCAGATCGTCGAACAACAGCTGATCCACCGGCGGCACCAGCCCCCGATCGGCGTAACTGAACCACGCCATCTCCTCGATCTCACTACTCGCGGCGAGCGTGCCGCGATAGTCAGCGGTATAGCAACTCATCCGAACCACCTGCTCAGGTGCGTGCACCGCCTCGTAGGTACCGACGTGAGCAACCGTCTCCGGCAACAACGCGACAGTGAGCTCCTCCTCGATCTCCCGGACCAAGGTCTGCAGATCGGTCTCGGCGCCCTCACGTTTACCGCCAGGGATGTAGAAAACATCTTTACCTCGCGGCCGCGCACACAGAATCCGCCCACCCTCGATCCGCACCCACGCCACCGTATCGATCAGCCGCCCATCCACCCCCGCACCCTAACCACCCGCCACCCCGGGTAGCCAAACCGACACCAGCAAGTTGTGTGCCGGTGAGCCGAGGCACGAACGGCGGGCAGATTCGCGCCTAGTTGTACTGGTCGGGGACGTTGATCAATCGTGAGAACGGGGGCTGGTTGCCGCAAGCGGTGTGCGGCCGGTGCTGGTTGTACTGGTGCAGCCACGGTGGCAGAGCGTCTCGGCGTTGTTGCTCGTGCAGCTCAGTCCACCGGGGAGACCCGGATGAGGTTGCCGTCGGGGTCCGCGATCACGAACGTGCGGCCGAAGACAGCGTCGTGCGGTTCCTCCACGACATGGACTCCCTTCGAGGCCCAACTCGTGAAGATCTCGTCAACTGCGGATGGTGGTCCCGGCACCATCAGTCCAACCTCGCTCGTGCGAGAGGTGCTCGGGACCGCATGCTCGCTGTAGCCCGTCCACAGCGCGAACAGGACACCGGGGGCAACCTCAAAAGCAACGTAGTGGGGACTGATGAAGGTCGGTTCGATCTCGAACAGGTCGCTGTAAAAGGCGGTAGCGGCCTGGGTATCGCGGACGCGGATCAGGAACAGGTTCGGTGCGGGCATAGAGCGCTCCTCAACTAGATGATTTCTCGGTACCGCTCCATCTGATCGCCTCATCGCGACAGAACCTGTCACCTTTTCTGTGAACATTGGTCAGCATGAAGGCTTCAAGGCTGTTGCACCTCTTGCTGCTTCTGCAGACCCGTCAGCGCATCACAACCACCGAGCTCGCCGACCGTCTGGAAGTGTCTCGGCGGACTGTGCTGCGGGATGTCGAGGCGCTCTCGACAGCAGGTGTGCCTGTCTATGCCGAACGCGGGCGGAACGGCGGGATCGTCTTGCTCCCCAGTGCACGGCTCAACGCATCCCATCTGGAACCACCAGAGCTGGAGGCCCTCTCCGTAGCCGGTTTGGACAGCGCGCAACTCGAGCGCATGGGCCTGTCTGCGGTGTGGGAGTCGGCCGCGCGCAAGATCGCCGCCCGACAGGCTGCAGCACCTGAGTCGCCGAGCCTGCTGCGACTGGCGGACCTGGTGCTGGTGGACAGCACCGCGTGGTTTGCTGGCTCAGAGGCAGCGGTCGACGTATCCGATCTGGCCTCGGCCCTTCGACACCGACGGCGGCTGCGAATCCAATACCGGCGCAGCGCCGAGAATCAGGCCTCGACGCGGGTGGTCGACCCGTACGGGATCGTGGCGAAATCAGGCCGCTGGTATCTCATCGCCGACGATCAGGGGGACGGTCGGCTGTTTGCTCTGGAACGACTCTCGGCCTACGAACAACTCGACGCACCAGCTGCTCTCCGACCAGACGAAACCCTCCGCACCAGATGGGCCGCGTTGAAGGAACGCACCGAGCGGCCAGGTCGCGTGAGCGTAACCGTCCGCCTGCCAGAAAATGGCCTCGACCTGGCGCGGCGCATACTCGGCAACCGCATCCACGATGTCTCCGACGCGGAAAACGGCTGGTGCACCGTCGTCGTCCGCTACCCCGACATCGAGTCTGTGCGTCAGCTCCTCCAGTTCGGCGACCACATCGAGATACTCACCCCAGAGACAGCCCGCGAACGGATCAGTCAGCTCGCCACAGTCCTGGCTGAAAGACACTCACCCCCAGCCTCGTGACTGCCAACCGGAACGCCCTGCTCTCAATCAACGTCTCCGGTCAGTACACCTAGTGGGTGGGGACCGGGAGCAGGGCGGGGGTGCGGGCGCCGGGGCCGAGGGTTGGCTGTAGGTCGGAACGGGTGACGGGTTCGCCGCAGTGGGAGCAGACCGGCTCGATTACTGCGGTGTGGCCGCAGGTCTTGTGTATGAGCTCGAGTGGTGGGCCGGTGGGGGCGGACCAGTCGTCGCCCCATTGGCGCATTGCGGTGACGACCAGCCAGAGGGAGTGGCCCTTGGGGGTGAGGCGGTAGTCGTGGCGAACGGGGTTGTCCTGGTAGGGCTCTCGGGTCAGGATGTCGTGCTCGATGAGGTGCTCGAGGCGTTGGGTCAGCACGTTGCGGGCGATGCCGAGGCGGTCGCGGAAGTCGTCGAAGCGGGTCACGCCGAGTAGGGCGTCGCGCACGATCAGCAGCGTCCACCACTCGCCGACCACTTCCAGGCATTGGGCCAGCGAGCAGTTCATGTCTTCGAAGCTCGTCCTGCGCATACCGCACAGCATAGTCGGTTGCTTCATAGAACCCACTACCCTATGGTTCGTTGCATGATGCAACTCACTGGGCGGTCGGTCGGCGACACGTTCGCGATCACCGAGACCGACTACCAGGTCTGGCAGGCACACGTCGACGTATCGTGGCGTGGCTGGACCGGCCCGCACGGCGGGGTGATCGCCGCTCTGCTTGTCGAGGTGGCCCGGCGGGCGGGCGGGAACGAGCTGCCGGTGCGGGCGGTGGATCAGCGGTTTCTCGGGCGACCGAGCGAGGGGGTGTTCACCTTTCGGGCTACGGTCCACTCGGTGGGTCGTAGCACCGTGGTGATCGACGTGCAGGCGTTTCAGGGCGCGGGGGTGCTGGCCGCGGCGTCGGTGACCTTCGGTCGCACCATCGCGACCGGCGTCGCCGAGTACACCGGGATCCCGGCACCCGAGGTGCCTGCTCCCGAGCACTGTCGGCAGTTCGCGCTGCCACCCGAAATCGTCCCGGCGGCGGCACATTTCGAGATCCGGCCCGCAGCGGGGCCGCTGCCGCTGACCGGTGCCGCCGAATCCATGATGTGCGCCTGGATCTCGATCGTGCCCGGGATGTCACTCGACGCGGCGACGCTGGCGATCCTGGCCGACGCGCTCCCGCCCGCGTTCTTCCCCACCCTCACCGCGCCCGTCGCGGTGCCCACCGTCGCGCTGTCGATGCACCTGCACACCGATCAACTCGACACCACACCGCAACCGGTCCTGGTGCGCACCACCAATGCCTCCACCGACGGCGGCTGGTCCGTCGACGATATCGACCTCTGGGACCGGGACGGCCGAATACTGGCCTCCGCCAGGCAAACCCGCCGTGTGCTCGGCTGAATCGGAGAGACCGTCATGACTTTCACCGCCCTCCCCCGCGCACGGGCCGATTCGCGGATCGTGTTCGCCATCGTCTCGATCGGCGTGCTGCTGTCGAGTCTGGACCTGTTCATCGTCAATGTCGCATTGCCCGACATGGCTGTCGATTTCGGCGGCGCCGACATCGCCGGATTGTCGTGGGTGCTCAACGCTTACGCCATCGTGTTCGCCGCACTGTTGGTGCCCGCCGGACGCCTCGGTGATCGGGGCAGCAACCGGACCACCTTCCTGATCGGGCTCACCGTGTTCGTGATCGGGTCCGGGCTGTGTGCCACCGCGTGGGATGTGGGGTCGCTGGTCGGGTTCCGGGTGCTGCAGGCCGTCGGTGCCGCGATGCTGATCCCCACCTCGCTGGGATTGGTGCTCGCCGCCACCGCACCGGAGCGGCGGTCCGTCGCGGTGCGGTTGTGGGTGGCCTTCGGCGGGCTCGGTGCCGCACTCGGCCCGGTGCTGGGCGGCATCCTGGTCGAATTCGGCTGGCGCTGGGTGTTTTTGGTGAACGTTCCGCTGGGCATCATCGCCATCGTGCTCGGGCTGCGGCTGCTGCCCAACCCGCCCGGTGACGGCGGTCGGTTGCCGGATCTGTTCGGTGCGCTACTGCTCGTCGGCACCATCGGCGCGTTCGTTCTCGCGCTGGTCAAGGGCGAAGACTGGGGATGGTCCTCAGCCGCAGTCCTGCTCACCTTCGCTGCTGCCGTACTACTCGCGATCGCCTTCGTCGTCTCCTCGGCCCGCCACCACAGCCCCGTCGTCGACCCAGCCTTGTTGCGCGCCCCCAATTTCGCGCTCATGGCAGGCAACTCGATCTTCTTCAACATGGCCTTCGGCGCAATGCTGCTGTCCTCGGTGCTGTGGACACAGAACGCCTGGGGCTGGTCGGCGCTGCGCACCGGCCTCGCCATCGCCCCGGGACCACTCGTCGTGCCGATCGTCGCGATCCTGGCAGGCAGACTCATCGCCCGCATCGGCGCGGGCCCCGTCATCGCCGCAGGCGGAGTCACCTTCGCCGCGGGCATGCTGTGGTGGGCCCAAGCGATCACCCTGCAACCTGATTACGTCGGTGGGCTTCTCGGCGGCATGCTCGTCAGCGGACTCGGCGTCGGCCTCAGCCTGCCCACCTCCTTCGCCGCCGGCACCAGCGGCCTGCCACCCCAGCGCTTCGCCACCGGCTCCGCCGTGCTGAGCATGGCCCGCCAAATCGGCCTAGCCCTAGGCGTCGCCCTATTCGTCGCCGTCCTCGGCACCCCCACCGGCCCCCAGGCGACCCTCGACGCCTTCCACCGCGGCTGGTACGTCACCGCCGCCGTAGCAGTCCTCGCCGGCCTGATCGGATTGCGCGCCAAGATGCCCTCCGCGACTGCGCCCCAACCAGATTCGACCACCCGACCATCCGCAGACAATCCGCACGAGCCAGCCCCGAGCAGAATCCCCAGCTGACACCCACGCACCGCCGAGCACGGCACGCTGCACTGAATCTGCACTCTCTCTCGGGCCCCGCACCGACTCTAGGGCCCTATTCCGAGTGCCGATCCCGAGAGAGAGTGCAGATCCGAGGCGATACCCCCTTGGGCCGCAACCACGCCCAGCCCGCCACGCGACCCGCGTGTACTGGGTGTGCAAGGTGTACGACGGTAGCTCGACCACCCCAGGAGTCGAGATCCGCTGATTATCGAGCTCCCGCAACGCCACCACGGCCAGGTCACCACGCGAAAACCTATCCGTACACCCACCGTGTCAGCCCCACACCGCCTGTAGTGGGTGTGCAGCCGACACAGCGGCTTCACCACCCCGGAACCCGAGATTCGCCGATTATCGACCAGCGCGGCAGGTACGAGAACTGCGAGCACTGACCTTCCAGGTTCGATATTCACTGTGGGCCGGGTCGGCCCACCCACACGGGAGCTATTCGTACCTGCGCGTCTCTTGGATCGGACGCTTCGGGCGGGAGTGGGACCGCCGGTGATCCGAGCTCAGCAACGGCGTGCCGTGGCCGACCCCGGACCGAAGTGGGGATGCCGTGCGATTCGGCTGCTCGGTCTTACCCGGCGTGAGTGAGCGCATGCAAAGTGCCACGCATCGCCCACGTCTTGATCAAGGTACCGTCGTTGAGTTCGCCGACCAGCGCACCGCCCGCAGGAGCCGAACTACGCAGCGCCACCGCCATTTCCGCGGCCGAGGTGACCTGCGCCTGCACCCCGCACAACCGGGCGACGATCTCCGACACGCCCGCGGCGGGCTCAGCGACATACTGTCGCCGCAATCGCCACGCGAAAACCTGATCCCAGGTGAGGCGCACGGTAACTCCTTACAACATCAGCCCAACACAGCGCTGCAGAACGCTACCGTAGCCGCGACGAACGCCAATCCGGTTACCGTCGCCGCGATCACACCGAGCAGCGCCGTGCGGGTCGTCGCCCGCCGCATCCGGCTCACCGGATCCACCAGACGCTCGGCCCGGGCCAGCACCGCGGTCCCCGCGGCAGCCATCGCCCCCTCGGGCAACGCCTCGGACACACCGAGGATCGCCAGCAACCCACCGAGCAACGGCTCCGAACCATGCTTGTCGGCGGCCTTGTCATCGGCACACATCTCCAGCAGCCGGGTGATCTCGGCGGTGCCCGCGGTAACCAGCCGCAACCCCGGCAACGTGGTCGCGATCGCGCGCAGCACCGCGGTCAACGGCGCATGCCTGCCCGACAGATGCGCCCGTTCATGTGCCAGCACCGCGGCCAGCTGATCCGGCGCCAACGCATCGAGTGCGGCACTGGTCACCACGATCGTGTCGGGCCGCCCCGGCACGCAATAGGCTTGTCGCTCCGGCGAATCCAGCACCAGCGCGCCCAGCCCGGGCACCCGGCGCCCGACCAGCCGCAGCGCCTTCGCGTGCGCGTGGGTGCGCCTGCGCATCTCCCGCACCACCGACACCGCCCGCGCCACCACCGCCAGCGTGCATGTCGCGACCAACGCGCCGACCGCGAAGGTGACCGCCTTGGTCGCGCCGCTGCCGTCGTGGATCGGGTTCCACATGATCGCGAAGCAGGCGCGCAACGCGTCGTGCGGATGTCCCCAGTAGGTGGCGAACTCGACGGTGAGCATGGTCGCCGCCGCGGCCCACGCGCCGAGCGTGCCGACGATCGCGACGACCCAGGCGATGATGCCGAGTCGCGGCGCGTTGCCCCGACGGGTCAGCCTGCGCAGCACCGGCGGCCCGAGTGTGGCCACGGTGGCGCCGTACAACATCAACGCGATCGCCAGCGTCATGTGGCGTCACCCGGCGGTGCGTCGGGGGTTTTGCGGGCGGTGATCCTGCGCAGCGCGGCCCGCAATCCGGCCGATTCCTCGGCGCTGATCCGGTCGACGAAATGGCTGAGCACCAGATCGGAGCGCCCGCCCGCGCCGAGCGCCTCGAGCATCAGCCGGGCACTGTGCTCCTCGCGGGTCAATGTGGGCCAGTACTTGTAGGCCTTGCCGGAACGCTCGCGCGCCAGCCAGCCCTTGCGGTGCAGGTTGTCCATGGTGGACATGACGGTGGTGTAGGCGATTTCGCGCTGTGCGGACAGTTCGTCGAAGATTTCGCGCACCGTGGTGTCCTCTGCGTCCCGATCCCAGATGCGGTCCATGATCACCGCCTCCAGGTCTCCAAATCCGCGCACAGTACCGACTCCCTCATCCAAAAACGTGCCCTGCTGTCGGGCCAGCGTACCGGTTAGTCCGAATTGCTACGTAGCCAAGCCGTAGATTTGGGTGTTTTCGGCGATGATCAGGGTTCTGCTTGTCAGTGGGTCATGCGAACATATGTTCGTGTCCGATGCACCCGCCTCCCGCCCGCGGATCGTCGCGCGGGCCGAGGCCTCGATCCTGCACGCCGATCTCGACTCGTTCTATGCCTCGGTCGAGCAGCGCGACAATCCCCGGCTGCGCGGCAAACCGGTCATCGTCGGCGGCGGTGTCGTGCTCGCGGCCAGCTATGAGGCGAAGGCGTTCGGGGTGCGCACGCCGATGAACGGTGGGCAGGCGCGGCGACTGTGCCCGCACGCGATCGTGGTGCCGCCGCGGATGTCGGCGTATGCGGAGGCGAGCAAGGCGGTGTTCGAGGTTTTTCACGACACCACACCGATGGTCGAGGGTGTGTCGATCGATGAGGCGTTTCTCGATGTCGGCGGGCTGCGGCGCATCGCGGGCGAACCGGTCGGCATCGCCGAACGCTTACGCAGCCAAGTGCGCGATCAGGTCGGGCTGCCGATCTCGGTCGGCATCGCCCGCACCAAATTCCTCGCGAAAGTCGCCAGTGCCGTCGCCAAACCCGACGGCCTGCGCTTCGTACCACCCGATGCCGAACTCGACTTCCTGCACCCGCTGCCCATCGAAAGACTGTGGGGCGTAGGCGAAGTCACCGCTCGCATCCTGCACGAACACGGCATCACCCGCGTCGGCCAACTCGCCGACCTCGGCGAAAGCCCGCTGCGCGCCCTCCTCGGCGCAGGCGCCGCCCGCCACCTCTACGCCCTGTCCTGGGCTCGCGACCCCCGCCGCGTCGAAACCGGCGTGCGCCGCCGCTCCATCGGCGCCCAACGCGCCCTCGGCCGCCAACTCCACCCACCCGACGACATCGAGGCCTACCTGCACGGCCTCACCGACCGCCTCGGTCGCCGTCTCCGTGCTGCCGACCGCATCTGCCGAACCCTGGTGCTGCGCATGCGCTTCGACGACTTCACCCGAGCCACCCGCTCACACACCCTGCCCGAAGCCACCGACCACACCGAGACCCTGCTGTGCGCCGCGAGGTCACTACTGGCCACCGCCATGCCGATGATCCAGGAACGCGGCCTCACCCTGATCGGCCTCGCGCTCACCAACCTCACCGACGCAGACCCGTTCCAACTGTCGCTCCCCTTCGAAGCGCGCGCCACCAACACCCTCGACGCCACCCTCGACGACCTACGTCAGCGCTTCGGCTCCGCCGCGATCACCCGCGCTGCCTTGCTCGGCCGCGGTGAGGGCTTGTCGGTGCCGCTGCTGCCGGACTGACAGCACCCCGCGCCGCGGCCATGCCCGGCGGGCAGCACGGTGAGTTCATGCGGGCATCGAGCAGTTCGATTCGACGATGTTGCCGCGTTGACGATCGGCGCCGGGCGTCCCTGGGAACCGGCCCGGTTATGAAGCCGACTGGCCTTGTGCGGCAGCCAACGCCTCTTCTTGAATCTGCGGGAACTGGGCGGCCATGGCTTCGGACAACGCCTGGGCGGCCGACAGCGGGCGGATCATGACGGTGAAGCTGTCGATCTTGCCGTTGTCGTCGTAGTGCAGGAAGTCGCAGCCGTTGACGGTCTTGCCGTCCACTTTCGCCTCGAAGATCAGCGCGTGGTCGCGGCCGTCGGGGTTGGCGATCTCGCGCAGGTAGTGGAAGTCCTCGAAGACGCGCAGCACGCCACGCAGGATGGCGGCGGTGAGCGCCTTGCCCGGGTAGGGCTTGAACGCGACCGGGCTGGTGAATACGACGTTATCGGCGAGCAGCGCCTCGACCGCCTCGGTGTCTCTGGCTTCGACGGCCTCGCGGAACGTAGTCATCACGGCACCTCGCATATGCAACTCGTTGAATAGGGTCGGTTCGAGGGTAACGCAGAAACTTCCGAGTGGCATCTACCTCAGCGCCGCGCACCGAACGTCACCCTGCGCACAGAATCGTTGGCGAATCCGTGCGCTGACCGCGAATTCGTGCGCGGCGAGTGATCAGCGCGAGCGCTTGGGGCGCTTGTCCATGAGACGCAGGATCAGCGGGGTGAAGATCAGCTGCATCGCCAGTTCCATCTTTCCGCCGGGTACCACGATGCAGTTGGGGCGGGACATGAACGAGTCGTGCAGCATCGACAGCAGGTAGGGGAAGTCGATGACCTTCGGGTCGGCGAAGCGGATGACGACGAAGCTCTCATCGGCGGTGGGGATGCTGCGGGCGATGAACGGGTTCGAGGTGTCCACCGTGGGCACGCGTTGAAAGTTGACGTAGGTGTGGGAGAACTGCGGGCAGATGTATTTCACGTAGTCGGGCATCCGCCGCAGGATCGTATCGATCACCGCCTCGCTCGAATATCCGCGCTCGGTCTTGTCGCGGATCACCTTCTGAATCCATTCCAGATTCACGATCGGCACCACCCCGACCAGCAGGTCCGCGTACTGCGCGACATTCACACTGTCGGTGACGGCGGCACCGTGCAAACCCTCGTAGAACAGCAGATCGCTGCCGGGCGCCAAATCCGCCCACGGCGTGAACGTACCCGCGGGCTGCCCGTGCGGCTTGGCCTCGGGCTCGTCGTGCAGATACTTGCGCACCGACCCGACCCCGGTCTCGCCGTAATCACGGAACAACGTCTCCAGCTCTTTGAGCAGATTCGCCTCCTCCCCGAAATGCGAGAAGGTCAGATTGCGGTGCTGTTCGGCCTCGGCCATCGCCGTCTTCATCTCGTTGCGGTCATAGCGATGAAACGAATCACCCTCCACCACAACGGCATTGATGCCTTCGCGACGGAATATCTCCTGAAATGTCCGTGTGACGCTGGTCGTTCCCGCACCGGATGATCCGGTGATCGCGACGACGGGATGTTTGACCGACATGACACCTCCTCGATTGCCGGACAACAGATTTCAGTGCGGCGCCGGACGAAACAGCGACCGCGACCCGAACAACGAGCTGTCGAACACATGCCCGTCGTCGGGTTCGCTGTGATAGCGCTCGATCCGTTCGACCTCGTTGCGCGACCCGAAGATCAACGGCACCTGATGGTGCACGTGCTCGGGCGGCACCTCCAGCACCCGCTCGCCACCGGTAGTGGCCCACCCGCCGGCCTGCTCGACGATGAACGCGATCGGATTGGCCCCGTAGAGCAACGACACCCGACCGGGGCGCACCGGCGGGCGATTGTCGTGCGGATACAGATACACCCCGCCCCTGGTCAGGATGTGGAAGGTGTCCGCGACGAGCGACGCCACCCAGCGCATGTTGAAATCACGTCCGCGCGGTCCCTCCACGCCGTCGAGGCACTCGTGCACGTACCGGCGCACCGGTCGCTCCCAGAACCGTTCGTTGGCGGCGTTGATCGCGAATCCGGAGGTGTCCTCGGGGATGCGCATCCGCGGATGGGTCAGTACGAACGCACCGATCTCGCGGTCGAGGGTGAACCCGTCGACACCGCTGCCGGTGGTGATCACCAGCATGGTCGCCGGCCCGTAGAGGGTAAATCCGGCGCAGACCTGGCGCACACCGGGCTGCAGGAAGTCATCGGCGGTGAGTGAGCCGTGCTCCCGCTCCGATGCCCGCAGCACACTGAAAATCGTTCCGACAGGCAGGTTTACGTCGATATTGGAGGAACCGTCGAGAGGATCGAAGGCCAGCAGATACTTGCCGCGCCGATGCGCGTCGGGCACGGGGTGGATGGTCGACATCTGCTCCGACACCAACGCGGCCAGATGCCCCGTCCATTGGGTCTCACCCACCATGATGTCGTTGGCGATGGCGTCGAGCTTGCGATGCACCGTCGGCGGCAGATTATCCGGTTCGGCCGCGCCTAGTGACCCGACGATGGCACCCCGGGTCACCTGGTTGGCGATCATTTTCGTTGCGGTGGCAACGACATTCAACAACGCGGAGAACTCACCGGACGAGCCGGGATGGCGATGCTCCTCCTCGATCGTGTACCGGGTGAGCGTCTTCAGTCCTTCTGGCATGGGCGCCTCGATCTCGTCACGCTGGGGGACGGCGGGAGGCGGAGCCGACAGGGTGAGTGAGCGCTGGGGCCCGCGCGCTCGGCCCGTCCTGCGGTTCGGTGAAGACGCTGCTGCCGTAGACATCCCGGTCGGTCAGCGTGATCAGATCGGTCTTGGTCAGCGGCCGGTGCAGCTCCACCAGCCGCTTGGCCTGCCGTAACCGGCAGCGGTCCAACGCATTACGGACGCTGCGCGCGTTGGAGAACCGGGGCCGGGTCATCCGCAACTCCAAGTATTCAGCGAAGGCCGACTGCGCGGGCGCGTCGAAGTGAAAGTTCTCCCGCGCCACCATGAGTTCGGCGATCCCCATCAGCTCGGCGTGGGTGTAATCGTCGAACTCCAGGTGATGGGCTACCCGCGAGGACAGTCCGGGATTGGCGGAGAAGAAGCGCTCCATCCGGTCCGGATAGCCCGCGAAGATCACCACCAGGCTGGCGCGTTCACTTTCCATCTCCTGCAACAGGATTTCGATGACCTCCTGGCCGTAGTCCCGCTCGTTCTCCGGACGGAACAGGTAGTAGGCCTCGTCGATGAACAGCACCCCACCGGCCGCTTTCGCCAGTGCCTCCTTGGTTTTCGGCGCGGTGTGGCCGATGAACTGGCCGACCAGGTCGTCGCGGGTGACGGTGTGCACCTTGGGTTTCCGGATGTAGCCTAGTGCGTGCAGCATTTCGGCCATCCGCAAGGCGACGGTGGTCTTGCCGGTGCCGGGCCCGCCGGTGAAGCTCATGTGCATGGTGGGCCGCGAAGAGCTCAGGCCGAAACGCTGCCTCGCCCGGTCGATCAACAGCAGGGCCGCGATCTCACGTACCCGGCGTTTGACGTTGGCCAAGCCGACGAGTTCGGCATCGAGCCTGCGCAACGTGTCTTCGACGTCGTTGCCCGCGATATCGGTCGAAAGATCCAGTACCGCATCGTCATCCAGGATCTCGGGCTCGTCGGCCTCAGCAGGCTCGGCCCGCACCGGCCTGCCGTCGCCCGCGCCGGGACGGTGTAGCCGGAAACCGTTGGCCTCAGCCGCCATATCGCTGTCCCTGGCGGTCATCGGTGGCGTAGGAGCGCAGGCCGTACTTCTGCTGACGATCCGGTCCTTCCAAGCGGGTCAGCAGGAAGCCCGGTTCGTCGGCCGGGCGCTGCACCAGGAAACTCAGCGCCGTGGTCTGCCTGCCGAAGCGGGCATCGTAGGCCAGCACCCGCACGTAGTGGCGCGGGAAAGTCGAACGGCAGGCATTGATCTCGGCGAGCACACCGTCGGGCTCGTCCAGATCGAACAGCGGCAGCCCCCACATCTCCCAGTATGCGTTCCGGGGATGAGGGTCGTCGGTGTATTCGATCGACACCGGCCAGCTGTTGAGCAGCGCGTAGCGCACCTGGGCGGCGATCTCCGCGTCGGTGAATTCCGGCAGATACGAAAACGTTCCGTGACGCAGGTACATGAGTTGGGCTCCAAGGGATTTCAGCGAGTGGCCGTCGGCACCGCATCCGGTGCGTCGGTGGAGGTGTAGTCGAAGGTGACATCGCCCCAGGTCGCCAGCGCGACCTCGAGCGGACGGCAGATCTCGGCGGCCTTACGCAACACGTCGGGGCCCTCTTTGAGCAGATCGCGACCCTCGTTGCGGGCCTTCACGACTGCCTCCAGAGCCACCCGGTTGGCCTCGGCACCTGCCGCGATACCCAGCGGATGCCCGATGGTGCCGCCACCGAACTGCAGGATCACGTCATCGCCGAACAGATCGAGCAGCTGATGCATCTGGCCCGCGTGGATGCCACCGGAAGCCACCGGCATCACCCCGGGCAGACTCGCCCAATCCTGATCGAAGAAGATGCCGTTGCCGGGGTTCGCGGGAATGTGGTTGTCCCGCAACGTGTCATAGAATCCGCGCGTCGTCGCCGGGTCGCCCTCCAGCTTGCCGACCACCGTGCCCGCGTGCACATGGTCCACCCCGATCAGCCGGCACCACTTGGCCAGTACCCGGAAGCTCACCCCGTGCGTCTTCTGCCGGGTGAAGGTGGAATGCCCGGCCCGGTGCAGATGCAGCAGCAGCCCGTTGCGCCGCGCCCAGTGCGACATCGACTGCATCGCCGTGTAACCCACGGTCAGGTCGATCATGATGACGACACTGCCCAGCTCCTTGGCGAACTCGGCCCGCTCGTACATGTCCTCCATCGACGCCGCGGTGACATTCAGATAGTGGCCCTTGATCTCACCGGTCTCGGCCATGGCGCGGTTGACGCCCTCCATGGCGAACAGGTAGCGATCACGCCACCGCATGAACGGCTGCGAGTTGATGTTCTCGTCGTCCTTGGTGAAATCCAGCCCGCCCTTGCACGCCTCATAGATCACCCGGCCGTAATTACGCGCCGACAGACCGAGTTTCGGCTTCACCGTGGCGCCGAGCAGCGGGCGGCCGTATTTGTTCAGATATTCGCGTTCCATCACCGTGCCGTGCGGCGGCCCCTGGAATGTCTTCACATACGCCACCGGAATCCGCATGTCCTCCAGGCGCAGCGCCAGCAGCGGCTTGAAACCGAACACGTTGCCGATCACCGAGGACGTCAGGTTGGTGATCGATCCCTCCTCGAACAGGTCGAGATCGTAAGCGACATAAGCGAAATACTCGCCGGGCCGCCCAGGCACCTCATCGACCCGGTAGCACTTGGCCTGATACTTCGAGTGCGCGGTCAGCCGGTCGGTCCACACCACCGTCCATGTCGCCGTGGACGATTCACCCGCCACCGCCGCCGACGCCTCGATCGGATCCACCCCGGGCTGCGGGGTCACCCGGAAAACGGCGAGCACATCAGTATCCGACGGCTGATAGTCCGGCGCGTAATATCCCATCGACGCATACGATTGAACACCCGGATCCCACCGGTCCCGCTCGGTCTCATCAGCCATAGTTCCTCCTGGCAGTCGCCCGTTACCGGTTGTGCGCCTTACGAATTCCAGGATGACGGCAGCGCCGACAACAAACAATTTGATTGTTCCTGCGAAAGCTCAACGGAATAGTCAGGTTTCGCGCGACCCCCGAGAGGGTAAGAAAGGCCGCGGGCGACGGAAAACTTCCGGAACCCGCTCCGAACACCCCGGGACGCGCACCGTCCCGGGGTGTTCGTGCGCGGCGCGGAAGGGGAGTCACGCGCCGCCGTCGGGTTGCCCTCGACCTCATCGATGTTTCCACAGATCACCGCCCCCGCGCCGCTCCCCCGGAGCCGTCAATTCCGTTGGCACCAGAGTCACCGTCGATCGTTTGCTACCGTCGGCAGATGGGAGCGGTCAGTGCGGCCAGAATGGAAACATTCCTGGTGGTCGCCCGCCTCGGCAGCATCCGCCGCGCCGCCACCCAGCTGCACATCACCGAGGCCGCCGTCTCCGCCGCCGTCGCGCACATCGAAAAACAGCTCGGCGCCAAGCTCATCGCCAAATCCGGCCGCGGCATCGCACTCACCGAGGCAGGCCGCATCTACGCCGAATACTGCCGCAGCATCCTCGGCCTGATGAAAGAAGCCCACGCCGCCGTCCAGCAGGCCGAAACCGGCCGACTACGCATCGGCGTCGTCGCGACCGCAGGCGAATACGTCCTGCTGCGCCCCCTCGCCGCCTTCCGCAACCGCTACCCCGACATCGAACTCAGCCTGTCCGTGCACCCCCGCGACGTCCTGTTCCTCGAACTACAGCACCACGAAACAGATCTCGTCATCGCAGGCCGCCCACCCCGCAACACCGGCCTTGTCATCCGCGCCCGCCGCCCCAGCAACCTCATCGTCGTAGGCGCCACCCACCACGACCCTCTGCACACCACCTGGCTCCTGCGCGGCCGCGGCTCCGGCACCCGAGACGCCACCCTCGCCCTACTCGACCAACTCGACATCACCCCACCCACCCTCACCCTCGGCAGCCACGGCGCCGTCCTCGCCGCCGCCCGAGAAGGCTTGGGCGTCACCCTCATCCACAGCGACGCCGTCTCCCAAGACCTAGAATCCGGCACCCTCCACATCCTCCCCGTCACCGGCACCCCCCTCGACCGCCCCTGGCACGCCATCACCACCCGAACCCCCACCCCCACCACCCGCCTCTTCCTAACCCACATCCTCGACCCCGAAGAAGTAGGCCCCGCCGCCTTCCACCCCGCCTGATCCCTCGTCGTGGGCCGCTCGCCGACAGCAATGGGTGGCGTGTTGCTTGCCAGCGAATCGGCACGGGCCGTCGTGGATGCCGTCGGGGTTGGCGTGCAGGAGGTTTCGCCTGATCACTGCGTGCGGAGTCGAGGGCCGAAAGGAATGTGTCGGCGTTGTCCACGCTGATCACGATCGATTCGATGTGCTGACGTACCTCTGGACAACTCGGTAAACAGAATCTACATTCTGTTTGTGAGTGTTAGTTTTACCGCGCAGACCATGGCGTTCCAGCGAGCCTTGGAGTCCGCGCGATCCGCCGAATCGCGGCTGTTCGACGATCCGCTGGCGGGGGCGTTCCTGGGGCGGCCGTTTCGGGTGCTGGCCGGGCTGGCCCGGTTGCCCGTCGCGGGTGGTCTGGTGGCGCGACTGTATGACCTTGTGTTTCCTGGGCCTCGGCCGTCTGCGGTCGCCAGGACGCGCCTCATCGATGACACCGTCGCGCAACTCGTCGACGACGGCGTGCGGAACATCGTGATATTGGGCGCGGGATTCGACAGTCGCGCATGGCGTTTGCCGGAACTGCGCCACGCGCGGGTGGTCGAGGTCGATCGCGCCGGCACGCAGACCGTGAAGGCCGCGGCGGTCCGTGCGGCGGGCGCAAGTGTCGACCATGTTCAGTTCCTGCCGGTGGACTTCGAAACCGATGATCTCGCAACAACATTGCGCGCGGCGGGCGTCGAGGACGTGCGCGCCCTGTTCGTGTGGGAGGGGGTCACCAACTACCTCACCGCCGAGGCGGTGGACCGGACCCTCGCCGACCTTCGCGGCGTCGGCGGGCCGGGCAGCGTGCTGGTGTTCACCTACGTGCACGCGGGCGTCATCGACGGCACCGCAACGTTTCCCGAGGCCGAGCGGTGGCTGCGCAATGTGGCGCGGGTCGGCGAGCCCTGGACCTTCGGCCTGCGGCCAGACCAGCTCGGCGACTTCTTGGCCGCGCGCGGCTACGAACTGCTGTGGGAACAGTCGACCGCCACCGCGGGCAACCGATACTTCCCGCCGCGCGGCCGCACCGACCAAGCCTCGGAACTGTATCGAGTCGCACTCGCCCGCATCACATGCCCCGACTGACGCCCGCCGCCGAGCAGGAGCGCCGGGACCGCATCATCAACGCGGCGCTGGACTGCTTCGCCGAGCGCGGCGTGCACGCGACCACCATGCAGGACATCTGCCGCCGATCCGGCCTCAGTCCGGGTGCCGTCTACTGCTGGTTCCCCGGCAAAGAGACGATCATCGAAGCGGTTGCGCGGCAACGGCATCAGCACGAACGAGAGCTCCTCGACACCGCGCTGCACGCAGCCGACTCGCGGACCGCACTGCACGCGTTTTTCGATGCCTACTTCGACTGGCTCGCCGACCCCGCCGAGCAGCACCGCCGCCGCGTCAGCGTGCTGGTCTGGGCGGAATCGCTGGTCGACGACCGACTGCGATCCATCGTCGGAGACGGCATCGCCCAACGCACCCTGGCTCTCGATGCGATCCGGAGCGGGCAGGCCGCGGGCACGGTGACTCGGCACGCCGACGCCGACGCGATCACTCGGCTCGCTCTCGCACTCATCCAAGGCTTCATTCTCCAGCAGGCCTGGGAGCCAGAGGTCGACATCGAGGGATACCGTCGCGCCCTCGATCTGGTCATCGACGCCCTGACTCCTCGCCAAGCGGACTAGCGACCCTGCAGGGACTTGACGTTGTTGCCGAAGGTCCAGTTGCGGGAACCATCCCAGTTGATGGACCAGGTCATCAGGCCCTTCAACGAATTGCTTGCGCCGGTGCCGTAATGGTTCCAGGCTTGGGCGACCAGGTTCGGCGCCATGTAGCCGCCGCCCGCACCGGGCTGAGCCGGAAGGCCCGGGGCCTGTTTGTCATAGGGCACGGTTATCGTAGTGCCCTGAACGGTGAGCCCCTTTGCCAGGCAGTCGGTTTGAGCGATGAAGCCCTGAACCGTGCCAGCCTGATACGAGTCGCCCGCGCAGCCGTACATGCTGCCGTTGTAGTACTGCATGTTGAGCCACCACAGGCGGCCGTTGTCGGCGTACTTCTTGATGATCGGCAAGTAGGCGCCCCAGATCGAACCGTAGGTGACGCTACCGCCGGTGACATAGGCGGTTTCGGGAGCCATGGTCAGGCCGAAACCTGCGGGCATCTGAGCGAGGACGCCATCGATGATGCGCACCAGGTTGGCCTGGGAGGTCGACAACGTCTTGATGTTGCCGCTGCCGACGAGACCGGTCTCCAGGTCGATGTCGATACCGTCGAAGTTGTACTTCTTCAGGATCGGCACGATGGTCGCGATGAAGCGGTCGGCGACGGCACTGGAGTTGAGGTCGATGCCTGCCGCGGCGCCGCCGATGGACATCAAGATGGTGGAACCGGCCGCCTTGGCCTGGCACATCTCCTCGGGAGTCGCGACCTTCACGGTCGCATCCATCCCGTCCTCCCAGCGGGCGGTGCCATTCGATTCGATGACCGGGAACGCCGCGTTGATGACGTTGTGGCCGTGCGCGGCGATGCGGGAGTCGGTGATCGGGATCCAGCCCATGCCCGGGTGCACACCATTGGACGCACCGTCCCAGTTCTCCCAATAACCTTGCAGCACTTTGCCGGTCGGCTTCGGCTTGGTAGGACACGTGACGTCGGCCTGCGCCGCGGAAACACCCGGAGCGACCGCGACCACCGCCGTGCCGATCGCCGCCAATAAAACCATTGCGAATCGGAGCACTGCCGAGCGGCGGCCGCCCCCACGCGAGCCATTTCTGGAATTCATAACCCAAGTAGAAACACACCCAGAATGATCAACTCCAATGGCGACAACTGGGGAACCACCGCCCTGAGAATGCGACGCGAATAAGAGCGCAACGCCCAGATCTGCACTCTCTCTCGGGATCGGCACTGGCAATAGGGCCCTAGAGAGAGTGCAGCTCCCGAGAGAGGGTGCAGCTGTTGCCGATTGCGGCTCGACTACAGCTGACCGTGTTGGGAGTCGAAGGTGACGACGCGGCCGCCGAGTTGGACCTGGGCGCCGGGGGTCAGCTTCATCGGGTGGCCGGGGATGGCTCGGGTCCAGTCCTGGTGGCCGGGTTGGCGGACGTGGGTGCCGTTGGTGGAGCCGCCGTCGACTACGGTGACGTCCCAGTCGATGAGGCGAATCTCGGCGTGTGCGCGCGACATTCCGCCGGAGAGGTCCTCCAGGCGGACCGGTCGGGCGCCGTGCGCGACGGCCTCCGCATGTTCGGGTTCGCGGCCGAGCACGCAATCGTTGTCGAGGACGAACGAGGTCCCGTCATCGAGCAGCAGCAAGCCGAGTGGCGGGCGTACACCATCGGTGAGCACACAGGTCAGCTGATCCATCCGGATCCCGCAGACCGCACAGAACGACACCCGCGGATCGTTGAGATGATCACGCGCACATTTGAACCCCTTGACCACCACACCCGGCGGGTCCGCCTCGGGAATGGCGGCACTGTCCAGAACACGCGCAACCAAGCTCTCCGCAGAGATCATCGTCTCTTGGAAATCCACCTCGCTGAGACGGCCCTGAACCTCATCGTGTGCACCGGATTCATGCTGCGCAATGCCAGGCTGCTCACTGCTGTACGCCGTCCCGGCATCCTCCGTTTGCCCCGCTCTAGCGGGCTTGTGCAGGTTCGGCATCGCGATGTGCGGCAGTGCCGGACGCACGGCAGGCGACTCTTGGCTCGCCCACTCAGGATTCGCGCTGGACGAGCCCGTCTGGCGCGGCGGCGTCGCGCTTCCGGAGGACGATTCCTCGCTCGGCCATTCAGCATCCCCCGCGCCGTATGAGTGGTGTGGATGCGGCGGAGTCACGGCACCCGGTGGAACGCGCCGAGATGACGAGCCTTCATAGGGCAGCTCGGTGCTCCCCGCCATGCCCGCACCAGGGAAGCTCGGCGACTCCCCCAGAGTTGACGATTCTTCGCTCCGCGCCCCAGAGCTCGCAGGCACGGCCCCGCTGGGAAAGCGTGCATTTTGGCCGATGCTGCCCGGCGCCGCCGCACCGGAATCACGCTGCACGCCCGTGGATTCCCCAGTGCTGGAGGAAGATTCGTCGCTGATCGCCCCGGCGCTGCCCGGCTCGGCCGTGCCGTGAGCGTACGTCGCATTCGAGGGCTCTCCTGTGGCGGAGGACGATTCATCGCCGACCGACGCGGTGTACCCCGGTGCGCCAGAGTAGGGCGGCGCATCCGAAGGCGCCGCCGCGAAGTGTGCCGGTTCGCTGTAGTGCGGCGGCTCGCCACCTGTCTGCGCGGGAGACTCGAGCTCGCGCGGTATCGCCGATGTGCTGTAGTTCTCCGTTGCCGCATCCAGAGATTCGTCCCGTGTCCACAGATCCGGCACTCGCTGCGGGTCGGACAGGTAGGGGGGCTCGGGCGAGTGTTGTGGGTCGGCGATGTGTTCGGGTCCGGACACTGCCGACAGGTTGGACACTTGCTGCGGGTCGGACGCGTGTTGGGGACCGGATACCCGCGAGACGTCGGACGTGCGCTGCGGGTCGGAGATGTACTGGGAGCCGGATACAGCTGACGGGTCAGATGCGCTCCGCGGGTCGGACCCGTCTCGGGGCTCGAGTACGCGCTCCCGGTTGGCGATGTCGCGCTGCTGATCGGAGAGGTATTGGGGCTCAGGCGCGCGCTGCGGGTCCGAGATGTCTTGGGGTCCGGACACAGTCGACGGATCAGATGGGCGTTGCGGGTCGGACGCATGTTGGGGTCCGGATATGCGCGACGGGTCGGGCGAGTCCTGTGGGTCGGAGATGTGTTGGGGTGCGGACTCAGCCGACCGGCTGGGCGCGTGCTCCGGGTCGGACACGTACCGGGGGCCTGACAGACGTGACGGGTCGGACGCGCCTGACCGGTCGGACCGTCCTGACGGGTCGGACATCCGTGACGGGTCGAACACGTCACGGGGCGCGGACTCACGCCTTGACTCGTCGGACGCGCCTGACCGGTCGGACCGTCCTGACGGGGCGAACACGTCGTTGGGCGCGGCTTCGCGCCACGGCTCGAACGCATGCTGCGCGTCCGATACGGGCTGCGCCGAGAAACCAGCTCGCGGAGCATCCTCAGCGAGAGGCCCGCGATCGGCAGTAGCGAACCACAGCACCGCCCCCGCTCCCGGCGCTGTACCTTCCGTCAACGCGAAAACCCCACGCGTGGGCAGCATCTCGATCTCAGCCCCCACCTCATCCACGAACAACCCGGCCCCAACTCCCGGCGCGGGCGTCACCACTCGGTCAACGGTGAACCCCGCCTCCCTCCCCCGCAGCAGCTCCGACCGCTCCACCCCGGCCAACACTGCCGTCACCCCACCGTGCAAAAACACCGCGATCCCACCGTCTCCCGGCGTGATCACCCCGAATTCGACCTCGTCCTCGTCCCCGTTCTCCAACCCCATCAGCCAATTGGTGGCCAACCGCGCCACCGTCCGCCCGCGCCGCCGCGGTTCCTGCGTCCCGGCTTGCCGCACGATCCCGAGCAGCTCCGTCAGAGCCCGCGCCGCCACCGAATCCGCGGTCACCGCACTCGTGCCCCGATGCGCGACCACCACAACCACACCACCGGCACCGGCCACCAGGTGGCCGCCGGGAAGAACCTCGATCTGACTACTCACAAGAACCTGCCACCTTGGAAACGCCACCGATGAAACACGACCCGCATCGGCCCATTGACGATGAGCCAGAACGCAATCCAGGTGACGATGAACTGAATCAAGAACGCGGTCAGCGACGGATGCAGCGACTCGGGCAACACCACGGTCGTGTATCGGACGAGCACCCACATGAGCGCCCCCTCGTTGACCATGGTGAGGAAGCCGAACAGTGTCGGCCAATCCTTTTCCCAGCGGAACTGCTGTAAGAAATGGTAGAGCAGTTCCCACAGCACCCCGACCAGAACGGTGGCGAGCAGGATGGACAACGTCACCCGGTAGGCCTGCCCGAGACTCAGCGATCCCGTCGGCAGAAACGGCGTGATGATCAGCGCGACGAAGCACCCGATCACGCTCAGCGCGAGTACCCGGGTCTGGATTCGCCCGTTCAAAGTTGGAAGCATCAGCTCAAATCTTCTTGTTCGTGACCCAGGACCACCACTGCCGCGTCGAGCGCAGTGGCCCCATCCGACGGCAGAACCCCAGCGCCGCAAGATCGTCCGCGATCTCCTGCGCGGCGATCTGCAACCCGAGGAAGGTGTCGACCCCGACGAACGGCCCGCCGAGCGTCGCGCTACCGGATGCATAGATGCGTCCCGTGCCACTTCGCGTGCCGATCAACTCGAACGTGGTGTCCACGTCGAGGCGCCCCACCGGATTACGCCCGGCACCCGCGTGATCCAGCAGATCCGCCAGCAACCGATGCTCACGAATGTCGGCTTCGAGCCCGGTGCAGTCGATGATGTAATCGACTGTCGTGTCGAACGGTTGCGTGGGCGGCGGAGTCGGCAGTTCCGCGGTGGGATCGGGAATGATCGTGGCGACCACACCCTGCCGTCCCTCGGCGGGCCGCGGCGCCCGCATGGTCCCCGCCATCACCTGATACCACCCCTGCTTGCGTCCGCGCTTCAACTGCTCCTGCCACGAATACCGAATCGGCGTATTCGTCCCCGAAATCTCCTTGTACGCCTCAGCCCGCTGCTCCCCTTGCAGCGAACGCATCTTCTGCTTGAGCTGCCCACCCCACACCGACTTCGGATAGTTGAACCCCTGATACGCCCAGCCGTCGGCACCCCTGCGCCGGTTGAACACACTCTTGCCGTGCGATCTGGCGACATAGGTCCGGAACAAATGCAGGATCTGCGTATTCAACTGCAACTTGTCCCGATCATCGATGAGCCGCTGCAAAACCCGGCTCGCCACGATCCCACTGCCGCGAATCAGCACCGTCCCCGGCCTGCGCTGCAACGCCTGATAGACGTGCTCATGCGGCTCATACGCATTCACCACCCGCGTCGGGTCGCGATGGGTCTCCCGATACTCCTGCAGATCCGGCAGCAACTTCAGCCCCGGATACCCCACCGCCACATGCACATACGTGCTCCGAAACGCCACCCGCTTGGTCGGCGTCGACCCCGCCGCCGGCGTGAGAATGGTGAAATACCCACCACCCTGCCGCTTGCGCACCATGCGAACCTGCCCACGATGCAACGAACTCGCATAGTCGATCCGCTGGAACTCCCGCTCCATCCCGACGAACGCCTGCCCGGCCCGCGGCGTGTAGTAGTTGGCGAAGATCGGCTCCACGAATACATTCCACAGCGGCCTGATCGACTTGTCCGCGATCGCCTCCCGCACCGCATACGACGGGAAGCCCCACATGTTGTCCGGCTCCGAGGCCGAGTCGCTGCGCAACCGCTCGCCGCGCGGAATCTGCGACACCCGCGTCAGATACTCATAGGACGCCCACGGGTGCTCCTGCGGCCCGAGCACCGCCATCGACCGCGCGGGCACCCCGAAGATCCGCAACGTGTCGTAGGTGACGAACGAGCCGATCCCACTGCCGATCGTCACGAACGGCACATCGATCACCGGAATCCCGGTGCTGTCCAGCATTTCATCGGTCCACACGTCGGTATCGACGAGCACCTGGGTTAGATCGCCCCGCATTTCGGGGACTCTACCGGCCGATTCTTACGGATAACTTGCGATCTTCCTTCAGCGGCAAGCACTCCCGATGACCAAGCGTGCGCGACGCGCGGAGGCCGATCTACCCCAACATGCCACGGACAAGACCCTCGCGGAAGTAGCATGCGCTGGTGGCCGACTCGACTCGTTCCACCCCTCTGCGGGTCCTCGTATACAGCAACGACGCCGACACCCGGCGCCAGGTGATCCTGGCACTGGGCAAACGCCCGCACCCCGAACTACCGTCCCTCGACTACCTCGAAGTGGCCACCGGCCCCGTGGTGATCGAGCGCATGGACGCGGGCGGTTTCGACTTGCTGATCCTCGACGGCGAGTCGGCACCGACCGGCGGGCTCGGCATCGCCAAGCAACTCAAGGACGAAATCGAGCACTGCCCACCGGTACTCGTGCTCACCGGGCGTCCCGACGACGCCTGGTTGGCCAACTGGTCGCGCGCGGAAGCGGCGGTGTCGCATCCGATCGATCCGATCCGGCTCACCGAAGCCGTTGTCGGGCTGCTGCGCAACCGTTCGGCAGCCTGAAAAGTCCGGTTCCACACACTCACTTATGCAGAGTGTGCATTAATCAATCGCTCTTGACCTGCACTCGATGCACTGCCGTCAATTCGGACAAACCTACCGAACCGTTCCGGACTCGATCCGGAAGGAAGCGGTGAGTTAGCCGCTCGACCTCGCGACCCGATCCCGGCGAACACCACGATGACACCCCGAAAACCGCTGCAATAGCCGTGTTTTCGCAGGACAGACTGACCGGTCAACCAACGTCACGTGACAACACCCCGGATTACCCCCGTTTCAGTCATGAATCGACGTCGCGAATTCGATCAAACGCAGCGACCAAACGTGTAGCACTCAGAGCGATCAGTTGTAGGCTGTGCCCTAGCTCACACCAGCGCGGGTACCAGCCCTACTCGCGTCGAGCAGGCCATGGGGCGTGTCTGGCCGAGGCGGACAACGACGTCAGCCCGCCTCGGAAGCTGCCGTCCGGCAACGGACGACCCACCCGCAGGCTCCAGCTCGCAAGGAGGGGCTAGCGCAGATTAAAGGGAGAGCGCAGTCGTGAATATAGAAATGCCCACTCTGGTTTTAGGCGCGATCGCCGCGGCGTTCGCGGTGTTCTCCATCGTCATGGCGGCCCTGGTCGGGCCGAAGCGGTACAACCGGGCCAAGCTCGAGGCGTACGAATGCGGCATCGAACCGACACCGCACGCCATCGCGGGCGGCCCGGGAAACGTGACGGGCCAACGCTTTCCGGTGAAGTACTACCTCACCGCCATGCTGTTCATCATCTTCGACATCGAGATCGTGTTCCTCTACCCGTGGGCAGTCCACTTCGATGCGCTCGGTCTCTTCGGTCTGGCCGCGATGGCGTTGTTCATCTTCAACGTCTCGGTGGCATACGCCTACGAATGGCGACGCGGTGGGCTCAGCTGGGAGTGATTGCCGCGCAACGTGTTCGGGCGACGAGTGGAAGTGAAGGTTAGTCGGATATGGGGTTAGAGGAAAAACTGCCCAGCGGATTCCTGCTGAGCACCGTCGAGGATTTCGCCGGGTTCATGCGTAAGGGCTCGTTGTGGCCCGCCACCTTCGGCCTCGCCTGCTGCGCCATCGAGATGATGGCAACGGGCGGTGGCCGTTTCGACATCGCCCGCTTCGGCATGGAGGCGTTCCGCGCCTCGCCGCGGCAGGCCGATCTGATGATCGTCGCCGGGCGGGTCAGCCAGAAGATGGCCCCGGTGCTGCGTCAGGTCTACGACCAGATGACCGAGCCGAAATGGGTGCTCGCCATGGGCGTTTGCGCGTCCTCGGGCGGCATGTTCAACAACTACGCCATCGTGCAGGGCGTCGACCACGTGGTCCCGGTCGACATCTACCTGCCCGGCTGCCCGCCGCGCCCGGAGATGCTGTTGAACGCGATCCTGGCGCTGCACGCCAAGATTCAGGAGACGCCGCTCGGCGTCAATCGCGAAGAGGCCATCAAGGCCGCCGAAGCGGCGGCGCTCGCCTCGACACCGACCATCCGGATGGAGGGTCTGCTGCGATGACGTTCGATTCCGCCGACAACACCACCACCGCGCACGACGAAACCGACGCGGCCGCGACGGCAGGACCGGAAGGCACCCTGCCCAGCGAGGACGAGCAGCAGGCCGGCGCCGAGGTAATCGGCGTGCGGCACGGCATGTTCGGCGTCACCGGCTCCGGCGACACCTCCGGCTACGGCGGCCTGGTCCGCCCGGTCAGCCTGCCCGGCAGCACGCCGACACCGTACGGCGGCTACTTCGACGAGGTGGTCGACGCACTGCGCACCGCGCTCGGCGCGGCAGGCACCCGGCTGGAGACCGCGCTGGAGAAGATCGTCGTGTTCCGCGGCGAACTCACCCTGCACGTGCACCGCGAGCACCTGGTGGCTGTCGCGCAGGTGTTGCGTGACCATCCCGCACTGCGTTTCGAGCTGAGCCTCGGCGTCAGTGGCGTGCACTATCCCGACGACGCGGGCCGCGAACTGCACGCGGTGTATCCGCTCATGTCGATCACGCACAACCGGCGGCTGCGCGTCGAGGTGTCCACTCCCGACACCGACCCGCACATTCCGTCGCTGTACGGGGTGTACCCGACCACCGACTGGCACGAGCGGGAAACCTACGACTTCTTCGGCATCATCTTCGACGGGCACCCCTCGCTCACTCGAATTCTGATGCCCGACGACTGGCGCGGTCACCCCCAGCGCAAGGACTACCCGCTGGGCGGGATCCCGGTCGAGTACAAGGGCGCGCGGATACCGCCGCCCGACGAGCGGAGGGCGTACAACTAATGAACGAAACCGACATCCGGCCCGACGTCGCAGGCGACGCTGGGCCGGAACCCACTGTTGTCACCGTCGCCGGTCAGGACTGGGAAGAAGTCTCCGACTCGCTGCGCGGCGCCGGTGAGGAACGCATCGTCGTCAACATGGGCCCGCAGCACCCGTCCACGCACGGCGTGCTGCGGCTCATCCTCGAGATCGAGGGCGAGACGGTCACCGAGGCCCGCTGCGGCATCGGCTACCTGCACACCGGCATCGAGAAGAATCTGGAGTTCCGCAACTGGACCCAGGGCGTCACCTTCGTCACCCGGATGGACTACCTCTCGCCGTTCTTCAACGAGACGGCGTACTGCCTCGGCGTGGAGCAGCTCCTCGATATCACCGAGGCGATCCCGGAGCGGGTCAGCATCATTCGGGTCATGCTGATGGAGCTCAACCGCATCTCCTCGCACCTGGTGGCACTGGCCACCGGCGGCATGGAGCTCGGCGCGCTGACCCCGATGCTGTTCGGATTCCGGGAACGCGAACTGATCCTCGACGTGTTCGAGACCATCACCGGCCTGCGGATGAACCACGCCTACATCCGGCCCGGCGGCCTGGCGCAGGATCTGCCCGACGACGGCGTCGCGAAAGTCCGTGAGCTGCTTGCCCTGATGCCCAAGCGGCTCAAGGACATGGAACAGCTGCTCACCTCGAACCCGATCTGGAAGGCCCGCACCCAGAACATCGGCTACCTGAACCTGCAGGGCTGCATGGCCCTCGGGATCACCGGCCCGGTGCTGCGTGCCACCGGCCTGCCGCACGATCTGCGCAAGGCCCAGCCGTACTGCGGGTACGAGAACTACGAATTCGACATCCCCACCACCACGGGCTGTGACTGCTACGGCCGCTACGTGATTCGCGTGGACGAGATGAAGGAATCGCTCAAGATCGTCGAACAGTGCCTGGACAAGCTGCGTCCCGGACCGGTGATGGTCGACGACAAGAAGATCGCCTGGCCCGCCGACCTGCAGCTCGGCCCGGACGGACTCGGCAACTCCCCCAAGCACATCGGCAAGATCATGGGCACGTCCATGGAGGGACTCATCCACCACTTCAAGCTGGTCACCGAGGGCATCCGGGTGCCGGCCGGTCAGGTGTACACCGCCGTCGAGTCACCGCGCGGCGAGCTCGGCGTGCACATGGTCAGCGACGGCGGCACCCGGCCTTACCGGGTGCACTACCGCGACCCCTCGTTCACCAATCTGCAAGCGGTAGCGGCGACCTGCGAGGGCGGCATGGTCGCGGACGTGATCGCCGCGGTCGCCAGCATCGACCCTGTCATGGGCGGAGTGGACCGATGAATGATGCATCGCGAAGCGATTCGATGAGGGGTGGTGGCCGGGTGGCGGGTGGGCCCGAGATCATGCTGAAGCTCAGCACTCGCCCAGAACCGTTCCAGCCGTTCATCCGTGAGCGGCTCGAACTGGACGCCAAGGAGATCATCGGCCGCTACCCGGAGCCGCGGTCGGCGCTGTTGCCGCTGTTGCATCTGGTGCAGGCCGAAGAGGGCTGTGTCACCGGTACCGGCATCGACTTCTGTGCCGACCAGCTGGGTTTGACCGGTGCCGAGGTCACCGCGGTGGCCACGTTCTACTCGATGTACCGGCGCACCCCGACCGGCGACTACCACGTCGGCGTGTGCACCAACACGCTCTGCGCGGTGATGGGTGGCGACGCCATTCTCGCTGCGCTGGAACGGCATCTTGGCGTGGGCCACGGCGAGACCACCGCGGACGGCAAGATCACCCTCGAGCATGTCGAGTGCAACGCGGCCTGCGATTTCGCGCCGGTGATCATGGTCAACTGGGAGTTCTTCGACAACCAGACCCCGGAATCGGCGCAGGCCCTGGTGGATTCGCTGCGCGCGGGTCAGCAGGTGACGCCGTCTCGTGGCGCGCCGCTGTGCACGTTCAAGGAGACCGCGCGCATCCTGGCCGGTTTCCCCGACGAGCGACCCGGCGTCCTCGATCACGCGGCGGGCGAGGCCACCCTGGCCGGGCTGCACGTCGCGCGCGAGCAGAACATGAACGCTCCTGGGCCGCAACAGGATTCGGAGGGCGCCTAAATGACGCTGACCCCTGTACTCAGCAGGTACTGGGATGACCCGAAGTCGTGGACGATGGACACCTACCGCCGCCACGACGGCTACCAGGCGCTGCGCAAGGCGCTGGCGATGGAGCCGGATCAGGTCATCCAGACCGTGAAGGACGCCGGACTGCGCGGCCGTGGCGGCGCGGGCTTCCCGACCGGCATGAAGTGGAGCTTCATCCCGCAGGGCGCCGGACCCGACGGCGTGATGAAGCCGCACTACATGGTGGTCAACGCCGACGAGTCGGAACCCGGTACGTGCAAAGACATTCCGTTGATGCTGTCGAGCCCGCACGCCCTGATCGAGGGCATCGTCATCGGCTCCTACGCCATCCGCGCCGCGCACGCGTTCATCTACGTGCGCGGTGAAGTGGTGCCGGTACTGCGCCGACTGCAGGCCGCGGTCGCGCAGGCCTACGAGGCGGGGTTCCTGGGCCGCAATATCCTCGGCTCCGGTTACGACCTCGAACTCATCGTGCACGCCGGAGCGGGTGCCTACATCTGTGGTGAGGAAACCGCGCTGCTCGATTCGCTGGAAGGACGTCGCGGTCAGCCGCGACTGCGTCCGCCGTTCCCGGCCATCGCGGGTCTCTACGCCTGCCCGACCGTGGTGAACAACGTGGAATCCATTGCCAGCGTGCCGGCGATCCTGCTCAACGGCACCGCGTGGTTCCGGTCGATGGGTAGCGAGAAGTCACCCGGGTTCACCCTCTACTCGCTGTCGGGGCATGTGCACCGGCCCGGCCAGTACGAGGCACCGCTCGGGGTCACCCTGCGTGAACTGCTCGGCTATGCCGGTGGCGTGCGCACCGGGCACACGGTGAAGTTCTGGACGCCGGGTGGTTCCTCCACACCGCTGTTCACCGACGCCCACCTCGACGTGCCGCTCGACTACGAGGGTGTCGCGACAGCCGGATCCATGTTGGGCACCAAGGCTTTACAGATCTTCGACGACACCACCTGCGTGGTGCGCGCGGTGCTGCGCTGGACCGAGTTCTACATGCACGAGTCCTGTGGCAAATGCACCCCGTGCCGCGAAGGCACGTACTGGCTGGTCCAACTGCTGCAACGGATCGAGTCCGGCCGGGGCACCGAATCCGATCTGGACAAGCTGCTCGACATCAGCGACACGATCAACGGCAAGTCGTTCTGCGCGCTCGGCGACGGCGCGGCCAGCCCGATCATCTCGTCACTGAAGTACTTCCGCGACGAGTACGTCGAGCACGTCACCGGCGGCGGCTGCCCGTTCGATCCGGCTCGGTCCACCGCGTGGTCGAACGGTGTTGGGGCCGTGCCGCATTCGCGCGATCAGGCCGCAGCACACACGGAAGGAGTGCGATGACCGCCACTGTGAATGCGAATACCAGCGGGGTTGTCCCGGCTGACCTGGTGTCCGTCACCATCGATGACACCACGGTCAGCGTGCCCGCGGGCACCCTGGTGATCCGGGCCGCCGAGCTCATCGGCATCCAGATCCCGCGCTTCTGCGATCACCCGCTGCTCGACCCGGTCGGCGCGTGCCGTCAGTGCATCGTCGAGGTCGAGGGCCAGCGCAAGCCGGTCGCCTCCTGCACCATGACCGTCACCGACGGCATGGTGGTGCGCACCCAGCTCACCTCGCCGGTCGCCGACAAGGCGCAAGAGGGTGTGATGGAGCTGCTGCTCATCAACCACCCGCTCGACTGCCCGGTGTGCGACAAGGGCGGTGAGTGCCCGCTGCAGAATCAGGCGATGTCCACCGGTCGCGTCGAAACCCGGTTCGAGGGCGAGAAGCGCACCTATCCCAAGCCGATTCCGCTGTCCACCGCGGTGCTGCTGGATCGGGAACGCTGCGTGCTGTGCGCGCGCTGCACCCGGTTCTCCCAGCAGGTCGCCGGTGACCCGTTCATCGAACTGCTGGAACGTGGTGCGCTGCAACAGGTCGGCACCGCGCAGGCCGAACCGCTGGATTCCTACTTCTCCGGCAATACCGTGCAGGTGTGTCCGGTCGGCGCGCTGACCGGCACCAGCTACCGGTTCCGTGCTCGCCCGTTCGACCTGGTGTCGAGCCCGAATGTGTGTGAGCACTGCGCTTCCGGTTGCGCGCAGCGCACCGATCACCGTCGCGGCAAGGTGCTTCGCCGGTTGGCCGGGGACGACCCGCAGGTCAACGAGGAATGGAACTGCGACAAGGGCCGCTGGGCGTTCGCTTACGCGACCGAACGCGACCGGCTCACCACACCGCTGGTGCGCGGGTGGGACGGCAACCTCGCACCGGCCTCGTGGTCCGAGGCACTCGCCGCGGCCGCGGAGGGTTTGGCTGCCGCGTTCGGCAGCGCGGGTGTCCTCGTCGGCGGCCGAGTCACCGAAGAGGACTCCTACGCCTACGCCAAGTTCGCGCGAATCGCGTTGGGCACCAACGATGTCGACTTCCGGGCGCGGGCGCACTCGGCCGAAGAGGCCGACTTCCTCGCCGCACGCGTGGCGGGCCAGGGCATGACGGTCAGCTACGACAACCTGGAGTCCGCGCCGATCGTGCTGCTCGTCGGCTTCGAGCCGGAGGAAGAGTCGCCGATCGTCTATCTGCGGCTGCGCAAGGCCGCACGCAAGCGTCGCCTGCCGATCTACTCGATGGCGCCGTACTCCTCGCGCGGTCTGGATCGGATGTCGGGCAAGCTGATGCAGGCGATGCCCGGTGCCGAACCGCACCTGCTCGACGCGGTGCGTACCGGCGAAACCTCCACTGCGGGAGCCGATCCCACGCAGATCGCCGATGTGGCACGACTGCTGCGCGAACCCGGCGCGGTGATCATGGTCGGCGAGCGGATGGCCGGCATTCCCGGCGCGCTGTCCGCTGCCGTAAGGCTGGCCGACGAGACCGGTGCCGCACTGGCGTGGGTGCCGCGTCGCGCGGGTGAACGCGGTGCGGTCGAGGCCGGTGCGTTGCCGGGTCTGCTGCCCGGCGGTCGTCCGGTGGCCGATCCGCTTGCCCGCCAACAGGTTCGGGCCGTGTGGAATGTGCCGGACCTGCCCGTCATGGCCGGTCGCGATACCGCCGCCATCCTGGACGCCGCGCCCGGTCTCGGTGCGCTGGTGATCGGTGGCGTCGACGTCGCCGACCTGCCTGACCCGAGCGGTGCGCTGGCGGCCATCGATGCCGCACGATTCGTCGTCAGCCTGGAACAGCGGCACAGCGCGGTCACCGACCGCGCCGACGTCGTGTTCCCGGTCGCCACCGCCATGGAGAAGTCCGGCACCTTCCGCAACTGGGAGGGCAGGCCGCGTCCGTTCGCCGCCGCGATGGGCGACGACATGGTGCGCCGCCAGTCCGCCCCGCTGTCGGATCAGCGTGTGCTGCAAGCGATCGCCGACGAGATGAAGGTGCGCCTCGGCCTGCCCGACACCGACGCGGCCCGCGCCGAACTCGCCGAACTCGGCGCCTGGGACGGCGCGGCCGTCGCGGCGCCCGCACACCGCCCACATCCGCTGACCCAGCCCGGACCCGGCACCGCGGTGCTGGCCAGCTGGCGGATGCTGCTCGACCTGGGCCGCCTGCAGGACGGCGAACCCAACCTGGCAGGCATCGCCCGCACCCCGGTCGCCCGGCTGTCGCCCGCGACCGCCGCCGAAATCGGCGCCGTGACACACGATCTGGTGACCGTCGCCAGCGACCACGGCACCGTCACGCTGCCGCTGGTCATCACCGACCTGCCCGACCGGGTGGTCTGGCTGCCGCAGCACTCACCGGGCAGCTCGATCGCCGAACAGTTGGCCACCCAGCCCGGCGGCATCGTGCAGTTGCGGCGGGCCGACGAGAGGATGAAGGAGCACAGGCATGAGTGACCTCAGTTTGTTCGGCCACGATCCCCTGTGGTTGGTGATCGGGAAGTCCGTCGCCATCTTCATCTTCCTGCTGCTCATCCCGATGATCGCGGTGGTCGCGGAGCGAAAGATCGTGGCGCGCATGCAGATGCGCATCGGCCCGAACCGGATCGGCCCGTTCGGCATGCTGCAGAGCATCGCCGACGGCGTCAAGATGGCACTCAAGGAAGACATCGTCCCGGCCATCGTGGACAAGCCGATCTTCATCATGGCGCCGATCATCTCGCTGATCCCGGCCGTGATGGCGTTCGCGGTGATCCCGTTCGGCCCAGAGGTTTCCGTCTTCGGTCACCACACCGCGCTGCAGCTCACCGATATGCCGGTAGCGGTGCTCTACATCCTCGCGATCACCTCGATCGGCGTGTACGGCATCGTGCTCGCCGGCTGGTCGTCGGGTTCGACCTATCCGCTGCTCGGCGGGCTGCGCTCGACCGCGCAGGTGATCTCCTACGAGATCGCGATGGCGCTGTGCTTCGCCACCGTGTTCCTGCTCGGCGGCACCATGTCCACCTCGGGCATCGTGGCCGCGCAGCACGACACCTGGTACGTCTTCCTGCTGCTGCCCTCGTTCCTCATCTACTGCGTCTCCATGGTCGGTGAGACCAACCGGGCACCGTTCGACCTGCCCGAGGCCGAGGGCGAGCTGGTCGGCGGCTTCCACACCGAGTACTCCTCGCTCAAGTTCGCCATGTTCATGATGGCCGAATACATCAACATGGCAACGGTTTCCGCGCTCGCCACCACCCTGTTCCTCGGTGGCTGGCACGCGCCGTGGCCGTTGAGCCTGTGGGCAGGCGCCAACACCGGCTGGTGGCCGGTGCTGTGGTTCACCGCCAAGGTGTGGGGTTTCCTGTTCGTGTTCATCTGGTTGCGTGGCACGCTGCCTCGGCTGCGTTACGACCAGTTCATGAACCTCGGCTGGAAGCTGCTGATCCCGACCTCGCTGCTGTGGGTGATGCTGGTCGGCGGCGCTCGGATACTGCAGGCCGAGGGCTATCACGTGCAGACCCCGGCGCTCGTCATCGGCGGCCTGGTGATCTCGGTCCTGCTGATCGGCACCTTCCTGCGGGCCGGACGTCGCGGTGGCGCCGCGCCACCGGCCGAGCCGGAACCCGCGGCGGCGACCGCGGATACGGCGGTGTTCCTCGGTTTCCCGACACCGCCGCTGCCCGAACATCCCCGCGAGGTCGCCAAGTCGGGGCTGTTCGATCCGCTGGCCGGGTTTCTGGTCACCGCGGCGACCATGTTCAAGAAGCCGAACACCGAGTTCTATCCGGAACAGAAGGTGCCGACCGCGCCGCGCTATCACGGGCGTCATCAGCTCAACCGGCACCCGGACGGTCTGGAGAAGTGCATCGGCTGCGAGCTGTGCGCCTGGGCCTGCCCCGCCGACGCCATCTTCGTCGAAGGCGCGGACAACACCGAGACCGAACGCTTTTCGCCCGGTGAGCGGTACGGGCAGGTCTATCAGATCAACTACCTGCGCTGCATCGGCTGCGGCCTGTGCATCGAGGCCTGCCCGACCCGGGCGCTGACCATGACCAACGACTACGAGATGACCGACGACAACCGCGCCGGTCTGATCTACGAGAAGGACCGGCTGCTCGCGCCGCTGCAGCCGGGCATGACCGCACCACCGCACGCCATGCAGCCGGGCACCGACGAGGGCGACTACTACCTCGGCAACGTGCTGGGCAGCATCCAGGAACCCAACGGCAGCAACGGAAACGCCGCGCCGGACAGTCCGAAAGAGCCCGTCGTGGCGGGCGTGGAAGGAGGGTCGCGGTGAACGAATTCATTCTCGCCGCCGAGCCACTCACCCGGACCTCCACCGGCGAGGCGGTGGACTTCTGGGTGCTCGCGCCGCTGGCCGTGGTCGGCGCGCTCGGCATGGTGTTCGCCCGCAAGGCCGTGCATTCCGCGATCTGCCTGGCCGCCACCATGATCGTGCTCGCCGTGTTCTACATGGCCCAGGACGCGCTGTTCCTCGGCGTGGTGCAGATCGTCGTCTACACCGGCGCGGTCATGATGCTGTTCCTGTTCGTGCTCATGCTGGTCGGTGTCGACTCCACCGAATCGCTCAAGGAAAACCTGCGCGGGCAGCAACTCGCGGCGGCCGCGGTCGGCCTCGGGTTCGGCCTGCTGCTGATCAGCGGCATCGCCCGCGGCATCCGTGAATCCGGAATCGCCTTCCCGGCCACCGGCTTCGCCGGACGCGACGTGATCGGCGAACTCGCCGAGCTGATCTTCGTCCGCTACGTGTGGGCGTTCGAGCTCACCGGCGCGCTGCTCATCACCGCCACCATCGGCGCGATGGTGCTCGCGCACCGCGAGCAGTTCGGGCCGAAGATCGGCCAGCGGGAAATGTCGGTGCGCCGGTTCCGCGAGGCAGGCCATCGCGCCACCCCGCTGCCGACGCCCGGCGTCTACGCCAGGCACAACGCGGTCGACATTCCGGCCAGGCTGCCCGACGGGTCCTTCGAGGAACTGTCGGTCAGCACCATTCTGCGGCACCGCCGCACCCGGGCGCTCACCGAAGCGGCCGTTATCTCGGTCGCGGCGGAGGATCCGGCGCCCGTCGGCGCGGTCGCGACCGAGACCCAGAGCGACGAGGAAGGCAACCGGTGAATCCCCAGAACTACCTGTTCCTGTCCGCCTTGCTGTTCACCATCGGCGCGGCCGGAGTGCTGTTGCGGCGCAACGCCATCGTGGTGTTCATGTGCATCGAGCTGATGCTCAACGCGGCGAACCTGGCCTTCGTCACCTTCGCCAGGCTGCACTCCAACCTGGACGGCCAGGTGTTCGCGTTCTTCACCATGGTGGTCGCCGCGGCCGAAGTCGTTGTCGGCCTTGCCATCATCATGACCATCTTCCGTGCCCGCCGCTCGACCTCGGTCGACGACGCCAACCTGTTGAAGTTCTGAGATGGAGACGGCGACGCTCTGGCTGCTGCCCGCCCTGCCTCTCGCAGGCGCTGTAATCCTTCTGCTCACCGGTCGTTTCAGCGACAAGTGGGGCCACCTGCTCGGCACCGTGATGGCCTTGGCGGCCTTCGTGGTGGCCGGGATCGGGTTCTTCGACATGCTCGGGCGCGACAACGCGCAGCGCGGCATCCACACCGACCTGTTCAGCTGGGTGCCGGTCGCCGGCCTGCAGGCCGACTTCAGCCTCCAATTGGACCAGCTGTCGATGTGTTTCGCGCTGCTGATCACCGGTGTCGGCTCGCTGATCCACATCTATTCCATCGGCTACATGAGCCACGATCCGGGACGGCGGCGATTCTTCGCCTACCTGAACCTGTTCCTCGCGGCCATGCTGCTGCTGGTGCTGGCGAACAACTACCTGGTGCTCTACCTCGGTTGGGAGGGCGTCGGTTTGGCGTCCTACCTGCTGATCGGGTTCTGGTACCACAAGCCGACCGCGGCGACCGCGGCCAAGAAAGCGTTCGTGGTCAACCGGGTCGGCGACATGGGGCTGGCGATCGCCATGTTCGTCATGTTCTCGACGTTCGGGTCGATCAACTTCACCGACGTGTTCGCGGGTGCGCCGCAAGCCGGGGAAGGAACGCTCACCGCGATCGGGTTGCTGCTGTTGCTCGCCGCGTGCGGTAAGTCCGCGCAGGTGCCGCTGCAGTCCTGGCTCGGGGACGCGATGGAAGGCCCGACGCCGGTGTCGGCGCTCATCCACGCGGCCACCATGGTGACCGCGGGTGTGTATCTGATCGCGCGGTCCGGGCCGATCTTCGATCTGGCACCCGATGCTCGACTGGGTGTTGTTCTGGTCGGTGCGGTGACACTGCTTTTCGGTGCCATCGTGGGTTGCGCGAAGGACGACATCAAGAAGGCGCTCGCCGCGTCGACCATGAGCCAGATCGGTTACATGGTGCTCGCCGCGGGCCTCGGCCCGGCCGGATACGCCTTCGCCATCATGCATCTGCTCACCCACGGGTTCTTCAAGGCCGGGCTGTTCCTCGGAGCAGGTTCGGTGATGCACGCGATGAACGACGAGACCGACATGCGCCGCTACGGCGGACTGCGCAAGCTGCTGCCGATCACCTACGTCACCTTCGGGCTCGGGTATCTCGCGATCATCGGGGTGCCGCCGTTCGCCGGGTTCTTCTCCAAGGACAAGATCATCGAGGTGGCGTTCAACCAGGGCGGCGCAAGCGGTTTGACGTTGGGCACGGTGACGTTGCTCGGCGCGGGGCTCACCGCGTTCTACATGACGCGGGTGATGTTCCTGACGTTCTTCGGTGAGCGACGCTGGAAGCCGGACACGCATCCGCACGAATCTCCCGCGGTGATGACCGGGCCGATGATTCTGCTGGCCATCGGATCGGTCGCGGCGGGTGCGTTGTTCGCGTTCGGTTCCTCGCTGCAGAACTGGCTCGAGCCGGTGGTCGGCGCGCATCACGGTGAAGAAACCGTGCCCGCGGGTGTCGTCACAGCGCTTGCGCTGGTGGTGGTCGCCATCGGTGTCGGGTTCGCCTACTACCAGTACGCGCAGCGCGAAATCCCGGAGACCGCACCGGAAGCCGTGTCCGCGTTGACCATCGCGGCCGGCAAGGACCTCTACGGTGACGCGCTCAACGAGGCGGCCTTCATGCGACCGGGCAGCTACCTGACCCGCGCGCTGGTCTTCCTCGACAACCGAGGCATCGACGGCATCGTCAACGGAACCGCCGCCCTGATCGGTGGCCTCTCCGGTCGAATCCGCCGAGTCCAAACCGGTTTCGTGCGCTCTTACGCCCTGTCCATGTTCACCGGCGCGGCCCTCGTGGCCGCCGCCCTGCTGGCAGTGAGGTTGTGGTCGTGACCGACTTTCCCTGGTTGACCACGTTGTGGTTGGCGCCGGCGATCGGCGCGGTCATCGTGCTCGTGCTGCCTGCCTCGCAACGAGTTCTCGCGCGGAGCTTGGCGTTGGCGGTGTCGGCGGCGGTGCTGGTGTTCGCCATTGTGCTGGCGGTGCGCTTCGAACCCGGTGGGGCGCAGTATCAGTTCGTCGAGGACCACGAGTGGATTCCGGCGTTCGGTGCCGGTTACACCGTCGGGGTCGACGGGATCGCGCTGGTGCTGGTGTTGCTCACCACGGTGCTGGTGCCGTTGCTGATTCTGGCGGGCTGGCACGACGAGCGTGAGGTCGGCAGCGGGCGGCGGGTGTCGCACACCTACGTCGCGCTGACGCTGCTGGTCGAGGCGATGGTGCTGATTTCCTTTGTCTCGCTCGACATTCTGCTGTTCTACGTGTTCTTCGAAGCCATGTTGATTCCGATGTACTTCCTCATCGGCGGGTTCGGGCCGCGGTCGGCGAATCTCGAATTGCGGCAGCAGCGGTCGCGGGCGGCGGTGAAGTTCCTGCTGTACAACCTGTTCGGCGGGCTGATCATGCTGGCCGCGGTGATCGGGTTGTATGTGGTCACCGCGCGCGACGGGCTCGGTGCGGGTTCGACGGGCACCTTCGACTTCCGCACGGTGGTCGCCGCGGCCAACTCCGGGCAGCTCGGCGCGGCACCCGCGGTGCTCAACGCGCTGTTCCTCGGGTTCATGTTCGCGTTCGCGGTGAAGGCGCCGCTGTGGCCGCTGCACACCTGGCTGCCCGACGCCGCCGTCGCCGCGACACCGTCGAGTGCGGTGCTGATGATGGCGGTGGTCGACAAGGTCGGCACCTTCGGCATGCTGCGCTACTGCCTGATGCTGTTCCCGGACGCGTCGAGTACCTATGCGCCACTGGTGATCACCCTCGCGGTGATCGGCATCATCTACGGCGCGCTGCTGGCCATCGGGCAGACCGACGTGATGCGGCTGATCGCCTACACCTCGATCTCGCACTTCGGGTTCATCATCCTCGGCATCTTCGCGATGACCAGCCAGGGACAGACCGGCGCGACGCTGTACATGGTCAACCACGGCATCTCCACCGCCGCACTGTTCCTGATCGCGGGCTTCCTGGTGTCGCGCCGCGGCACCAGGCTCATCGCCGACTTCGGCGGCGTGCAGAAGGTGGCGCCGATCCTGGCGGGCACCTTCTTCATCTCCGGCCTGGCGACACTGTCGCTGCCCGGGCTCGCGCCGTTCGTCAGCGAATTCTTGGTGCTGGTCGGCACCTTCGCCCGCTACCAGGTCGCGGCGGTCATCGCGACCGGTGCGCTGGTGCTTGCGGCGCTGTACATCCTGTGGATGTACCAGCGGATGATGACCGGACCGGTCAAGGACGGCAACGAGCGCATCTACGACCTGGTGCCCCGCGAACTCGCGGTGGTGGTGCCGTTGATCGCGGCGCTGCTGTTCCTCGGCGTGTATCCGAAACCGATCCTGAACTTCATCAATCCCGCGGTGAGCCAGACGTTGACCACCATCGGCAAGCACGACCCGGCACCGGCGGTGCCCGCGCTGCCCGAGGCCGGTAAGGCCGATCATCCCGGAGGTGTCCACAAATGAGTCGCACCAGTGTTCGCGTCGCCATCGCTCTCATCGTCGCGGGGCTGCTCGCCGCGGTGATCTCCTTCTCGAGGACGGCCTAAGTGACTTCCTTGGACTACGGAACAACCCTCGCCGCGGCGATTCCGGCGCCGGACATCGAATATGGGCATCTTTCGCCGATGCTCATCGTGTTCGGTGTCGCGGTGATCAGTGTGTTGGTGGAAGCGTTCATGGGGCGGCGGTTCCGGTTCGGCGCGCAGTTGCTGCTCAGCGTTGTCGGGTTGGTCGGCGCGTTGGTCGCAGTGATACTGCTGGCCGGGACCAACGCCACCGCTATCGGCGGTGCGGTTGCTGTTGACGGCGTCACGTTGTTCCTGCAGGGCACCATCCTGGTCGTGTCGATCCTCGGTGTGCTGTTCATGGGTGAGCGCGGGGCCGAGCCGCGCGTCGAGGCGCGCAGCGGTCCCGGGACCTGGAGTGTGGCCGCGGCGACACTCGGGCGCGGGGTGGATGCATTTACGCCGCAAGCGTCTTCGGTGCCGGGTAGCGCGATGGAGCGGACCGCGTTGAAGGCGGGGATCGCGACGACCGAGGTGTTCCCGTTGACGTTGCTCGCGGTCGGCGGGTTGCTGCTGTTCCCGGCGTCGAACGATCTGCTCACCATGTTCGTCGCGCTCGAGGTGCTGTCGCTGCCGCTGTATCTGCTGTGCGGGCTCGCTCGGCGCAAGCGGCTGCTGTCGCAGGAAGCGGCGCTGAAGTACTTCCTGCTCGGCGCGTTCTCGTCGGCGTTCTTCCTCTACGGTGTCGCGTTGCTGTACGGGCAGGCGGGCACGGTCAAGCTGGCCGGGATCGCCGATGCCATTGCGCTGCATCCGGATAACGCGATGCTCGCGCTGCTCGGGGTGGCGCTGCTCGCGGTCGGGCTGCTGTTCAAGATCGGCACGGTGCCGTTCCAGTCGTGGGTGCCCGATGTGTATCAGGGTGCGCCGACACCGGTTACGGCGTTCATGGCGGCCGCGACCAAGATCGCGGCAGTCGGTGCGTTGTTGCGCGTGCTGCAGGTCGCGGTGCCCGGGCTGCGCGACGACTGGCGGCCGGTGCTCGCCGCCATCGCCATCGCCACCATGGCGGTCGGCGCGGTCATGGCGATCACCCAGACCGACGTCAAGCGGATGCTCGCGTACTCCTCTGTCGCGCATGCCGGATTCATCCTCACCGGCCTGATCGCCGCCAACAACAAGGGTGTTTCGGCGATCCTGTTCTACCTCGTCGCCTACGGCGTCGGCACCGTCGGCGCGTTCGCCGTCGTCAGCCTGGTCCGTGACGCCTCCGGCGAGGAAGTCAGCGCCCTGTCCCAATGGGCAGGCCTCGGCCGCCGCTCCCCCTGGCTCGCCAGCGTCTTCGCCCTGTTCCTGCTCTCCTTCGCCGGTCTCCCCCTGACCAGCGGATTCGTCAGCAAGTTCGCCGTTTTCGAAGCCGCCGCCTCCGGCGACGCCAGCTACCTGGTGATCGTCGGCGTCATCTGCAGCGCCATCGCCGCCTTCTTCTACATCCGAGTCATCGTCCTGATGTTCTTCACCGACCCACCCGCCGACGCTCCCCTCGTCGTCTCCCCCTTCCTCACCACCACCGTCGTAACCTTCGGCGCCGGAGCCACGTTGATCCTCGGCATCTTCCCCCAGATCGTCCTCGACCTGGCAGACCGAGCATCGACCTTCGTCCGCTGAAGTAGTTCCTCCAGCCGTACACCGTTTGTATAAGCCGCACACCCGCGATACGGGGTGAGCGGGTTATACAAACGGTGTACGGCTTTTCCGGCAGCCTGACATGAAACAAGACCCGCCAACGGATTTGGTGTAATCCGTTAGCGGGTCTTCTTTTCGGAGCTACGGCAGATCCGCTGGAAATTCGGCGGACGCTACGGGATCGTCCAGAGTTATCGGCAGATTTCAGTAACTATGCCGTTGGCACCGGTGAAGATATTCGAGTCGGACACGAGCCCCTCCATCTTGGGGTGCGCATTGGCCGCGTCCGCTACAACGTAATCCCAGATCTCGGTCATGCCGGACGCCCCGTAAACGGCTTGCCCCACCCGCTGGCAGACGATATGGACTGTCGAGCCCTCGGGCAGATATCCGACCGAATGACACGCAGTGGACGGCCACTGAACAGGGTGGTAGCAGTCGCGCACAGTGGCACCACCTACCTTCACCGGCGCCAGACGCCAATCCGCCTGAGCCGTCGCCGAACTACTGACGAAAGCAGCTCCCAGCACAAACGTGACCCCGAGAATCTTCAGCACCGCAGACAATCTTTTATTACCCATATAAGCCTCCTACGAGCGACTACCTGTTCGACAGCTACCCGCAGGCTCACCTCGAATTCAGGACGTTATAGCCAGTAATCGTAGGCGGCGTACCGCTTGCCTCCTGTCATACGAACAACCGATATTCATGGCCCTGCCGAATCGCGTCGAGGGTGCCGCCGCGCGCGAATTGTGCCGCCGCGCACCATATCGCCAGCAGTTCGGTGCGCAGTGGACGAGAACGTGCGCGGCCACCAACGGTCTCGTCAGAGGACGTAGGAGGCGCGCCGTTGACGTTCAGGACGGAGCTTCAGGTTGCCTCGGGGCACGCACGTCGTTGTGTATTCGGTCACTTGGCCTCGTGAAACGACCTGATCCCTACTTCAGCCCGGATCGCTCGGCTTAGCGTCTTGTCATGACCGGGTTTTCGCCAACCTCCGCACCACGGGATCCGCACTACACGCTGCCCAACGAATGGGATTTCGCCGACGAACGCCTTGCCCTGCTCGGCGCGGCCTACGACCCCGAAAGCATCGCGCTCGCTCAGCGACTGGGCGTCGGTGCGGGATGGCGGTGTCTGGAAGCCGGGGCCGGCGGTGGGTCGTTCGCGCGATGGCTCTGCGATGCCGCCTTGCCGGGTGGTCGAGTGCTCGCGGTGGACGCCGACCCACGCCACCTGACGGACCTGCCCGACCGTGGCGGCGAAGTAGCCCGGATCGACCTCGTCACCGACGAACTCCCCGAAGGCGCATACGATTTCATCCACACACGATTCGTACTGCTGCACATTGCCCAACGCGACATTGTCTTGGCGCGACTGACGCGTGCGCTGGCGCCGGGCGGCGTTCTTTTGCTCGAGGAGGGTGACGGCCTCGGCGTCCTCAATGAAATGCCGGGCGCATTCGGCGAGGTCTGGCGAGCCTTCGCGCGGTCGACCGAGACCGCGGGGGCAGACCAAGCCTGGGCCCGGAACTTACCTGTGCATCTCGAGGCGCTTGGGCTCGTCGACGTCCAAGCCGATGCGCAGATCCCGGTGTTTCGCGGCGGTTCGCCGATGGCACGCATGTGGAACCTCACCTGGGCGCAGGTCCACGAAACCTTGGCAGCGCTCGGCGTCTCGCCCGAGGTCATTGCCACCGCCCAGTCCGAGTTGGCGGACGAGCAGCGATGGTTCTACGCCCCACCCACGGTCCGCGCATGGGCCCGAGCCCCCCGAAAGCCCTAGGGCTGCACACCATCAGCAATGGGTAGCGGCGACCAAGATCAGGGGGAACTGGTGTCGGCATCTCGGGAGGCCAACAGCACCAGTTCCCCGTGATCTTGAACAGGTCTTGCTGGTTGGGCGGCGTCAGTGGAGGTAGGAGGCGCCGTTGACGTTCAGGACGGAGCCGGAGGTCCAGGTTGCTTCGGGTGAGGCGAGATAGCGGACGGCGGAGGCGATTTCCTCGGGGGCGGCGACGCGGCCGAACGGGCTTTGGGCGCGGACGTCGTCGGTGACGCGGTGGGCGACTCGGTCGGTGGCGACGAAGCCGGGTGCGACGGAGGCGACGGCGATGCCGTGGGGTGCCAGTTCGACTGCGAGCGATTGGCCCAGTGCGTGCACTGCGGCTTTGCTTGCGCCGTAGCCCGCGTATTCGGGTTCGCCGCGGAATGCGCCGCGCGAGCCGATGTTCACGATTCGGCCCGCGATGCCCTTGTCGATCATGTGCCGGGCGACGCAGTAGGACATGTTGGCGGTCCCGAAGACGTTGACGTCCATGGTCTTTCGCCAGGCTTCTTGCCAGTCGGCGTAGTCGGTGTCCACCACCGGGTGCGCGATGTTGACTGCGGCATTATTGACCAGAACGTCGATCGTGCCGAGTCCTTCGATCGCCGCGTCGACGATTCCGGCGACAGCGTCCGCGGATCCGATGTTCCCGCTGACGAGCACGTGTCCTTCGCCCGGCAGCCCGCGCAACGTCTCTTCACCATCGTCGCGACTCGACGCATAGTGGACCGCCACTCGATCGCCGATCTCCGCGAACGCCAGGGCGATTGCCCGCCCGATCCCCCGGGAAGCCCCCGTCACCAGCACGCCTCTGCTCATTCTGTGATCACCATGCGGTTAGCTTGCCATCGCGACCTGACGATCGTCGACCCGATATAGGCGGCCCACTCTTGAATCGTGGGGTGGTGCGGAATCCGCCTTACTTCGGCCAAGTCGGTGCCGAGGGTTATCCGGCGACGGTGGCACCGGTGTGGAGTGCGAGTCCGGACTGCGCGGCGACATCAGCGTGCAGTACGCCGGCACTGTCGATCTCGTAGGTTGGGCCTGTGCAGGCTCCGGCCTGGACCGTGCCGTGCATGACATCGCAGTAGCGGCCCGCGGGAAGTGAGGTGTGGAAGGCACCTTCGGTGTCCGGGAAGTCCTCACCGTTGATGACGAGGTATCCCTCGTTGCCGCGGCCGAATGCGATCCGGTTGCCACCGTTGTCGGACCAGTCGACCACCGGCTGACCTTGGACCTGCTGGTGGAAAGCGACCATCCCACCGATGCCCGGCCAGGCGTGTTCGCACAACCAGTGGCCGTCTCCGCAAGTGCTGTCCATGGCGCGGCCGAGCGGATCGGAGGGGGGCGGCTCGTCGTAGGAGCTGAAGGCATAGCCGCTGAGCACTTTTGGGCGCCCGTAGGGCCAGGCGAGCATGAACGCGTTGGCCAGGGTGTAGCGGTCGCCGTCGGCGTAGGTCATGGTGGAGCCGTTGTGTTCGGTGTCGTGGTTGGCCACGAAGACGACGGTCTTGTCCGATGGCAGAGCGGAGCTGAAGGTGCGGAGCCAGGCGAGTCGTCCCTGGCGGAAGATCTGGCTCAAGGTTCCGGCGTAGCGGAGGTCCATGACCGCGCCGGTCGCGAGGTACTCCTCGGGTTGGACGGCTTCCTGCCAGCCGTAGATGACTTCCTGGTAGACGTATGCCGGTCGGGTCAGGCGCTGTTCGATGGCCGCGAGGTCGTCGGGCGGAATGTATTTGGCCGAGTCGACGCGGAATCCGTCGACGCCGATCGAGAGCAAGTCGTTGAGGTAGGCGGCGATCCGGTCCCGGACGGAGTCGTCCTCGGTCGCCACGTCTGCTCCGTTGAACGACTGGCAGTTGAACACCTGGGCACGGTCATGCAGGTCCGTGACGGCGTCATTGGGTGTCCCGCAATGGTGGAAGTCGCGTTCGCTGTACGGCACTGCCGGATACCAGTAGTGGCAGTACGGCGTGCCCCCACTGCCGATGCCGCACCCGGTTGTCGCGGACATGTTGTTGATCACCGCGTCGATATAGACCTGCACCCCGGCGTCATGGCAGCTGCGAACCATCGACGCCAGCTCATCACGCGTACCGAATCGACTCTCCAGCTTGTGCGACACCGCGGAGTAGCTCTGCCACCACGGAAACCCCTTCTCCGGCAAGAGTGAATGCTCCTCCGGCGGCGAGGTCTGCACGGCGCCGTACCCCAGCCTGCCGAGCGTCGACTGACATTCCCGTCCGATCGATCGCCAATTCCAGCCGAACATCTGCGCGATCACCTCACGCCCGCCGGGCTCCTCCGCCGCAACCTCGGCAGGAACCGCAACCCACGTCGTCGTCACCGCAGTAACCAGCGCGAACACCCATACGCGGAACATGGGGCGACTGTATCCGAGCGCGCGATTCGGGAGACTCCTCCGCAGTGTCCCGGCGCGCCGGGGCGACTTGGCGCCGAACGGGACAGCAGGGAGAACCCGCCGCTATGCCCCTTTCGCCGCTCGGTACGCGGGTGCGACGGCGTCGATTTCCCGAATCAGCCTGTTTCGATCTGGATATCCCGCTACCGTCGCCAGGTAGCTCCGGCGGTGTCTGCGCTGATCGAATCCCATTGGCTGCACTGATGCCTCAACCGTCTGAGCCGGGTCGACGCTCAGCGGAATCAGATCGCGACGATCTTGGCGAACTGCATGAACTATCTGGTCAACTCCTGACAAATCTCCCAGTGACGTGGCCCGATATGCATGGCAACGTCACTCACCGTGAGAAATGCAGCGTTGCGTCTCGGACGGTCGGTACCACAGCGGAGGCGGCGCGTTGAGCGCCGAAATGGTTGGGCGGCAACGGTGGTGCTGACGGTGGTTGCCGCCGGTCTTGTCCCGCCGGGTCTGGCGACGGCGGCCGACGAACCGCCCACGTCGGTGGCGACGGATCGGCAGGAGCAGCCGGTGGCGACGCGCGACGGAATCGCGATCTCCTACGTCAGCTTTCGGCTGCCGTTGCCAGCCAACGCCCCCGCGCATCCGGAGGCGTGCGATCGCACCGGTTATCTGCGGTATCGGCCGGTCGGCGGCCCGGAGAACTCGCGCGACGCCGACGCGGTAGTGGTGCAGCAGCAGGGATTGGCCGGAGGCGCAGTCAATTCCGAGGGCGTCGCGGGCAACACCGTGCGCTCGGCGAAGACCCTGGGTCGCAACATCGAGTTCTGGTCGCTGGCGCGCCGCGGTGCCTGCTTGGATGAGACAGCGGGCTTCGACTACGCCTTACAGACCGGGAACTACCTGGACGCGGTCGACTACTACTTCAACGGCAAGCCCATCGACGGGCGCACCTTCCCCGGCTTCAAGAGCTCACAGGACCTGCCGATTCTCGATTCGATCGGCGTGGAGCGGGTGATCCGCGACCAGTACGAGATCATGCTGCACGAGATCCCGGATCAGGCCGAGCGGCAACGCAAATACGTCTGCACCGGTATTTCGATGGGTGGGATGGTCACCGGGTTCTTCTCGGACTGGGATTTCGACGGCAACCCGGCCACTCAGGCGGACGCGGGCTACAACCAGTGCGCCGCGTTCGCCGCGCAGGACTCGATGGTCTCCTCGGATCCGGCCGCCATTCAGAACACGCCGTTCTTCCACGACATCACCGACGCGCTCATGGGTCCGACGAACAACGTGTTGAAGGCCGGTTTCGACAGCGGTGTGCTGCCGATGCGCACGCTCGGTCCCGTTCCGGTGATCGGCACCAAGGCGATGCTGCTCTACCGGCTCGCCGGGCTCGCCGCGCATCTCGCCCCGGATGAGGAGAGCCAGTTGCTCGCTCATCTGCATGATCCCGAGGTCGAGGCGACGCTCACCACCATGTTCGGCCAGAGTTGGGCGGCGGTGGCGACCGGCGGCGGGGACGGTGAGGGCACTATTCGCGACTACCGGTTCACCAACGCGGCACTGCTCGGCACGTTCATCGACAACAACTCCGGCAATTTCGCGCTGCTGCAGCAGGGTGTCGGGGCCCTCTCCGGTGGCCCGGTGGCGGAGAAGACGTTCCCGAATGGTGGTGGGGCAACCCAGATTCCGGTGTTGGGTAACTACCTGCGGATCAGTGCGGGCCCGCAGACACGCGTCGCGCCGACCGACCGGAACGCGCTCTACACCTGGCGCAACTACAACGACGTCGTCGGGGTGCCGTGGACCGCACCGAACCGGGAAACCTCCGACATCCACGAGGTGGCCCGTCAATTGGGCACCGGCGCGCCAACGGCGTACTGGGAGACCTACTTTCCGTTGCGCATGATCATCGATCTCGGTGCGGGAATGACCGGAGCGCGCAGCGGTGACATGGTTAACCTGCGCTACCACAACATGAGTCGCACCAAGCCGAACTTCATCGCCTACGCGGGCGACAGCGTTGTGCAGTACGGTGTCGGCACCTGGGTGCCTACGGGAGCCACCGCACAGGTGGAAACCCTGCCGGGCTACACGCATATCGACACGATCGGCGCGGCCGCGGTACAGAACAACGGTAAGCCCGACTACAGCGGTCAGTACCTGGCCGAATTCATCAGAGGGCTCACCTGATTCGTCAGTGCCCTCGTGCCGGACCACGTGGGCGGTGACGCCGGGCGGCCTCGACCCTCATCAGGCCGCCCGGTGTACGTCCTGGACGGTGGGCGAGGGCAGCGCCGCCGTCCAGGACGTCACCTGTGCGCGGCGCGCGGCCTGGGCATGACCGCGCGCCGACGAATCAACTGAGCACTTCACGCAGCCGAGTGACGAAAGTGGCCGGGTCCTCGACGAATCCGGTGTGACCGCCCGGGAACAGAGTGGGTTCGATGCCGAGTTCGGCGGCCAGCGCGCGCGTCGTGTGGTCGCAGAACTGGTTCGTCGAGGTGGCGCCGATGCCGGCCACCACCCGGACCGGTGTCGCGCGCAGCGCCGCGAGATCCGGCTGCCACCAACCGGTTCCCTCGATCTCGTGCAGGTACCAGAAGCGTTCGCTGGCCAGGTCTGCCGGAGCGGGATCGCCGCCGAACATCTGCTGGAATACCGGCTCGGGCATCTGGATGTTGGCGTTGGCCATGAACTTCCGCCAGGCACCGATTCGGTCGCCGCCGGCGTAGGTGGCGACGAGATCGGTTGTCTGGATACGCAATTCGTCGCGGTTGTCGAGCAGGAGGTTCAGCGGGGGTTCGTGCGCGATCGCCGTGCTTACGAGTTCCGGGTGGGCCTGGACCAGGGCAAGTGTGGTGACCGCGCCGCCGCTGGAACCGAGGACCACGGCTGGACCTGCGTCGAGGTGGGTGAGTATCCGGGCCAGGTCGTCGGCCCGCAGTTCCGGCGTGGAGTCCTGTTCGGGGTCGTCGAGCACGCTGCTCTGGTGTCCGCGCGGATCCATGGTGAGCACGGTGTGGTCGGTGGCGAGCAGATCGGCCGCCGGTGCGAAGGCCGCGGCGTTCATCGGGGCGCCGACCATCGCGATCAGCGGGCCGCTGCCGCGGACCTCGTAATACAGGTGGGCGCCGGGGACGTCGAGGGTGTGTGCGGTGACGGACGAGGTCTGGGTCATGAGTACTCCTCTGAGGATCGTGCTAGGTGCTCATGACTGTCGACGGTGCCTGCGTCTGAAACTCATCGGCTGACAGTGGAATTGCTTCGGATGCGCGCTGGGCGAGCGCGGTGCAGCGGAAGGGTGCCCGCTGACGGCGGACGAGAAATAAACAAGGACAAGGAGGTGAACCCACTCCTTGTCCCCCTCAACATATATCGCACCCGGGGCCTTGCCGCAAGACCCCGGTCGTGCCGCACAATGGTCCGCCGAAGCCAGTACCTGCGGAAATCTGTTGAATGGAGTGCTTTCTTGATTGACGTGATCATCGTCGGCGGCGGACCGACCGGCTTGATGCTGGCCGGCGAGTTGCGGCTGCGCGGCGTGCAGGCTCTCGTGCTGGAGAAGGATGCGGAGCCGACCAAGATCGTCCGGGCGCTGGGCATGCACGCGCGCACCATCGAGATCATGGATCAGCGTGGCCTGCTGGACCGGTTCCTCGCGCTCGGCACGCAGCATCCGCTCAATGGTTTCTTCGCAGGCATCAGCAAGCCCATCCCCGAGCCGCTGGACACCTCGCATCCGTATGTCCTGAGCATCCCGCAGCCCACTACCGATCGCCTGCTAGCCGAGCACGCCACCGAACTCGGTGTCGAGATCCGGCGCGGCAGCGAACTGGTCGGGCTGAGTCAGAACGAGCACGGGGTGACCGCCGAGCTGGCCGACGGCTCGCAGCTGCGCTCGCGCTATCTCGTCGGCTGCGACGGTGGGCGCAGCACGGTGCGCAAGCTGCTCGGGGTCGACTTCCCTGGCGAGCCCACCAGGGTCGATACGCTGCTCGGCGAGGTGGAGTTGACCGCGTCGATGGAGACGATCACTGCCGTGAACGCGGAGGTCCGCAAGACTCAGTTGCGGTTCGGTGCGATGCCGCTGGGAGGCGGGGTGTTCCGGGTCGTCGCGCCTGCTGCGGTGGTGGCCGAAGACCGCACTGTCCCACCGACTTTGGACGAGTTGAAGCAGCAGATGCTGGCGACCGCAGGCACTGATTTCGGCGTGCACTCGCCGCACTGGCTGTCCCGTTTCGGTGACGCCACCCGGCAGGCCGAGCGCTACCGGGTCGGCCGGGTGCTGCTGGCCGGCGACGCGGCGCATATCCATCCGCCGATGGGTGGGCAGGGCCTCAACCTCGGCATCCAGGACTCGTTCAACCTCGGCTGGAAACTGGCCGCCGAGATCGACGGCTGGGCACCGGAAGGTCTGCTCGACAGCTACCAAGCCGAACGACACCCGGTGGCCGCCGACGTGCTGGACAACACGCGCGCGCAGATGGAGTTGACGTCGCTCGAGCCCGGCCCGCAGGCGGCGCGCAGGCTGGTGGCGAAACTGATGGACTTCGGCGTCGTGAGCCGGTACTTGACCGAGATGATCATCGGAGTCGGGGTCGGCTACGACTTCGGCGAGGGGCATGAACTGCTGGGTCGGCGGTTGCGGGATGTCGGGTTGAAGCGGGGGCGGCTGTTCGAGTTGATGCACGAAGGTCGCGGACTACTGCTCGATCAGACCGGGCGGCTTTCGGTGGCGGGCTGGGCGGATCGGGTCGATCATGTCGTTGATGTCAGTGAGGAACTGGACGCGCCCGCAGTGTTGCTGCGGCCGGACGGTTACGTGGCGTGGGTCGGTGAAGATCAGCAGGAGCTGCTCGGTCAGCTGCCCAAGTGGTTCGGGGCCGCTGTCAGCTGAGCAGGCAGCGGGGGCCAGGTGGTTTTGGCGGGTAGGCGCTGCCGTGGCTCCCCGCCAACAACCGCCTCGGCACGGAGATTCTGGTCTGGCTACGAGCCGGGATACCAGCCGCCGAGTACGCCCGCGGCACCGGCGGCGAGCAGCCCGATCTCGCCGGCCTGCCGTGTCGCCGACAGATCCCGGTGGGCCACAGCCGCTCTACAGTTCCCGGCTAGCGGTCGGTGCCGGGGAGGCTGATCGGATCGGAGTCGGGCGGGATGTTCTGGGCCACACGCAGGTGCGGGCTCGGCGGCACGGGACGACGAGGTTCGCGGACGTCGGCCGAATCTCCGCCCGGTCCGTCGGGAGGTACTGCGGTCAATGGGATCGATCGCATTGGCCCGAGTACGCCCCTTGGCCGCGCGCAGATGACTTCCCCCGGATGTATCTGCCAGGCCGCCAATCCTGGTTCGCATTGCATCTGCTCTTCGCGACCATCGGGGTGCACACGCAGGTAGTGAGGGCTGACACCATCGGGTTCGGGGGTGTAGTCGCCCGGTTCGTGATTGTGCGTCATGTCGGGATTGTGGCAGGGTTCGTCGTTCGGCTAAAGAACATCCGCTCATGGCCGCGCTTGGCACGCATTGGTCAGCGTTCCACAGTGACCTCGGATCGGTTGGACGACAAAGCATTTCCAATGCGAGCCATGCCGCTGCAGGCGCTCGGGTGAGCTGCCAACGGGACTTGCCATCCATTAGCCCGCCGGAGGCCGCGCCGTTCCATCAACCGCGACCCGGTCACGAAATGTGTGCCTGATCCATCAGCTCGGCGACGTTGCAGGCGAGGCAGTTCATTACGTGCACGGTGCGGCAGTTCTCTACTACACGGGGGTCGAGGAGCATCCGGGAGGAAAAGTCACGCTAAGCAGACGGGGTGAATCCTGGTGCGCTGGGTGAGCAGCGGTTGGTTGTACCCAGCCCTTGCCGCCCCGCTTGCTCATCTCGAGCGCGTCGCCGACCGGCTCGCAGTCACAGGCTGGCTCTGCCGTGACTGAAGTAGCCACGGAATGTGATGTCGGACTTAGAGATCCGGCGATCGTTGACCAGATGCCGGCGCACCCCTCGTCGAGGAAGGCCACCTCGGTGCCGGGTTGCGTGCCCAGCGCCCATCCGGTGCCCGGCGCCGCGGGCTTGCTGGTGTCGGCGTGTTCGTCGAGGGAGATCTCGATGTCGAACGCCGAGGAATCCGGGTGGAAGCGCCGGATCGATTACGTCCGCACGCGCGGGCGTCGCTTACCGGCGCCTGCGAGGGTGAGCTGAAGGATCCAGCGGGAACTGTCGGGCAGAAAGACCTCGCCGTCCTCGGACGGGTCGGCGAAGAACAGGCGTCCGGACTGGTCGGGCCCGGACTGCTCGAGGTGTTCGACATCGCCGCCGCCGAGGGTGACCGACATGAAGTGTGGACTGATCAGCCGGGTGGACTGCACGCTCAGCGACCGCATCCGCCGCTGGTGGGGACGCTGGACTTGGGACATCATGGCTGGCACCGTTCTCGGCGCCACAGCTGGGTATCGAGGTTCATGGGCCCCACTATCGACGCCGTCACCGACTTCCAACCACCGGTAAACTGACGTCCGATGCCGAAAACCCGTCAACCTTCTCCTGAGCTCTCCGAACCCGACGACGCGGTCCTGCAAGGGGCGGGGTGGTTGCCGCACGGCTACCACCTCGACCCGCATTCCCACACCCAGGGCCAGCTCGTCTACGCCGCCTCCGGCGCGCTGGCCACCGCGACCGAGCGCGGGACCTGGCTTGCCCCGGCCAATCGGGTGACCTGGACCCCACCGCGATTCGCCCATTCCCATCGCTTCTACGGCGACACCGATGTGCGCCTGCTCACCGTGCCGGTCGGGTTGTGCGGCGAACTCGTCGATCACCCCAGCGTGTTCGCGGTCAGTCCGCTGCTGCGCGAGGCGCTGCTGGCGCTGACCGACAAGCCTGAGGCACGCCCTGGCGCCCACCAGCGGCTGCTGGCGGTGATCATCGACGAACTCGCCGACACTGCCGAGCAGTCCCTGCATCTGCCCGAACCGGGCGATGGCCGACTGCGTGTGGTCACCGACCTGCTCCACGACGACCCCGGCCACGCCGCCACCCTGGCTGAGCTGGGCCGCCTCGCGGGGGCCAGCGAACGCACGCTGAGCCGGCTGTTCCACACCGAGTTGGGCATGAGCTTTCACCGCTGGCGCACCACCTTGCGCATCCATCACGCCCTGGCGCACCTGTCCAACGGCATGTCGGTCACCGACAGCGCGATCACCTGTGGCTGGTCCAACCCGTCGAGCTTTATCGACGCCTTCACCGAGGTCGTCGGCCAGACCCCCGGCCGTTACCAGGCCGAGCTGCGCGCCGTCCGAAGCTAGCGCACAGGCTCTCACCGCTAGGTTGGCGGCTTTCCCGTATCCACTGGCCTATTACCGGTGGTGGACCTACCGGTGTGCGCGCCACAGTGGTCTCACCACGCCGCGCCAGAACAGCGGCGCAGCGGGCACACCCACCAGCGTGCCCGAACCCACCGAGACCACGGAGGCCTCCATGACCGAGACACACGAACACACCACCACCGTCGTCGTCATCGGCGCCGGCGTCGCCGGGCTGACATTGGCGAACTTCCTGCTGCGCAACAACATCGGCTGCACCGTCCTGGAAAAACATCCCCGCGCCTACGTCGAGGCGCGCCAGCGCGCCGGAACCATCGACACCTTCGGAGTGCGCATGTTCCGCGAGTGGGGCCTTGCCGAAGTGCTGGAAGGCGACCCGATCCCGTACAGCGAAGGCGGCTTCTACATCGACGGCTACGCCATGCCGATCGAGGTCGACGACGAAGACAACGAAAGCCTTTACTGCCCCCAGCAAATCCTCGTCCGCAACCTCACCGACGTCTTCCTGCGCGAGGGCGGTGACCTGCGCTATGAAGCCGCCGACGTCGCCCTCGACGACCTCACCGGCGAAGCCCCGCGCGTGCGCTACCAGCACGGCGACGGCTCGACCACGGTGATCAGCTGCGCCTATATCGCCGGGGCCGACGGCTTCCACGGCATCAGCCGCGCCAGCATCCCCGCCGACGCACTGACCGAGTACTCCCACGAATACGGCTACTCCTGGCTCAGCGTCCTGGCCGCGGTCCCCACCAACCCCTCCGGCATGGCGATCCACTCACTCGGCCTGGCGGGCATGATTCCCCGCGGCCCGGCAGTCAGCCGCATCTACCTGCAGTGCTCGATCGACGACACCGCCGACGACTGGAGCGATGAGCGCATCTGGAGCGAGCTGGAAGCCCGTTTCGGCACCCCGGTCTCGACGGGTGAGATCATCGACAAACGCATCGTGCCGCTACGCAGCGTGGTCTTCGAACCGATGAGCTACGGCAAGCTGTATCTGCTCGGGGATGCCGCCCACATCGTTCCACCGATGAGCGCCAAGGGAATTCACCTGGCCCTGCACGACACCGAGGTCCTCGCCCGCGCCGTCATCGCCGGGGTCAAGAACGGCGACCCCAGCCTGCTCGACGCCTACTCCGAAACCTGTCTGCCCCACATCTGGAACTACCAGGCCTTCGCGACCTGGATCACCGACGTCATGCACAACGCCGGATACACCGGCCACGAAGGAGAATTCCGCAAGCAAGTCGCTCGCGCCGAACTCCAGCGCCAGTTCGCTTCGGTCACAGCCAACAAGCTCTTCAGCGAACTCACCGCCGGAACCAACTAGATGCCCCACGCACGACAGCGCTCGCCGCGGGACTCAGCCCGAGAACGGCAGCGGCATCGCGACATTGGTGCTGGAGGTACCCAATGATGGTGCGTGTCAGCCGGAGTGGCGCGTGTACCGGGCGCTCGGCGCGGACTGAGCAATCAGTCCACGCTGGTTCGCTGGGCGGCCAGTGACATGAAGGGTGAGCGGTATCACCGCAGGACGAGCAGGGGCTGGTCGCGGGCGGTGTGTAGCTGCCAGAGTTCCTCGGCCACCGCGTCCGGTTCGTGCCTGGCGCCGGGGGCGATCGGGCCGACGACGGTGATCTGCGCGGCGTGCACGCCGTCGGCGGCGAGGGTGTCGTGCAGCATGCGGGTGTAGGCAGATTCGGCTGCGTAGGCGATTCCTGATACCGCGCGGTCGCGGTGTGGTTCGACGGCGGCGCCACCGGTGGTGAACAGCAATGTGCCGTATCGCTTGTGGCGCATGTCCGGGACCACCGCGCGGACAACCGTCGCTGCGGCAACGACGTTCAGTGTCAGCGCGCTCTGGATGTCCGATGGTGCGGTATCGAGGACGGGCTTGATCCAGTCGAGATTCGGCCGTGGGCTGAACAGCACGACCTCGATCGGACCGAGCCGCTCGCGCAGTGCGGCGAGGGCGTCGGTGAGTGCCTTCTCGTCGGTGACGTCCGCGGATTCGGTTGCCGTCGTGATGCTTTCAGAAGTCAAGCTGTCCGCGATCTTGGCCAGGTTTGCGGCGCTGCGTGCGATCAGGCCGACCGGATACCCCTCGCGGCCGAACCTTCGGGCGGCCGCCGCGCCCAGTCCGGGTCCGGCGCCGACCACGACGAACGCGCCGCTCACTTCTCCCCCCGATCCACGCTGACGGTCAGTGCCTCGTTCGCATCGATCTCGTCGCGCAGCCGTTCCAGGCGGGCGCGCGTTCCGGCGAGCGCGTCGGAGCCGAGCAGCAGCCGTCGCGGTGGTACTGCGGAGTCCACCGTCGCGGCGATGGCCGCGGCGGCGCGACCGGGGTCGCCGGGCTGGTGACCGGAGACGGCCAGCGTGGACTCGCGGCGTTTGCCTGCGGTCTGCTCGTAGTCGTCCAGGCGAATCGGCGACTGCCGCATGGATTCTCCCGCCCACTGGGTACGCAAACCACCCGGCTCGGCGATCGTCACCGCGATGCCCAGCGGTGCGAGTTCCGCGGCAAAAGACTCTGACAGGCCCTCCAACGCGAACTTCGTTGCGTGGTAGTGGCCGGTCGCGGGGAAAGCGGCTAGGCCACCGAAGGAGGAGATGTTGACGATGCGTCCCGAGCGGCGGGCTCGCATGCCAGGCAGTACGGCCCTGAGGACGGTCACCACGCCGTGCACGTTGGTGTCGTACAGTGCACGGACCGCGGTGTCCTCGCCCTCTTCGATGGCGGCGAGGTAGCCGTATCCGGCGTTGTTGACCAGGACGTCGATGCGTCCGAAGGCTTGTTCACAGTCGCGGATCGCTGCGGTCACCGACACGGGGTCGGTCACGTCGAGCTGCAGTGCTATCGCGCGATCGCCGTATCCGGCGGCGAGATCGGTTACGGCAGTGCGGTTTCGGGCGGTGACAGCTACCCGGTCACCACGTTCGAGGGCGTGTGTGGCCAGCGCGCGGCCAAGTCCTTTGGAGCATCCGGTGATCAGCCATACCTTCGCTGTGTTCGTGTCGTTCGGCATGCCTCCATGAAAGTGACGAGCCGGAGAAGGTGCCACACCCGCTCGAGGGTGGCTCTCGCAGGGTCAGTTTCGCGGGTGGCGCGGCAGGTAACGTTCACTCGGATGGCACGTGACGACAATGAGCTCGGTTCCTTCCTGCGCAGCCGGAGGGAGAAGATCGACGCCGCCTCCGCCGGGGTCGTCGACAACACGCGACGGCGGGTGAAAGGGCTGCGTCGTGAGGAGCTTGCGCTGCTCGCCGGACTCAGCCCCTCGTACTACATCCGGCTCGAACAAGGCCGCGACCGGAATCCCTCCCGCGAGATCCTGCAAGCGCTGGCCCGTGCGCTGCGCCTGGACGATACCGAGCGGTCCTACCTGTGGTCTTTGGCGATACCGTCGCTCGATCCGGCGGAAAACGACATGGTCCACACTGTGCGGCCCGGTGTGCTGCAGCTCCTGAAGCGATGGGCCGACCTGCCCGCGTTCATCGTCGGTCCGAGCCGTGACGTGCTGGCCGGCACCGCACTCGCCGCCCGGGTCAACCCCGCCTGGAGCCCGGGGCACAACCTGCTCGAGTTCACGTTCCTCGATCCGCGTGCGCACACGGTGTATCCCGAGTGGGATGAGATCGCACTGCAGGCTGTCGCCGGTCTGCGCGCCACCGCCGTTGCGCGCCGCGGCGAACTCGACGGCTTCGTGGCGGATCTGCGCGAGCGCAGCGAAACGTTTCGGGCGCTGTGGGATTCGCACGACGTGTACGAGCGCACGATGGGCGCGAAACAGCTGCGCGTCGACGGCGTCGGCATCCTCCGCCTCGCGTTCGAGACCTTTGCGCTCACCGGTCCGGAGGGTCACGTCCTGTACGTGTACTTCCCCGAGCCCGGCAGTGCGGCGGACGAAGCCCTGCGCAGCCTCGTCTGAGAAAGCCACCTTGCCAAACCTAATATTCCTAGGTTATAAACTAGGAACCCTAGTTTGACGGAGGTGTGCACATGATGGCACGAGCCGGGTTGACCGCCGAGCGGGTCACCCGCGCCGCGGCCGATCTCGCCGACGAGATCGGCTTCGACAACGTCACGATGTCGGCGTTGGCCAAGAAGTTCGGCGTCAAAGACGCCAGTCTCTACTCGCACGTCAAGAACCTGCAGGAGCTCCGGGCGCGAGTCGCCATGCTCGCCGCGACCGAAAAGACCGACCTGCTCGCGAGCGCCGTCGCCGGGCGAGCGGGCCACGACGCACTCGCCGCGTTCGCGAACACCTGGCGCGAGTACGCGCTGCAATACCCGGGCCGCTACACCGCGACGCAAACACCGGTGCCGCCCGGAGTGATCGACCCCGACCCCGGCGCGATGCGCGGTATCGAACTCACCTACCGCATGCTGCGCGCCTACGGCCTGACCGAACCCGACCTCACCGACGCAGTCCGGTTGCTACGCAGCACCTTTCACGGATATGCCGCTCTCGAGGCAACCGGCGGCTTCGCCCATTCTCGGGACACCAACGCCTCCTGGGAACGCATCATCGACGCACTGCACGTCACTCTCGAGCAGTGGCCGTCCAGCGACAACAAGGAACACCCATGAGATCCGACACCCTGAAGGTCCCCGGCGCCACCCTCTACTACGAGGTCCGCGGTACCGGCCCCGTACTACTGCTCCTCCCCGGTAGCGGCGGCGACGCAGCCGCCTTCGACCCGATCGCCGACACCCTGGCCGACCACTTCACCGTCGTCACCCTCGACCCACGCGGCTACTCCCGCAGCCCCCTCGACTCCACCGAGCCAGTAGACCAGCAAGTAGCGGTGCAACGCGACGACGCCCACCGCCTCCTCGAAACCCTCACTCCCGCAGGCGAAGACGCCTACGTCTTCGGCGGAAGCGGCGGCGCGGTAGTAGCCCTCGACCTACTCACCCACCACCCCGAACGCCTCCGCCTGGTCATCGCCCACGAACCACCCTGCTTCGCCGTACTCCCCGACGCCGCCGAACAAAAGGCCTTCATCGACGAGGTCTACACCCTCTTCCGCACCGAGGGCATAGCAGCCGCAGGCGCCCGCTTCCTCGAAGGCATCGGCGGCACCATGAAACCCATGCCCGACCCCGCCGAATTACCGCCCCGCACAGCCGAAATGATCCACCGCCTACACGCCAACGCCGCCCTCATGATGGCCCACGAACTACGCCCCATCACCTCCTACCTCCCCAACGAACCCACCCTCGCCTCCTCAACCGACCGCCTGATCCTCGCCGCAGGCCGAGAAACCCGCGGCCACCTCCCCCACCGCCCAGCCGCCACCCTCGCCACCCACCTGAACATCCCCCTCACCGAATTCCCCGGCGGCCACAGCGGTTTCACCGAAGCCCCCACCGAATTCGCCCACCAACTACTCGACCTGCTCCTCGCCGCGAAGGTGGGCTAGCGCAGTGCGCAGTCGCGGTCCCCGTTAACCGGTTCGTCGGTGGTGGTCACGCGTTCCCCGGCCCCTTCTCGTCATCGGCCAGATTGCCTTGCGGGTCGAACCACTGGCCCTTGAAATAGGTCCAGCCCTCCCACTCGGTACCTTCCAGATCGTCGGAGAACCGGCCGCCGAATCCTGCTGGCATGACCCCTTCCGGTGCCGGTCTCGCCGCGCGGAGATCGGCAGCGAATTTTTCCAGGATCGCCAGGTCGCGGGCGTCTTCTTCCGTGGTGGGGAACTTCATTCCGGCCGCCTCCGCTTCTTCGCGGGTGTAGAAGATTTTCCCGTCTACTTCTTTCGGCATTGATATTTCCTCCTTACATTTCCGACATGGTTATCACGACGTGACCATCTTTGTCGGGCGGCGTTTTGCTACGAACCAGGAAATTAGTATTCGGTGGGAACAGGATCTCGTCGGACGTTCCGTACTGGCTGTATTCTCGGTCGCTCTTGCTCACAATGTGCATCTCGACTCGGGAATTGTTCACCAGGGTTTCGTTCGAACCTTCCAGCTTGTTGGATGCGGACATGAATCCTTTGTCCGCGTAGGGCTGACCTTCCACGAATTCGTCCAAGGCTTTCTGACTCATATTCGTATGCCGCACCACCGGACCCTCATGCTTGGGCAGTTTTTCTAGCGCTTTGGTGAGGTCGTCGATCTGCTTGGCTTGAGCGGGGGTAAGGTCTTCACCCTTGCGCAATAATCGAGACAGCGAATTGCCGCGTGGGTCGTTGATGCCTTGTTTGAGAACGTCGATATCGGCTTGGGTGAGAGGCGCGGCAGCCGGTGCGGTCGTTGGCCGGATCTTGGGTACCCCGTTGGGCGCAAGATCCTCGATGCGTTTGCATTCCTGAATTGCGCGCTGTAGATCCTGGTCGAATTTCACTCCGGCGCGGATCTTGCGGTTGGTGCGCCAGTTCTCGATGATCAGGCGCATCGGCCGGGCATAGCGGGCGCAGATGGCCGCGGCGCCCGCTAGACCGATCGCGGCACCGGCACCGAAGGTGATGAACGAGGACGCGACCGAGATTGCGGCGGTGATCGCCAGTTCTTGGATAAGAGCGTCGCGCACCATCTCCAGTTGCTGTTTGAGCAGGTCGCGTAGTTCGTCGAGGGCGATGCGGTGATCGCGGCACGACTGCGCGAGATCTGCCATAGCCGTCAACGTCGCTTCTGCGGCCGCCTTCAGGGCGCGCAGATCCTCATCGATGAACGCCGCTTCCGGGGCGATCACGTCTTGGAACGCGGCCGCTCCGGCCTCGAGGATTGCCGGAAACCCGGCCGCGCCTTGGGAATTGCGCACACCATCCCAGGTCAGCGCGGCGTTGGAAATGGTGGTGGCGTTGCCGTCCGGCACCGTGAGGCCGATCTTTTCGACCAGGCCGAGCCCTTCATCAACCAAGCCCTGTCCGGGGCCGCCCGCGCTCGGCAGCGGCACCCGACACACGAGTACCGGGTACATCGGGGTCGGTGGTTTGACCGGCGCGGGTCCGGCGTCGATGGTCGCGCCGTGTTCATCGAGGGCACGCTGGTAGCCCATTTCGTTGAGCACGATGGCGTAGGTGTGTGCGGCCGTCGCGACCTTTTCGACCATTTTGAGAATGTCGGTGGCGCGCTGGTCGTAGGACTTGGCCCAGTCCAGGGCATCGGAGTAGCTGCCTGCCATGTGGTTGGCTTTTTCCAGCTCGGGCCAGCGTGCGTCGACGTCGGACCACCAGGCCGCCGCGCCCGCGGCCAGTTTGGCCGCGGTGTCGTAGTAGACGGCGGTGTCGACGTCTAGGACGGTGCCGGTCACTGTGCGCCCTGACCGCTGCGGCCGAGCATCGCGAGGTTGGCGGCGGTTCCGTTCGCATACGACGCGTGCGCGGCTGCTGCGGCGGCGCGCATCTTCTCGAGTCCATCGGTCATCAACGCGGCGGCGGCGACCCATTCGGCGTGTGCGGTGGCGTGGGCGTCGGCGGCGGCACCGGTCCAGCCGGATTGCATCGTGGCGATCCGGGTGTCCAACTCGGTCAAGGCGTCGGCCACGAACGCATTGAGCGCGGCGACCTTGGCGGTGACGGTGTCCAGGTGCGCGAGGTCGACTCGGTATTGGTCAGTCATGGTGCGTTGTCCCCCAACGGGTCCCGGTTCGAAACGAGTATGGAGCCAGCGAGGTCAGGGTAGGTCGAGGGAGCTGACCGCGGCGGCGTTGCCGGCGTCGGCGGCGGCGGTGCGATCGACCACCACGCCCAGCAAGTCGGCCATATCCGCCAGAGCCTCGAAAACCCCCAGGGCACCGCGGTGGACCCCGTCCCATGTGGTGGCGTACGCGGTCGCCGCAGTGCCGCGCCAGGTCGTCTCGAGCGCGTTGACGTCGGCCGATGCCGAACGCAAACCGCTGATGAGGTTCTGCGCGGTGGTCTGCACGTAACGTCCCGCCTCGCTGACGTGCTCTGGAACCAGGTTGAAGGTGGTGGGTGCCGCGGCGGCGTTGTCGGTCACGGGATGCTCCTCGGGGTTCGGGTGCGATCTTGCAATGTTGGCCGCGCCCGGAGGGATTACGGTTCCATCTGAATCTATCGTTCTGAATCTATCGGTTCCCGATCGATGCCGACCTCGGGCCGCTCAGGACCAGCGGTTATCGCATCCCGTAGGTGACGGCCCGGAAGCAAGAGGGACGATCATGTTTCAAAACCGTCGATCGCGAATTACACTGTCTCGCAACGGCCCCCACAACCCCGACCCTTCGTCGGTCTCCACGGCCGCAGGCTGCAATGATCCACGCGGTCGACGTGCGGATCATTGGAACCTGCGGAACTATCCGGGAGCACCCGGGTGGGCTGTCGGAATTAGGTCCGACCTGGGACGATCGGCCTACTGGGCGCGATGCTCCGCGCGGCGCTTCCACTCCGGGATCGACAGGTAAGTCGCCGCCCGCAGGGCCCACTCCACCGGTCCATATCGATGATTGCGCAACCACCAGGTACTCAGCGCCAGTTGGCCGGTATAGGTGAGCAGGGCGATGGCGATGACACCGGCCGGTGGGATCTTGTCGGCCAGTGCGAACCCGTAGCCGGTGTAGATCACCATGAGCACAATGGACTGTCCGATGTAGTTGGACGCCGCCATCCGCCCGGCCGGGGCCAACCGGCCGATCAGGTCCGCGGTACGCGGCGACTGGGTGAGGCAGACAACGCCTGCGATGTAGGCGAAGGTCATCAGCGGATTGACGAGTTGCTGCACGCCGGCCCAGATCATGGGCGGCGTTATCCATTCCATGGTTCCCGCGAAGGTCACCGCCGAGACCGGCAGCCCGATCGTCAGTCCGCCGACGAGTACCCGAGGTGCCCAGCGCCGCAACGTTTCCCGGTCGGTGAGCAGTTCTCGTTTTCCTGCCGCCATGCCCATCAGGAACATACCGAAGGCCGTCACGCCCTGGGTGAACCAGATCAGTGCGATGAAGATGGGTGCCAGCCACATCTGGTTGGCGAACGTGTCACCGAAGGCCCCGGTGTATCCGTCGTGGACTCGCGGCACGTCGAAGAGGTCGGCCAGCGCGGCGATGCCGTCGCCGCCGTCGCTCGGCAGGAACGACCACCCGCACCACAACACATACAGCACCACGCCGGTGATCACGGCGGTGCGCGGCTTCAACTTCTTCAGCGGGATCAGGATCAGGCACAGGAACGCGTACAGGGTGAGGATGTCGCCGATCCACAGCAAGAACACGTGCGCGAGCCCGATCACCAGCAGCGCCAGGCAACGCCGCAACAGTCGCGTGTTGGCCGACGCACCCGCGCGCTGCGCCGCCGCGATCTGCAATGTGAACGAGTAGCCGAACAGGAACGCGAACAGCAGATAGAACCGGCCTTCGAACAAGGCGTTGACCACCGCGCTCATCAGGTGATCGAACGGACCGTCGAAGCGCAGTTTCGGATTGTCACTCGTGCCGCTGTACGACCACCACGTGGTCGCGAACATGACGTTGGTGACGAGGATGCCGAACAGCGCGAACCCGCGCAGAATATCGACCTCGGCGATCCGTCGACCCGAAGTAGTGCCGGGGAGAACCGATTTGGTCATGGTATCGAAAGTAGCCGCCGACTCCCGGGCTGCGCGTCCGCCGCCGGGCTGACCGACGCCCTGACCTTGGGACACCGCGGCTGCGACCTGAGGCGTATTGACATTGGACGTTCGGCGGTCACGTCAGGTCGGCGACCTCGAGATAGATCTGCCGCTCGATCGCGATCTCGGCCAGAAATCCTTGTCCGCCACCGGCTGTCGCCGGGAACGCCGCGACCGCCAGTTCCCCCGCACGCAACCGCGCACCGGTGAACTCGCGCTGTCCGAGGATGATCGGTTGCGCCTGCGCGAAACCCGTCCCGGCGATCTCGTCGGCCAATGGCTCACCGAGCAGGTCGGTCACGGTTCCGGTGATCAGCCGAGCCGCGACGATCTGATCGAAACTGGGTTGCCGGTTGATGTGATGCGCCAGGTACATCCGATCGGGCCGCCCGAAGCACAGGTGGGTGAGCAGGCCGCGGCCGCGCACGCGGTCCGGGTCGAGTTCGGCGAAGTGCACGACGCTGCGCACGGTAGCGCGCACCTCGGTGGCAATCGCGATGCCGCCACGTTCGCGCCTGCCACGAATCAGGGTGCCGTGGAAGGACCTCCGTCGGCGCACCCGCCCCGGATCCAGTTCCGCGACAGGGAAATCCTCGGGATCGAAGGTGTGAATATCGGTGTAACCGATCCGCCGATCCGCACCGAGAGCCCGCTTACCCCGCTCATCGAACTCGACGGCAAGCAACACCTGGAAGTTGTAGGGCGCCTGGAACATCGGCCGATACGACAGATAGCAGTCGACACCGGTCCCGAAAACCACCATGCCATGCAACCCCGCACCCCCTGCCAAACCAGGCTGATGATGGTGTCCAGGTGCACGAATATGAATTGCACTCATCGTGAGCTCCTTTTCTCGCCACCATCACAGTGCCAAGAACCGACCGCCGTGCCACGAGTGCTGGACTACTCGAATCCCCTGGTACCGGCTACCCGAAGGCCGCGGCGACCTTCCTGAAAGCCCGCCGACTCCGGCGAAATACCCCGCTGACGGCCGCAGATTTTCCCTCCGCCGCAGCACCAACGCGCGGCTGTCCGGCCGATCACGCGCGAAAGCCCTTTGCCCCGCCCCGAACGAACTTGCCTGATCTCGACCCCGACTGCCCACCCATTCTCCGGATGCCGCGTCCAGAATGGTCGGCACGATATCGACCGAAGGCGCCCTTCATCGCGTCCTGCCAACCAAAGGGCCCCCTCGGTCTGAAGGTGCCGACTGACCGGAGGGGCCCTTCAGCGCCTTAGACCGGGTGAAGGGGGCTTTCGGTCGGGTTTCGTATCCAACGTGTCCAGACGCGGCACTAGCCGTACGTCCCGGTGCGCCGCGGTCTGACGCGGAAAGCGGGAAGGCTGTTCAGGATTGGCGACTCAGTGCGGCGCGGCCATCGCCTTCAAGTCCGGCAGGTTGCCGATCCGCTGACTCGCGGGTCGTCCCGGCGCACTCGTCTGCGGTGACCCGGTGGCCCGCAGACGGGCGCGTACCTCGGCGGGTGTCCTCCGCTGACCGGCCGCGGTACTGATCCCCTGATAACTGGCGACGGTGCCGGTGACGATCGGTGAGGCACTGGATGTCCCGCTGAACACATCGGTGTACCAGAGATCTTCGTCGGAACCACCCTGCAGATCGCCATAGCCGGTGGTGGTGACTTCCCTCCCCCAGGCTTGGGCGTCGACACGAGAACCGAAGTTGGAGAAGTCGAGTCGCGACCGTCCGGGTCCATAGTCGCGGCCGTGAAAGCCGGACGGTGGCGCGCCGGCGCCGACGATGATCGCCCCGGTGTCGGCCGCGCCACCGCGGAACGGGTTGCGCCATGAGGTCGGGAAGTCCCCGGGACGGGTGTCGTACAGGGCGGCATCCAGGTCTTCGGCACCGTTCCCACCCGCCTCGACCACGATGACACCGCGCCCGACGGCGTAGCGGATCGCGGCCAGGTCGTCGGGCCACCATTCGATGGCGATGTAACCGGCCTGGTCCGCGCGGCCCGCATAGTTGAATCGTGGTCCGGGACGGTGCAGTTCGAGCAAGATGACATCGCCTGCGGCGAGCGCGTCGGCGGCAGTGCGGATGGCTGCGGCCGATCCGGGTCCGAAGATCGAGACGGCTCGCAGGAGGGCGTCGGGGGCGATGCCGGTGATGCCGAAGGCGTTCACGTCGCCGCTGATCTCCCCGGCGACCGCGGTGCCGTGGTCGCGCCAGCCCAGATCAGGTGAGGGGTCGCCGCCGATCACTCCGCCCTGATTCGCGAGCAGGTCCTCGTGGGTGAACCGCCACGCGCCCTCGACATCGATGACGCGCACACCTTGGCCGCGTCCGCCGGGCACAGTCCAGGCCCAGCGAGCATCGATGCCTTGCGGTGCCGCATCCAGATAACCCTGGCGTGCTTCGAAATTCGGGGTGACCGGTGGCGCGTCGGCCGCCACGGAATAGGCGGTGCCGTCCGGGGCGATCGGCGGTTCGGCGGGCGGTTTGAGATAAGCACCGTCGACAGCGTCGTCTTCGCGCAGTCGTGCCGCGATGTCGGTGAGCCCCTCGGTGACCCCGCGGACGGCGAAGTACCGCAGATACTGCGCGGCGACAGATTCATGCGGTGTCCCCGCGACGCGACCGTGCAGACGATTGACCGGTCCGAAGATCCGAGCGAGCCGACCACCCGTGGGAAGCAGCGCCGTCAACCGCGCCTCGGTGCTGAGACTGTCATCGAGTGCGCTCGGGGTGAGCGTGGTGTCCGCGCCGTGGGTGACCACGATCAGCTCCGGCCGCAACTGGAACGCGGACTGCTGGGGTGCCATGGTTTCCAGTGAACCTGGTGCGCAGACGGGGCGATAGCGGAATGCATTACGCAGTGGACGCATTTCGGCATCGCATGCCGGGCGATCAGCGATCGAGCCGTACCGCACGCATCCGCGAAACCCCGGGCAGCTCCACCACCCGGTGGCGCACCGCCGCGACGCTGAGCACCTCCATCGTCCCGATCAGAATGAGGAACAGGCCGACCACCAGGCCGAGCACGTCCACCGAGTCGAACGGCAGCACCCCGACCAGGATGCCGAGCACCATGGTCGCCAGGCCGAACACTTCCTGTGTGCCGCCACTGGCGAGGTTGTCCGACCAGACCGCGACCGTGGCGTGACAGATCCCGCGCACCGCCCAGGCCAGCCCGATCCAGAACGAGAGCAGCAGTGCCGAATTGCCGCCGCTGAAACACAGCACGGCAAGCAGCATCGAGACCAGGCCGCTGGCGAAGACGAGCACGCGCAACGCGGGCGCGAACTTCCCGCCGAACGCGATGACCATCTGCAATCCGCCGTTGAGCAGCAGATAGAGACCGAACAGCAGCTCCGCGGTCGGCAGCGACTTGTGTGGCCACACCGCTACGACCACACCCACGATCATCGAGCAGGCACCGGCCACCAATATCGCCTGCCGGGCACCCCCGGCCAGTGGTTCCGTACGCCCTTCGAGCTCGGTTTCGGGCATAGCTACATGATATGGCGGCCTCGCGCGGATAGCCGCGTGTTTGCTTTCACTCGGTGCGCCTAGTGGGACGCCGGGAACCGAACGCCGGATTGCGACCGCACTACCGGGATCCACCGCGTGTCCCGGCTGGTCTGGTCGCTGGAAGTCGGCAAGTGTTGCCGCGTCGTTGCCACAAGCGCTGCGGCCAGGTCTCCTGCGGTCAGGAAAAATTTCTGGAACTAATCGCGGTTCCGATGTCGAGAACGTAGCGCCGGCTCCGTCCCAGGGTTATCAGCGGCCACCACCGACCGCGACGAAGCACAACCGCCCAGCTGGGCGGACCACGAAACCGAGAGGCATGACCGTGCGACAGAACGAGATCGCCGAAGTCCTGAACCGCCCGCTCAGCCAGGAACTGCTGGCCCGCGACCTGACCCGCCTGGCCTACGTCGCCAAGGACGGCACACCCCGCAATATCCCGATCGGGTTCACCTGGAACGGCTCCGAGGTCGTCCTGTGCACCTCGAAGAACGCCCCGAAACTGCATGCCCTGCGCGAGAATCCGATGGTGGCTCTGACGATCGACACCGAGGTGCATCCGCCGAAGCTGCTGCTCATCCGAGGCCGGGTCGAGCTGGACGTGGTCGACGGCATTCCGGCGGAGTACCTGCAGATGAACGGCTCCTACGAGATGACCGCCGAGCAGCGGGTCGTGTGGGAGGCGGAGGTGCATTCGCTCTACGACGGCATGGTCCGGATCGTCGTCACTCCTACCTGGGCGAAACTGATCGACTTCGACACGACCCTGCCCAGCCCGGTCGAGGAGCTGATCAAGCAGCGAGCAGAACAGTCACGCGCCTGAACGCCGCCGCGTGGCGAACCCCCGCGCGGCTTCATCCCCGGAATCAGCACCCGGCCACAATGGGCCGAACCACATCAAGGAGAACATGATGGCCAAGTACTTGCTGCTCAAGCACTACCGTGGCGCGCCCGCCTCGGTCAACAATGCGCCGATGGACCAGTGGACGCCCGAGGAGATCACGGCCCACATCCAGTACATGCGCGACTTCGCCACCCGACTCGAGGCCACCGGCGAATTCGTCGACGAACGAGCGCTGTCCCCGGAGGGCACCTTCGTCCGCTACGACGGCGAGGGACGGCCGCCGGTCACCGACGGCCCGTTCGCCGAGACCAAGGACCTGATCGCCGGCTGGATGGTGATCGACGTCGACACCTACGAGCGGGCGATCGAGCTGGCCGGTGAGTTGTCCGCGGCTCCGGGCGCGGGCGGCAAGCCGATCCACGAGTGGCTCGAACTGCGCCCGCTCTACGGCGAAACGCCGACGGTCACCGAGTGATGGACGAACTGCTGCTGCGGGAGCTGACTCCCGCGGTGATCGGCGTCCTCGTGCATCGCGGCGTCGACTTCGCGACCGCCGAGGACGCCGTGCAGGAAGCACTCATCCAGGCCGCGACCACCTGGCCGGACCAGCAGCCCGCCGACCCGAAGGGCTGGCTGGTCACGGTCGCCTGGCGCAAATTCCTCGACGCGCACCGCTCCGAGGCGGCGCGTCGCGAGCGTGAGCAGCGGATCGAGGCCGAGCCGGCACCGGGACCGGCCGAGACATCAGACGACACACTTCAGCTGTATTTCCTGTGCTCGCACCCGTCCCTGACACCGGCGTCGGCCGTCGCGCTCACGTTGCGTGCGGTCGGCGGCCTGACCACACGTCAGATCGCGCAGGCGTATCTGGTGCCCGAGGCGACCATGGCGCAACGGATCAGCCGGGCCAAGCGAACCGTCTCCGACGTCCGGTTCAACCAACCCGGTGACGTCGGGACGGTGCTGCGCGTGCTCTACCTGGTGTTCAACGAGGGCTACTCCGGCGACATCGACCTCGCCGGTGAGGCGATCCGACTCACCCGCCAACTCACCGCCAAGACCATGCACGAGGAGGTCGCTGGCCTGCTCGCACTCATGTTGCTGCACCACGCGCGCCGCCCGGCCCGAACCGCCCCCGACGGCAGCCTCGTCCCACTCGCCGAGCAGGACCGCAGCCTGTGGAACACGCGCCTGATCGCCGAGGGCGTCGACGTCCTCCAGGCGGCCCTCGCCCGTGACCGACTCGGCGAATTCCAGGCCCAGGCCGCCATCGCCGCCCTACACGCCGACGCCCAGACGGCCGAGGAGACCGACTGGGTGCAGATCGTCGAGTGGTATGACGAACTGGTGCAACTCACGAATAGTCCAGTGGCCCAACTCAACCGGGCTGTCGCGGTCGGTGAGGCCGACGGTCCGCGAGCAGGGTTGGCCGTACTCGCGGGACTCGACCCCGCTCTGCCCAGGTACGCTGCCGTCGCGGCATACCTACACGAACGTGACGGCGACCTAGCGACCGCAGCACGGCTCTACAACGAAGCCGCCCGCTCGGCAACGAGCCTCCCCGAACGCGAGCACCTCACACGACAGGCCGCCCGGCTCAACGCACAATTGCACCGTTGAAACCAACCGATCGCGCTCACCCATGTCAGCCATGACCTGAAAGGTTGGCGAACATGCTCTGGAAGTACGCGGTGTGGATCTTCAAAACCGTCGGCTACTGGATCGGCGCATTCATCGCCGGCGCCGCATCCGGTGTGGGCGATCTAGGTCCCGCGCCCGAACGGCCCCGGAGACAACGCAACTACCCCTATGACAAGACATCTCGCTCGAAAGGCCAGCGCAAATGACGATTGCGCCCCGACGAAACCATTGACCCCGAAGCTACTTTGCGCGTCCTGACAGCTTCAGGATTCCAGGGCCTGTTCAGCCGAGACTGATCTTGCGGCAGGTTTCTGGCGTATTCGGGTCCCACTGCAAAGACGCCCACACCCGGGGAGCCGGATTCCAGCCGGGTCGCGGCCGAGCTGGTGCGTGCTCGGCAGTGAATCGGCCAGCGCGCCAGCGTGAGTGGATCGCCAGGGGCATCAGTGCATGTCTGGGCCGACAATCGGATGGACTTCCAGCGTGCATGCGGTGATGGTGGCTGCGATGGGTTGCGGGGTGGGTGCGTTGGGTGGGGTGACGCGTAGGCGGGTGTAGGTCGGGCAGGAGTTGCCGTTGGCGTCGACCGCCATTCCCTCGACGATGGCTGCGGCAGGCGCGGCGGTCATGATGACGACGGGTGGGGCGTCGCGGTCGGGTGGGAGTCCGCCGAGGTAGCCGCGGGGGGTGTGGTCGGCGCGGATGACGGGGCCGCCCTCGTCGGCCACGATCTCGGGGTAGCCCGAAATCTCACACGCCGGGGTGCCGTTGGCCAGGCCGACGGTGATCTGCACGCCGCGGTGGGTCGAGCCGGGCGATACCTCGGTGGCGCTGAGTACGAGTTGGCCGGCGGCACAGGGCGAAACCTGCTTGCTGCCGACGCTCGGGGGTTCATCGGAGGTGGCCGGGTTGCTCGCGCAGCCGGTGACTGCGAGTAGCACGACACCGACGATGATCGGTGCGTATCGCGTGGTCCGTTTCGACAGAGGAATCACGTCCTTTCGTCGTCGGAGCAGGCCATCCCCGCCGCTGCACAATCCGTGCGCCGTGCACTCCGACAAGGATATGGTCGCAGGCCGGGCGGCGCGTGTCTCGCCAAGCGTGTGTCGTGTCGCTGAACAGCCTTGCAGCCGTTCATCTTTAAACTAACTCTCCGGGTGGCCGTGGAAGGTCAGAAACACTCCGCGGACCGAGGAACCATCCGGCAGCCGCCATTTCGCGGTGACATGACCCGCCCCAGCCTCGTCGGAGGACTCATCACCGGGACGCAGAATCCGGTTGATCCGGACGATCGCCGTACTGCCCGGCACCCGCGCGCCGACCATGATGTCGGTGCCCGACGATCCATCTTCCGCCGTCACCGGCTCCGATCCGAGAGCGGGAACCGCGATCTCCGGGGTAGTCACGGCAACCGACTCATCCACCGTCGCGCTGTCATGCTGCGCCTGCGGCACCGCCGTTCCACCGAGCAACGCCAGAATCTGCGCCACCACCACCGGATCGCGCGTCCCGTCATAGAGCCATCGCTGCCCGAGCACACCGTGCATCGACTTACCGATCAGCGCGTCCTCGGCTCCGTCGAGCGGTGCCCCGCGATAAGCGAACGGCACCTGATAGGTGACCGGCTCCGTACCCGAACTGTCCGTCACCGCAGCGAACTCGATCCCGACCTCCCCGTCCGGATCATCGAGCCGAAACCCACCGACCCGATCGAGCACAGGCTGAGCACCTCCGCGATACCACGACCTCGTCGGCAACCACGAGGACAACAACTCGACCTTCGTGGGAACCATTGTGGTCTGGTGGATTACCGCCATGCCCGAGTTCTCCCTCTGTCACGCCAAGACGCCGCGCATCGCAGTCTATGGGATTCCGACTGCGGTGTTGCCGGGTCACTCGAAGCAGCGGGTGGTGACCTTCAGCGTGAAGATGTTGCCTGCGTCGTCGCCGCCGGTGAAGAGACCGCTGTCCTCGTCGTGCCGTAAGACAACGGTGGCAGCGAGCCTTTCGGTGTTCGTACCGTCATCTGTTCGCTCGTGTTCGATGATGCGCACGTCGAAGCGTGGACCATCATCGAGGTCGACGGTGCCGCTCAGTTCTACATAGAACGGCGAGTACATCAACGTCGATATCCCGCCACAGCCGTGGGCATTCCAATCCAGGATGTCGGCCTTGACCGCACCATCGGAATCAATAGTCAGCTCGCCGTTGTACGGTTTCGACGGCTCATTTCCGTCGTTGCCTACGTAGTTGGTCTCGACCAGGTAGGTGCCTTCTCCAAGAGATGGTGCGGTCATGCGCTCTCTCCTCAACGGCGTCCGGCAAGACGACATGCGTTACCGCCTGCACGAATCAGGTTCGCACACTTGAGGACTCAGCGGTGGCGGATCGTGTCGACGTCATCGTTCGGGACTTGAAAACCAGCGAATGTCGGCTTCCGAGGTGGTCGAGCTATCGCCGCGCACCCGCTGTGTCAGCCCCGAACCCAGTACAGGGGGTGTGAGGTTGACACAGCGGATGTACGGATGAGTTCTGGTGTGGTGGCCTGGCCGTGGTTGCGCCGAGCTCGAAAATCGGCGAATCTCCCCGCCCAGGCGGTGGACTCGAGCCGTACACCCGTTGTGTCAGCTGCACATCCAGCACAGGGGGTGTGGGGCTGACATAGCGGGAGTACACATTCTGCTACCTACGTCGGCACTCATCAGAGCAGAGGGGGCGGCTTCAACCCCGGCAAGTGGCTGCCGCAGTACAGCGTTTACCTCGTCGGTTGCGCTTTCGTGCGACCGACGAGGGATCACGACCGCAGCGGTCTGCGGCGATCAGCGTCGCGAACTACTTACGCCCTGTGCGAGTGGCCAGTTTCGTGACCGCGGCTAGAGCTGAGTTCCGGCGCGTTCGGTGCGGGCCAGCGACCGCAACCAGGCTGCCGAGATCAGCTTTCCGAACCGCTTACGCCCCTGTGTGGCTGTCCAGTTTGGTGACTCCGGCTGGTTTGCGGCGGGTTTCGGCGAGGAGTTCGTCGAGTTGGGCTTCGGCGCGTTCGGCGCGGGCCAGGGTTTGGGTGCGGGCTTGGTCGAGGGCCTCGATGCGGTGGGCGGCTTCGGCGCGGGCCTTGTCGATGGTTGCTGCGGATTCGGCGCGGGCGGCGGCGATGTCGGTGGCGGCGGTGCGGCGGATCTCGGCGAGTTCGGTGCGGGTGGTGTCGAGTTCGGCGCGGACCCGGCGCCATTCCTCGCGGGCCTCGTTGGCGGCTTCGATGCGTTCCATGGCCGCTTGCTCGGCACGTTCGGTGGCGCGTTCGGCGTCGGCGGCGCGTTGCACGGCGAGGTCGCGTTCGGACTGGGCGGCGGAGACCTGGGCGGCGGATTCGCGTTGTGCGTGCGCGATTTCGGTGGCGACGCGGCGTTCGGCTCGTTCGACCTGTTCGGTGGCTTCCTTGCGGACCCGTTCGATTTCCTCGGCGGATTCGCGGCGAGCCGTGCGGACGTCCGCCTCGGCTTCGCTGCGGGCGGCGAAGACATCGTCGGCGGCTTGGCGGGTGGCGCGCTCGACTTCGCGTAGCGCGTCGTCGCGGGTGCTGTTCGCGTCGGCAACGGATGCTTCCGCGCTTTCGGCCGCGCTGGCGGCATCGTCAGCGGCGGCCTCGGCAAGCGCACGCTGTTCTTCGGCCTCGCGTCGTGCCTGTTCGGCGGCGACGGTAGCCATTTCGGCTTCGGCGATGCGCCGGGCGGCGTCGGCTTGAACGGCCTGGACCTGCGCCTCCGCGACCGACGGGTCGCCCAGGGTAGACAGTTCTGCGACGGCGGCGTTGAGGGTGTTGCCCAGTTGGTCGGCGAGTCCACGGAATTGGGTGAGCAGCTCATCGGCCCGGAGCCGGGCGACGGTGACCGGACCTTGCTGCGTCACAGTGACGTTAGCGGAGGGTACCTCTGACTCCTGTTGTTGCCGTTGACGTTCCCGCCACGCACGCCATCGCGTGTGGTCTGGGTGATCACAGTATTCGGAGGGACGGCCAGGTCCCCCGCCGCGCGTGATCGGTCGGGAGCAGCCCGGGTAGTTGCAGACGTTGGACACCGGAGAATCGTAGCGTTGGTTTCGTCACTATTGACGTATTCATACGAAACGAAACGTGGCGTGTCGCAGGAAGACCAATTTCCCCGTCTCGTTTTCTGACCGCCGATAAGTGAACATTATCGGCGGTCAGACCCAGTCGGCGTTCCAGCTAATCCCCCAATCTGGTTGGATCTATTACGTTTACGTTTGGTCATCACCAACGAAACGAAACACCTACGAAACCCTTTGAAAACTGTGCACCCCTGGACGCCCGTACCATTCGATAGTTCCGGTGCGCCCCGGATGCCAAGCGGTACTGTGCTTGTGCTGGCTTGAAGCCTGAAGCACCCCTGAACCGCCGCCGCAACATCGCCTCGATCGAGTTCGACCTGAATCGGCGCGACGACCATCCGCGGAATCTGATATCCGTTGAAGATGGCCGACTCACCCAGGCGTTCCAACGGCGGACTGTTCGAAGGAACCGCATGGCACTATGCCCGCTATCGACCGGACTACCCGCAGTCGTTCTTCGCCGATCTCGTCGAACGGTTTCACCTCGACAGCACCGGCAGACTCCTCGATCTGGGCTGCGGCACAGGTCAGTTGGCCATACCGTTGGCAGCCCATGTCGCCGAAGTGGTCGGCATGGATCCCGAACCCGAGATGCTCGTCGCAGCTGCCCGATGCGCCCGGGCTGCGGAAGTCACCAACGTGGTCTGGGAACAAGGCGGTTCGACCGATCTTTCCGGTGCGCTCGGGCAGTTCCGAATGGTCACCATGGGCCGTTCATTCCACTGGATGGACCGCGAACAAGTCCTCGATGCCCTCGACGCCATGGTCGAACAGAACGGTGCCATCGTGCTCGCCAACGACAGCTGTCTGGTCCGACCGACCACCGCGTGGCAGCAGTCCGTCGAGGACATCCAACGCCGTTATCTGCCGCGGGAACTGGCGCCAGCGGATCCCTTGCCAGGCCGCCTCAACCGCGCCGTTGATCACCACACGCACGAGCAGGTGCTCGCGCGTTCGCCCTTCTCCCAGGTGGATCGATCACTCTATGAATTCGACCGCCCTTGGACGACTGAACAGGTGATCGGGTATCTCTACTCGACCTCCCTGCCGCTTCGTCGGCTGCTCGGCGACAGACGCCCCGAGTTCGAGCACGAGATCACCGAAACCCTGCAGGCGATCGAGCCCGACGCACTCATCGAACCAGTGAAACTGGAAGTCCTGACCGCAACCAGGCAATAGGTTCGCGGCCCCGCTCAGCCACGCTCCGTCGATCCGAACTGGCGCTGAAATTCTGTTGAGGGCCAACGGATCTGCGGCCTATCGTGCAGACGCTGTGTTTGTGCCCGTTCGAGAAGTTGAGTGCGAGGGCGCCGACGCTGGCTCGGTGCCGCCCTTCCCGCTCGGATCGACCATCGCTCCCCGGCGGCTGACGACTTATCGATGGAAAGCGAGTTCTCGCGAGTGAATACCGAACCTGAAATCCGCACGGCCGCCGGAGTTGTGCGCGGTAGGTGGGAGAACGCCGTCGCAGTGTTCCGAGGTATCCCCTACGCCGAGCCGCCGTTCGGCGCACGGCGGTTCGCCGCTCCCGTTCCGGCGCAACCGTGGGACGGTGTCCGCGACGCACTGGAGTTCGGTCCGTCTGTTCCGCAAGCACGCGTGATTTCTGGCGACGGTGACTGCTTGACCCTCAACATCTGGTCCCCCGACCTCGGTGCCGCCGCGCTGCCGGTGATGGTGTGGATCCACGGGGGCCGATATGTGGAGGGCACCTCCAGTAACCCGCACACCGACGGAACGCTTCTCGCCGCATCCGGTGTGGTGATGGTCAGCATGAACTATCGCGTCGGCGTAGAAGGCTTCGCCAATATCGCCGGGGCACCGAACAACCGAGGCATTCTCGACCAGATCGCCGCACTGCGGTGGGTGCAGGACAATGTTGCCGCGTTCGGTGGTGATCCAGGCAACGTCACCGTGTTCGGCCAGTCCGCCGGCGCGGGTTGCACTACCGCGCTGCTCACTATGCCGTTGGCCGCCGGACTGTTTCGCCGCGCGATAGCCCAGAGCTGCCCCGGTACCTTTTTCTCGCCACGTCTGTCCGCCGCGATCTCGGCAACGATCGCCGCGGAACTCGGTGCGCGCGCGACCGATGATGAGCTCGCCCGCTTCTCCCCGGACGCGCTCATCAACGCAACCGATGCCGTCTTGAAGAAGATGCCGGACTTCGTCGAATCCTGGGGTCCCACCGCGCTGACCCCGACTCCGTTCTCACCTGTCGTCGACGGTGATGTCCTCCCGCACGCGCCATGGCACGCGCTCGCCAGCGGTGCCGCCCGAGATATCGACCTACTCGTGGGACACACCCGTGACGAATACCGGCTGATCAATTCCCTGCTCGGCACCGAGGTAACCGACGCACAGGTGAACACCACGCTGGAACATTTCGCACCGACCTCGGACACCAGTTACCGCGCCCTCTACCCCGAGGCCACCCCCGGCGAGCTGTACGAACTCATCAACTGCGACTGGCTGTTTCGCATGCCTGACCTGCATCTCGCCGACGCCCAGCACACCGGCGGCGGGCAGGTCTGGAACTACGAACTCTGCTGGAGCTACAACCAGGACCAGGGCGCATCCCACAGCCTCGACATGCTGCTGGTGTTCGGCACGCTCGACCTCGACGACGTCCGCAACCATCCGTCAGCGTTCCCGAACGCCGTCGCCGAGGCCGTGCACGTCGCCCACCACATGCGCACCGACTGGCTGAAGTTCGCCACCACAGGCGACCCCGGCTGGGCCCCATACGATCCGGACGCCCGATCAACCCGCGTCTACACCGCCGAGCCGACCACCCAGCCCTACCCCGAGGAACGCTCACGCCGTATCTGGTCCACCCACCAGTTCGACGCCCTGGACCTACCCGACTAACCCACGCGGCACTGGTTGCGGCGCACGCGAACCGACCCCTACCCCGAGGAACGCTCACGCCGCATCTGGTCGACCCACCAGTTCGGCGCCCTGGACCTACCCGACCGACCTGCGCGGCACCGGTTGCGGGGCACGCGGACCGATGTATCGCGCGGACGGACGGATAACCTTCGCAGTGTCAGCCTGTTCGAGAATGTTGGTGGTCCATCCGACGACACGGCTCGTGGCGAAGGTCGGGGTGAACATCGAGCGCGGTATCCCGCACAGTTCCATCACGACCCCGGCATAGAACTCGACGTTCGCATAGAGATCCCGACCGGGCTTGAGTTCGGCGAGTACCTCGGTGACCCGGCGTTCCACCGTAGTCGCGAACTCGACGAGCTCGCCGCCGAGTCCAATGCCGATGTCGCGCAACAGCACCGAACGAGGATCCGCGGTCCGATACACGGCATGACCGAAACCCATCACCCGGTCACCGTTGGCGACTTTGTCGCGGACCCAGCCGTCGATGCGATCCGCACTGCCGATCTCATCCAATCCGTCCAACGCCCGGTCCGGCGCACCACCGTGCAGCGGTCCGGAGAACGCGCCGATCGCCGCGACGACCGCCGACGCGACATCGGCACCGGTGGAGGCTACAACCCGCGCGGTGAAGGTGGAGGGATTGAATCCGTGATCGATCGTCGCGATCAGGTACTGCTCGATCGCCCGACTGGCCTGTTTTTCCGGCAGTTCGCCGGTCAGCATGTACAGCCAGTTCGCTGCCGTCGACAAATCCGCCTGCGGGACAACCGGTTCCAGCCCACGGTGGAGCCGGTGCAGTGCGGCCAGGATCGTCGGCGTCACCGCGCAGATCAACAGCGCGTCGGCCTTACGTGACGCGGGGTCGCCGTCCCACACCGGCTGCAGATCGCGCACCGCGGCCAGCATCGACAGGGCTGTCCGCAAGCCGACCATCGGCCGGAACGGATCCCCACTGGCCGCGATGATCGGCAACACCGGGAGCAGTTCCGGCGGCAGCTGCCGTGCTCGCGCCACCTGGTCGGTGAACTCGATCAGCTCCGCCGGGTCGGGCAATCGGCCCTCGAACAGCAGAAACCACACCTCTTCGAAGGTGCATGCGGATGCCAGGTCGATCGCCGAGTACTGGCGATAGTGATAGAAGCCTTCCTGCCCGCGAACATCACCCAATCGCGTCTCGGCCGCCACCACATTGCGTAGCCCGGCAGGCACGTCGATCAGCTCATCGAGTTCAACACCGTTGATAGTCATCGTTCAGACCTCCTTGACTGAACTGTGCGATCACGGTCAACTAGAGTCAATATTGATCAAGTCAATATGAACGCGGAGAGGCAGGTCATGGACGCGAAAGGTGACGCACGCCACCTCACCACCGCCGAGGTGGCGAGTCGTCTCGAGATCAAGCCCGAGACCGTTTACGCCTACGTCAGCCGGGGACTGTTGACCAAGATCCCGGCCGCGGGCCGTCGGGGCAGTCTGTTCCGGGAGGACGAGGTGGCTCGGCTGGCGCAAGGGCGGCGGCATGGTGGCGAGCGCCGCGGGACGATGGCGGACATCGTCACGGCGATCTCGCGCATCGAGGACGACCGGTTGTACTACCGCGGCCACAACGTCGAGGACCTGGCGCAGCCGATCGAATCTGTGGCCGGTCTGCTGTGGACCGGCGACTTGGACTCGCCACCACAGCAATTCACCGCTCCTGGCGAGATTCTCAGGACCTGCCGTGCCGCGGTCGGTGCGCTGGCGGAGAATGTTCGGCTGACCGATCGGATGCGCGTCGCGGTGACCGTTGCCAGCGCAAGCGATCAGCTGCGTTTCGACCTGTCGCCGCAGGGGGTGCTGCGCACGGCGCGCATCCTGCTCGCGGTCGAAGTCGACTGCCTCGGCACGACGCAACTCGACTCCGGAACGCTGGCCCAACGGCTAGCGCCCAGCCTGACCGACGACCCCTTACCCGCAGGCCTGCTCGACTCGACCTTGACACTGCTGGCCGACCACGGCTTGGCGATCTCCACCATGGCCGCCAGGGTCGCGGCCAGCGCGCGAGTCCATCCCTACGGCGTCGTCTCCGCTGGCCTCGGCGCCCTGGACAGCCAATACCATGGCGCGGCAAGCACTGTCGCGTACCGCTTCCTCGACGATGCCATCGCCGACCCGCTCGGCGCGGCGTCCGAACGGCTACGCCTGGGCGGCGGACTGCCCGGTTTCGGACACCTGATCTACCGCACCACCGACCCCCGCGCCGAACTGCTGCTCGCCCTGCTCCGATCCGTCCCCGCCGCCGCACCGGCCCTGACCGCCATCGATACCATCACCGACCAACTCGGCGCACCCCAAGCCGCCATACCGAACATCGACCTCGCCCTGGCAGTACTCATGCACGCCTACCGCATGCGCCCCGATGCCGGAGAGGCGATCTTCGCCATCGCCCGCACCATCGGCTGGATCGCGCACACCCTCGAGGAGTACACCGAATCACCGATGCGGTTCCGCCCCAACCGAACCCCGGTCCCTGCGCCATAGGCCGAGCTCAGCGCACGAATTCGGCCTTCAGCAGCGCCGGCGAGGTCACGAAGCCACGCCGGACGTAGGCATTGATCGCCTTGGTGCTGGAGTTGACGGTGAGCGGCTTCAATCCCAGTTGATCGGCAAGAGTCACGACAGCATCGATGAGCCGGCTGCCGAGCCCGCTGTCTCGACGGTCGGGCACTACGTACACGCTCTGCACGTCACCCGAAAGGCGTTGCGGAGTACTTACGCTCGGCACGCGTTGGTAGATCGCCAACCACGCCATCCCGATGACCACGGTGTCTTCGACCAACACCAGACAGCGGTGCGACGATCTGTTGGCCTGAGCCCAAGCCACGAACGATCGTGTGAACTCTTCCTGCGAAGTCGCCGGCGTCCCGCGGATCTCTTGGAACCACTGCCAACGAAGTTGGGCGACGCCAACCAGTTCGTCATCCTGCACCAGATGGACTGCGGTGGTACTCATTCGCGAATTCTGGCATAGGGCACCAGATTACAAACAGCGGTTTGTTCTGAACGCGCGGTAGAACTGGCGGGTATGAGTGACTGCGTCAAGGTCTGGTGTCTGCGGCATGCGGAATCGGAGAATGTCATCGCAGGTGTCGCGGGAGCGGTACCGGCGGCGGCGCTCACCCCGCGTGGACGGCGCGAAGCTATAGCCGCTGCCCGTGTTCTGGACGGAGAGCCGATTCGCCGGATCTACTGCAGTACCGCGGTGCGCGCACAACAGACCGCTGCGGCACTTGCTGCAAGCAGGGGTCTCGATATCGTGGCGCTGGCCGCACTGGCCGAGGTCGGCATCGGCCGGCACGAAGGGACCACCGATCCCGCGGTGCGGCGACAGACAGCTGACGTGTTGCGGGCGTGGATCATTGAGCGCGATCTGGACCAGCGAGTCGCCGACGGTGAGTCGGGGAGGCAGGTGCTTACCCGCATGAGCGCTGCCTTCCACCAAATCGCGGCTGCCAACCTCCGGCGAAACCGTCGTCACAGTCGGCCACGTCGCCAGCCTCACGCTGACTATCGCGTCGCTGTGCACCCTCGGCGCCCGTGTGTGGGGAACACCGTTGCCGCACGCCGAACCATTTCTGGTGGAATGGGACGGAAGCACCTGGCACTGCCCGCGGTGGCCGAACTTGGCGTAACCCTCCGCACCATCGGCGCGACCCACAGTGGCGGAGAGGTCGCTGTCGCCCCCTGGGCGGTCTCCGTGCTTATCGCGTGTTCGGTACGCGGCGTAGTGAGCTGCCCGACGCGCGGGGAGACGGGTGATGCCGTGAATTGGACTGGGGCAGCAGGAGAATGGGACCGGTCTAGGAATAGGGAGCTGGTCGATGGAAGAGGGCGCTGCTGTCGTCGCGATGCCGGAGTCGGTGCGGACCGAGTTGCGGCGTGGGGTGCGGAGTGTTCTCGTGGATGCGGCCGCGTTGCGGTTGGTGCGGGAGCGGTTCGACGATAATCAGGCGGGGTCGCTGCGGCGGTATCTCGAGGCTTCGCAGTCGGCGAATACGTTGCGCGCCTATCGGACCGACTGGATCGCGTGGTCGGCGTGGTGTTTGGCCGAGACGCGGCAGGCGATGCCCGCTGATCCGCTCGATGTCGCGGTATATCTGGCCGCGGCGGCTGACGCGCGGCGCGACACCGGCGAGTGGGCGTTCAGTGCGGCGACTCTGGAACGCAAGTCGGCTGCGATCGCCGCGGTGCATGCGGCGAACGGGTTGCCGTCGCCCACCCGCTCCGACGTGGTCCGGCTGACGCTGCGCGGTATCCGGCGTACTCGGCGCACACAGCCGAAACGTAAACGCCCCGTACTGTTGCACACTCTCGATCAACTGTTGGCCGGGCTACCCGAACCCGGCTGGCCTACCGAACCGGCCCGGCGTCGCGATGCGCTCGTGTTGTTGATCGGATTCGCTGGCGCACTGCGTCGCAGTGAGCTCGCTGGACTGCGTATCGCCGACGTCGAGGTGCAACTCGATCACGCCACCGGTGAACCGGTGCTGCTGGTGCGGCTGCCGTCGACGAAGACCGACCCCACCGGTGTCGCCGAACAACGCGTCGCACTGCCACGCGGTCAACGTCCACGCACCTGCCCCGTCTGCGCCTTCGCCGACTGGGTCCGCTTGCTCGAAATACACACTGCCGAAGGCGCATCGGGCCTGCGCGCCCACCTCACCGAGACTGCCGTCGACCCGGACATTCACCGCTGTCACGGCTTCACCGGAACCGCTCTCGCCGAGCAACCCGACCTACCCTTGTGCCCCACCATAAATCGTCACGGTACGGTCGGCGCCACCCCGATGTCCGGCCGCGCCGTCGCCGAACTCGTCAAACGCTACGCCGCCCGCGCCGGTCTCGACCCCGACCTCTTTTCCGGCCACTCCCTGCGCGCAGGCTTCGCCACCCAGGCTGCTCTCGGCGGTGCCAGCGACCGCGAGATCATGCGCCAAGGCCGCTGGTCGAACCCGCGCACCGTGCACGGCTACATCCGTACCGCAAACCCCTTGGAAGACAACGCCGTCACCAAACTCGGCCTCTGAGCTACCGGGTCTGCACGATTCGGCTGACTCCATTGTCGAACTCCACCACGATCCGCGCGATATCGCCGGGACGCTCCGGATCGAACCACACGACGACTTCGTCATCGATGTCGATCGGCCTGCCGGGCACCTGGAATGCGGTCGGCGTCAGCCATCGTTGGGTGCCGACGTTGTCGGTGAAGACCACCGTCAGCCGTGCCACCTTCGGATTCGGTGTCGCCGGAAAGTCTTCCAGCCCAGTAGAAGTCACCACTCCGCTCGTGCGAACCGACCGCGAACGCAGTTTCGCCGCCGCGCCTCGCCGCTGACGCCGATACACCTGGCCGATCACGGCCAGAGCCAGCAGAACCAACGCGAACACCAGCAACCCACCGCCGACAAGCTGAGCCGTGCCCGCATCACGGACGAGCACGCCCCCAGCAACCGCAGACACCGCACCCAGGTACTCGACCGGCCCCACCCTGGTCCGCTCGACCGCTCCGATCACCGATCGTGTCCGCCACGCCAAGACAACGATCAGCCCGATCGACACAACCCACAGGGCCGGAATCAAACCGGCCAACCACACCGGCTGATTCCCCACCCGCGGCGCAGCACCCGCAAGCACAGCACCCGCGATCACCCCACACACCAGGAAAACCGCCTGCTTGACACCCGACGGACCACCCCGCCCGCCACGCCCCTCAACCCGAGTCGGCGGCGGCAATGTACTCATCCGCCGAGACTAGCCGACCGGCAGGCGGCGAATACCGCACGGACACAACGCCGCTGCGTCACCAGCCGAAGCGGGGAACTAGGACGTCAGATATACAGATCGTCTGCCGAGAGGGCAAAGGCCTCGTTCGCCGAGTCGGCGAGCACCGCACGACGATGCCAGATTCCGAGCTGATCCACATCGGTGCAGCTGGAGATCCGCGCGCGAACCTCGTCGCTGACCGGGATGCCTCGGATATCGAGGGCCTCCAGGACCATGCGTGCAACTCCCGCCGCCTCGACTTCGGCCCGTCCCTCCGCCACATACATACGAGCGAAGTCACTCTTATTCTCGTATCCCGTCGTCATCAGCTCCTCCAGGTGGTGTAGCGCGGACTCGGACATGGTCGAGGAGATTGCATTGCGCTACTGACACTTTCGTCGAAACCCCGCTGATTCAGTCCAATAATTTGCGGAGCATCGCCGTCTCGCATACTCGCGGAATGTCTTGCGTCGGAATCAAATTGGAATGTTCCAACGACGTATTTATAGGTAAAGGAATATCAGTGCGCAACTTGGTCGAGTGTTGGCGAGATGAGCTCATCGGTTGCCCAACGCGCGACCTCGTTCGGATACGGCGCAGGTAGTACGAGGACGAGGTGGGTGAATCCGGCGCCGATCAGCTGGCGAAGATGCTGTCGGGATTGCGCGGGATCCTCGTAGGAGACGGCGATCTGGGCTGAGCGGGTGATCTCTCGAGGGTCACGTCCGATCGCGGCGCAGTGTTCGTCGAGGACGCTGCTGCGCTGTCGCAGGTACGCGATGGTGTTGCGGGGCGGGCCGATGACGTTCCAGATGTTCGCGTGTTCGGCTACCACACGCAAGGTGGCCGTCCCGATGCCCGCGATCAGGATCGGGGGATGCGGTTGCTGGATCGGCTTGGGGTTGCAGCGGGCTGCGGTGAGTTGGTGGTGCTCGCCCGCGAAGTCGAAGACCGTTTCGGTCCACATCCGCCGGATGATCGTGCACGCTTCGGCGAGGTCGGCGACCGCGTCACCCCAACTGCCCGTCGGAATGCCGTAGGCGTTGTACTCGGGTGCCACCAGCGTCTCGAACTGCGGATCGTGCTTCGGCATGCCACCGACGCCGATGCCGAAGTCGAGGCGTCCATCGGCGATGACATCGACCACCGCCCCCGCCCCGGAGCATCCCGCGGTCGCTCGCCCGACTTGACGTACGAAGCGTGGTCTTGACGCACGCTGCATCGTCAAGAGCACGCTACGTACATCAAGTCACGGCTTCGTCGCCACGATCGAGTTACTGGTACACCACCTGCCGGCCGCACCCATCCCGTCGATACCGCCGTTTTCGAGAACGAATTGGTCGCCATGCTGACGCGTTACCTCACCGCAGGCCCGAATACCGGATAGCTGAAAGCATGATTCATGACCGGACAAATCGGTAGCTGACAGTATGCTGATCTTGTGCAATCAGTGCCGCTGCCGATGCTGGCCGTCCCCGGGCGACCACCGACAGACATCGGTCTATGGGCGATCGAGATGAAATGGGACGGCATTCGGGCCATCGGTCGGACGGCGAACGGGCAATGCCGCTTCTACAGTCGGACCAATCGCGATCTGAGTAGTTCTTTTCCGGAGTTGACCAGTGTTTTCGCCGACTTCCTCGGTGGCAGGGAAGTGCTGATCGATGGTGAGATCGTGGCCCCCGAGCCGAGCACCGGTGTGCCGTCTTTCCGTCGGCTGCAGCACCGGATGCATGTCGTGAATCCCAGCCTCGAACTCCTGCAGGAAATACCGATCCAATACCTCGTTTTCGATTTGCTTGCCGACAGCGGAGAGTCCCTCCTAGCTCGCCCCTATATCGAAAGACGCGCCCGCCTCGATGAATTGGCGATCGACCTGCCGATCGCCCGCACCCCGCCCTACTACGCCAACATCGACCCCACCACGATGCTCGGCGTCGCCCGCGACCACGGACTCGAAGGCATCATCGCCAAGCGCCTCGACTCCACCTACCAGCCGGGCCGCCGCTCCCCCGCGTGGATCAAAACCCCGCTGCGCCGAACCACCGAGGTCGTCGTCGCAGGCTGGCTCCCCGGCAACGGCCGCTACTCCGGCATCTTCGGCTCCATCGTGATGGGCGCCTACGACAACGCGGGCCGCCTGATCCACATCGGCAACGTCGGCACCGGCTGGACCATGCGCGACCGCAAGGCCCTACAACTGCGACTCAACGAAATCGCCCGCCCCGACAGCCCTTTCGACGTCCCACCCCCACGCCCCGTGGAAGCCGTCGCACACTGGGTCGAACCCGAACTCGTCGCCGACATCGAGTTCCGCGAGGCCGGCGCCGACGGGTTACGCCACCCGAGCTGGCGCGGCCTGCGTCCCGACAAGTCCCCGCGCGAGGCCGGCGTACCGAGTTCGTGACCGGTCAGCTCTGCAGGGTGACGGTGGCGTTGACGAGTTCGGCGTTGGGGGGGTCACCGTTGGCGTCGTAGATATCCCATACGGTGGTGAATCCGGCCGGGCCGGGCTGGAATGGCAGATATCCGGGCACCGCGATGTCGATCGCTGACCGCAGTCTCGGCACTCTGCAACAGCCGACTGATCCGCCGTCAATGCGGTCGCGGCCTGCTCGTTCGTGCTGCCTCGATGCGGGCAGCCAGCTCGACCAAGTCGGCGGCGGGGCCACTGGGTGGTGTTCGGCGGTGCCAGATGGCGCGGAACTTTCTGGTCAAGGCGAGGGAGTCGGACAGACGTACCTCGTGGAGGGTGCCCGCGCTCAGTTCGTGCGCCACGATCAGGCGGCTGACCACGGCGGGGGCGGCGCCGCTGCGGGTCGTGGCGAGAATCGCTGCGGCCGAACCGAGTTCGGCTGCGGGCGGGGCCGGGGTGCCGTGGATCTCGAGCGCCTCCCAGACCGTGTCTCGGGTTCCGGAACCCTTCTCCCGCCACAGCAGTGGGGTGTCGGCGAGTTCGCGTGGGGTCACCGGGCGGCGGCGGGTGGCCCACGGATGGGTCGGCGCGACAACTACGACGAGTTCGTCGGCGACGAGGACGCGACTGCCCAATCCCGTTGGCGGATGCGGTCCTTCGACAAAGCCGAGTTCGGTTTCGCGGTCGCGGACCGCCGCGGTGACCTGTCGGGAGTTCGCGACGTCCAGTGCTATCGCCAGTTGCGGGCGGATCTTGCGCAGGGCGGTCAGCCAATGCGGAATGCGGTAGTCGGCAATGGTTTTCGACGCCACGATGTGCAGGCTCGGTCGCTCGGCGCGGTGCAGGGCCGTGATTCCCTCGGTCAGTGCCAGCGCTGCCGCCAGCACCGGTCGGCCGAGTTCGACCACGGTGTGCCCGGCGTCGGTCAATGCCGAGCCGGTGGGTCCGCGATCCAGCAGTCGCAGGTGTAGTCGGCCCTCCAGTGCACTGATCCGCATGCTGGCGGCGGGCTGGCTGATGCCGTGCCGTCGCGCGGCCGCGCCGAGGCTGCCCAATTCCGCCACGGATGCGAGCAGATCGAGCGCCTCCAGATCGGGTGTTCCCGGCGGCAGGGTCATAAGGGCAGCTTATGGGGTGGTCGGCATTGGGCCACTACCCGGCCACGCGGGCGAGCAGCAGGATCCTAGACATCCCGAATCGCGGGTCAAGGACAGCGAGGAGAACATTGTGACGTTCGTGATCGGCGCCGCCTGCGTAGATGTCCTGGATCGGGCCTGCATCGAGGAGTGCCCGCTCGACTGCATCTTCATCGGCAACCGGATGGCCTACATCCAGCCCGACGAATGCATCGACTGCGGCGCCTGCGAACCGGCCTGCCCGGTCGAGGCGATCTACTACGAGGACGACCTTCCCGCCGGGCAAGAGCAGTTCGTCACCGAAAACGCCCGGTTCTTCACCGAGCCGCTGCCCGGCCGGACAACGCCACTCGGGCATCCGGGCGGCGGAACGGTGATCGGTCCACTGGGAGTCGACACGGTCTACGTGCAGGAGTACGACACCGGAAAGGGCTAGCGGGTGGGTCTGCCAGTCGTTGGCGGTGTGCGGCTTGGAGTACGGAGGGATCATGCGGAGGAAGTTCGCCAGATTGGAGATGCCGACGTAGTCGATGGCGGCGGCGAAAACGTCGAGGGGTGCGGGTGACGCCGACGAGTAGGAGCCGCTGGAGGAACTGGTGTAGGCAACGCCCGAGAGCCGCGTGACACCAGTTCCCGCTCGGCGACCTGCACTCACCACGGACGCCAGAAAGGGTGCAGATCCCGAAGAGCAGCAAGGCTCCGCCCAGTGCCTGTGAGGGGGTTGTCCGTCGACAGCGGACAAGAAAAAGGGAAAGGAGCCACTGACTCCCTTCCGTATTCAATATATAACGCACCCGGGGGCTTGCGGCAAGACCCCGGTGGTGGCGCATACTCGCTGGCCGAGGCCAGAACCTGCGGAAATGGGAGTCACGAGTTGCGTGTGTTGTTGTCGACGTTCGGGTCGCGCGGGAATGTCGAGCCGATGGTGGGGCTTGCGGCGGCGTTGCGGTCAGTCGGTGCGCGGGGGTTGCCGGAATTCGTGGAGCTGGCCGGGGGCACGAACACGACGGGCGCGCGGACGGTCGTACCGCGACTGGCCGACCAGCAGTACTGGCACAGCAGAGTGGCAGAGTTGAGGATCGGCGCGGCGCAGGACGGAACGACCACCGCAGCCGCGTTCACGACCGCCCTGACCTGCACACGAGCTAAAGCCGTGGCCACCACGATCCACACCGACGGTGCGACAGCGGCCACGACACTACTGTTCGACGCGATCAGCCGAGAACGAGCGAACGTGCCCGCGTGACACCGTCGAGCCAGCGAAAAGGGAAGGGGCACATGTCTACTCAGGGGTATGAAGAGGAATTGAGGTCCGAGCGGACCTATGTGGCCGGGCTCTACACGCGTCTGGACGCCGAACGCGCGCGAGCGAAAGGCCAGTACAGCGCCGCGTTGCGCGGCAGAAACGTTTCCGCGATGGAACGCGAGGACCAGGTGCGCGCACTGGGCAAGTCGGTGCACCGGCTGGACGTCGCCGACAACGGACTGTGCTTCGGTCGATTGGACACCCTCTCGGGCGAACATTCCTACATCGGCCGAATCGGCCTCTACGACGAAGCGAACGAGTTCGAGCCACTGCTGCTCGATTGGCGCGCACCCGCCGCGCGTGCGTTCTACGTCGCCACCGCCGCGACACCGGAGAACATGCGTCGGCGCCGCCAGTTCCACACCCGTGGACGTCAGGTGGTCGACTTCACCGACGAGGTGCTCGGCCGACCCGATGACGGCGAGCGCGGCGACGCGGCCCTGCTCGCCGCGGTCAACGCACCGCGCGGTGAGGGCATGCGCGACATCGTCGCGACGATCCAAGCCGAGCAGGACGAGATCATCCGACTCGACCATCCGGGCGTGCTGGTGATCGAGGGCGGCCCCGGCACCGGGAAGACCGTGGTGGCGCTGCACCGCGTCGCCTATCTGCTCTACACCCAGCGCGAGCGGATGGAACGCCAGGGCGTATTGGTGGTGGGTCCCAATCCTGCCTTCCTGAACCACATCGCCCACGTCCTGCCCTCACTGGGCGAGACCAACGTGGTGTTCACGACCGCGGGCGAGCTCGTGCCCGGCCTGCGCGTCACCGCCGAGGACGCCCCGCAAGCCGCGAAACTCAAGGGTTCACTGAAGATCCTGGACGTGCTAGCCGCGGCAGTCGCCGATCGCCAGCGACTACCCAAGGATCCGGTGACGATCGAACTGGCGGACGTCACCGTGCGCATAGACGCCGAGACCGCCGAGTGGGCCAGGGAGGAGGCGCGCACGAGCGGGCGCCCGCACAACGAGGCGCAAGCGGTGTTCCGCGACATCATCACGTATGTGCTCACCGAACGAGCGATCGCCCGGATCGGCCGGGACTGGTTGACCAGGGACGACCGCGAAGCATGGGAGCAACTGCGCGAAGACCTGACCGAAGAGCTCGCGACGCACGACACGTTCGCCGCCACCCTCGACGAACTCTGGCCGATCCTGACGCCGGAAACACTACTGGCACAGCTGTATTCGTCGCCCGAACGACTGCGCGCGGCAGGTGCCGACGCGGCACTGTTCCGCACGAACGGCGCGGCATGGACAGTGTCGGACGTACCACTCCTCGACGAACTGCTCGACCTGCTCGGCCCCGACAAACCGGCCGACCAGACCGCCGAGCGGGAACGAAAAGCCGAGGCCGAGTACGCCGCCGGCGTGCTGGACGTCATGGTCGGCCGCGAGGACATGATGGACGACGAGGACCACCTGTTCGCCCAGGACCTCCTCTACGCCGAAGACCTGGCCGACCGCTTCCTCGAACGCGACACCAGAGAACTCGCCGAACGTGCTGCGGCAGACCGCGATTGGACCTACCGCCACGTCGTGGTCGACGAGGCCCAAGAACTGTCCGAAATGGACTGGCGAGTGCTGATGCGCCGCTGCCCGAGCAAATCGTTCACGATCGTCGGCGACCTCGCCCAACGCCGATCAGTAGCCGGCGCCACCTCATGGGACATGATGATGGCGCCTTACGTCCCCGGCCGCTGGGCCTACCGTTCCCTGACGGTCAACTACCGCACCCCGGCCGAAATCATGACCGTCGCCGCCGCCCTACTCGCCGAGTTCGCCCCCGGCGTCCAGCCACCCGAATCGGTCCGCGCATGCGGCGTCCAACCATGGTCCAGACAGGTAACTGAGGACGAATTACCCACTGCTATAGAGGAATTCGTCCAGGCAGAAGCTGACCGCGAAGGCACCAGCATCGTGATCGGCCCAGCACGCGTACCAGGGACAGTGACCGCATCGGAGACGAAAGGATTGGAGTTCGACGCCGTCCTCGTCGTAGACCCGGAACGAATTCTCGCCGACGGCCCACGCGGCGCCGCCGAACTCTACGTCGCCCTCACCCGCGCAACCCAACGCCTCGGCGTCCTCCACGAAGGCCCACTGCCCCAAGCCCTCACCGGGCTCACCGAAATCGGAACGCCCGCACAGGCCGGAACCCACCGGTAGATGAAGCGAAGGCCGCCACGTTCTCCACCCGTGCGCGGCCTTCGCCACCGAGCTGATGGTCCTCGTCGCGGCGGGCTCACAGTGCGCCGCCGCCGATCCTCGACCAATCCGCAGCGTCCTACCGCCAATTCGTCTGCCTCGCAGCGCATTACGACCACGGTCAGTGGCAGGCGTCAGAGATGCCGTCGAGCCAGTCGCGGATCGCGGCTTGTTGGGCAGGGGTGAAGGTGGCTTCTAGTTCGGCTTCGCGGCGGCCGACGGCGATTCGGGCTTCGGCCAGGCGTGCTCGTCCGGAATCGGTGACGGTGATCTGGTGGGTGCGGCGGTCGGAGGGGTGGGGGCGGCGTTCGATGAGGCCCTCTTGTTCGAGGCCGGTGAGCATTTCGTTGGCGGCCTGGCGGGTACTGGCGACCTCGCGGGCGATGTCGGCGACCGACATGCCGGGGTGGGCGGCGGCCATCATCAGGGTGGCGTATTGGGAGGTGGACAGCCCAAAGGTCTTGAGCTCCTCCCCGATTGCCGCCCGCATGTTCAGCCACACCTTGCGGACCATGAACGTCAGCGACCCGACCTCGTCCCGGTAGGAACCCAACGAAAAGACCTCCTCGATATTGACAGGTTCCTGACGACTATGCGAAGTTAATCGTCAGGTTCTTGCCAATCTTAGCGAAGGTTTTCATGCTCACGTCTCCCACGGTGCCGAAGTCCAGGCAGCGGTTGATCCTCGCCGTACTCGTGCTGTCCTCGTTCCTGATCTGGATGGACAACACCATCCTCAGCCTGACCTTCCAAACCCTCGCCGACCCGGTCCGCGGCCTCGGCGCCACACCCGCCCAGCTGCAGTGGGCGACCGGCTCCTACACCCTGGTCTTCGCCGCATTGATGTTCACCGCAGGCGCACTGGGCGACCGATTCGGTCACCGGACCGTGCTCGCCACGGGCATGGCGACCTTCGCCGCCGCATCGATATGGGCGGCCTACGCCGGTGACGCAGACCAGCTGATCGCCGCGCGTGCCGTGATGGGCGTGGGCAGCGCGTTGATCATGCCCGCCACGATGGCCATCCTCACCTGGACGTTCACCGGTCCCGCACGGGCAACCGCAATCGGCATTTCCTCCGCCTCCGCGGGTGTCGGGATAGCGGCCGGTCCGCTGCTCGCCGGGGTGCTGCTCGACCATTTCTGGTGGGGCTCAGTGTTTCTCATCAATGTCCCGGCGGTGCTGGTCGGGTTGGTGGGGATCGCCGTGCTGATCCCGGAATTCCGCAGCCCCACCCCGCGTCCGCTCGACCTGACCGGCCTGCTGCTGTCGATCACCGGGCTGGCCGCGTTGGCCTACGGGCTGATTCGCGCGGGGCAGGTGGCCTCCTGGACGCCGGTGGATGTCTGGGCGCCGATCGCGGCGGGCCTGATCCTGTTGAGCGCGTTCGTGTTCGTGGAACTGCGCAGCCGTCAGCCCAGCTTCGATCCCCGGCTACTCGCGCACCGGACGTTCGGCGGCGGCAACGCTGCGCTCGGGCTACTGCTTTTCGCGATGACCGCCGCCGGTTTCTACGGCGCGTTCTATCTGCAAGGCGCCCGGGGCTTCTCACCCCTGCAGGCCGGGTTCGCCACGTTCCCGGCCGCACTCGGCGCGATGGTCGGGGGCCCGCTCGGCATCCGTTTGGTGCGCCGCTGGTCGCTACGCCCGGTCACCGCGACCGCTCTCGCGGTGGCGGCACTGGCGATGGGCAGCTTCGCCTTCTTCGGATTGCATACCCCGCTCGTCTGGAACGAGATCGTGTTGCTGGTCCAGGGCCTGTCGATCGGCATCGTGATGGGCAGCACGACCGCGGCACTGATGAACACCCTGCCGTTGGCACAGGCCGGCGCCGGATCCGCGGTCACCAACACCGTGCGACAAACCGGCAGCGTGCTCGGCATCGCGGTAGGCGGCACGATCATGTCGATCGCTTACCGGCGTGGCATTGATTCCGCACTGCACGACCTACCCGCCGACGTACGGGACCGGGCACAGGTCTCCGCCGAACAAACCAGACATGCCGCAACGGTGATCCACAGCCCCGACCTGGCCCGGGCCGCCGACGCCGCGTTCATCCACGCCATGCACGTCGGCGCGGTATGGACCATGCTCATCGCACTCACCGGCGCGGCCGTGTTGGCGATTGCGTTGCGCCCCAGCCAAATTCCGGCTGACGCGGCACCCCAGCAGACCGACGACCTGGAGCCGGCCGTGCTGTAATCCGCGATTCGCCGAGAAGGTCGACCCAGGCGCGACCGGTGTCGTGACCGCTGTGGCTCGATGCCCGACCTAGCAGTCGACGGCTCCGCGAGCGTGCCTGCTCGCGGAGCCAGCTCGCTGGGATCGATCCGCACCGTATCGAATTCGGCCTGAAAGCTACGCGCACGGCGAAACGGCTGCGTGAAGAAGTAGGTCCGCCGCCAGCTGGTGGCTCAGTTGGTGGCAGCCTCCGCGCGGTGCACGAGTTCGGCGATGTTGTCTGCGAAGGTCGGCCACAGTTCGCGGGGCAGGTGGTGGCCCATGCCGTCGAAGATCATCAGTTTCGCGCCGGGGACGGCGTCGGCGGTGGCGCGGCCGCCGCTGACGCCGCACATCAGATCGTTGGCACCGTGCAGCACCAAGGTCGGTACCTGCAACGACTTCAGTTGTGCGGTCCGATCACCGGAGGCCAGGACAGCGACGAAGTGGCGCATCATCGCCTCGTGGTCGCGGCCCCGGTCGTACACGCGTCCGGCCGTTTCGGCGACCGCGGTTTCGTCGAAGGCGAATCCTGGCGACCAGATCGCCCGTGAGGCCCGGACCTGCCAGTCGATGTAGCTTTGCCGATCGTGCGGTTGCGGACCCAGCGGGCCGATGGCGGCGAAGTCGGCGTCGCCGACGCCGGGGGCGCCGGTGCGGGAACTGATGGAGGTCAATGATCGGATCCGGTCGGGGGACTCGATCGCGATCGTCTGCGCGATCATGCCGCCCATGGACAGGCCGACGAGGTGGGCGCTGTCGAAGCCGAGTGTGTCGAGGAGGCCGACGGTGTCGGCGGCCATGTCCGACAGGGTGTATGAGGCGGTGGTGAGGTCACCGGCCATCGCCGCGGGCATATCGACGACGGGTGCGTCGGACAGGTGTGTCGAGTGGCCGGTGTCGCGACTGTCGAACCGGACGACGTGCAGGCCGCGGTCGACCAGCTCGGTGCAGAAGCCGTCCGGCCAGTTGATCATCTGCGCGCCGCCACCCATGATCAGCAGCACCGGCGGTAGTGCTGTGTCGCCGAAGCGTTCATAGGCGATGTCGAGCCGCGACGGACCGACCTGCGTCGCCATTTCCTCAGCCAATGTTCCTCCATCTCGGGATGCAGCCCTATCGGACAATCCGCACCTGTCGAAAATCGCGCCGGGCGACCGCCATTCAGCGGACGCGCCAACTCGGGCCTGCGAGTATGCGGCACCGACGGGGCCTTGCCGCAAGCCCACCCATGCGGTATATGTTGAAAGGGGAAGAGTTCCGGGCCGCCGAATAGCCTCGTTCGGCACAGCATGCGTGTTCGCATCGACTGCAAGCAGGTCATTCAACCGGCGATACTTTCGCAAAGCCCGCCGTATAAGCCTGCCGCCCGCCATCAGTGGCATCGAATGCCCACACGCACGCGATGCAACGACGCGCATTGCGCCACAACAAAAGTCGACTACACCGCTGCTCCGGCAAGAACGCGCGCATCTCCGAGCCTGTCGGCAAGTGCGACAAGAGCGCCCGAGCATCCCGCATCAACAGTCAGCGACGCCAACTCGTCCCCACGAGTATTTCCGCGGTTGACGATCACCACCGGCCGCCCACGTTTCGCCGCATGCCGCACGAACCGCAGCCCGGACATCACCGTCAACGACGACCCCGCAACCAGCAACGCGTCCGCCTCGTCGACGAGCTCGAACGCCGCCGCCACCCGCTCCTTCGGCACATTCTCCCCGAAATAGACGATGTCGGGCTTGAGCATTCCCCCGCAGCCCGCACAATCGACCATCCGAAAACTGTCGGTATCGGCGACAACCGCGTCGGCATCCGGCGCGACCTCCACCCCATTGGTCGTCGCCCCCTCGGCAAACCCCGGATTCGCCGCCTCGAGCCGCTCCGCCAACGCCATCCGCGAAATCAACGCAGCGCAACGCAAGCACCGCACCCGCGCATAGGTGCCGTGCAGATCGATCACCCGACGATGCCCCGCCTTCGTATGCAGCAGATCCACATTCTGGGTGATCAGCCCACTCACCACACCCATCCGCTCCAACCGCGCCAGCGCGCGATGCCCCGGATTCGGCCGCGACGCATCCATCCGCCGCCAGCCGATGTGATTACGCGCCCAATACCGCTGCCGAAACACCGCGTCACCGACGAACTGCTGATAGGTCATCGGATTGCGCGGTGGCGAGGACGGACCGCGATAGTCGGGGATACCGCTGTCGGTCGACACACCGGCACCGGTCAGCACCACCACCCGGCGGCCGGCCAATAGCTCGACCAGCCGCTCGAAGTCCGGTTCGGAGATGTCCGACATCATTTCAGCGTACGACGACCCGCCACCGGCCGATCAGACGCGGCGCATCACCGACACCACCTTGCCCAGCACAGCGGCCTTGTCCCCGTCGATAACCTCGTACGCAGGATTGCGCGGCTCGAGATACACATGCCCATTGCGCCGCCGATACACCTTCACCGTCGCCTCCCCGTCGATCATCGCGGCCACGATCTCCCCCGAATGCGCCTCGTTCTGCTGCCGCACCACGACGATGTCACCATCACAGATCGCCGCATCGATCATCGAATCCCCGCGCACCCGCAACCCGAACACGGTCCCGCGCCCGACCAGCTGACGCGACATCGTCACCATGTCGTCGGTGTGCTCCTCGGCCAGAATCGGCGTACCCGCCGCGATGTCACCGACCACCGGCACCGCCACCGAATCCTCGTTCGTTTCCCGCGTCACCGAGCCCTGCAGGAACATCCGCACATCGATCGGCCGCGACATCGTCTCGCTGCGCCGCAGGAAACCCTTCTCCTCGAGACTGTTCAGATGCTTGGACACCGACGACGAAGACTTCAACCCCACCGCGTCCCCGATCTGCCGCGAGTTCGGCGCATAGCCCTGGCGCACCACCCAATCGCGAATCGTGGCCAGGATCTGCTGCTGGCGCTCCGGCAGGCGGGAGGTGTCGAGATGCTCGAGGTCGTCGTAGGTCACCGGGGCATCGTAGAGGTCAGCGCCGATCACACGGCCGCACAGGCTATTACGGAGTGTCGCCGCGCCGGTCACGCTCGGCCGAGGTGGTCGAGGAACAACTCGTGCGGCCATTCGTCGTACAGGACACGATCGAGCAGGGGATCGGTCGACAGATGACAGCGCGGGAGCTGTGTCGGGCTACGCACAACTGCCAAGACGGGCGCCGCGAAAATATCGAACGGAGGGATGGTATTCGCGAGCCAGCCAGATATTCGAAGATCGGCGTATGCCGGCTTCCACCACGTATCGCAGATCGGCTTCCAGTCGCCGGGGTGGACCAGCAGCCATACGCCGTAGGACACGGTGTATCCCCCGGTGAGTTTGATGGGCAGCGTTGCCCGAACGTACGCGCCTTCGTTCGGGACCATCAACAGCTCCGACGTATGGGCCGTCTCGTCGCTCATCCACGTGCCGGGTGTCCGCTCCCGTTCCGGCGCGGCCAGCACAGGATCCGGCAGGGTGAACCGCAGGTGCCGATTGTGTTCATCGAGCGCATTGCCGCAGGTCGGGCAGGAACCGGTGCTCCCTAGCGCGCTGGCTTGCCCATGGTCGTGTGCTGAACTCGGTTCAGCCGTCGATCCCTCGTTCGGATGCGCTTCGCTCGACACAGAATTCGTTCCCTTCGGGGTCGACGAGAGTGACCCAGCCGCGGCCCTCAGGGGTGCGGTGATCCTCATACAGTGTCGCGCCCAACGTGATCAGGCGCTCGACTTCCTCGTCGCGGGTCCGTTCGGTGGGCAGCCAATCGAAGTGGATCCGGTTCTTCACCGTCTTGCCCTCCGGAACCCGGATGAACAGGAAACCGGGAACGGGCTCGGGCGCGGTGAGCAGCGCCTCGTCGTCGTCGACTTCGTCCTCATCGGAGAGCGGCCAGCCCGTGACGGCACTCCAGAACGACGCAAGCTTGTACGGATCGGCGCAGTCGATGGCGACGTGGCGGAGAATCATGCCGGCGAGCCTATCGGGGACCCGAGTGCCGATGCAGCGCAATAAAATCACCGCCGCGTAGCAGGATTGGCTCGTGCACACCTTCGTCCTCGATCGAGTCGGCGTGGTCGCCGGTTCGACACCGCTGCTCGTCGACCTCGACGTCGCCATGCCCGGAGGTCGGTGCACCGCGGTGGTCGGGCCGAGCGGGACGGGCAAGACCACACTGCTCCGACTGCTCAACCGGCTCGCCGAACCGAGCAGTGGGCAGATCCTGCTCGACGACTCCCCGATCACCGGGCTCGATGTGCTGGAGTTGCGGCGCCGGGTCGGACTGGTACCGCAGCGATCGGTATTGCTGGCCGACGTTGTGATCGATGAAGTGCGGGTCGGACGCGGCGACCTGCCCATCCCTCGGGTGCACGCTTTGCTGACCCGAGTCGGGTTGCCGGAGTCGTTCGCCGACCGGCGCTGCGCGGAACTGTCCGGCGGTGAGGCGCAACGGGTCTGCCTGGCCCGTGCGCTGGCCGTCGAACCCGACGTGCTGCTGCTCGACGAACCGACCTCCGCGTTGGACGCGGCCGCGGCCACTGTCATCGCCGACCTCATTCGCGAGCACGTCGACGCGGGCGGCAGCGTGATCCTGGTCAGCCACGATCCCGGCTTCGTGCGCACAGTCGCCGACGATGTCCTGCTACTCGACGACAAACACCTCATACCCGACGGCCGAACCGACCAGATAGATCGGAAGCCCTGATGGTGCAAGGCCTTTCGGTACCCGACTGGACCGGCGTCTCGACCTCGCTGCTGCTGGTCGGCCTGGCCGCGTTCATCGCCTACCGCCAACACCTCGACCTGACCCGCGAACTGGTGATCGCCGCAGTACGTGCCGGAGTTCAACTGATCGCGGTCGGCGCGATCCTGCTGATCGTGTTCCGCCACACCGCACTACCCGGCGCGTTCGCCTGGGTGATCCTGATGGTGATCATCGCCGGACAGGTCGCGGGCCGCCGCGGCGCGGGTCTGCCGCAGGCGCGCCGCACCGCGACGATCGGCGTGGCGGTCGGCGCGACCATCACCCTCGGCGCCCTCGTACTGCTCGGCGTCATCTCCACCGAGCCTCGCGTCGTGGTCCCGGTCGGCGGCATGGTCGTCTCCGGCGCCATGCAAGCCACCGGCCTCGCGCTACGCCGAATCCGCGAAGACGCCCGACAAGCACGACCGGCCATCGAAGCCCGCCTGTGCCTGGGATTGTCTGCTCGCCAAGCTTTCCTGCCGCACCGTCAGTCCGCTCTGCGCACCGCCCTGGCCCCCGCGATCGACGCGACCAAGGTCGTCGGCCTGATCAGCCTCCCCGGCGCGATGACCGGCCTCATCCTCGCGGGCGTCGACCCGCTCACGGCGATCCGCTACCAAATCGTCGTCATGTACATGCTTTTAGCCGCCACCGCGTTGGCGGCACTCACCGCCGCCCGCGTTGCCGAACGCGCACTGTTCGACGACGCCCAACGACTTGTACCGCTGCCTGACTGACTCGCGGTCGGTGCATACCTGGGCGCGCTCGCCCAACTGATAGACCCGAAGCTGATCGTGGCCGACGAACCCGTCTCTGCCCTGGACGTATCCATTCAGGCGCAGGTGGTGAACCTACTGCAGGGGCTGCAACGCGACCTCGGCATCGCCTTCGTGTTCATCGCGCACGACCTGGCGGTGGTGCGGCACTTCAGTGAGCGCATCGCGGTCATGTACCTGGGGCAAGATCGCCTGCGGGTCCGGCAGGGACTGGGGCGACCAAGCGGTGGAGTCCGTCGGCAAGCTCGACGACCGCGACGCGATCAGCGACACGATCCGGCTCACCAATGTCGGCGGCGAGACGGACAGGATCGTCGAATCTCCGGAGGTATTCGGGCCTCGCTGGTGCGACTCGGCCGGAACCGCGAGACCATCCCGACGCGGCCGGTCCGGCGTGGATTCAACACGTTCGATGCACGCCATCGCGAGAGCACGTTCGGCGACAGGGTCACCCGGACCGCAATGCGGTTCGGAGTCGATCGGCCAACGTCTCTGCTTGCTCTGGCGTCCACGGGAGCACCCCGTTCTCCCCCATCAGCGCATGGAACTGCTGTTCGCGGTAGGGCACGCCGGGTGGCAGGGGTGCGATGTGCCAGTGCAGGTGTGAATTGCCTTGTTGGCTGCCCAGAGACAGTAGGTAGGTGCGTTCGACCGGGAGGACTGTCTCGACTGCACGGGCTACTCGGTAGACCAATGTCATCAACTGCAGGTATGCATCCTCGGCAAGATCGCGCACCACGTGCTCGTGGTGGATCTTCGGTGCGACCAGGACATGGCCGAGCAGGGTTGGGTACTTCGACAGGAACGCGATATTGTCCGCGTTCTCGGCGATGACCTGGTGCCACTCGTCATTCGCGGCGACCAGCCCGCAGATGAAGCAGGCCTCGGACTGGGTGCGCTGCACGTAGGCGTCGACGTCGAACGGAATTCGTTCCATGACAACCGATTCTGCCGAAGCGCGGGTGGCACGACCACCCGCGCTGTCACGGAAGGTGTTGCGCCGCTTCCTGAACCGTGGCGGGTGGCCGGTTGACGGCCAAGTCCGGGGCCACTCCGTCGTACCGCTCGATTTCGACCAGCGACAGCTGACCCGTGCATCCTTGACTCAGCGTCGAAGAGGGACGGTCCGGGGTCAGCACGTTCGGGTTGCCGTGGCGGCAGAACGCGGGGTTCGTCGGGTCGGGGTCGTACCAGGCGCCGGTGGACAGTTGCGCTACGCCCTGCCGGACCCCGTCGTCGATGATCAGCCCGGCCAGGCAGCTGCCACGCTTGCTGCGGAGACGGACGGTGTCGCCGTCGTGGAGGTCGCGGGCGGCGGCGTCGGCGGGGTGCAGTCGAACCGGTTCGCGTCCGGCGACTTTGGTGGATTGGCTGTATGCGCCGACGTCGAGCTGGCTGTGCAGCTTGGAGCGCGGCTGATTGGCGACGAGCTGCAGCGGGAACTCGGCCGCGGCGGGAGCACCTAACCATTCTTCGGGTTCGAACCACGTGGGGTGGCCGGGGCAGTCGGCGTAACCGAAGCCGTCGATGGTTTCGGAGAAGATCTCGATCTTGCCGCTCGGGGTGCTGAGCGGGAATTGCTCCGGGTCGGCGCGGAAGTCGGCGCACAGGATCTGCTGCGGGTCGGGTACCGGCAGTTCGATGTGCTCGCTGGCCCAGAAGGTGTCGAAGTCGGGCAGGTTGTGGCGGAGTCGCCATTCCTCATAGAGGTGACGGAGCCACTCGTCGGCGGTGCGGCCCTCGGTGAATTCCTTGCCGATGCCGAGGCGTTCAGCTAGCTCGCTGAAGATGGCGTAGTCGTCGCGCGCCTTGCCGTGCGGACGGGTGATCGCCTTCATCGGGAACAGCAGACAGTCGTTTTCGCCCGCGCCGAAGTCGTCGCGCTCGATCGTCATGGTCGAGGGGAGCACGAAATCGGCGTGCCGGGCGGTCGAGGACCAGAACGGGTCGTGCACCACCACCGTCTCCGGTCGCGCGAACGCCTCGCGCAGCCTGGCCAGATCCTGATGGTGGTGAAAGGGATTCCCGCCGGCCCAGTAGACCAGCCGAATGTCGGGGTAGACCAGGTGTTGCCCGTCGTATTCGAAGGGTTGGCCCGGATTGAGCAGCATGTCGGCGATGCGCGCAACCGGAATGAAGGTGTCGACTCCGTTGAGTCCCTGCGGCAACCGCGGCGGCGAGAATTCCCGCGCGGGCTCGCCCACGTTCGCCGTCGACCCGTAGCCGTGCCCGAACCCACCGCCGGGCAACCCGATCTGGCCGAGCATCGCCGCGAGCACCACGCCCAACCACAGCGGCTGCTCACCGTACTGTGCGCGCTGCAACGACCAGCTGACTGTCACGAAGGTTCGCGCGCTCGCCATCTCGCGCGCGAGTGTCCTGATGCGTTCGGCGGGTAGGCCGGTGAGTGCCGCGGCCCACTCCGGAGATTTCACGATCCCGTCCGTCTCGCCACGGACGTAGCCGAGGAAACGCTCGTAGCCGACCGTGTACTTGTCCAGGAAGGCCTTGTCCGCCAACCCCTCCGCGTCCAGCACCTGCGCCAATGCCAGCATCAGCGCGGTATCGCTGCCCGGCCGCGGCGCGAGCCACTCCGCTTCGGCCTCCACCGGGATGTCGTCACGCAACGGCGTGATCGACACGAACCGGCAGCCCCGCGCCCGCGCGGCACCGATCCAGCCGCGCGTGTTGTGCCGAGACACACCGCCAGGCGCCACCGCCGCGTTCTTGGGCGACAACCCGCCGAACGCCACCACCAAGTCTGTGTGCTCGGCCAGCACCGTCTTCGACGTCGCTCGCTCGAGGACGACACCGAGATGATCGAGCACATGCGGCATCAGCACCTGCGATACCCCGAGGCTGTAGCTGTTGACGTGCCGCACATACCCGCCGAGACAGTTCAGGAATCGATGCGTCTGACTCTGCGCGTGATGAAACCGCCCCGCGCTCGCCCACCCGTAGGACCCGCCGTACACGGCTTCGGCACCGTGCTCGCGATACACCCGCCCCAACTCACCGGCGAGCAGATCCAACGCGGTCTCCCACGACACCGGCACGAACGGCTCGTCCCCACGGCCTGCCGCACCCGCCCCACGCTCCAACCAACCCTGCCGAACATAAGGTTGATCGACCCTGGTCGGATGATGCTGCGCGGACGCCACATTCTCGATCAACCGCATCGGCTCCGGATCGCCGCGCCACGGCCGCACAGCGGTCAGTCGATCGCCATCGCTGTCGGCTTCGAAGGCACCCCAGTGTGTCAGATGCGTGGTCACCGCCCTACCGTAACCCGGCCCTCCGACAAAGTGACGGGCCACCTCGTCAGCCGCGACTCACCGCCGCCACGAACACATTTCGACCGCCGTCAGATGCGTCGCAACTCGAACATCCGGAACTGCCGCCCACCGGACAGCTCGTACTCCATCTCGTAACCGGGCCAGAATTCCACGGCGAGGTCCCAGGCGAGTTTGCGATCGACACCGGTGAGCTCAGTAACCGCGACCGTGAACTGCTCGCCCTTGTGCCGCACAGTCGCCGTATCGGCGGCACGCAAGTTGGCCGACCACACCGGATGCTTCGGACTACCCCAGTTGGAGCCGAGCACGAGGAAATCTTCGCCCCGCGGCACATACAGCAGCGACGTGGTCCGCGCGATGCCGGTCTTGCGCCCCGCGACGGTGACCTCGATCGAAGGCAGCCCGACCAGATCCAGCACGCCTCTGCGGCCGTTGGTCCATCGTCGAACGGCGCGCTCCACCGGAATAACAACCGGCGCGGTGCGCATGACCCAGCGCTGTTGGGCCAGCCTGCGAGCAATCGGCGGCAGCGGATTCGACACCATCTCAGAATCCTGACACGTCGCCGTTCCCCAGTCGCTCTGCCAGGCCGGGACCGAGGGGCATGTCACATCGGAAGTCACCCGGCGCGCCGCAAAGTTGTTGACAGACAACGCTCCCCGAACGACGAAACCGGTCCGCATCGTCCGCGCGCGGCGGACCATGGACGCTATGGAGGACTCAGCAACCGGCGACGCGCCGACAAGTGAACGGCTGCGGAAAATCCGGATCGCCGCCGCGTCCGAAGCCGAGAAACACACCCTCCTGGTCCGCACCGAGCGAGCAGGCCGCCTCGTCAGTGCCGCCATGCTCCCGTGGTTTCGACTGCGAGCCCCCAACGGCTACGGCGTGCTCACCACCACCGGCCGCAAGACCGGCAAGAAGCGCCAGAAGTGCGTCCGGGTGATCCGCAGCGACGACCGCGCCTACCTCGTCCAACTGATCCCGCCACACCTGGCGATGACCAGGCCTGCGGCGGCCAGCGCGTGGTTGCTCAACATCCGCGCCAACCAGCGCGTCCGAATCCGACTGCCGGAGGGTGCTTTCGACGGCATCGCCCGCGAAATCACCGACCCGACCGAACGCGCGATCGCGCGCACCATCCTGTGCGAGACAGTCACAGCCATGGACTACGGGGAATGCACCTTGCACCTGCGCGGGCGACCGAGCCGAGCCAAAATCCGAGAACTACACCGCTACTGGTTCGACACCGGCAACCCACTCGTCATCGAGATCGAACGCTGACGACCCACCACATGACTGTGCGGTCGATCCGAATAGAACCGGATCGACCGCACAGTCCGCGACCTCACACCAGCGCGATAGCCGCAGCCAAGGCGGCAAGCGCAACGAACTGCAACGCAACCCGCGCGTTCACCACACTGTCCCACTTGTCCTGCAGCGCACGAGCATTCGGCGGCGTGATCCCCGCCTGCGCCGCAGCGGTCTGCTGCGTGTTCACCGGCTTGGCCACGCGAACGTAGACCAGCAGCCAGATCACCAACGCCGCCACCGCGATTCCGGCCGCCACGGCCGCACCGACATAGCCACCGATCGCCGCCAACACAGCGGTCAGCACCGCGGTGACAACCCCGCTGATCCCGACGATCGGCATCCGACGGTCACCGTAGTAATGCCCCCACCCTGCCGAGGCCGTCACTGTCGCGTCGTCCAACCGCGCGTACACCGACCGCGTGATGATCGCGTAGCAGGCATCGGTGCCGTAAACGACGGCGTTGGCGAGCACCGCAACGATGCCGAGAACCTGAACGACTGTGCTGAGCATTGGTGGACTCCATCTCTTGATCTAGCGTTGCTAACCAATCTAGCATGGCTAGAAACTAGCGCAAGTCCAGACCGTTTCCGTAGCTCAGACCCCCTCCACGACAGGGAGACCGGCGTCCGCCCAGTCCTGAATTCCTGCTCGATACGCGCGAACATTCGTGTAGCCCAGCGCCCGCAACTTGACCGCGACGTTCTCACTGTTACGGCACGCTTCGTTCGCGCAGTACGTCACAATGGCCGCCTCGCGATCCGGAAGCAGTTGCCCCGCAATCGATTCCACGTCGGACTCGACTAGGACCAGTGCGCCGGGCAGATGCGCCTTCTCGTAGTAGCCGGCCCCGAGCGTGTCGAGCACCGTCACCGAACCCGCCTCGATCGCGGCCGCGAGCTCCGCACGAGCAATGACATCGGTCATGAGATTTCCTTCCTCCGAACACAAACTATGTGCGTGTGCACGCTACTATATGCGTGCGGGCGCACACAAGTAGGTAGGATCGAACCGTGGCCCACACCGACCATCCCCGCGCGGCAGCCAACGCCTGGTCCGCACTCCTGCGCGTCCACGCCCAACTGGTGCCCCAACTCGACGCCGACCTACGCACCGCAGTCGGACTCCCACTCGCCTGGTACGACGTCCTGCTCGAACTCGACGGCGTCCCTCCCCTGCGCATGACCGACCTCGGCGCCCGCGTCGTCCTCAGCCGCACCCGAGTAAGCCGACTCGTCACCGAACTCGAGACCGCCGGACTGGTCACCCGCGAAGCCAACCCTGACGACGGCAGATCCGCCTTCGTCACCATCACCGACACCGGACGCACCCGCCTACACGAAGCCGCCCCGCGCTACCTCGCCGGCATCGAACAACGCTTCGCAGGCAAACTCGACCCCGACGAATTGCGGACACTCACCCGAACACTCGGCAAAATCCTTGGCCCAACCGACATTTCCTAGCAGAACTCTCAGGAAGACCACTGCGCACCACCGGTACTTTGGATAGCGCGCATATCGGGCGCGACCACCGGAAGGATGCAATCTCTTGATGATCGGTGCCCCCAGGCCGCTCCCTACCCGACCGACCTGCCCGCACCTACAAAGAGCCGCTTGATGTTCGCGCGCTGGGGAGATTTCGTCCATCGGTTCCGATTCGTCGTCATCGCCGTCGTCGGTGCCGCACTGCTCGCGCTCGGCGGGTACGGATCCAACCTGTCCGAGCATCTGAGCTCCAGCGGGTTGGACGACCCGACCTCGGAATCCGCGAAGGCCGCACGGATAGCGGACGAGGCCTTCGACCGCGACCACCGAGCCGACGTCCTCGTGCTCTACACCGCGCCCGCCGGCGTATCGCTCGACGATCCGGCGTTCAGCGCCAAGGTCGTCGACAACCTCAACAGCTTGCAACGCCAGCACCCGGATGAAATCGACAAGGTCAACGGCTCCTACTGGAAGACCGAGACCGGCCAACAGCAACGCAGCGCGTTCGGCAGAGCGGACCTGAACCGCGCCTTCGCGTCGGTCGCCATCAAGGGCAACACCGACACCGAAGTGGTCAACAACTTCCGGAAAGTGAAGGACGTCTTCTACATTCCCGGCGTCGACGTCCAGGTCGCCGGACTGCAACCCGTCGCCGGAACACTCACCGCCTCGCTCGACGAGGACATCCACCTGATGGAAATCGTCGCTTTCCCCGTGGTGGCCGTGTTGCTGTTCTTCATCTTCGGCGGATTGGTCGCCGCCGCGCTCCCCTTGATCGTCGGCGGCCTCACCGTCATCGGCGCCAACGGCATCATTCGTATCTTCACCGAATTCACCGACGTCAATGTCTTTGTCTCCGGCGTCGTCTCGATGATCGGTGTCGGCTTGGCCATCGACTACGGCCTGTTCATCGTCAGCCGATTCCGCGAGGAACTCGCCGAAGGCTACGACACCAGGACCGCGGTGCGCCGCGCCGTGATGACCGCGGGCCGCACCGTGGTGTTCTCCGCGACCATGATCATCGTCAGCCTCGGCGGCATGCTGCTGTTCCCGCAGGGCTTCCTCCGATCGATGGCCTACGCCTCGATCGCGACCGTCTCCCTCGCCGCGTTGACGACGCTCACCATCCTGCCCGCGATGCTCAGCATCCTCGGCCCGCGCGTCGACATGCTCGGCCTCAAGCGCTTCGCCAAGACCAAAACCGCCGAGGAAGTGGAGAACGGTTTCTGGGGCCGCTCCACCCGCTGGGTGATGAAGTACCCGAAGCGCATTGCCATCCCGATCTGCCTCGGCCTGCTGCTGTTGATCATCCCGGTGAAGAACATCGCCTTCGGCGGATTCAGCGAAAGCTATCTGCCACCGGACAACCCCACCCGGATCGCCCAAGAGGAGTTCGACCGGACCTTCCCCATCCGCAAGGCCGATCCCGTGCAGCTCGTGTTCGTTTCCGACAACACGAAGGCCATCGGCGATGTCATCAAGCAGGCCAATCGCGCGCCGGGCCTGCTCACGCCGCCGGGTGCGACCGGTCCCTTCGCCACGCCGAGCACCTCGACCAAACGCCCCGACGTCTACCGGACCGAGGCTGCCCTCGCGGTCAAAAATGCCAATACGACTATCGACTATCTGCGCGCGATCCAACTACCCGACGACGTGACCATGCTCGTCGGCGGAACGCCCGCGATTCAAAAGGATTCGATCGACGGCCTGTTGGGTCGCATCCCCTTCATGGTCGCCGTGGTTCTCTTCCTCACCACGGTGCTGATGTTCCTAACCTTCGGCTCGCTCATCCTGCCGATCAAGGCCGCCCTGATGAGCGCGCTCGGGCTCGGCTCCACCCTCGGCATCCTCACCTGGATCTTCGTCGACGGAAACGGCGCGGGATTGCTCAACTTCACCCCTCAGCCGATCCAGGCGAACATCCTCGTCCTGATCATCGCCATCATCTACGGCTTATCCACCGACTACGAGGTATTCCTGTTGTCCCGCATGGTCGAAGCCCGCACCAAGGGCGCGACCACCACCGAGGCAATCCGCATCGGCACCGCGAACACCGGCCGCATCATCACCGCCGCCGCGGCCATCCTGCTCGTCGTCACCGGGGCGTTCGCATTCTCCAAGCTGGTGATGATGCAGTACATCGCCTACGGCATGATCGCCGCGCTGATCATCGACGCGACCATCCTGCGCATGCTGCTGGTACCCGCCGTCATGAAACTCCTCGGCGACGACTGCTGGTGGGCGCCGGCCTGGATGAAACGCCTGCACGAACGCGTCGGACTGAGCGAGCCGATTCTCGCCGACGAACACCCGTCCACTCGCGACATGACCGACCTCGTCAAGACCACGCCTATCACCGACCCGGTGACCGTGCGGCTGCCCGTCATCACCGCGGATCAAGGGCAGCGCTGACTTCGCCCTCAGCGGAAACGCTTACGCCGCAAGGCCTTCCCGAATTAGCGTGGGCAGCTCGAAGGGAGGGCGAAGATGAACGCTCCGATCAAGTTCTCGATGACCGCCAATGTGGTCGAGGTCGGCTCCTGGCCGGAGTTCGCCAAGGGGTGTGAGCGGGACGGGTTCGATGCCCTGATGGTTCCTGACCATCCAGGTTCGTTCGTCGCGCCCTTCGTCGCGCTCGCCGCGGCCGCGACGGCCACCGAGACGATCCGGCTCGGGACCAATGTGGTGAATGCCGGGATGTGGGAACCGTTTCTGCTTGCCGGAGAGGTCGCCACGCTCGATTTCTTGTCCAGTGGGCGGGCGTTGTTCGGGATCGGGGCCGGGCACACCCCTGCGGAATGGACCATGCAGGGACGGGAGCATCCTTCGGCTGCGGCACGGGTCGACCGGATGGTCGAGGTCACCGACACCACGCGGCGGCTGCTCGCTGGCGAGGCGGTGACGTTCGCGGGTGAGCATGTTCAGCTACGGGATGCGGTACTGAACCGGCCGCGGCCTGTACAGGAGGAAGTGCCGGTGCTCGTCGGCGGCAATGGGACTCGCGTGCTCCGGTATGCGGCCGCGAACGCGGATATCGTCGGATTCTCCGGGCTCGGCAGGACGCTGGCCGACGGGCGGAGTCATGAAACCCGGTGGAGTCGCGATCAGATCGACGCGCACGTCGAGCTCGCGCTCGATGCTGCTCAGCAGGCAGGACGGTCGCCCGCGTTCGAGGCGCTCGTGCAGCATGTGGAGATCACCGACGACGCCGAAGCCGCCTGTGCGCGCTTCGCCGAGGACATTCCCACCACCAGCGTCGCCGAGTTGCTCAGTGCGCCGTATGTATTGATCGGCACGGTCGACGAGCTGGTCACCGAGTTGCGGGCGCATCAGAAGCGCTGGGGGTTCGACCGATTCGTCATGCGCGCACCTGCCCGTGCCGCCGGTGCCCAACTCCTCGAGGCACTCGCCTCATCGCAGAACTAAGAGCCCGCCGACCACCGCTCTCGTCTTGGCTGAGGAGAGGGCTGGAACGGTTGATTGAGTAATGGTGATTTGTGGTGAGGTTTAACTAGAACTATCTGCATGCGTTGATGCGCATATCTACGTATCTATATGGACTATCTACTTTGATACCTTCCACTGGGCCTCGGACGATCTCCACCACAGAACCTGATGACTCCGGAACCTGTAGTCCCCCAACAGAACTCCCTACCGGATTGCGACAACTCCCCTACCCCCACTCATAGGGCTCAGCTGCCCGACTCCTCCCCCCAACTCTCCGTACCGCAACAGATCCACCTGAAACGGACATACGACCAGTTACGCTGTCCCCCAGGTCCATGGCCCGGTTATCCCTTGAACAGGAGTCCGATGCGATCACAGCGCCGCCGTCACGTGTTGCTCACCCTCGCGGCCACTACCGCCGCGCTGGTCGTCGGCAGCACAGCCACCGCCGCGGCACGTCCGGAACCTCCCGCTCAGGTCGCGCCCCTCGGCCCAGACTTCCTCTGGGGTGTCGCCGCGTCCGGATACCAGTCGGAAGGCCATGCGCCCGACAGCAATTGGTCTCGCTACGTGGCAGCCGGGAAAACCACTGACCCCTACGGCGATTCGATCGACTTCTTCACCCGATACCGCTCGGACATCGCGCTGGCCGCCCAACTCGGCGTCAAGGTCTATCGAATCGGCCTCGAGTGGGCGCGAATCCAGCCGCGGCCCGGCGAGTGGGATGAGAACGGACTCCGCTTCTACGACGATGTCATCGCCGCGATCACCGCGGCGGGCATGCAACCGATGCTCACCATCGACCACTGGGTATACCCCGGCTGGGAGGTCGACCGCGGCGGCTGGCGCAACGCGGGCATCGTCGACGACTGGCTCGCCAACGCCCGCACCATCGTCGATCGCTACGCCCCGGCCAATCCCCTGTGGGTCACCTTCAACGAACCGACCTTCTACATCGTCAACGAGCTGCAGAAGGGTGGCATCTCGCCCATCGACGTACCCGCCATGCACGACCGAATCGCCCAGGCGCACAACAGCATCTACGACTACATCCACACCGTGCAGCCCAGCGCACTGGTCACCAGCAACGTCGCCTACATCCCCACCGGCGAGGACCTCCTCAACAAACCCCTCATCGACAAGATCCGCACCCGACTCGACTACATCGGCATCGACTACTACTACGGACTCTCCCCCGAATCCCTCCTGGCGGGCCCGCCCGACCTCGAAAGGCTGTGGACCCAACCACTTCAGCCGGAGGGCATCTACTACGCACTACAGCACTACGCCCGCCAGTTCCCCGAAAAACCGCTCTACATAGTCGAAAACGGCATGCCCACCGAAAACGGCGCACCCCGAGCCGACGGCTACACCCGCGCCGACAACCTCCGCGACACCATCTACTGGCTGCAACGCGCCAAGTCCGACGGCATGAACGTCATCGGCTACAACTACTGGAGCCTCACCGACAACTACGAATGGGGTTCCTACACCCCACGTTTCGGCCTCTACACGGTCGACGTCCTGACCGACCCAACCCTCACCCGCAAACCCACCGACGCCGTCCCCGCCTACACCGCCCTCACCCAGGCCGGCGGCGTCTCCCCCACCTACCGCCCCACCCGGGCCCCCCAACCCTGCTCCTTCGTAGACGCCGCAGCCAGCTGCCTCGACCCCGTCACCCTCCCCCGATGACCAGCCCCCACCCCGAAACCCCCAGCCCCACAGCAATCCTGCAACGCTGGCAAGCCTCCGGCGCCATCTGGCGCATCCTCTCCCGCACCCCCGACCACGTCACCATCGCCCTCTACGAATGCACCGGCGGCCAAGAAGTAGACCGCCTCACCTCCAACGACCCAGCCCTCCTCCGCTTCGTCGGCGATCGGTTCAGCAGCGAAGACTGACCGCAGCCGCACGGTCAGGGATTCGGTCGGTAGCCGAGCATGTCGAGTAGGGCGTCGAGTTGGAGTTCGAAGAGTTCGGCGCGGTCGGCGAAGGTTTCTGCGCCGTACATGTCGAAGACGTCGGCGCTTACTGCGCCGAAGAGGCTGGCCCAGAACGTAACTCCGCGGATGATGAGCCAGTCGGGGATGTCGAGGTGGAGGTCGTTGCGGATTTGGGCGAAATCCGTTGCTAGAGGCGATGATAGGCGCGGGACCAACGCGGGGACGTGCAGTATATCTGATTGGTAGGCGCGGGCAAAGAGGGATTGCAGGGCGATGATTACTCGGGTGCCGGGGGCCATGGTTTGGTCGGCGGGGGCGTCGTAGCCGGGGACCGGGGTGCCGAAAAGCAGGCCGTAGCGGGCGGGTTCGGCGATGGCCCAGCGGCGGATGGTGCGGGCGAGGATGCGGATTTGTTCGATCGGGTCGTCGGATGCTTCGGCGAGGGCGGTGTCGACCTCGTCGCCGAGTGCGTTGTAGCCGTCTACGACGAGCAGGGTGAGTAGTTCGTCGCGGCTGCTGACGTAGCGGTAGACGGCCGAGGAGACGACGCCGAGGTCGCGGGCGACCGCGCGCAGCGAGAGGGCCGCGGCACCGTCGGTGGCCAGATGTTCGCGGCCGATGCGGACTATGTCGGTCATGGTCTGGGCCCTCGCTCGGGCGCGCGGCGTCGTCGGCATGCCTTCACGGTGCAATATTCAGAGAGCGTTGTCAACAACAGAGAGCACTGCTCTTGAAGGGAGATCCCGCCGCGCCGAATCAGAGCGCTGCCGTCGGCGCGTGCGAACAGCAGTCCTGAGCACGGAAAGCGGGTGGCGTCGGCACAAGAACGCGCCACCTGCCCTGGTTCGGCGCACAACCTACTGAGTAGTAGTGTTACTCGAGTCACTGGCGACCTATCGAGGAGTTTCCTATGGACCAGAGAGCAACGGATTTCGACGTTCTCATCGTCGGTTCTGGGTTCGGTGGCAGCGTCACCGCGCTGCGTTTGGTCGAGAAGGGCTACAAGGTAGGCGTCCTCGAGGCGGGCCAGCGGTTCGCCGACGACGAACTGCCCAAGACCAGCTGGGAGCTGAAGAAGTTCCTCTGGGCGCCCAAGCTCGGCTGCTATGGCATCCAGCGCATCCACCTGCTGCGCGATGTCCTCATCCTCGGCGGTGCGGGCGTCGGCGGCGGATCGCTGAACTACGCCAACACGCTGTATGTGCCGCCGGAGCCGTTCTTCCTCGACGCGCAGTGGCGCGACATCACCGACTGGCAGACCGAGCTCGCGCCGTACTACGAGCGCGCCCAGAAGATGCTCGGCGTGGTGCGCAACCCGCACATGACCCCGGCCGACGAGGTGTTCAAGCAGGTCGCCGACGACCTCGGTGTCGGCGACACCTTCGTGCAGACTCCGGTCGGCGTGTTCTTCGGTGAACCGGGAAAGACCGTGGCGGACCCGTACTTCGGCGGCGTCGGGCCCGAGCGCACCGGGTGCGTCGAATGCGGTGACTGCATGGTCGGCTGCAAGTTCGGCGCCAAGAACACGCTCGTGAAGAACTACCTCTACCTCGCGGAAAAGGCCGGGGCCCAAGTCATTCCGATGACGACGGTCACCGATCTGCGTCCGCATCCGGACGGCACCTGGGACGTGTCCACCGCGCGCACCGGCGCCTGGGTACGCAAGCAGCCCAAGACCTACACCGCGGCGAACGTCGTGCTCGCGGCAGGCACCCGGGGCACTCAGCAGCTGCTGTTCGCCATGAAGGACAAGGGCGCGCTGCCGGAGCTCTCGGATCGGCTCGGCCAGCTGACCCGCACCAACTCCGAATCGATCGTCGGTGCCGCGACCAAGAAGGTCACGCCCGGTGTCGATTTCACCAAGGGCGTGGCGATCACCTCGTCCATCCACCCCACCCCGGACACGCACATCGAGCCGGTCCGCTACGGCAAGGGCTCCAACGCCATGGGTCTGCTGCAGACGCTGATGGTGGACGGCGGCGGTCGCATTCCGCGCTGGCTGCGCTTCCTCGGCCTCGTGCTGCGCCATCCGATGAACCTTTTCAGCTTCCTGAGCACCAAGGACTGGAGCGAGCGCACCATCATCTCGCTGGTCATGCAGCACCTGGACAATTCGATCACCACCTACACCAAGCGCGGACTGTTCGGCCGCAAGCTGACCAGCAAACAGGGCCACGGCGAACCGAATCCGACCTGGATCCCGATGGGCAACGAGGTCACCCGGCGGGTGGCCGCCAAGATCGGCGGCATCGCGGGCGGCAGCTGGGGCGAGATCTTCAACATCCCGCTCACCGCCCACTTCCTCGGCGGCGCGGTGATCGGCGCGGACCCCGAGCACGGCGTAATCGACGGCTACCATCGCGTTTTCGGCTATCCGACGCTCAGCGTCGTCGACGGCGCGGCAGTCTCGGCCAACCTCGGCGTGAACCCGTCGCTCACCATCACCGCCCAGGCCGAACGCGCCGCCGCCTACTGGCCGAACAAGGGCGAGGTCGACTCCCGGCCTCCGCTCGGCGTCGCGTATCAGCAGATCGCCCCGGTCGCACCGGTCACCCCCGTGGTGCCCGCGAATGCGCCTGCCGCCCTGGTGCTTCCGATCGTGCAGATCACGAAGACACCCGCCGCGGGCTGACTCGGCCGTTGTGTCCCACCGGTGACCGACAGAGTCGCGTACTCATCTGTCGCGAAATCGTGGTGCCCCATCCGGGCGATGATCGTCGGTTGCGCCTGCCCTCGGCACGACGCAACCGACGCGGCGAAGCCTGCCGCGCTCTTCTGGTCGAAATCTGACGAAGAACCGGTTCACCAGGGATAACGGCTCGCAGGAAACCGAACAGGTAGACGGCACAGCGTCTCGCGGTCTGTCACTGCCAGGCCATCCGCGCGAAACATGGTCAGATAGATAGCCGAACAGTGCACACCGAACCTGGAGGATCCATGGTCGTAAGTTCACGCGTTCCCCTGTATGCCACGCTGGCTGTCAGCCTTGGTATGGCGATTCCAGCCCCAGTCATCGCGCTCGCCGACCCACCGGCCACGCCGGCGCTCTGTTCGGAGCAGCAGGAGAGCGACGCCGATAAAAACGCGGACACTGCTGCCATAGCGAAGTGCGCGCGGTTGCGTACCCAGAGTGCAGAAAATCGACGGGCGAGTGTCCCGGTCCCCGAAGATCCGGAAAAAATCACAAACCCGACTAAAACGAATATTGGAACTTCGCCGGCAGTCCGAGAAGGGCTTTTCGGAGTGCCTGAAGATAATCCCGATCCGGACAGCGTCGCCGGCTATAAGAAGGCAGCGATCCGCGCGGCGTACTACACGTGCTTCTACACAGCTCGAGAAGGGGGTGCTCTGTACTTCAATCCTGCTGCGGTGCAATCGCTGTCCGAAGAAGACAAGAAGGATTCGCAACTAGCGAACTTCATGATCCGGAAGGCTGGCGGCGGCCACGGCAAAGATACGCACAATGACGACGACCTCAAACCGGAATTGTTGACTGCTAAGACGGCGGCTCTCACCGCCGAGGCCAGTGCCAAGTTCCTCGCGGGCGAGGGCGCAGAGCCGAAGAGTATGCCGGATTCGGCAGAGCTGGAAGATATGGAGAGTGTGGCCGTACCAGGCGATAACTTGCGGAATCGCGTAGCTGCAGACAAAGCTGAGGCAAAAGCGGTAGAGGCCGCAAAAGCCGCTGGCTGGATCAAATAAGACGAATTCCGTTACGAACGTCTCTCTCGTGCCGATCGCCACGGGAGAGACGTCCAGCTATCCAGCCACCGGGCCGCACACGCGACGCGAACCGGACTGGTGCGGTCCTGCGACGAGAGGTTCGTCAGCGCGTTGCCAGCGGACTGGCTGAACGTCGTCAGCCGTTGTGCAGCGGATCTCCTGTTCGGCGGCTCCCACCGGCCTAGAGTCAGACAATGGCTACGCCGTTCTTCCTTATTCTGCTGGCGGTTTCGCTGCTCTTTGTCGTGCTGAGTGTTCTCGGCGTCTGGTCGCTGCGTACGTCGCTAGGTACCAGGTGGCGCAGAACACCGGATCCGCAGGGAGCCGAGCGGACTCGATCCAGCGTGTTGACCTCGCCGGTGTGGAACGTTGTCGGCGTGCTCGCCGGCGTTGTGGGCACCATCGTGCCCATCATCGGCCTGCTCAAATAGTCCAGCAGATACCATGCCGGGCAGGCAGCGGGACGGTCCCGTATGGGTGACGAAGGGCGAGGCATGTCGGAGGTCGACCTGAGGCGGCAAGTCGCCGAACGGTTTCGCGAGGTCAACGGCGATCATCCGATGACGAACGCCGACGATGCCTACGTCAGCACACAGTTCGTGACGCTGGACGAACTGTGTGCGGCCAAGCGCCTCGATGCCGACGAGACTCGCCAGCTGATGGTAAACCGACGCCTGCCGCTACCGGGATACCTGCGCTCCGACGGTGCCGAGATGGTGCCCCGCGACCTGTTCGCCCTGGCCGACGCGGCAGGCGGCATCGACCGGCTCGAAGCCTGGTTCACCGCCCGCTGGGAAGACCCGGACGTCGGTGCGCAGGAATGGAATTCCTACCTCAGCGGCCAGTACGTCTGCCTGCACGAGGTCAGGCCCACCACAATCCAACGCAAGGACTACCTGACGTCCGCGATCAACGCAGCGCCGAGCGCCCCAGACGCCGGCTCGCCCCACTGGCACGAACGCTTGCACACCCTGATCGACGAACTCGACATCCTAGAACCCGCATTCACCGCATACGACCGCCTCCGCTTCAACGGCCCAACATCCCGCGACACCTACATCGACGAGATGCGCACCCGCTTCCCACGCCTCGACCCGTAAGTCAGCTCAACCTGCGGCGGACGGGATTCGAACCGCGCCCCGACGTCGGCAATGCGGATTGATCCGAACTGGAGGGCATGACATGCGCGACATAGAGTTCGAGAACGCCCGGGTGCTGGACACGGTACAAGCGATGTGTGGAGGGATTTCACGCAATATGCGTGCCATCGCGATCCAGGGAAACCGAGATCGCCTAACGCTGTTCTTTTCTGTGTATGAGGACAACGACGTGCTGCGCGAGGATATTCGGGAGATCGAGGACGAGATCTACGCGCTGCAGTCCGATTCTTCGTTGACCGTGGAGTATCACGTCTACGTGGGTGCGCCAGACCTTCGGTGGCCGGGGTATCCATCTCGGCGCGTGTACATGGCAAAGTCTGAATGATGCACGGCTGAGGGCACTTTCGAACCGCAGCGCAGGATCCAGCGTCCGTCGGCTAGGCGTCGGCCGGGTTGAGTATCCGGAATACCAGGCCTGCTGCGGCGGCGGCCAGTAGCTCGGGGATCAGGTAGAGCAGGGTTGATGTGCCGAAGATGCCCATTGTCAGGCCGCCGAGGAGTACGGCTGGGTTGAATGCGGCGCCGGAGATGCCGCCTACCGCGATGGCTCCGGATGCGACGGTGAAGCCGATGGCCAGGCCGTAGAAGGAGTTGTTGGGGTGGTCGGCGCTGGTTGCTACGTTGAGGACGACGTAGGCGAGGGCGAAGGTGAAGAGGAGTTCGGCGATGAGGGCATCGGTCAGGAGGTGGCCCGATGGGCTCAATGCTCGAGCCGAGGGGACGCCGACGACGATGCGGACGACCACTGCCGCTATCAGTCCGGCGGCTAGCTGGGTGAGCCAATAGCCAACGGCGGCAAGAGGTTTGATTCGGCCGCGGACCAGGGCTGCCAAGGTGACCGCCGGGTTGTAGTGCGCGCCGGAGATGTGGCCGCCTGCGTAGACCATGACCATGAGGACCGCGCCGATTGCCAGTGGTGCGAGGGAACTTCCACTGTGTACTGCCGCGCCGACGGTGAAGACGAGGAAGAACGTGCCGATACCTTCGACGATGAGCTTGCGGGCGATATTCCAACCGGGTGTGTCGAGGGCCTTGGGTGCGGCCGTCTTATCCGGAGCTGAGGTTGTCATAGTTCTGTCTCCATTTTTCAACCATCGATTGCTGTTCTTCAGCAACTACGTGCTCGTGTCGGCGGTGGCTGAGCGCAGTTCCCGGGCACGCGCAAGGGCGGCGATACGGTCGTGTCGACGTAGCCGCGCATCGGGATCCAGGCAGATCTGCTCGCAGTAGTCCGAGACGGCCTGCGTCACGATCGGCAACGGATGCCCGCACACCCAGAAGGCCCGGGCTTCGGCGTCGTAGGCGAGGGGAAATCGACAAACGCACGGGGTGTCCGATGCCATGGCTGATCCGATCATGGTCCGCGCACGGTGTCGGCAGACACCGCCTGACTGTTGAAACGTATTGCCCGCCAGGATGGTTCAGCCTGGAAACGTATTCGCGGCATGGTTGCCGACACGGCGAGAATCTGCGGCAGAGCGGGCGTTCCGCCACACGGAACGGACCGCATCCGGCGGCGGGCACCCTTGTATCGTTGGTAGCAAGCTGTCCACCCTTGGGGAGGGTTACGATGCGCATTCACTCCGTTTCCGACGACGGTTCGACCACACCAGCCGATGGCGGTGATCAGGCGTTCTTCGATCCGGTCGGGTACGGCAACGGCCCGGATGACAACGTCACCGACACCGCGGAAAGCGCGGCCGTCACCCATCACACGATCACCATCGACGGCACCGAGATCCCGTATACGGCGACGGCGGGTCATCTCGTCACGGTCGATCCGAGCAGCTCGCAGCCGAACGCGAAAATGTTCTATGTCGCGTTCACCAAGGATGCACAGCAAGAGGAGACGCGACCGGTCACGTTCTTCTACAACGGCGGTCCGGGTTCCTCGGCGGTGTTCGTGCTGCTCGGTTCGTTCGCGCCGCGGCGGATCAAGACCAAGATGCCCGACTTCACGCCGCCCGCACCGTATTCCATGGAGGACAATCCCGATAGTCTCATCGACACAAGCGATTTGGTATTCGTCAATCCTGTCGGCACGGGTTACTCGGCAGCCGTTGCACCACACAAGAATCGGGAGTTCTGGGGCGTCGATCAGGACGCGGAGTCGCTGAAGCAGTTCATCAAGCGTTACCTGACGAAGAACAGCCGCTGGAACTCGCCGAAATTCCTGTTCGGCGAATCATATGGCACCGCACGCAGTTGCGTCCTCGCCTACCGACTGCACGAGGACGGCGTCGATCTGAACGGCATCACCCTGCTGTCGTCGATCCTCGACTACCGGCAGTCGGGTAACCCGATCGGCCTGCTGCCGACGGCCGCCGCCGACGCCTGGTACCACAAACGGCTCGGCATCACCCCGCCGCCCGCCGACCTGGCCACCTTCATGGCCGAGGTCGAGGAGTTCGCCCTCGGCGACTACCTCGCTGCGCTGCAAGCGTTTCCGAAGTTCGATCCGGCCGTGCTCGACAAGCTCGCGGCGTACACCGGCATCGACAAAATCGTGCTGACCTCATGGAGCCTCTACATCGGCTGGCCGTTCTTGACGACCCTGCTGCAGGATCGCAACCGCGCGCTCGGCGCGTACGACGGCCGGGTGACGGGGATCGATTCCGGTATCGCGGGCAAGGTCGACCCGAACTCCGGCGGCAACGATCCGACCATGGCGGCCGTCTCCGGCGTCTACACCGCGATGTGGAATTGGTACCTCGAAGAACAGTTGAAATTCACGTCGGACTCGGCCTTCACCGACCTGAATGACCAGGTATTCCTCAGCTGGGATTTCAGCCACGTCGACCCGACCGGCGCGAAGCAGGGACCCGACTCTTTCTACACGGCAGGCGATTTGGCCGCGTTGATGGCGATCAACGTCGACTTGAAAGTCCTGTCGGCCAACGGCTACTACGACTTCGTCACGCCGCAGTATCAGACGGTCCTCGACTTGCAGCAGATGCCGCTCGACGATCCGACGGTCCGGCAGAACCTGTCGATCCGTTTCTACCAGTCAGGTCACATGGTGTACCTGGACGGAAATTCCCGCACCGCGCTCAAACAAGACCTTGTCCACCTGTACGACGTCGTGACCAGCGACGAGGCAGCGATGAGCCGCATCCTCACCCTGTGGAAGAGCAAGGGCTGAGCTCACACCGCGGCAGGCACCTGGTGATACAGCCGCCGGTGCTCGTCCCAGGGCTCGCGCTGCTCCTCCGGACTCATCGCGAGCAGCAGTCGCAGTTGGGCCCATTGGGTTTCGTCGGTCGGGGTGTAGATCTGCACCCAGGCGCCGGCGACGACGGGCAACGACATACTGGTGATGAACATTTCCAGCTCGCCGATGGCCAGGTGGCGGATCTGCTTGATCCGGTTCGACGGGACCGCGACGTCGTTGCGCGCCCACAGCGCGGCGAAGTCGGCACTCTCGGAGCACATTTCCTCGATGAACTCCTGCCAGCTCGGGTCGTCGAGGTTCTTCGCGTAGGCGCTGCGCAGGTAGGCGACCATGCGGCGCAGGTCGTCCCGGCCGCTCCGGTAGGTGTTGCAGCAGGGTGGCGTGAGGAACACCCGCCGCGCGACATTGCGCTCACCCGCCAGGAAACCCGGGCACAGGGCCGCATAGGACTCGTTGAACGCCAGCACGTCATATCGCGCGCTCAACACCGCCGCGGGCAGTGGCGCCAGATGATCGAGGATGGTCTGCATCTCCGCGGGCAGGGCGGTGCTCGAGTGCGGGCTCGGCACGGTGGGAACATCGGCGAGCCGATAGAGATGACTGCGCTCGGCATCGTCGAGCGCGAGCGTCCTGGCCACCGCCTCGAGCACCTGCACGCTGACGTTGATCTGGCGGCCCTGCTCGAGCCAGGTGTACCAGGTGACCCCGATGCCGGACAGCTGCGCGACCTCCTCGCGCCGCAGCCCGGGCGTGCGGCGGCGCGGGCCGGGTGGCAGCCCGACGTCGTCCGGCGAGATCTTGGCTCGCCGCGACTTCAGGAAGGTTCCCAGCTCCGCGCGACGCGCTTTGCGCACCGCTCGGACGTCCAGCACATCGGTCATCACCTGATCGTGCCCGAAATCACTAGCGGTATCCAGGTGCTGCTAGTACCCGTTTTACGGCGACGATCCGCCATTCGAACGCGACCCGAACCTTCGGGGCGTGCTCCGGCTCGAGTTATTCGGTAAGTTGATCACTTGTGCCCAAGTCCCGGATGTTGGAGTTTCCACGCTCGGGCCCAACGCTTTTCATACTGGCCGCAAGTGCCGCCCTGGCGGTGATCCTGCTGTTCACCACGGTCGACCCATGGCTGGACCGGGCAGGCATCCTGGACGGCGGGCTGGACGTGCACGTGTATCGGGACGGTGCCTGGCGCATCCTGCACGGACAGCCGCTCTATACCGAGCCGACCATCGCTGGGCTCTTGTACACCTACACCCCCTTCTCGACGATCGCCTTCATCCCCATCGTGGCGATTCCGTGGTTGTGGGTCGCCGACACCTGGCTGGTGTTGAACCTGCTCGTGCTCTGCGGCTGCGTGCTGTTGAGCTGGCGCATCCTCGGGTACCGGATCAACGCCCAACTCACCGCGGTCAGCGCGTTGTTGGCGATCACCTGCGGGTTCATCGAACCCGTCCGCACCACGCTGTTCTACGGGCAGATCAACCTGATGCTGATGTTCCTGGTGCTGTGGGACTTCTCCCGCTCCGATCGCAGCAAGTTGCGCGGGATCGGTGTCGGACTGGCCGCGGGCATCAAGCTCGTCCCGGCCTACTTCGTCGTGCAGTTCCTGGTGTTGCGCCAATGGCGGTCGGCCTGCACCGCGGTGGCGGCCTTCGTCGCGTCGATCGTGCTCGCCTGGATCGTGCTGCCCGCAGACTCCAGGCAGTACTGGACTTCGACGTTCTTCCAGTCCAATCGGATCGCCGACGACATGCATCCGTCGAACCAATCGATCCGCGGCGCGATCGCGCACCTCACGCACCACCCCGCGCCGGTGTGGCTGTGGCTGCTCATCGCGGGTTCTGTCACGCTGGTGAGCCTGGCGATCACTGCGGGTCTGTTCCGGCGCGGCGAACGGCTGCTCGCGGTGACGCTGGCAGGTCTCACCGCCTGTGCGGTGTCTCCGTTTTCCTGGGATCACCACTGGGTGTGGTTTGTTCCGCTGTTCGTCTATCTGGTGCACAAGGCGCAATCCCGGTGGGGTTGGTGGCTCGTCGCCGCAGCACTTTTCGCATCGATCGGCGCGTGGACGTGGGAGTACGACCCGAATTATGTGGTCGTCGGGCTGTTCCTGTTCCCGCCGTGGTGGCCGGGTGCGCAGATCCTGATCAATAGTTTCGTCATCGTGTACGCCATCGTGCTCATCAGCTCAGGACTGGTCCTGCTTCGACTCCACCGCCAAGGTGCCGAAGTCCGCGACGAGGTGTGCGCACCGGCATGACCGTGCTGCCGGAAGCCATGCTCGAGGCGTTCGCGGCAGTCTGATCGGACGGATACGACAGCGGCGAGACGGACCATGCCCGTCTCGCCGCTTCTGTTGTCCTACTGAAGGAATCAGAGCAGGTGTAGGAGTTCCAGGTCGCTGACGTACTTGTCGATCAGTGTCTCCGTCAAGTGCGGAATGTCCTTGTCCGCGCCGATGTTCGCGGCTTGCACGGCCGCTTGGAACTTCTTGGCGGGCAGGACGGAACCGCGGACGGCGGGGGCTTGGCGGCGGTAGGCGTCGAGCAGTGGAAGGACCGAAGCCTGGCGCTGCTTCTCGGGCAGACCGCGGATTGCCGTCTCGAAACGGGTGAACCAGTCTTCGTAGTCGGCGATGCGCTGGATCGGCCGGCCGGATTCGATGAGCCAGTCGACGAACTCGTCCAGGGAAATGCCGTCGTCGTGCGGGTTGAGCACGTCGTAGGTCTGGAAGCCGTCGGTAGCTTGGATGCCGAGGGTGGTGATCGCCTCGGCGGTGAAATCGGCGGGCAGACCGTCGTAGTGGGCCCGCTGACGGTTTCCGTCGGCATCGGTTCGGTAGAACGAAGACGGCGCGATGCCGGTGGCGACGAGGCTGAGGATCAGCCGGGTGAAGACATCGGCCACGTTGAGCTGGCCTGCGTAACGACGGTCGGCGAGGATCATGTCCGAACGGAACACCGCGACCGGCAGTCCGCACAGATCGTGTGCTTCCCGCAGCAGAACCTCGCCCGCCCACTTGCTGTTGCCGTAGCCGTTGGCATAACCCTCGCGCACGGCCCGCACCGCACTCATCTCGCGGATGTCGCTGTCCTCCTGGAACGCCGCGGGCTCGACCTGATCGGCCACCCCGACGGTGGACAGGTAGGTGACAGGCTTGCGCCGCGAGGTGATCGCCAGGCGGATGATTTCGGCGGTACCAACGACATTCGGGCCGAACATCTGGCGATACGGCAGCACGTGATTGACCAGCGCGGCCGGATGGATGATCAGGTCGACGGTTTCGGCCAGCCGCTGCCAGGTCGGTTCGTCCAGCCCGAGATCCGGGTCGCCGATGTCACCCGCGAGCACCTCGAGGTTCCGGGCGGCCAGCTCCTGATAGTGCGTGACGAGTTTCGGATCGCCGCTGTCGAATGCCGCATCGAGCCGCTTGCGGGCCGCCGCCGCGTCACTGCCGCGCACGATGCAGATCAGCTTGCCGCCCGACTTGTCCAGTCGCTCCAGCCATTCCAGGCACAGGAAGCGGCCGAGGTAGCCGTTCGCGCCGGTCAGCAGGACCGTCTGTGCGGGGACCGTGGCGTCCGGAATCGTGTCGGCGGCCGCCAGGGTTCGGGCATCGATGAACTTGTCCAGCGTGAGATCGGCGGCAAGGATCTGCGACCCACCACCGTGCACCGAGGTGAAGGTGGGCCGCTTCGCGCCCGAATCACGTTCCGTCTCGATGTATTTCGCGATCTCCCGGAGGTTGTTCGCCGGGCTGATGATGACACTCACCGGCACCTCGACGCCGAAGGTCTCGTTGAGCAGGTTCGAAAACGACAGCGCCGACAGCGAATCGCCGCCCAGATCGGTGAAGTGCGCGTCGGGGCGCAACTCGGTGGACGCGATGCCGAGCAAGGCTCGGGCCGCATGACCGACCGTCTCGAGCACCGGACGTCGACCGGCTTCCCGGCGCAGCTCCAGCATCTCGTCGCTCTGCCGCGCGTCGTGATCGGTGTAGATCTGCTCGAGCCGCTCCCCGTAGCGTTCCTTCAGCTTGGGGCGCAACAACTTCGCGATACCGGAGAGCAGACCGTTCTCCATCGTGAAATGTTCTGTCTCGATGAGGAATTCGCGGGGCACCTCGTAGGACTGCAGGTCCGCATCCTTGGCCAGCTGCTGCATCGACTCGGCCAGCGCCGATTTCAAGGCGTCGGTGTCATAGTCACGTAGCGCGGCGTCGGTGGGCACGATCACCGCGACCAGGTAGGAGCGTTCGCTGTTGCCGTAGATGTATATCTGCCGGATCAACGGGCTGGTGGCGTACACCGCCTCGAGGTGGGCGACGGTCACGAACTCGCCCTGCGACAGCTTGAGCACGTTGTTGCGACGATCGACGTACACCACCTCATCGGGCCCGAGCTCGGCCACGATGTCCCCGGTCTTGTAGAAGCCATCCTCGTCGAAGATCTCCGCGGTGACCTCGGGTCGCTTGTAGTACCCGGGAATCTGGGTCGTCGCCTTGACCAGCAGCTCGCCACGCGGATGCGGCTGATCGGTGCGGAAGTAACCGAGCTCGGGCACATCGACGAGCTTGTAATCGGTGATGGGCGGCCGCTGGATCCGGTTGTCCATGATGATGCCCGCACCCGCCTCGGTCGAGCCGTACCCATCGTGCAGTTGCACGTCGAGCACGGACTCCATGAACGCTCGCATCTCCGCGGACAGCGGCGCGCTGCCGACAATCGCCGCCAGGAGGCGTCCGCCCAGGAAGTTCTGCCGCAGTTCGGTTTTCACCTCGTCATCGAGCGCCGCGGTGTCCACTCCGGGCACCGAGCGCCGGTCCATCTCACTGCGATAGCGCTGAAAGGTCATGTCGCACAGGCGCGGCACGAAGAATATCTCGATGGGCCGCACCAGCGCGATGTCCTCGAACAGCGTCGACATGTCGCTCTTCGCCGCGAAATACGCGGTGCCGCCGCGGGCGAGCACGCCGATCATCGACAGGCGTCCGGCGATGTGACTCATCGGCATGTAGTTGACGTTGATGCCGACCCCGACGGCCATGCCTTGCCACATCACCCGGGTCAGCCGCTCGGTGTACATCGCGCCCTTCGGCGTGCCCGTGCTGCCCGAGGTGTAGATGAGCAGCGAGAGCGGGTCGTCATCCTCGGCGGGGACGAACAGCGGCGCCTGCGGCTGTGCGCTGCCGCGTTCGAGTACGTCGTCGAGCGTTTCGACGATCACCGAACTGTCCGCGTCGGCCAGGCGCCGCCGGGCGTCGTCGAGTGCGGCGCGCTGCGCGTCGTCTTCGGGGTGGTAGTCGAACACGAGTAGTCGCTCCGGCGAGGTGCCCGCGAGCAGGCAGTCGACGGCCGCCTCGAGGTAGTCCGGCGTAGCGGCCAGCAGTCGTGGCGCGGTCTCGGTGAGGATCGCGGTCAGCTGGGATACCGCAGCGCTGGCCTGCAACGGCACGGTGACCGCGCCGAGGTGCACGGTGGCCAGATCGAGCGTCGTGTAGTCGATGCTGGTGAAGCCGAGCAGCGCGATGAAATCACCAGGGCGCAAAGGCTTTTCGGACGCTCGCTGCCACGCCGTGGAGACCGCGCCGACCCGCTGCCACAGTTCGCCATAGGTGATGGTCTCGAGCGTGTGCAGCAACCGCACCGACTTGGTGCCGGTCGCGTCATCGGTAGCCAGTTCGAAGGCACGCTGCCCGAGGGCGGGACGGTCGGCATAGCCCTGCATCACCGTGTCGATGACCTGCGCCACCCGCAATCCGGGTTCTCGCGCCGCCGCGGAGACCGCATCCAGCGGCAGCGCCGCCTTGACCTGTTCATCGTCGGCGAACAACTGCGCGATACGACTCTTCAGCCGCTCGTCCCGTGTATCTACCGCCATGGCAAATCTCCCTCGCTGAGAAAGTTAGAAACGCCCTGCAACTTTTCAAACAGGTTAGCCTGCCTAAGTATTTCGGGAAAGGGCGTGCTCTAGCGACGAAAATGGTGGTATCCGCCACACCTGACAGGAATAATATGCCGTATAGCGGACATTCCTCACGTTCCGCACGCACTTATCCAGGTGTTGCCGGTACCAGTTTTAATGGGCTCCTGTTACTGGTGTCGGACGGCCCGCAAGATCAGTGCATGACGCAGATCTTGTCGCCGGATTCGGCAGCCGCACAGCCGGTTACCGCGCCCCCGGCAGCTCCACCCGCCGCGTACGGTGCGCGGCGCACCCTTGCCATCCTCGCAGTGATTCTCACCGGTCAGTTCATGGCCGTGCTCGACGCCTCCATCGTCAATGTCGCGATTCCCTCGATTCGCAGTTCCCTGCACACCTCCGGCGCGGCTTTGCAGCTGATCGTGGCCGGTTACGTGATCGCCTATGCCGTTTTGCTGGTGACCGGCGCCCGGCTCGGCGACCGATTCAGTCAGCGCCGGATGTTCATCGCCGGTCTGGCGCTGTTCACCCTCGCCTCGCTGGTCTGCGGGCTGGCCTGGAACGAAATATCGCTCATCGTGTTCCGCTTCGCCCAGGGGGTCGGCGCGGCGGCGATGGTGCCGCAGATCATGACGCTCATCCAGCGCAACTTCACCGGAAACGCGCGGGCGAAGGCGCTCAGCGTGTACTCCGCGATCATCTCCGGCGGCATGGTCGCCGGGCAGGTGCTCGGCGGGCTCATCGTCAGCGCCGACGTCGGCGGCAGCAGCTGGCGCGGGGTGTTCCTGGTCAATGTGCCGATCGGTCTCGCGCTGCTGGTGGTCGCGCCACGGGTGCTGCCCAAGGTGCCCCAGCGGTTCGACCGCAAGCTCGACCTGGCCGGGCTCAGCATGCTCACCGCGGCGGTACTGGCGCTGGTGCTTCCGCTGGTGCTCGGCCGGGAGCTGAACTGGCCGGTGTGGTCCTGGATTTCGTTGGGCGCCTGCGTGATCGCCTTCGCAGCGTTCATCGGGATCGAGCGGGCGGTCGCGGCGCGCGACGGTGAGCCGTTGTTCTCGCACCGGGTGCTCGCCGCGCCGGGACTGCTGCTCACCGCGGCGACCCTGTTCGTGGTGATGGCGACGTTCGGTGGCTGGATGTTCGTGATGGCCATCCATCTGCAGAGCACGCTCGGTTACAGCGCGCTGCATGCCGGGCTGATGTTCATCCCGTTGGGCGTGACGTTCGCGATCGCGGGCATGAACTGGGAGCGCATCCCACATCGGTTCCACGCCAAGATGATTCCGCTCGGACTGGTGCTGGCCGCGGCGAGCATGGTCGCGATCGGTGCGCTGCTGCGCAACGGTGCCGACGTCGGCCCGCTCGCACTGGTGCTGCTCGCGCTCTGCGGTGTCGGCAACGGGCTCGCGTTCAGCCCGCTGATGACGCGGACACTGGCCAAGGTGCCGATGAGTCTGGCGGCGGACGCCAGCGGGATCCTGGTGACGAATGTGCAGCTCGGCATCGTGGTCGGTATCGCCTCGTTCGGCACGCTGTTCCTCGGTTTGGCGGGTAGTACGGCGCTGTCCGCGTCGCACGCGCTGGGCGGCACCGCCATCGCGGAAGGGGTGACAGTGCTGGTCGCGGCGGGTCTGTCGGCCCGCGCGGCGCGATAGCACGCACGACACCGATCCCGGGTCACCTGGTGGCCCGGGATCAGTGCTGTGTGGAGGGCTTCGAATCAGCGCGACGCAAACCGTCGCGCCCGCCCGCAGCGGACCGCATGCTGAGGAGGGCTGCTTCGCCAGTCGGACAGAAAGGTGTCGAGATGCCAGTCGGGCGAACCGGTCTCGTTGCCGCGCCGCAAGTCTTCGAGTCCGTGGTCGACGCGATCGGGCACACGCCGCTGGTTCGGCTGAATCGGGTGACGGCGGCCGGTGGTGCCGCGGTGTACGCGAAGCTCGAATCCACCAATCCCGGTGGCAGCGTGAAGGATCGGATCGCGTTGTCGATGGTGCGGGCGGCCGAGGCGAGCGGTGAGTTGCGGCCCGGGGGCACGATTGTCGAAGGGACGTCGGGCAATACCGGGATCGGGCTTGCGTTGGTCGCGGCGGGGCTGGGGTATCGGACCGTGGTTGTGGTGCCGGACAAGACGAGTCGGGAGAAGATCGCGATTCTGCGGGCGTTGGGGGCGGAGGTTCGGGTGACGCCGGGTGGTCGTCCCACTCACCACCCTGAGCATGTGCGCAATCTCGCGGCGCGGATCGCGGCGGAGACGCCCGGCGGGTGGCTCGCCGGTCAGTACGACAATCCGGCGAATCCTGAGGCGCACTATCGCACGACCGGTCCGGAGATCTGGAAGCAGACCGGTGGGCGGGTCACGCATTTCGTGGCGGGTATCGGTACCGGCGGGACGGTGAGTGGCACGGGGCGTTATCTCAGTGAGGTGTCGGAGGGTCGCGTGCAGGTTATCGGCGCGGATCCGGAGCATTCGGTGTACGGCGGTGGGGACGGGCGGGCGTACTACATCGAGGCGGTCGGCCACTTCCGGCATCCGGAGACCGTCGAGGACGAATGGCCGCAGTCGTATGACCCGGAGGTGTTGTCGCGGATCGAAAGGGTCGGCGATGCAGAGGCTTTCGCGGTGATCGCGCGGTTGGCGCGGGAGGAAGGGCTGCTCGTCGGCGGGTCGGCCGGGGTTTCCGTGGCGGCGGCGCTGCGAGTGGCCGCCGAGCTGTCGCCGGATGACGTGGTGGTGGTGATCGTGCCGGATTCCGGGCGTTCCTATCTGAGTAAGTATTTCGATGAGGACTGGGTCGGCAGGCTCGGTTTCGACGTCGGGGCTCCGGCTGCCGAGACAGTCGGGGCCGAGAGCTGGTCCGGCACTGTTGGATTCGTTCCGTCGACGGCGACTGTCGCCGAGGCACTCGAAATACTCGGCGACGCAGCTGCTCTGCCTGTCGTTCTCGCGCGGCCCGGCTCGACCGAAGTAGTCGTCGCCGAGATTCTTGGTGCCGCAGTGCTGTCCACGTTGACAGCGGCACCACAGGGTGACCTGGTCACCGCGCACCTCGATCCCCCTCTCCCCGTCGTAGGTATCCGCGAAACTCGCACCGCCGCGGCCGCTCGACTGGCCGACGACCCACGGCCCGTTCTCCTCGCCGACAACGGCGTCATCACCGCAATTCTCGATCGCAGCATGGAAGAAGGTGTCGAATGGGCGTTTTCGCGCTCGGCATAGAACTCGACGGCGAAGGCTTCCATCCGGAGGCCTGGCGCCGCGCCACCCACACGCCGGACCGTCTGCTCACCGGCGACACCCTGCGCACCCGGGTCGCCACGGCCGAGAACGCGGGCTTCACGCTCGTCACTTTCGCCGACTCCATCCTGCCGCCGGAGTCGGTGGCCGGTCGCATCGACGCGGTTACCCGCGCCTCGTTCGTCGCGGCGACCACCAGCACCATCGGCCTGGTCCCTACGGTCGCCACCACCTACGCCGAGCCGTTCCACACCTCCTCGCAGATCGCGACGCTCGACTATGCGTCGCGCGGTAGGGCCGGGTGGATTGCCGAACGGATCGACGACCCGCGAGTCGCGGCGACCTGGGGGCGTACGCAGGTCACCGGTGACGAACTTGCCAGGGAGCAAAGCGATTCCATCGAGGTGGCTCGCCGCCTCTGGGACTCGTGGGAGGACGACGCGGTGATCCGCGACTACCCCAACGGGCGGTTCCTGGACCGGAACAAACTGCACTACATCGACTTTCGTGGCGACTCCTTCTCGGTGAAGGGCCCGTCGATCGTGCCGCGCCCGCCACAGGGGCAGCCGGTGGTGTTCGGCGCCGACGGTGACGTCGATGTCCGGCTCGTCGCGGCCGACTCGGTGGCCGCCGCTATCGAATCGGCCGAACGTGCGGGAGCGCCCTTGGCTTTCGCCGAAATCGACGTCACGCTGGACACACCCGGCGCGACGGCCGTCGAACGACTCGGCGCAGCACCCTCGAATTCCCCTGCTCGCCTCGCCTTTTCCGGATCCGCGACAGAGCTCGTCGATCTATTGACCCACCTCAGCACCCATCTGGACGGCGTGCGCCTGCACCCCGCCGTCATCGACGAGGACCTGCCGGTGCTCGCCCGTGAGGTACTGCCCGCGCTGCTGCGCACCGGCGTCGCACATCGCCCGGTGCCGGGTTCGACCTTGCGCGCGAACCTCGGCCTGGCCCGCCCCGCCGATCGCTACGCCGCGTCGAACTGACCGATAGGAGCCTGACATGACAAATGATCCACGTCCGGACGCGCAGGTCCACTTCGGTGTGTTCTTCCAGGGCGTCAACCACACCACCATCTGGTCCGATCCGAGCAGCGGCTCACAGATCGACTTCGAGACGTTCCGCCACGTCGCGCAGACTGCCGAGCGCGGGCTGTTCGACGCGTTCTTCCTCGGCGAGGGCCTGCGGTTGCGCGAGCAGGACGGCAAGATCCTCGAACTCGACATCGCGGGCCGGCCCGATGCGATCGCGCAACTCGCCGCGTTGGCAGGCATCACCCGGCACATCGGCCTGGTCGCCACCCAGAACACCACCTACAACGAGCCCGCCGACCTGGCCCGCCGCCTGAGCGGCCTGGACCTGATCTCCGGCGGCCGGGCCGGGTGGAACGCGGTTACCACCGACAACGCCTGGACCGGTGAAAATTTCCGCCGCGGTGGCTATTTGGATCATGCCCTGCGCTACGAGCGGGCCGGTGAGTTTCTCGCCACCGCCCGCGCGATCTGGGATTCCTGGCGCGACGGCGCCATCGCCACCTCGCAGCAGAGCCCGTCCTGGGCCAGTGCGGACGCGGTCCGTCCGGTCGAAAGATCCAACGACCACTTCCAGGTCCAGATCACGCCGACGCTCCCCCGCAGCGCCCAGGGACATCCAGTCATCTTCCAAGCCGGTGACTCGCCGACCGGCCGTGATTTCGCCGCGGCCAACGCCGACGTCATCTTCTCCAGGCACGGAACACATTTCGACGACGCCCTCGCCTTCGCCAACGACATCCGCGCCCGCCTGCGCGCCGCGGGGCGACCCGAGGACGACATCAAGATCCTCCCGGGTACTCAGATCGTGTTGGCGGAGAAGGAATCCGAGGTCGAAGAGAAGGTCCGCTGGGTCAAGAACGGCCAATACACCGGCCAGACCGCCCTTTCCCTGGCCGGCCAGGTGTGGGGCCGCGACCTGTCCCACCTCGACCCCGACGGCCCTCTCCCGAAGGAAGACCCCGAACTCCGCCCCATCTCCGAAACCCGCGGCTCACCCCGCCACGGCCAGGACCCGCAATCCATCGCCCGCGAATGGCGCGCCCGCGCCGAAGCCGAAAACCTCTCGCTCCGCGAAACAGTCATCGCCACCACCGAACGCTCCGGCTTCGCAGGCACCCCCGCCCAGGTAGCCGACGAACTGGCCCGCTGGGTCCGCCAGGGCGCGGTAGACGGCTTCAACATCTCCCCCTACCTCATCCCCACCGGCCTGGACGAAATCGTCGACTGGCTGGTCCCCGAACTCCAAGAACGAGGCGTCTACCGCACCGAATACACCGGCACCACCCTCCGCCACCACCTAGGCCTCCGAGCCCCCCTCACCCACCGCCCCTAACCCACCCGTCGCCCCCGACCCGCACCCACCACAAAAATCCGCACCGTCACTCGGGATTAGCACCGACTCTAGGGCCCTATTCCGAGTGCAGATCCCGAGTGACAGTGCAGATTTCGCCGACAGCGGCTATACGCGCACTGTTGGTCATGAGACTTCACGTCCGCGGAAGAAACGCGTTCCGAGCGCTTTGGACCAGAGAGGGGTGGTCGGGTGGCGGTCTGGGAGGGGTTTTCCACGGACCTCGAAACGCCACATCACCCCAAGCGCCCACTTGACGTAGGAAGCGTGCTCCTGACGTAGGTTGCAGCATGCGTCAAGAAGACGGTTCTTACGTTAAGTCGATGGCTGGACATGGTTCGAGGCCCGTCCGGGGGGGACGGGCCTCGAATTGTGGAGTCAGAGCAGGGATTCGATGGCTGTGACTAGGGCTGCTGCGTCGGGGGTGATGGTGGGGCGGAAGCGGGCGGCTACCTTGCCGTCGCGGTCGATGAGGAACTTCTCGAAGTTCCACTGGACGTCGCCTGCGGTGCCGTCGGCGTCGGGGGTTTCGGTCAGGGTTTCATACAAGGGGTGCTTGTTTTCGCCGTTGACGTCGGTCTTCTCCAGGAGGGGGAAGTCGACGCCGTAGGTGGTTGAGCAGAATTCCTGGATTTCCTCGGCGGTGCCGGGTTCCTGGCCCATGAACTGGTTGCTCGGGACGCCGACCACGCTGAAACCGCGGGGGCCGTAGGACTTCTGCAATTCGACTAGGCCGGTGTACTGCGGGGTCAGGCCGCATTTGGAGGCCACGTTGACCAGCAGCACTACCTTGTCGCCAACCAGCTCGGACAGCGTCGCGGATTCGCCGCTCAGTGTCTGTAGCGGTACGTCTCGAAGATTCATTCGTATCGGACCTGCCAATTCTTGATTCCGTTGATCCACCCCGATCGCAACCGTACCGGATCGGCCACCTGAGTGATCTTGGGCATGGCGTCGGCGATGGCGTTGAACATGAGGTCGATTTCGAGGCGGGCCAGGTTCGCGCCGACGCAGTAGTGCGCGCCGGTGCCGCCGAAACCTACATGCGGATTGGGGTCACGCAGGATGTCGAAGGTGAACGGATCGGCGAACGCGTCCTCGTCGAAGTTGGCCGAACCGTAGAACAGGCCGACTCGCTCACCCTGCCGGATCGGCGTGCCACCGATCACGGTATCGGCGGTGGCGGTGCGCTGGAATGCGGTCACCGGCGTGGCCCACCGGACGATCTCATCGGGCGCGGTGCGCGGGCGCTGCTGCTGATACAGCTCCCACTGCTCCGGATTGTCCACGAAAGCCTTCATGCCGTGCGTGATGGCATTGCGTGTTGTTTCGTTGCCCGCGACCGAAAGCAGGATGACGAAGAAACCGAATTCGTCCGACCCGAGCGACTCGCCGTCGACATCCGCGTGCACGAGCTCGGACACGATATCCCCGGCCGGCGCACCGCGCCGCTGCTCGGCCATGTTCCAGGCATAGCCGAGGATTTCGGCGGAGGCGAGCGCGGGATCACCGTAGTCCGGGTCGTCGTAGCTGAGCATCTGATTCGACCAGTCGAACAGCTTGCGCCGGTCGGCCTGCGGCACGCCGATCAGCTCGGCGATCGCCTGCAGCGGCAACTCACAGGCGACCTGTTCGACGAAGTTTCCGCCGCCCGATTTTTTCGCTTCGTGCACAATGGCATGCGCGCGTTCGGTCAATGCCACGCGCAATCCTTCCACCGCGCGCGGCGTGAACCCCTTCGTGATGATCTTGCGGAATTTGGAGTGCTTCGGTGGGTCCATGTTCACCAGCAGCACGCTCGCCGCCGCCGACTGCTCCGGCGTGGTGGCGTCGGACGGCCGGATGATCGAGCCTTTCCGCTCGGACGAGAACAGCTCCGAGTTGCGCGAGATCTCCTTGACGTCGTCGAGTGTGCTCACCACCCAGTAGCCGCCGTCGCGGAACCCGCCGGAGTGGTCATCGGCCTGCGGGTTCCACCAGACCGGCGCGGTCCGGCGCAGCATCGCGAATTCCTCGATGGGCCTTCGCGTCTCCCAGAGCGCCGGATCGGTGAAGTCGAATCCGGCCGGCAACGACGGTGTCGCCACGGCTACCTCCTCAGGTGGGTACTGCGAACCGCGCCTCAGCGCAGTCTTGTTCGGCGCATCAGCCGCAAGGACATCAGCGTGATCTTCAATTGCTTCTCGTACGGCTGCCCCGAGCGGGCCGACATCACCTGGCGCTTGAGCACGCCGACGTTCACCGTGTCGGTGTACTTGAGCAGGCCCTGATCGCCGTGCCGGGTCCCGACGCCGGACTGCTTCACCCCGCCCGACGGCGTGCCCTTGGCCGCGTAGGTCGCCACGAACCCGTCGTTGATGTTGATGTTGCCCGCCTGCAGCTGGGCGGCAATGCGGTTGGCGTGGGCCAGGTCTCGGCTCCACACGCTGGCGTTCAGGCCGTAGTCGGTGTCGTTGGCGAGCCGGATGGCTTCTTGCTCGTCGTCGAACGGGTAGACGCTCACCACCGGGCCGAAGGTCTCCAGCGTCGCGTGCGTCATCTCGGGAGTGACGCCGGTCAGCACGGTCGCCTCGTAGAACGCGGGGCCGATGTCGGGGCGTACCTTGCCGCCGGTCAGCACGGTGGCACCCTTCGCGCGGGCGTCCTCGACATGCGCGGCAACCCGATCCCGGTGCTGCACCGACACCAGCGAACCGAATTCCGGCGTGTAGTCGTAGGCCGCGCCGATCTTGCTGTTCAACTCATCAGCGGCAGCGACCAATCCGCGCACAAACTCGTCGAAGCGACTGCGGTGCACGTAGATCCGCTCGATGTGCATGCACGCCTGGCCCGAGTTGGCGAACACCGCGAACGCCGCGCCGGCGATCGCGTCGTCCAGGTTCGCGTCCGCCAGCACAAGCATCGGGTTCTTGCCGCCGAGTTCCAGACTGCAGCTGATCAGGTTGCGCCCGGCCTGTTCGCCGACCACCCGGCCGGTGGCGGTCGAGCCGGTGAACATGACGAACTCGACGTTGTCGATCAGGCTGGGCCCGATATCGGGTCCCTCCCCACACACGACCTGAACCAGCCCTCGTGGCAGTCCGGCCCGGTGCAGCAGTTCGACGCCGTAGAGGACGCACAGCGCGGTCTTGTTGTCCGGCTTGAGGATTACGCCGTTGCCCGCCATCAGCGCGGGCATCGCGTCGGACAGCGCGATCGCGAACGGGAAGTTCCATGGCGCGATCACCGCGACCAAGCCCTTAGGCCGGTGTTCCTCGGTCGAGCTGGTCACGATCGGCATCGGACCCCCGCGGCGCTTCGAACGCAGCACGCGGCGCGCGGTTTTCAGGTAGTGGCTGATGACCATCGGCACGTCGCACGATTCCTCGACGGCCATCCGGCGGGTCTTGCCGCAACCGATCTGGATGAGATCGGCGATGGTCTCGACCTCGGTGAGGATCGATTCGTGCATCCGCTCGAAGACTTGCAGCCGCTGCCGTAGCGGCACCGCGGCCCACTCCTGTTGTGCTGCACGGGCAGTCACGGCCGCGGCGACGACGTCGTCCGGTGTGGACTGCGGGAGCGCACCGACCGGAGCGCCGGTGTAGACCTCCACCATCGAGTACGGCGCGGCGGTACCGTCGGCGGCGACCAGACCGGTCAGCCGGTCGATCAGCGCTCTGGTGATCCGGGCAGGAAGCGCGGCCGTCGGACTCTTCGTGGTCTCTGTACTCATCGGGACTTCTCCATGACGTGCGGAATCGCCGCAGGTATCGGGCCGGGTGCTCGAATCGAATTCGAACACGTTCCTATTGGGTGGCGTGGGCGTTCGCGGAGTCTCATGGGTCAGTCCGCCTGATAGTCCGGCGCGCGCTGCGTCGTGTAGTCCTTGGCCCAGCGATAGTCCGGTTTGCCGCTGGGGGCTCGGGCGATCACGTCGGCCAGCCAGATCTGTTTGGGCACTTTGTAACCCGCGAGGTGCTTGCGGACGTGGGTGTCCAACGCTCTGAAATCGACGGGTTCGGCGACCGAGACCACGGCGGCGACCTGCCAGCCCCACCGCTCGTGCGGGACACCGACCACCACCGCGTCGTAGATCCCGTCGTGCGCCTTCACCACGCCCTCGACCTCTTCGACGAACACCTTCTCGCCGCCGGTATTGACGACCATGTTGCCGCGACCGAGCAGCGTGACCGACCCGTCCTGTTCGATCCGCGCGCGATCGTCGGTGACCACGATGCGCACACCGTCGACGGTCTTGAACAGCTTGTCGGTCTTGACCGGGTCCTTGTAGTAGCCGAGCGGGACCGACCCGCTCTTCGCCAGCCACCCCTCCGCGCCGGGCTGGACCGGCCGCCCGTCGTCGTCTACCACGATCGATCCGCGACCGATCTGAACTCGCGGCCCGCGACCGGGATTGTCGTCCTTCTGCGCGAAACCTATTCCGCCGAAACCGGTTTCCGACGAGCCGATCGAATCGGTGACGACCACCGACGGAAACAGTTCCAGCAGTTCGTTCTTCACCGGTTGCGACAGCAGCGCGGCACCCGAGCCGATGGCGAGCAGTCCCGATGCGTCGACCGGCGCGGCACGGTAGGCATCGAGTAGCGGCCGCGCCATGGCGTCGCCGGTGATGACCATGACCTGCGGGCGGTGCCGAACGACCATCTGCCACACTCGAGTCGCATCGAATCGGGGCTCGAACAGCACGGCGTTGCCCGACCACAGCGCAGCGAAGGTCGGCATCATCGCGGCGGCGTGGATCAGCGGCGGCAGCACGAACCACATGCTCTGCTCCCGTTGCGCGCCGACGCGGGACTGCTCGTATTCGTCGGCCACCGGCACTCCGGTATAGAAGTCGATGCCGCCGCCGAGCACCCGCCACATGTCTTCCTGGCGCCACATCACACCCTTGGGCAGGCCGGTTGTGCCGCCGGTGTACATCATGAACAGGTCGTCGGCGCTGCGCTGCGGGAAATCGCGCTCGGTGGAACCCGCGGCGAGTGCGTCTTCGTAGTGCACGGCGTCGACCGGCGGGTCCGTGTCAGCGGTGTTGTCGGGCACCACGATCCGGTGATGCAGCGACCAGACCTGTGCCGCGGCCTCGTGCACCGCCGGTGCGTAGGAGGCGTGGTAGACCAGCGCTCGCAGGTCCGCATTGCGATAGACGTAGCGCAGTTCCTCGACGCCGTAGCGATAGTTGATATTGATGGGGACGGCTCGAACCTTGAAGCAGGCGAGCAGCGTCTCCATGGTCTCGATGCCGTTGTGCATCTGGAACCCGACATGGGCGCCCGTCCGGATCCCCGCGGCAATCAGGTGCGCGGCCAGTCGATTCGCGCGCGCGTCGAGCTGCGCGAAGGTCAGGCGGCGGTCGCCTTCGAGCAGTGCCACGCGGTCGGGCATCGCGTCGACGGAATGCTCGAACAGGTCGGCGAAGTTACGTGCCACGGCAATTCACTCTCTCGATACTCACACCACCGTCAGCGGCAGCGGGATGCCACGGTCGGTGAAGGCGAAGGCGGCCCCGGTACTGAATCGGGTCAGCGCGACCTCGGTCGACTCGCGGAAGGGCTGATCCGCGCGCACGATCTCGATCGTCAGCGCGCGGTCGGTGGAATCGACTGTCTGCGCGACGAATCGAGGGTTCACCGCGCGGGCCATCGCGTTGATGGGCGCGAGGTGATCGGCATCGACCATCGCGGGCCAGGAACCGTCCGACTCGCCACCGGTGTTGCATGGAATCGCCAGTTGGAGGGTGTCATCGGTGCTGATGACACTGATGCTCGTGTACGCCAACGGGTTCCACGCCGGATGCAGGCGCAGCACCGTGGCCATCCCGGCCATGTCATCGCCGAGCTTCAGCGCCTTGCGCAGTCGTTCCGCGGTGAGCCCGGCGATGCCCGCGAATTGCTTGCGGCCCAACTCGATCGCCGCGGTTGGATCGAGCCTGGAACGCAACGCGATCAGAAACCCGAGCGTCAGCAGATGATGTTGCAGGCACACCTCATCCGCCATCCGCACCAGCGCCGACTTCGAGAAGTCCGCGAAGCGAAGATCACTCAGCAGCGGGCCCGAGTAGTCGGACTGACCCTTATCCGCTGGATCGATGTCGGCGAGCGTCAACCGTGCGGCCGCAGTAGTCGTCATCTGGTCGGCGTTCGCCGGCACCGGCGGCGGGACGTGCGACGCGTCGATGGTGACGGTCCACGCGCACATCGGTTTCCGGTCCGCCGGACGCCGCGGCGGGCGATGGATCGGCCGGACCTGCGCGTGCGGATTGGTGGCCAGCGCGGTGGCGTCGAACGTCGGATCCTCGATGTCGTGGCACATCGCGACCACGAATTCGTCCCCCATCGGCTCCACATCGAGTAGCGCGCCACAGTGGTCGAGCCAGAACTCCCCGTGGTCCCGGTCGTCGACGCGGAACCGGAAATCCATGAATTGCGGTGGGGCGCCGATATCCAGCTGCAAGCCCTTGAAGATGGTGACCACATCGTCGCCGGTGAACCCGAACGCCCGTTGCATGCGCCGGGTGTAGACCGGACTGGCGAGCTGCCACTCCTCGATGGCGACGGCGGTCATCCCGGGCCGACCGAGCGCCGCGATGGTGTGTGCCATACCGGACCGGTCGATCAGATGCCCGCACAGCAGCAGTTCGGGCAGCAGCGTGGCGAGCTGTGCCCGCGACAGCTGCTCGAAGTTGCTCCCCGGCATGGCATTCACCACAGTGAGGCCGGTGATTCACCGATCGGGTACCACCCCGGCAGTGGTCCGGCGACCGAGCGTTCGATGCGCTGCTGCATGCCGGCGGGCAGTACTTTGCCGGTGATCATCTCCATGAACATGTGCGAGACGTTGCCGAAGTCGAAAAAGTCACGCTGCCAGGACCATTGGAAGTCGCCGCCGTAGCGGAACCAACTGCCGCCGATGCCCTCGGGTGAATAGTGCCGCCCGTCGGGGCGTTTCACCTCCGACACCTGTTTCCAGAAGCCGATGACGGTGCCGTTGCGGTCGTCGATGACGAATTCCTGGTACGGGTAGGTCCAGCCGTCGAGTCCCTGCATCTCCTGGCCGAGGGCGAGGTCCCGGATCTCGTCACGGCCGACGGCCATGAATTGTTGCGCCGGGCCATAGTTCCAGCCGTAGGTGGCGTCCTCGGTGTACATCTCCGCCAGGGGCGTCCAGTCGCCCTTCTCCTCGCAGCGCTGGTTCTCGATCAGCCACCGCCGGACCATCTCGTCCAGCTCGTCACGCGGGAAACCTGTCATCACCGGGCACCTTCCGTTGGAGCGATCGACAGTGCTTGCGTCGGGCAGTAGTGGATGGCCCGTTCGATGTCGGCCCGATCGGCCGGGTCGGGCGCGTCCACCAGGATTTCCACCTGGCCGCGCTTGGGCACTCGGAATGCGTTCGGCGCCTCGTCCTGACACACGGCGTGCCCCTGACACAGGTCCAGATCGGCGATGATTCTCACTTGTGGCGCACCTGGGCTTCCGGCTGGACTTCGACGAGCACGAGATGCGCGCCGCGCGGCGTGGCCACCACCGCGACCACGGCGGCGGCGAGATCGGACGGGCGCAGCATGTTCGGATGCCGGGCGAAGCCCCAGTCCTTCCATGACTCCAGCAGCGGCCCGATGACCTCCGGGGTGGAGTTCATGCCCATCCCGGTCAGAGTTGGCCCAGGTCGGACCAATGAGGCTCGAATCCCGCTGCCTTCCAATTCCATTCGCATTTGCAGGGCCATGGCCTCCAACCCGGCCTTGGCCGCGCTGTAGGCACCGGTACGTGGCCGCGGCTCCGGGGCACAGTCGGAGCTGATCAGCACGACGTCACCGCGCTGCCGATCGAGCATGCCGGGCAGTACCCGGTGCACCAGCCGATGCGCACCGACCAGATGCACCTGAACCTGGCTCAGAAAGCGCTCCGGTTCCATCTCGTGCACCGGCGAGAACTCGATGTCTCCGGCGCTGGAGACCAGAATCTCGATTGGACCCAACGCATTTTCGGCCGCAGTCACGAATTCATCGATCGACGCGGCCTCGGTGACGTCCAACCGCTGCGCGAAGGCTTCGCCGCCGTTGGCGCGAATCTTGTCCGCCAGTTCCACACACTGGTCGACCCGGCGCGCACCGAGCGCGACCGGATACCCGAGTTCGGCCAGGGCGACTGCGGTGGCGGCGCCGATACCCGACGACGCTCCGGCGACCAGGACCGGACGGCGGGCCGGGTGGGGTTCGAAACGCGGCACTATCTCGCCTCCACAACAATCGGCAGCTTGGCGAAGCCGCGCACATTCGAGGAGTGCACCCGCACGATGCCCGCCTCGACCACGTCGTAACTCCGCACCCGGCAGGCGAATTCGCGCAGCGCGACCGCCGCCTCCAGCCGCGCCAGGTGCGCGCCGAGGCAGTAGTGCACGCCCGCACCGAAACTCGCCAGCCCGGCCTTGTCGGCCCGATCGATGCGGTAGGTGTCGCCGTCGTCGAACACGGCGGGATCGCGGTTGGCCGAGCCGATCAGCAGCAGCACTTTGGCACCGGCGGGGATAGTGCCGCCGTAGTAGTCGAGCTCCGTGGTGGCGGAGCGCGCGATCACCTGGCTGGAGGTGTCGTAGCGCAGCGTCTCCTCCACCCAGTCCGACACGTGCGCGGGCTCCGCCGCGACCTTGGCGTACTCCCCCGGATTCCGTGCGCCCCAGTACAGCGCGTTGCCCAGCAGCTTCGTGGTGGTCTCGTTGCCCGCGACCACCATCAGGAACAGGAAGCCGATGATCTCCTCGTCCGACAGTGTGTCGCCGTCGACTTCGGCATCCAACAGCGCCGAGGTGAGGTCGGCGCTCGGCGTGCGCCTGCGCTCGGCCACCATCTCGGTGTAGTAGGTGAGCAGCTTGATCGACGCCTCGATGGACGCCTGTGGAATGTCGAGCACCCCGTCGTCCCGATGCACGACAAGGTCGGCGAGCCTGCGGATTTCGACGCGGTCGCGCGCGGGCACGCCCATCAGCTCGGAGATGACGTCCATCGGCAGCTTGCCCGCGACCTCGTCGATCCAGTCGAACGATCTGGCGGCAAGCGCAGGTTCGAGGTAGGACAGCGTCAATTCCTTGATGCGGCCCTGCATTTCGGCGACTCGCTTCGGCGTGAACCCCTTGTACACCAGCCTGCGCATGCGCAGGTGCCGCGGATCGTCCATGGCGAGGAACGACATCACTCGATGCGCATGCGGGCCCCAGGCGGCCGGATCGAGGGAAACACCGTTGGCGCTGGACAGCCTTGCGCTGTCGCGGAATCCGTTGGTCACGTCGGCGTGCCGGGACAGCGCCCAGAAATCCAGCTCGGCGTTGTAGTACAGCGGCGCCTCGGTGCGCAGCCGGTGATACGTCGGATACGGGTCCGCATGGAATCGGTAGTCGTACGGATCGAACGTCAAGGGTTCCAACGCGGCCGTCACCACACCCACCCCGCATTTGAGAACAAGTTCCCCCGAGCGAAAACCCGCATCGAACCGGGCGGCGACAGATAGCTGGACATGTGTCTGGACAGTACCACCGGCACCTACCTCCGACAACGTTTCCACTGGCTTACCAACACCATTGCGCACGATCCGGTCGACCCGCCCGGGAACCGCGGAGAATCCACCGCGGCCGTGCGGCGCTTAGCTCAGAATGACAGAGTTAGAACCTGTTCTTGCGCGAAATCGCCGCCCGTGACTATATTCCGTACACGTGTCCAGACAGCATCGGAGAACCGCATGACCAGCCTGCTGCCCGCCGACGGTGCGCGACTGCTGATCGGCGGCAAGCTGGTCGAGGGTGGGGACGGCGTCTTCGCCACCCTGAATCCGGCGACCGAGGAGCTGCTCGGGCACGCCGCGAACGCGAACGCCGCGGACATGGACGCGGCAATCACCGCCGCCCGCACCGCATTCGATGACACCGACTGGTCCCGCGACCACGCCTTCCGCGCGCACTGCCTCGAACAACTGCGCACCGCACTGCAATCCCACCTCGAGGACCTGCGCGCGCTCACCATCGCCGAGGCGGGCGCGCCCGCCATGTTCACCCGAGGTCCGCAGCTGGAGGGTCCGATAGCCGACCTCGCCTACTCTGCCTCGCTCGCCGAAACCTACAGCTGGGAAACCGATCTCGGTGTCGCGGAGCCGATGGGCATCAAGACCCGCCGGGTGTTGCGCCGCGAGCCCGTCGGTGTGGTCGGTGCGATCACCCCGTGGAACTTCCCGCACCAGATCACCTTCGCCAAGCTCGGTCCCGCGCTCGCCGCCGGAAATACCGTGGTGCTCAAGCCCGCTCCCGATACGCCCTGGTGTGCGGCGGCCGTCGGCGCGATCGTCGCCGAGGAGACCGACATCCCTGCCGGTGTGCTGAATATCGTGACCTCCGCCGACCACGGGCTCGGCGCCCAACTCACCGAGCATCCCCTGGTCGACCTGATCAGCTTCACCGGTTCGACGCAGACCGGGCGCGCGGTGATGCGTGGCGCCGCAACGACACTCAAGAAGGCGTTCCTGGAACTGGGTGGCAAGTCGGCGTTCATCGTGCTCGACGACGCGAATATCGCGGGAGCCTGTGCGGTGGCGGCGTTTTCGGTCTGCGTGCACGCCGGACAGGGCTGCGCGATCACCACCAGGCTGCTCGTCCCCCGTGCGGCCTACGACGAGGCGGTGCAGGCCGCTGCCGCGACCATCGCAGGGATCAAGCCGGGTGATCCGGCCAGCTCGCGGACCGTGTGCGGGCCACTCATCTCCGAACGGCAGCGCGCCCGCGTCGAGCGTTATCTCGAGATAGCGCGATCGGAGGGTGGCCGCATCGTGGTCGGCGGCGGTCGGCCGAAGAACCTGGAGCGCGGCTTCTTCATTGAGCCGACACTGATCGCCGACGTGCCCAACACCGCGACCGTCGCCCGCGAGGAAATCTTCGGCCCCGTGCTGGTAGTTATCCCCTACGACGGCGACGACGACGCCATCCGCCTCGCCAACGACTCCCCCTACGGCCTGTCCGGCTCGGTCTGGGGCACCGACCCCGAGCGAATCCGCCACGTCACCAACGGCGTACGGACCGGGACGCTAAGCGTCAACGGCGGCGTCTGGTACTCCGCCGACGCGCCCTTCGGCGGCTACAAGCAGTCCGGCATCGGCCGGGAGATGGGCCGCGCCGGGTTCGAGGAATACCTGGAAACCAAGCTCATCGCGACCGCCGGATAAGAGGAGCACATCGTCATGGCCCGTTTCGCGGGAAGATCCGTCATCGTCACCGGTGCCGCCCAGGGCATCGGTGCCGCGTACGCCGCCGCGCTGGCCGCCGAGGGCGCGAAAGTCGTTGTCGCCGACAAGAATGCCGAGGGCGGCCAGGCCACGGTGGAGAAGATCACCGCCGACGGCGGCACCGCACTGTTCGGTCAGGTCGACGTGGCCGATCCCGAATCCGCCGCGGCGCTGGCCGCATTGACGGTCGCCGAGTTCGGCGGCATCGACCACCTGGTCAACAACGCCGCCATCTACGGCGAGATGAAGCTCAACCTGCTGCTCACCGTGCCGTGGGACTACTACAAAAAGTTCATGAGCGTGAACATGGACGGCGCGCTGAACATGACCCGCGCCGTCTGGCCGCACATGCGCAAGGCGGGCGGCTCGATCGTCAACCAATCGTCCACCGCCGCTTGGACTTACTCCAGCTTCTACGGCCTGGCCAAGGTCGGCATCAACGGCCTGACCCAGCAGCTGGCGTTCGAGCTCGGCGGCTCGAACATCCGAATCAACGCCATCGCACCGGGTCCCATCGACACCGACGCCACCAAGGCCGTGACGCCTCCGGCGATCGTCGAAGACATGGTGAATCGGTTGCCGCTCAAGCGAATGGGCACACCGGCGGACCTGGTCGGCGCATGCCTGTACCTGCTATCCGACGAGGCGAGCTGGGTCACCGGGCAGATATTCAATGTCGATGGCGGACAGGTGTTCCGCTCGTGAACGAACCCAGAATCGGCTTCATCGGCCTCGGTGCCATGGGCGCGCCGATGGCGAAGCGGCTGCTCGACTGGCCGGGTGGACTGACCGTGTGTGATGTACGACCCGACGCCAGCAAGCCCTACACCGAGGAAGGTGCCGAGGCCGCCCCCTCTCCAGCCGAGGTCGCTGAACACGCCACGGTCATCTCGGTGGCAGTGGTGAACGACGCCCAGGTGCGCGACGTCATTACCGGCCGCGAAGGTGTATTGCGCAGTGCCGCACCGGGAACCGTGGTGGCGGTGCATTCGACGATCAGCGACCGGACCGCCGAGGAACTGGCCGCCGAATGCACAACGCACGGTGTCGAACTCGTGGACGCACCGGTGAGCGGCGGCAGACCGGGCGCCACAAAAGGCACTCTGGCGGTCATGGTCGGCGGCAGCGACGCTGCCTTCGAGCGAATTCGGGCACCCTTCGGCTGCTTCGCCGACCTGATCGTGCACGCCGGACCTGTGGGCGCGGGCACCCGAATGAAGCTGGCGCGCAACCTTGTTCACTTCATCGCCTTCGCCGCGACAACCGAAGCGCAACGACTGGCCGAGGCCGCCGGACTCGATATCACCCTGCTCGGCAAGGTCGTTCGCCACTCCGACGCCGTCACCGGCGGCCCCGGCGCCATCATGCTGCGCGACCGCACCGCACCGATCGAGGAAGGCGACTTCTGGCTGCCGATCCTCCAGCACGTGCGCGACCTCGGCGAGAAGGACCTCAACCTCGCCCTCGACCTCGGCACCCGGCTCGACGTCGCACTCCCCCTCGCCGAACTCGCGCTCGAACACCTCGGGCCCGGTCTCGGCGTCGGCGCCCCCGAAAGGCAATTATGACTGACAACGGTTCCGCCGATTCCGTGCGCGAGCGCGGCCTGGCCAAGATGGCCGAGGTGTACGGCACGGAATTCCAGGACTATCCCGGCAGCCACTTCGCCGTCACCGCCGATCACCTGTTCGCCGACATCTGGTCCCGTCCCGCACTGTCCATCCGAGACCGGCGACTCATCCTGCTAGGTGCTCTCACCGCACAGGGCGCCATCGATACCGCAGGCATCCAGATCGGCGCCGCACTGCGCAACGAGGAACTCACCGAGGAGCAACTGCACGAGATCGCGGTGTTCCTCTGCCACTACGTAGGTTGGCCGAACGGCACCAAACTCGACCTCCTGGTGGGCACCATTGTGGCGCAGCAAAAGAAGGCCGCCCGCAAGCAACAATCCGATCGCACCGAGTGAAGGACCCGAAACATGTCTGATGCCAACACCCTTCGCCCGCTGCGTGCGAGCAGCGTCACCGAGTGGGACCACCGGGCCGACGTCGTCGTCGCCGGTTACGGCATCGCCGGGGTATGCGCCGCGATCGAGGCGGCCAGGGCGGGCGCCGACGTGCTGATCCTGGAACGCACCGGCGGCTGGGGCGGCGCGGCCGCGATGGCCGGTGGCTTCATCTACCTCGGCGGCGGCACACCGCTGCAACAGGCGCTCGGCTTCGAGGACACGCCGGAGAACATGGAGACCTTCCTGCTGGCCGCCCTCGGCCCCGGCGTGGACAAGGCCAAGATCACCGACTACGCGCGCGGCAGCGTCGAGCACTACAACTGGCTCGTCGCCAACGGTGTGCCGTTCCGCGAAGCCTTCTGGGGCGAGCCGGGCTGGGAACCGCCGCACGACGAGGGGTTGATGTACTCCGGCGGCGAGAACGCCGCACCGTTCAACACCATCGCGAAACCGGCACCGCGCGGCCATGTTCCGCAGATGGCGGACAAGAAGATCGGCCGCAAGAGCGGCGGCTACATGTTGATGAAGCCGCTCGCCGAGACCGCCGAATCCCTCGGTGTCCGAGTCGAATACGACCTGCGGCTCGGCCGGCTGGTGGTGGACGACGACGATCGCGTCGTCGGCGTGATCGCCAAATGCTACGGCAAGGAGGTGGCAATCCGCGCCGAGCGCGGGATCGTCTTGGCCACCGGTAGTTTCGCCTACCACCAGCAGATGATCGAAGGCTATGCACCGCGCCTGATCGGCAGGCCCGCCGCCGCGATCGAGGAGCACGACGGCATCGGCATCCGGGTCGCGCAAGCCCTCGGCGCGGAACTGGCGCACATGGACGCGACCGAGGTGGCGTTCTTCGGCGACCCGCAACTGATGGCGCGCGGCATCCTGGTCAACGGGCGCGGCCAGCGGTTCATCGCCGAGGACACCTACCCGGGCCGCATCGGCCAGGCCACGCTCATCCAACAGGAGAACCAGGCCTTCCTCGTCATCGACGAGGCGTCCTACGAGGCCGGACTCGCCACCGAGACCTCCACTCCGTTCTTCCGGCAGCCGCCCACCTGGGCCGCCGAGACGGTGGCCGAACTCGAGCGCGACATGGGGCTGCCCACACTGGCACTGCAGGCCACCGTCGACTGCTACAACCTGCACGCCGCCGACGGCAAGGACCCGCTGCTCGGCAAGAAGCCGGAATGGGTTCGGCCGCTACAAGGTTCGCTCGCCGCGTTCGACATGCGCGGATTCACCGCGGGTTTCACGCTCGGCGGGCTGCGCACCGACCTGGATTCCCGGGTGCTGCACGTCTCCGGCGAGCCGATCCCCGGCCTGTTCGCCGCCGGGCGCTGCACCTCCGGACTGTGCGCGGGCGGGTACGTGAGCGGAGCTTCCCTGGGCGACGGCAGTTTCTACGGCCGGCGAGCGGGCATCGCCGCCGCGAAGAACTGAACAGTCACCGGTAGTAGTATCCAGACACATGTCCGAACCCGATTCCGTCATTCTCGAGGCGACCCGCCGCAGGCTGTCCGGGAAGCAAGCCGACACCGTCGACAAGCTCACCAAGTCGGCGGTGGAAGTGCTTGCCCGCGAAGGCTTCGCGGGGCTGACCATTCGGATGGTCGCCGCCGCGGCGGGAGTCGGCGCGGCGACCGCGTACACCTATTTCTCCTCGAAGGAGCACCTGGTCGCCGAGATCTTCTGGCGGCGTTTGATTTCCGCGCCGTCACCGGTCAGCGCGGACGCGGACCCCACCGTCCGGGTGGTCGCCGAATTGCGGAACATCGCGATGCTCGTCGCCGACGAACAGGAACTGTCCGGCGCGGTGACCAGCGCGCTGCTCGGCCGCGACCCCGACGTGGTGCACCTGCGCGGCCGCATCGGCGCCGAGATCCGCAAGCGGCTCATCCGAGCGCTCGGCGCGGATCCGGATCCGGATGTCGTCGAATCGCTGGAGTTGCTGTACGCGGGCGCCCTCGTGCGGGCGGGCATGGGCTACGCGTCCTATTCGGAGATCGCCGACCGCATCGAGAAATCCGCGCTGCTCATCCTGAACTAGCGAGACCGGACAACCCCGTCGCCCGGCCATGTCCGAAACCTTGGGCAGCCGGTCATTCGACGTACGCTTGACGGGTGCAACCGCGCGAAGTCGTCGTCGGCGACCACGACTTGGTCGGCCGCGCGCTCACCTATGTCAACAGCCATCTCGACCAGGACCTGTCCGCGAGCATCCTGGCGGCCGAAATCGGCGTCAGCGAACGACATCTCACTCGATTGTTCGTCAGCGAACTCGGCCATACCCCGGGCCGATTCGTCCGCCGATGCCGAACCGAAGCGGCGGCCCATCTTCTTGCGGGCACCCGGCTACCGATCGCGGATATCGCCACCCGCTGCGGCTTCGGCTCGGCCGAAACCCTGCGGCAAGCCTTCGTCGACCGCTACGGCACTTCGCCGTCGCGCTTCCGGATGGCGTATGCCGAGACCGGCGATCAGGACTCTGCGGGTACCGGAAGTTCGGTGAATCCGAACGCGACCATCTGACGCACCGGATCCTGATAGGTGACCCACTCGGCAATTTTGCCGTCCCGGAAGCGGATGATGTTGAGGTAGTCGTTGCGATAGGGCCTGCCGGTCGAATGAACGACCATGTCGCCCTTCGTCTCGACCAGAAAGCTGTCGGGGTTGAGCATCGGCTCGACCTTGACGACGGAGATGGTGTACCTGTCGTACCGGTCGACATCCGCGGTCATTCGGCGAATCTCGTCCTTGCCCTCGCCCTGATTCGGAAATCCGGGCAGCTGGAACGGAATCGACATTCGGACGTCGTCAGTGCACAGCGCCAGGAAACCCTCGAAATCTTTCACCGAGGCGAGTTCGAAGAACTGCCCGATTATCGCGATCTTGCGCTCGCGCTCCTCGTCGTACATATCCATCACAGCCTCTCGATCAAAGGGAACCGCATGGTCTCAACCGAGGCTAACAACTAATACGACCGATCGTTCGTTTTGTGACCGCCATCACGCCCCTCACCACCCTATCGGCCCCGAGCAAGATCAGTAAAGGACGCCATACCCACCACAGTCGATGACTTGTGTCCGGTTGCGCCGAAATCGAACCCCGGTCCGCCCAAGCCTCGTATCTTTGCCGTAGGCGTTATAGATCGGAGTGGGACAGTGCAACCAGGTGGCCTTACCGCGGACTACGTGATCGTCGGCGCCGGATCCGCGGGCGCGGTGCTGGCCAATCGACTCAGTGCCGATCCGAATACCTCGGTGGTGCTGCTCGAGGCCGGGCCCGCGGACAAGAACAAATTCGCGCATATCCCCGCCGGTTTCGCGAAACTCTTTCGCACCGAAGTGGATTGGGACTACCTGACCGAGCCGCAGCCGGAGCTGAAGAACCGGCAGATCTATTGGCCGCGCGGCAAGATGTTCGGCGGCTCGTCCTCGATGAACGCGATGATGTGGGTGCGTGGTTTCCGCGCCGACTACGACGAGTGGGCGCTGCTGGCCGGCCAGGAGTGGGGTTTCGCGGCCGCCGTCGAACAGTTCCGGCGGATCGAAAGTGTCGAGGACGCACAGTATCCGGACGAGGGCGCCAACGGGCCTTTGCACATCTCGCGCCAACGCAGTCCGCGCGCACTGACCGCCGCGTACCTGACCGCGGTACGGGAGGCCGGTTTCCAGGTCGAACCGCCGAATCGGCCGGAGCCGGACGGCTTCAGCGAAACCATGGTCACCCAGCACGGCGGCCGGCGCTGGAGCACCGCGGACGGATACCTGCGACCCGCACTGAATCGACCGAACCTGACGATCCGCAGCGAGGCGCTGGCCACACGGGTGTTGTTCGAGGGGACCCAGGCGGTCGGCGTCGAATACCACCAGGGCGGCGGCCCGCACACGGTCACCGCGCGCCGCGAGGTGGTGCTGTGCGGTGGCGCGATCAACAGCCCGCAGTTGCTGATGCTTTCAGGTATCGGTGACCGAGACGAGTTGGCGCGTCAGGGTATTCGGGCCCTGCGGCACGTGCCCGAGGTGGGCGCGAACCTGCAGGATCATCTCGTCACGGGCGTCGGCTACGGCGTGGCAGGCGATTCGCTTTTCGCCGCCGAGAAGCCGCGCCAACTGCTCGACTACCTGATCCGGCATCGCGGCATGCTCACCTCCAACGTCGGCGAGGCCTACGGATTCGTCCGCAGCAGGCCGGATCTGGACCTGCCCGACCTCGAAATGATCTTCGCCCCGGCCCCGTTCTACTACGAGGCCCTGGTCGATCCGACCGAGCACGGCGTCATCCTGGCGACCGTGCTGCTGCGCCCGCACAGCCGCGGCCGGATCACGCTGGCCTCCGCGGATCCGGCCGCCAAGCCGCTGATCGACCCGCGCTACCTGTCCGACAGCGCGGGGATGGACCGCGCCGCGCTGATGTCGGGCCTGCGCACCTGCACCGATATCGCCGCCGCCCCGGCCATGAAAGCCGTACTCGGCCCGATCATCTACCCGCCGCAGGCACCGTCCCAAATGGAAGCCACCCTCGAACTCGCCCTGAACGGCTACTCACACACGCTGTATCACCCGGTGGGCACCTGCCGGATGGGCACCGACGTGGCCAGCGTCGTCACGCCGAAGCTGGAAGTCCGTGGCGTACAAGGTCTTCGAGTGGCCGATGCCTCGGTGATGCCACTGCTCATCCGCGGCCACACCCACGCACCCGCCGTCTTCATCGGCGAGCAGGCGGCCCGGTTCATCCAGAACGGGTAGCGGGTCAGGACGCGACGAACAAGGCCAGCGATGCGGCGGCCAGTCCCAGATAAGGCATGGGATAGCCGAGATCGCGGTAGCCGCGCGCTCGGATGATGGTGATGATCGCGCCGATGAAGTAGAGGACCAGGCAGATCGCGGCAGCCAGGCCCAGTGGCGGAATGGCCAAGCCGACCAGTAGGCCGAGGGCTCCGGCGGCCTTGATGACGGCCAGCGGGTACAGCGTCCAGTCCGGGATGCCATAGTTCCGCGTGTTGTCGCGCACCCACTCAGCACGGAAGACATCGACTCCCGACGCGATCAGTGCTGCGACCGCGGCGGCGATGGTGACGATGACGTAAGCGGTGGACATGGGTAACACCCTCCTGATTGGTTGTTCGGCCGGTCTGCGATCGTGAGCGGGCACCCCGGTCGACCGGCGCCGTGGTATCCGTCGACTGTGTGACGGATGACGGAACGGAAAGGTGACCGATGCGGGCCCAGGACATGCTGGCGCAGCGATTCGAGACGCATCGCGGCCATTTGCGGGCGGTCGCGTATCGGATGCTCGGGTCGCTGACCGAGGCGGACGACGCCGTGCAGGAGGCCTGGCTGCGGCTGGCCCGGCACGACACCGACGAGGTCGAGAACCTGGCCGGCTGGTTGACCACGGTGGTGTCGCGGATCTGCCTGGACATGCTGCGGACTCGGGCGACGCGGCGCGAGGAGCCCATCGATCTACTGACTGAACTCCGCGACTCCGCCTACGACAGCGACCCGGAACACGAAGCGGTGCTGATCGATTCGGTCGGCCGGGCGCTGCTGGTAGTGCTGGATACACTCGGCCCCGACGAGCGGGTGGCGTTCGTGCTGCACGACCTGTTCGCGGTGCCGTTCGATCAGATCGCGCCGATCGTCGGGCGAACCACGGCCACTACGAAGAAGCTCGCCAGTCGCGCACGACAGCGCACGCAGGGTGGAACAACGTCGACGGCAACCGAACTCGCCGCACAACGGCAGGTAGTCGAGGCCTTCCTGACGGCAGCTCGTGGCGGCGACCTCGATGCCCTACTGGCCGTGCTCGCCCCCGACGTGATCCGGGTCGCCGACCCGGCTGCGCTGCCCTCCGGAATGTCGGCGGTGATACGCGGCGCTCAGTCGGTGGCGAAGGAAACCGTACTGCTCCAACGTCGTTCGCAAGTGGCGGCATTGGCGCTGGTGAACGGCGCGGTCGGCATCCTCGTCGCGCCACGCGGCAAGCTCCTACTCGCCCTTACGGTTACGGTGCGCGACGATCGAGTCGCGGGCTACGAGGTGATCGCCGATCCGGCCCGCCTGCGCGAACTCGACCTCGCGGTGCTGCCGCAATAGGTCGAAAAGTGCTACCGCGCGGGCACCCTGGCAAACCCGACCGGCGGAGTCGGATTGGGCCCGGTCCGCACGACCGGGCAGAAGTCGGGCAACGCGGGCAGCACGTCGACATTGCGCGCGGCATAGCAGCGGACCTTGGGCAACGCGCGCAACACCTCGCCGCGTTCGACCGGTTCGTCATCGATGAAGCCGATGGTGTCCAGCGTCAGGCCCAGCGTGGTGCCGATCCGGCTGATCGCCGAAGACTTCGGGCCCCAGCCGATTTCGAGGGCGGAGAACATCTCGTAGACGCCGTGCCGGTACAGCTTGTCCATGGTCCACTCGCGGTCGCCGCGACTGGCCACGGCGTGCCAGATGCCGCGCTCGCTGAGCAGCCGTAGCGTGCGCACCGCGGCGGGCCGTAGCGCACCGCTGGTCCGGTCGCTCACCGCGCCGTCCCACAATGTGTTGTCCAGTTCCCAGACAAGACATCTCAGAGCCGGTCTCATGTGTCCTAGCCCCCTATCGCGTCATCTCTGCCTTCCCTGGCGTGCGTGCGCGGCAGATGGGTACAGCACACCCTCTCCGGCACGGCACGTGCCCGGCAAGCCCATGGTTCCTGGGACAAGCCCGGCGCGAGCGATCCTACCGCCAGCGCAGGGTGTGCTCACGTCAACTGACAGAACCGGCGGTACCGCATTCAGCGGCACAGAGCGCTTGCGAGCGCGAATGCGCGAGGCCGCATAACCCGCTGTGACGCAACACAACCACCAACCGACCAGTCTCTGATGCCCGCTATAGAACCTGGCGAATCGATCCGCAAGAGGTATCGAGCGATTAGTGTGAATGCGCTGTACAGCTATCTCCGGGGGCGGAAGGAAGTCGTCAATGTCGATCGACAACTCTGCACGGCAAAGCCTGACACTGGCGGGCAAGCCGATGTCGTCCCCGCTCAAGGACGTTCGCGCGCTATCGCGCCAGATGGTCGGGCACTTCGTCGAAAACGTCATCCCGTGCGGCACGTTGCCCGCGGACGCGATCACCGGCGACGTCACCACCATCACCAGGGTCTGCCTCGAATTCGCGGTCAGCATGCTCGACGGGCAGGACATTCCAGGCAAGTTGCAGCGCCTGCAGGACGCCGCGTCGAGCTGGGCCCGCGAGGGCGTGCCGATCGACACCATTCATCACTCCATCCACGAAGGCTTCAAGATGGGGCTGGATCTGGTGGTGTCGGACGCGTCCATCAAGGACTACGACAGCCTGGTCGACGGCGCCAAGATGGTGCTGGAGATGCTGGACATGATCAGTTCGGCCGTCTCGGTCGCCTACATCAGGGAACTGCGCTCGGTGGTCAGCGAGCACCACACCGCCGTGCACACGCTCACCTCGGCGCTGCTCGGCGGGCACAGCACCTCCACCATGGCCCGCGAGTGCGGCATCGCCATCGCGACCTCGTATGCCGTGCTGGCCGTGGCGATTCCGCCGCATCGGGAAGAGCACAATCCGATGCTGGACAGTCAGGTCGTCGCGCGCCGCAAGCTCAGACGGGTGCAGGCCGAACTCGCCACCCGCTGCGGCGAGAGCGCGCTGTCGCTGCTCAGCGTCGACGGCGGTACCGTCCTGATCCCGGCGGCCGCCTTCGACAACGCGGGTTACGACGCCATGGTGGCCCAGCTGTCGCATGCCGCGCAGGTCGGCATCACCGCGACCATGGTCGAGGCCGCCCCCGAACAGATCCCCAATGCCGCCGACCAGGCGCACGAGTTGCTCGACATGGTGCAGCGACTGGAGGCGGTGGCCGGGTTGTATCGCTTCGACGAACTCGCCCTCGAATACCAGCTCACCAGGCCCGGACCCGGCCGCGAGTTTCTCGGCCAGTTGCTCGATCCGCTCGACGAGCACCCCGAGCTCCTGGAGACCCTGCAGCGGCACATCGCCAACAACCTCAACCGTCAGCGCACCGCGCGAGTCCTGCACGTGCACACCAACACCGTGGACTACCGGCTCAAGCGCATCGGTCAGCTCACCGGCTTCGACCCGTCCCAACCGTCCGGGCTGTGGTATCTGCGATCGGCCTTGGTCGCGCGCAGCTATCGCACGATATGAGCTCACTGCCGAATTCCGCTGCGGCGTAACGCTGAGTGCCGAGAACGGAGCCCGCGACAACCTCCTGATTGGCCACACCGCGCAGCGCGAGATCGCGCCCGTCCGCCGCTACGACATGCTCGGTGATCAGCGCGTCCACCGCGAGGCGCAGCCAAGGGAGCTGCGCGTCCAGCGCGGCGGCCGAACGCCCCGAGTAGAGCAGGATGTCGGCTGGGCGAGTCAGGCTCGCGCGCCATTCGCAGAGGCCGTCGAGCAGGGCGCGCAGTGCGGCGGGATGGTCGGTCGGCTCGCCGCCGTAGATGGTGACACCGTCGAGCCGGTCGGCCGGTAACTCGCCCAGCCAGCCGAGGATCGCCTCGACGCCGCAGCGCGTGGATTCGTCGAATACCCAGGCGTTTTCGGCGAGGCAGTCGCGGCAGAAGACCCGACAGCCCGGCAGCCAGATACCGGCCCGAATTCCATAACCGATGTTCGCCGCCGGAAAATGTAAGCGCGACAACAACATCGTGGCGCTGTCCGGGTGCCGACTCGAGTGCACGTCCATCTCTCCTGAGTCCTGCCGTGTGGCGGTGGTGTGCCCAATAACAATGATCGGGCATTTCGGCAACAAACATTCCGGCGGCGGGGCGTCAAAGTAGGTACCAATGCCACATTTCGCGCAGAAACGGGCAAGAGGAGGCGAGTCGAATCACCAAACCCTGACCGGCGCGGCCGATCTGGAAATCCGGCGATAACGCGCCTCGAGGTGATCCAGATGCGGAGACAGAGCCTGGTGGCCGTCCGGCATGATCAGGCGGGGCGGCGCCGCCATCGGCAAGGCGGCCCCGGGAATGAGCCGTACGGCACCACCGGATCGCGGCGTTTCCGAGCCGATCGTTGCGCGTTCGTCCGCTGGCGCGGTCGGTGCCAGGAAGCCCGGCGGCTCGACGACGACACCCGCCATACCGAATTCACCAGCAGGCAGGTCCGGCGGCGATGTCGTGTGAATACCGGAATTGATGGCTGTCTCGACAAGATCCGCAACCAGCGTCGAATCGCCCAGCCGCGCGGCCATTTCGAACAATCGGGACATCGAACCCTGGTTTGCCGCGGTCCACGCCAGTCGCTTCGGCGCGTGTTCGAATTGGAAGCGGGTCGCATCGAGGAACATCATCGCGGGCACCATCACCGCGACCGCAGCACCGATCAGTTCCGTCGCCTCCGGCACGCCCTGCTCCAAACGACGGCCGCGGATCAACATGGTCGAGGCCCGAGCCGCGTCACAGCGCGCCACCTGCTCCGGCAGACCCAAGTCCACGTACGACGACGCCGCCTGCACGAATTTCGCCTCGGCTTCCTCGTACCGGCCTGCCGGGGTGTAGATGTAGCCCAGATTCGCCACACAGGCAACGACCCGGTCGACGCTGCCGAGCTCGGCGTACAGCTGCTGTGCGCGCAACACAACTCGCTCCGCATCGTCGAATCGGCCCGTCGACATATAGACATTCCCCAGGTTCACCGAGCTGTCCGCGACGCCTTTGTCCAACCCCATTCGGGCACAGATATCGCCCGCGGCGATCAGGGCTTGTTCCGCTTCGTCGTACCGATCGGTCGACGCATAAACGTTTCCGAGATTCGCATCGCAGTTGGCGACGTGCTTTTCCAGGCCCAACCGCGTGTACACCGCCTGCGCGTCGAGGTATGCCCGCTCAGCGGCATCGTATCGGCCGGCAAGCAGATGGGCGGTACCGAGACCGAAGGTGCAATGGGCCGCGAGTTCATCGACACCGCGCTCCGCGAAGTGGTCCCTGGCGGCGGAAAGGACGCGTTCGGCGTCGGCATGGCGTCCGCTCGCGAAGTAGACATTCCCGAGTGTCGCGGCGCACCTGGCGAACTCGTCGCTCAGGCCGAGCCGGAGGAACGTCTTCTGTGCGCTGACCAGGGCCCGCTCCGCAAGACCGAATCGCCCTGTCGCCGTGTAGATGTTGCCCAGCGTGAGCGAACACGCGGCGACCTCTTTATCAGCACGGTCCTGTATATAGGACGGCACCACGCCGAGAATGGCCTCCTCCGCCTCGGCATAACGTCCCTGCGACTCATAGATATTCGCCAGATTCATGATCGACACGCGGGCCCGCTCGGCCTGGCCATGGGCGAGATAATAATCTCTGACCTGCAGGTGCGCGGTTTCGGCTCGAGCGAACTGCTCGGTAACCCAGTAAAGGTTCGCAAGCCCCGCGTCGCATTCGGCGACTTGTTCATCCACACCGACCCGCTCGAACGTGCTACGCGCACTGAGCAAAACCGTCTCGGCCTCCGCGTACCGGCCGAGGTCGCGCAGCACGATGCCGAGATTCTGGTCGCAGCCTGCTACGCCGAGTTCGAGACCGAGCCGCAGGCACGACTCCCTCGCCTGCCGATATACCTGCTCGGCCGCCGCATAGCGACTCGCGGCCAACAGCGCGTTCCCGATGGCGATGGTGCAGCCCACCACCATGGTCGGCAGATCGAGCGCTTCGAAGATATCGCGGGCCATCACGTATTCTTCCTCGGCTTCGCGATACCGGCTGCCTTCGACGTGCCTGGTCGCCGCCTGCACGTGCCGCATCGCGGCGTTGCGATCATTGATAGCCGGTACTCCCCTCCACCGAATGGGTCGTGCTGATCAGCTTCGCGTAACAGTGGTCGCGGTCCAATCCGTTATCCGCGCACCACTGAATGGCGCCGTCTTTGCTCGGGTATCCGATGCCGACGATGGTGATCCAGAAATCGGGGTAGCTGAACGTCGACCACTCTCCTGACCACAGCAGCCGGACGTTCGGATAACGCGCACGCAGTTCGCGATGCTCGCGCAGGATCTCCGCGTGGTGCCACGTGATGCCCTCGGCGACCAGACCGTACTGCTTGGAACTGATCTGCGGCACCCAGCGATCCGCGACGTCTCGGGTCAGGATGGGCAGGTCGCTTGCGGCAGTCGACTGCAATCCGGTCGATCCCGCCGTCTCCGGGTCGACGACAACCGTTGTCGCCGTGACGATTCCCACCGCCGAGTTCGTGATCCCGATCGGTACGCTGTTCGCGACATTCGCACTGGCGGCGCGGCTGCGGTCGTGCAGGAGCAGACCCGCCGGAATCAACAGGATGAGCAGCGCGACCGTGACGGCTATCGCGAGACTTGCCTGGTTGCGCCGAGTGGCCATATTCGGCGCGAAGGTCAACCTGGACCCGACGGGCACCGCCGTCGGCGGCGGCGAATCTGCCTGACCTGCTTGGGCTCTCGCGCCTTCGGGGCTGACCGCGTGGCGGCCGTTCGACGGCACCGGCCCCTTCCGCAGATTGACGCGGACGCGCGGCCGAACCACATCGGACGAGTGTGCGGACTCGTCGCCGAAACTTCTCATGCGTCCCCCTGGGGTCCGCTCGCGATCCTGGTAATCCCTGATGCTAGGAGCCGAGCGCCGTCGCCGGTGTCGGTCGATCGTCGGACAGTGCCGTCGCGGCAACTCCCTTCGACCGCAGTGCTGTCGGCTGTTCGCAGTACAGCCAGCGGGGTCGTCGTGACCCGATAATCGGCAACAACAGCCTCGACGATGTCCACGGAGAAGGAGAGTGCCGATGCAGTTGTCGAAGGGACAGAACACTCAGCTGCACGGCACGGCGCTGGACATTCGGCTGACCTGCCCGACCGGTGATGCGCTTTTGGTGTACGCCGCACTGCTCGGCGCCGATGATCGCGTCACCACCGGTGGCGACTTCGTGCGCGGCGATGCCGTCGCGCCTGTCGCCGGACCGGTCTCGCGCACCGAAACCGGTCTGCACGTCGACCTGCTCGGGGTGCCCGCAACGATCCAGCGCATCGTGGTGCTCGCCACTATCGGCGGTACCCGGTTGCCGAGTCTGGAGCTGACCGTGACCGGTCCCGGCGCAACCGCCGTCGCCGGCTTCTCGATGTCCCCTGCCGCCGAGGAAACGGCGACCATCGTGTGCGAACTCTACCGACGCGACGCGCAGTGGAAGCTGCGCGCGGTCGGGCAGGGCTATCGCGACGGACTCGCGGCCGCCGCTATCGATTTCGGCTTCGACGCGACCGCGGCCCAGGCGCCACAACCCGTTTCGCCACGACCGCCGGTACCCGAACCGGTATCGATGCGGCCGCGACCCGACGACACCGTTGCGCTGCAACGTGATCGACGAACCCGGGGGCTACGCGCGCCCGAACGTTCGACGTCGGACAGCTTTCGATCGGCGCCACCCGCTCCGGCACCACCTACCTCGGAACCGGTACCCGCGGCCGCGACACCGCCGACCCAGTCGGCGCCATGGTTGAACTCCTTTGTGCCACACCCGAACACGCCGACGCCGCGCACGCACGACCAGGTATCACGCATTCCCGTGCTCGCCCGCCGTACCGAGCTGGCCGGGCTCGTCGCCCAGGTCGGCGACGAGGCCGTCGCATCGATCACGGCGCTGCTCCAGCGCGTCACCGCGAGCGCTGCGAGCAACATGCCGTCGACACGAGACGGCATGCTGCGGATAGGACAGGAGCTGACCGCCGATCGCGCAGTCCTCTGGCGCGCACACGAAACCGTCCGCGGCGAAATCGTGCGCAAATACCACACGAATGCCTTCAGCAATCGCCTGCCCGCCGATTGGCATGAACGACAGCAGGATGCACATGCCGGTTACTTCAACACCGCGGAGATCACCGCAACCGTCTGGCTGGCCGACGCCGCCGTCGTCGCGGAAGCCATTCGGACAGCGGGCTTTCGGCCGACCTCAGCGGGACGGGCGCAGCAGCGCAGGGAGTTGATCAGCGCGGCCGAATCCGTGCTCGGCGACTACGACGGCGCGCTCCGCGATGTCGAACAGGCCGCGCAAGACAAGACCACCAAACTGTTCGCCGACACCTTCCAGGAATTCCGCCGCCGGATGGGCGTTACGGTCACCCAGATCGTCGGCGAATACAGTGCCGCCGAGCTACATTCGATCACTCCGTGTCCGGCGGAGGGCGCACCCGTCTGGCAGGCCGTCCCGTCCGCGGCGGCCATCGCGCCGTCGCCGCCTACCCGGATGATCTTCCCGATCGGGTTGATGCGGCTCGCACAGGCCGCGGTCGACACCGAGCTGCCGGTGGCGTCGCCCCCCGGCGGCAAGCATCAGGACCATTTCACCATTGCGCTGGCCGCGGCGACGCCACCGATCCCGGTGCTGCTCGACCTGGACGAGACCGGCGGAATCGTGACCGACTCGGCCGCGGTGGTGGAGAACCTGACCTTGGACATGCTCGCCACCTTGCCTGCGGGACGGCTGAAGATCGACGTCGTCGACCCGGCAAAGGTCGGCGCCTCGATGAACTTCCTCTACGGCGTCGGCGAGGCAGGCGAGCAGATCTATGGCCAGAAGGTGTGGGGCTCACACAACGTCGGCGAACTGCTCACCGAACTGGAGAATCACGTCGCCTTCGTGACCCAGAAGTATCTGCAGGGCACCCACGAAACGCTCACCGCCTACAACCGCGCCGCAGGCGAGGTCGCCGAGCCCTACCGGCTGCTGCTGTTGTTCGATCATCCGAACGCCTTCACCCGCGACGGCAAGATGTTCGACGACGAGTCGCTGCGCAGGCTCGAACGGCTGGCCACCGTCGGCCGACGGGCAGGCGTATTGATCGCCGCGACAACAGATTCCACGACAACCTCGCTCCAACCGCTGGCTACCGCGTTCACCGGCATGGAGGACACCGCGTTGCTGGCGCGACTCGGGCTGCCGCGCACGATCCCGAGCAGCAGACATGTTCCCGGTGGTCAATTCCGGTGGCAGTTGGACCCCTATCCCCTGCCATCGGACGAGATCCGCGCCGAGGTGCTGGCACACATCGAACGCAGCCTGGCGACCTCGGGCAGCACGCAGGTCGAGCCGAAGCGCATCCACGAGCTCGCGGTCCAGGCCATGGAACGCGCGGTGGCGCGGGGCACGCAGCGGCCGGAGACGATCGCCGACCCACACGACACCGACACCTGGTGGCGTTCCTCGGTCGACGAACGGATCGTCGCGCGATTCGGCCGAATGGGCGCCTCCGACGTCGCCGAGCTCCGCTTGGATTCCGGCGGCCTGTCCAGCGCGCTGATCGGCGGACGCACCGGCTCGGGTAAGTCGGTGCTGCTGCATTCGATCATTCTCGGTATCGCACTGCAGTATTCACCGGTCGAGGTCGAGTTCTATCTGATCGATTTCAAGGAGGGCGTCGAGTTCAAGCCCTACGCGACGCCAGGCCTGCCACACGCCAAAGTCGTTGCCATCGAGACGAATCGGGACTTCGGCATCAGCGTGCTGGACAGCCTGGACAGTGAGATCGCGCGCCGCGCTTCGCTGTTCAAGAACGCCGGGCAAGGCCAGTTGGAAATCGGCAGGTACCGGCAGTCCACGGGCGAGCGGCTTGCCCGGATCGTGCTCGTCATCGACGAGTTCCACATGCTGCTCGAACGCGACGATGCCACCTCCACCCGCGCCGCGGCATTGCTGGACCGCATCATCCGGCAGGGCCGCGCCTTCGGCGTGCACACCATCCTGGCGTCGCAGTCGGTGTCCGGTGGCGGGCAGAAGATCAGGACGGCGCTGAACCAGATACCCAACCGGCTGGTGCTCGCCAGCTCCACCCAGGACTCCGAACAGCTGCTCGCGGAAGGCAATGCCGATGCCCAGCTGCTGTCCAAGCCCGGCGAGGGCATCATCAATGACCACGCGGGCCAGGCCGAGGCCAACAACAGATTCCAATGCGCGTACTGGCCCACCGAGCTGCGCGCGCAGCTGATCGCGCAGCTGCGCGACAAGGCCGACGCCGCCGGATTCACCGCGCGTCCCGCCGTTTTCGAAGGCGACATCGCGGTGGCACCGCAGGATTACGCCCTGGATATCTTCAGCCAGTCCGACCGCACCGCAACACTGGTGCTGCCGATCGGCGCACCCATGTCGCTCGACCCGCCGCTCGCGGTCCGACTCGGCCGCGAGCCGGGTAACAACCTGCTGCTGGTCGACCCCGGCGGGCTGACCGCGATCGGGCTGCAGATCGTCGCGCTGCGTGCGGCGGATATCCGGGTGGAATACGTCGATTTCGCGGCGATCGAGCAACAGGCCGAGCCGATGTTCGCGCGGTTGCGCGCCGCGGGCGCCGAGGCCTACCACCGACGCAAGCTCGGCGACGTGCTCGACTCGCTGCTGACCGACCTGGCCGAGCGCACCGAACTCGACGACTACCACGCCCCCGCGCGGGTGCTGTTCCTGATCGGCGCACACCGCGCCCGCGAACTCAGCACCGACACCTACGACCAGGACACCGAGAGCGGCCGGTTGGCTCGGGTGCTGCGGCACGGACCGGAGGTCGGCATCCATGTGATCGTCTGGGCCGACCGCTACGCGTCGCTGCAACGTCGATTCGACCACGATGGCTTGCGCCAGTTCGGCTTCAAGGTACTCGGGCCCGCGAGCGAGGACGACTCACGAACCCTCATCGACTCCGAAGTGGCCGCCACGCTGACCCCCAATCAGTTCGCGGTGGACGACTACGACAACGCACGCACCGACACCGTCCGCCGGTTCGCCGACCCCGACCTCGGCTGGCTGGACACCGTGCTGCGCGGTGGGCGCGGTACCGATGGCTGATACGGCACGCAACGATCCGCGGGTGGTCCGGCAGCTCGCCCAGGACTTGGACCGATACCTGCGTGAAGCCGAATCCGGTGAGCGCACCGGCGGATTCGCACAGCGCAGGGTGGAGCTGGAGCTCACGCAGGAGACCAGCCAGCGGCGGCGAGTGCTGCGGCAGGCCGAACAGGCCTACGCGGCGTGCTGCCGGATCGAGGACGCGGACTGCTCCGGACCGAAGCGCGAGCTCGATCGGGCGGTGCGCGCCCTGGACGCCGCCCGCCGCGCCCAGCGGATGTTCACGCAGGCGACCGTCGAATACACGGCGGCCTGTGGCCGATTCGCACAGGTCAGAGTGTCGTTGACGATGGAGTCGAAACAACTGCTGCACGACATCGCGCACGACCTCGACGCGTACAACAGCGCCTCGTCGGCCGCCGGACCGGTGCACGCCGCAAGCGCGCCGAGCCGACCGGCCGGCCCGGCCGGACCCGGTGGCGCAGCACGCGTTCAGACCGATATCCCACCGCTCGTCACCCCCGCCGGCTTCCCCGCCGGATTCGCCATGGTCCCGCTGGCCTCGATCGATACCTCGCGCGGCAACGTGACCGGACCAGAATCCTTCAAGTCCGACGTGTCGCCCGCCGATCTCGAATGGGGGCTGGAGGCGTTCAACAGTGTGATCGTCAACGCGCTCCGCCTCGGCAAGGGCATCGACTACCTCCGCGACCGCGACGCCAACGAAGAACGTTACGGCGCACACAGTTACGCCGACACCTACACCTGGTTCTTCGGCGAGAACGAAGCACTACAGGTCGGCAGGCGCGCCGACGGGACCTTCGAGGTGCACAACGGATACCACCGGATCTGGGTCGCCCGGCGGATGGGACTGACCGACATCCCCGCCAGAGTGGTCGACGCATGAGCAGGCTCCGTCCGGCGATCGACATCTTCGACGCCAATCGCCGCGCGCGCGTCCAGGCCGAACAGGACGCGGGCCAGGTGTGGAACGACACGGTGCTGCGCCGACTGACGGACCGCAAACTCCAGCCGCTCGCCGACGAGGAACGCCGTTTCCTACAGGCCCTGGTCGCCTATGACGTCGCCATCGACTGCGTGCTGCACGAACTGACCAACTACTGACAATCGTCCCGACAAGGAGACACGATGAGTTCCATTCAGGCGAACCCTGATTCGCTCAAGAAACTCAAGAGCGATATCGACCGATCGCAACGGGAAATCAATCAGGCCATCGCCAGGATCCGGTCCTCACTCAAGGCCGCCGAATGGCGCGACAGCGTGAAAGACCAGTTCGAGCGCGATCTCGAGCAGGTTCTTCGCTCGGTCGCGGCGTTCGACAACAACGCCGACCAGCTGAAGCGGTACCTCGACAAGAAGGTTCAGATTCTGCAGAACTACCAGGGGCGTTGAGCGATGGGCATCTTCACCAAGCGGGCACGGCCGCAGCCGAGTGCGCTGACCGAACGGGTCTCGCTGACCGATCCGCACGACGAAGGAAGTCCCAAACAGGGGGCTTTCATCGGTCTCGACCAAGCCGGTCTCAGTTTGTTGATCTACGGCCCCGGTGACATTCGCAGCTGTTTCGCCGCCCTCAGCGCGGCGGCACCGGCCTTCCGGTCGGCCGAACTCGTCTCGGATTCGCCGTACCTCGGCTGTTTTCCCGGCAAGAACGAAATCATGTGGATGGCGTTGGACGGCCCGGTCGGGTCCGGGATCGTCGTGCACTGTTTTCCGCAGTGCGACACCGAATTCACCACCACGCAGATCGCGGTGCGGGTGAACGGGCCGAAGGGCACGCTGAAACCGCCGTGGCAGTTCGGCATCGGGACGGTCGGTGCTCAGGTGCCCGTCGACTTCGCGGACATATTCGGCGCGGCACGAGCGGTGCCCCTCGGTATCCTGCCTGGTTTGCAGCGGTTGCCCGTACCGGCCGCAGAGCGTGCGATGCAGGGCGACGTCAATGCCGAAGCACACCGGGTCCCCCTGCTGGACGACGTGTTCCGCGTAGATGCCGCCGGTGTCGCGACCTTGCCGACACCGAGTAGCCCGGTGCCCGGCACGCCGGTTGCCACGGTACCGGTCCGGCCGGTTTCCGCCCCGCCGGTATCCCGGCCGCCGGCCCCGCCGGTATCCCGGCCGCCTGCCCCGCCGGTGACCAGGCCGGCGATGCCGCCGGTTGCCGGACCGGCCAAGCCGGTATCGCGGCCGTCGCCGACGCCGGTACGGTCGCTGCCGCGGGGCGGCAATGTATCGCTGTCGGCACAGGCTCCGGCGTTGTCCAAGGTCTCGGTCGGCCTGGGCTGGGACGTGCGAACAACCAGCGGCGCGGAATTCGACCTGGACGCCAGCGCGATCGCCACCGACGCCCGCGGCAAGGTCGTGGACGACGAGTATTTCGTGTTCTTCAACAATCTGCGCTCCCCCGACGGATCGATCGTGCACACCGGTGACAACCGGACCGGCGTTGGCGCGGGCGATGACGAGGTGATCAACGTCGACCTGGCCGCCATCCCTGCACACATCGCGAAAGTCGTTTTCGTGGTGTCGATCTACGACGCGGATGTGCGCGGCCAGTCTTTCGGTCAGGTAACCGCCGCCTTCATCCGGGTGGTCAACAGCATGAGCGGTGCCGAGCTGGCCCGCTACGACCTGAGCGAGAACGCGGCCACCGAGACCGCCATGATCTTCGGCGAGCTGTATCGCCGCGGCGCCGAGTGGAAGTTCCGCGCGATCGGCCAGGGCTACGATTCCGGCCTCGACGGCATCGCCCGCGACTTCGGGGTCTATATCTGACATGACCACACCACATTCGCGGCTCGCCGCCGCGCTCCTCGCCGACTCGACCGCCCTGATCGCCCGCGACGAACGGCGCAAACAACTCGACACCGAAGCGGAAGCGCGTCAGCGGCGCAACCTGCCACAGCTCGCCGACCGCAGAGCAACACGCGCACAGTGGGCCAATCCAGTGGCAGGCTGCGTGACGGGCGCAACGATCGGCATCATCGCGATGATCAATATCGGCCCACTCGGTTTCCTCGTGCTCCTGATCGGTATCGCCGCAGGGGCGTGGATCGGCCGCTTCGACAGCAACGCGGGCAGCGATCGCGTATTCGGCTTCGTCATCGGCGCCGGCATGTTCGGTGCCGTCTGCGGCGCCCTGGTCGGCGCGATCCTCACCACCGTCGCAGGCTGGAGCAGCGACGGGCCGATAATCCTGATCGCAGCACTCATCAACGGCATCGGCGGCGGCGTCATCGGCGCTTTCACCTTCGCCGTCGCCGGTCTCCTGTATTGCATAATCGGTTGGGTGGCAAGGGTTCTGCTGGAGTGGACGGCGTAACCACCGGGGGGCCGGCTCAGCCGTAGCTCAGCAAGAACTCGTTGTGTTGCGCACCTTCCAGCGTGAAACGCATGGTGCCGCCGTTCCTCGTCGGCACTGATACCCAGATGGTATTCAGATAGAAGACGCCCACGGAGATATCGGTATTGGCCCACCTACCGGACAGGAATGTGTCGCCGTCGCCGGTGGTGAAGACGCCGACGCGCTGCCAGCCGTTGTATACGTCGATCCTGTTACAGCCTCCCGCGAAACCGGCCGCCTGGGACAGATAGATCTGCCAGACCTCGGATCGCGCGCCTCCTACCGCACCCGCGCTCCAGTTGATCGAGTAGCGGTAGCCGTCGCAGGAGTAGAACCGGTCGTTGAACGGGAAGGCTGTCGAGGCGAGCTTTGTCACCGATGTTTGTTCGGCGTCATGCCATTTCGTCGTGGTGAGCGGCAACAACCAGGCCACCAGCCCGGCAACCAGTGCCCAGCCGATGACGACCGAGCTCACCCGGAAACTCCACGGCCGGACGAGCAGGAATACCGCGAGGACCGCGGTCACCGCGGCAGCCCCCGCAAGATAGTCCGGGCCGAAGTGATCGGTAAGCCCCCGCACGGCACCGTCGAACACCCTGAGATCCGGCGCGAGGAGCGACGTACGGCGGATGGCAAAGTGGCCGATCAGATACGGGCCCAACACCGTTAGGCAGATCAGCGCCGCGAACACCATCGCGGCGTAGTCGTTTTCTCTGCGCCCCTGAGCTTTTCGACGCTGTTCTTGTTCGGTGACATCGGCGCGGCGGCGACGAGCTTCGGCCTCGTCCGCACGCAGCCGCTGATGTTGTTCGCGGGCTTGCCCCGCCGTCGCATCGGCAAGCAGCACAGCGGCAAGCTGGCGGTGATACGACTGCGCGACAACGGGTTCGGTCACAGTCGCGCCTCGCGGCGCAGCTCGGCGAACCATGGGATCGCACTGGCGGGAGCCAGATCGGGGCTGTCGAGTCGCTGCCGGACGTTGTCCAGGTAGGCGTCGATTACCGGCTGGTCGGCGGCGGACACCAGCAAACCGTGGCCGATGACCTGGTTTCGGGCGGTCTCGCCGAGGTCGATCAGGCGCGCCCTGGCGAGATCCAGTGCCTGCTCGACGATGTCGCGCCAGTTCGCCTCGACCATCCGATAAGCGCTGCGGGCGCCGGGACCGGCCAGACAACCCAGCAGTTGCTTGTCGTACAGCTCGACGACAGCGTCGAAGGCCCGCGGATTGGTACTGATCACGCACAGATCCTCGGGCGTGGTGACCGACCAGCCGCAATAGGTGAGCGGCGCGGCCGGATCGAGCTGCGCGGTGAAATAGGTGGCCAGTTCGTCCGGGCCCCAGTGTCCGCCATAGGTTTTCAGGTCGGTGTAGGGCGCGCCGGTCCGGACCTCATCGGTGAGCCAGTTCACCAGCGCCTGGCGGCCGCGCCCACTCAACGCGCGAGCGGCCGCCTCCGGATGCCGCGCCATGGCCGACCCGAGCGCGGCAGGCTCGTAGAAATCACCGACACCGGGCAGCGCGAACGAGACCGACGCGCGCCGCGCCCCCTGCGCCGGCTGCGGCGCCGCAGGCCCGCCGACGACCGACCGATACACCGCCGGTGACTCCCCGGCGAGCCAGGCCTGTACCTCAGCCATCCCCCACCGCAGGTCGGGATCGCGCGTCAACAGCCCGGCCAGCAACAACTTCCAGCGTTCGCGATCAGCGGGCCGGAAGGCGATCGCGTCGATCGCGTCGAGCGAGATATCGCGGGTATTGATCTCGGCCTCGATGGTGCGCTCGTTGAGCGAGCGCCCTTCGTCGTCCTGAAAGTAGCCGCGCCCGACCAGGACTCGGTACATGATCATGCCGACGCTCCACCAATCGTCGGCGGGCTTCATATGCTGCAGCGCGCCGGGCGCGCTGTAGCCGATGGTCCCCTGCCCGGTATTGGTCAGCTTGGACCGGCCACCGAGGTCGACGGTCAGGCCGAAGTCGGCGATGACCAGATCGAGGGGACCGTCGTTGCGGACGAGTACATTGCGCGGATTCATATCGGCATGGACGAGATTGGCCGAACCACCGGATTGTTGCAGGCCGCGCAACGAGGTGGCGATCTGCTCGAGGATCTCCACCGCGTGCTTGTTGGTGCCGACGCCGCCGCGGGCGGTCAGGAAGTCCTCCAGTGCCCCGAACCGGCAGTACTCCATCACCTCGTAGTGCACCCCGTGATCGACACCTCGGTCTTCCACCTGCACCGTGTGCTCGCGGGGCAGCTGTTCGAGGAAGTCCCGCGATCCGGCGTCGCCACGGTATCGAGGCGGATGGTGAAACAGCTTGATCGCGTGCTCGTTTCCGGCCGCGTCCGCGCACCGCCACACCCACGCTTCCCCGCCGCTGCCGAGCGGCCCGGTGATCCGGAATCGCGATGCCAGCCCCGGCGGCAAATTCACCGGATAGAACTCCGGCGACTCGGCCCGATCCGCGACCTGGGTCGGCTGCTCGGCGTTATCCAGCCGCGTCGCGGGGGCACCGGCACTCGGTGGCGCCTCGGGGTGGTCGAGCCGCGTCGCGGGTGCGGGCGGTGGTGCCGACTCGCGCGGATCCAGCCGGGTCCTGGCAGGCCGGTCGTCCGGCGCTGCACCGTCGAGCCGGGTTGTCTCAGCCATGGGCACCTCTCACTATGGTCTCGATCCGGACGACGCTGATGTTGTCGCCGCCACCGCCGGCCAGCGCCAGATCCCTTAGGCGCGAGAGCATCTCGGGGCCACCAGCGACGACTGCCTTCTCGATATGGCCCGCGCCCGCATAATCGTTGAGGCCGTCGGTACACAACAGGAGGTCCTCGGCAGGGGCAAGGACGCACTCGAAGAAGTCCGGTTCCAGCACGGTGCGCAGACCACCGCCAAGGGCTTGCTGCAACCGGTTGGAATCAGGAGCCCGATGATCCACGCTCAGCTGGGCCAGGTAGCGGCCCTCCAGTCGGTAGGCGCGGGAGTCGCCGACGTTGAACACCAGCGCGGAGCCGTCCGGATACACGGTGACACCGACCGCGGTGCAGCCCATGCCGCGCAGGTCCGGCCGCTGCTCGGCGATGTCGTTGATCATGTCGGAGGTTTGCTGCAGCAACGCCCGCATGCGGTCGACGGGTTTCGCCGCCGAGTCCAGTTCGCTTGGTGCGCTGAGCATTTCGCAGGCCAGTCGGCTGGCATCCGCGCCACCCGCATGCCCGCCCATGCCATCGCAGACCACGACGGTGACCGGATCGACAACAGTCTGTTCGATCGAGATCTCCGCAGGCGCACCGCCACGCAGCGACCATCCGCCGCAACCGATGCCGTCTTCGTTGTGCGCACGGATGCGCCCCCGATGCGTCACGGCCGATATTCGGATGTGCGCCATCACGATCTCCAGTCGATAGTGATCGGCACATCGGCGGCCAGCCGCAATGCCGCGCCCGGCTCGATCCGATGCTCACGGTTCGGTTCGAGCTTGATGCCGTCGATGAATGTGCCGTTGCTGGAATCGGTGTCGGTGACGAAGAGTTTCTCGCCGTCGTATCGCAGCATCGCGTGATATCGAGACACGTTGGTGTGCGCGGCGAATGCCGCAGCGGCAGGATAGCTTTCGTCCCTACCGAGACCGAGACCGCTGCCCGGCGCAAGACTGAACCTGGCGCCGTCGGCTACCGTCAGTTCGATCAGCTGCCGGACCGGCGGCACGCTATCCCACAGATCATCGCCGCTGAGCGGGCATTGCTCGAACTCGTTGCGGTCACCGGTCCAACCGCACTGGCAGGTCACCATGTCGACAGCCGGGTCCGCGCCCGATTCTTCCGGGCCGAGTGGCGTGCTCACGTCAACCACGACGTTCGCTGCGGCCGGACCCCGCGGTCCGACAACCCAGCGCCGAGCCGAGTCATGTCGCCCGGCAACGGGATACCGACCAGGCGGATCGAGTCACCGTCGACATGCACGCCCATCCGGTGCCGCTGATCGGCATAGGTGGCCTCCAGTTCCGCTGCGGCGTAACGTTTTCTGCCGAGCTCGGTGCCGACGAGTACCCGCTGATTCGCCGAACCACGCAGCGCGTCGGCACCTGCCGCCGCGGCAACGAAGGGCTCGGTGACCAGCACGTCGACCGATGCAGGCAGCCAGGGGAATCGGTCGTCGAGCAGCACGGTCGGCCGTCCCGAATACAGCAGAATGTCGACAGGGCGCTTTCGCCGCACCCGCCAGGCGTTGATCCCGTCGAGCAACGCGCGCAGCGCGATGGGCTGGTCGGTCGGCTCACCACCGGAAATGGTGATTCCGTCGACCTGATCGACGGGCAGGGCGGCGAGCCAGTCGAGCACCACATCGATGCCGCACCGGGTCGATTCGTCGAAGACCCAGGTGTCGCGCGCGAGGCAGCCTCGGCAGAAGACCCGGCAACCCTGGAACCAGATGCCGGCACGAATGCCATAACCGATGTTGTCGACCGGAAAATGTAAGCGCGACAACAACATTGTGGTGCGGTCCGGGTGCTGACTCGAGTCCACGTCGCTCTCTCCTGAGTCTTACCACGCGGCGGCGGTGCGCCACGCAATCCTCAATTACCGAGTGTCGTTGCGCCGCAGCGCGCTGTCTGTCCGCCGAACACCCGACATCGGGTCGAGCACCGGATCTCACCCGAGCTGCACGGTCCAGCCCTCGGCCGACTCAGCAAGCGCCGTGACCACCACGTCGGTCACCTTCGGTGCGAGATCGAACAATGCCCGGGCCAACGGATTGACCAGGAGCGATTCGACGGTGGCCGCGACACCACGCCCGCCGAAGTCCAGTCTGGTCAGCGCGACATCGAGCAGGGTCCGATGCACCTTCTCGTCGACGGTCACCGAGACCCCGGTATGCGCGCGGACCCGGTCGGTGACGTTGCCGACGAACATCGGCACCAGCCTGGCCGCCGTCTCCGCCGAGATGAAGTCGAAAACGACGACGTTGTCGCCGATCCGATTGAGAATCTCGGGCCGCCCGATCTCCTTGATGAAGTGATCGGCCACCGCGGCCCGGATGGTCGACTCCACCACCGGATACGGCGAGCCGCGCGCGACCACCGGTACCCGCCTGCCCTGCTCGTCCGAGCAATAAACGCCCAGATTCGAGGTGAACACGAGCAGGGTCTCCGAGAAGAACACCGTCGACCCGTTCCCGTCGGTCAGCCGACCGTCCTCCAGGATCTGCAGGAACTTGTCGAGGATGCGCGGGTGCGCCTTCTCGATCTCGTCGAACAGGATCAGCTGAAACGGTTGCTGCCGAACCGCATTGGTCAGCTCACCACCGCTGTTGTGCCCGATGTAGCCGGGTGGGGCGCCGATCAACCTGGCCTCGGCCTGCTCGGCGGAGAACTCGCTCATGTCGAACCGAAGGAACGCTTCGGCCCGACCGAAGACCAGTTCAGCGATCGACTTCGCGAGCTCGGTCTTTCCTACGCCGGTCGGGCCTGCGAAGAACAGCACACCTTGCGGACGCGCGCCGCTGCTCGCGGTATGCGCGCCGGTCAACCCCATCGACGACCGAATCAAGATGTCCACCGACTTGCGAATCGCGGCGGGCTGCCCGAGCACCCGCACACCGAGCAGCTCGGTGCCGCGCCTGATGCGTTCCTTCAGCGCCACGTCCTGCCACGGATTATCGGGCACACCGACCCGGAACATCCGGATCGCGTCCTCGATGTCGGCCGCGGCGATCCGGCGATCGATGGCCAGCCGGTTGATCTCACGGATCGACCGCAAGGTGAGTCCGCTGGTCTGCCGCGCATAACGATCGATCAGCGCGTCGCGCGCGGACGTACCCCGGTCTGGAACCTCGGGCAGCGACGACACCAGCGTCGATACCGCGTCTCGTCGTTGTCCGAGGCCGGGCGCCGGAATCGACACCACCCGTGCCGCTTCCGCACCGATCAGCCAGTGCGGCAGATCATTCTCCTGGTCCACCAACCAGAACACCGTGTTGTACAGCTGCGTGCGATGCGGCCCCGCGACCGGATGCCTGCGCGCGGTGTTCATCAACTTCTCGGCGATGATCAGCACCCGGTGCATCTCGGCGATGCTGAAATCGGCGTCCGGCACCAGCCGCGACGCGCCGTCGATGATCAGGCAGCACGGCCGATCGGCGCCGACCACCTCGCGCAGCAACACCGAAAGCACCCCGAGCACACCGTCGGCCGACTGTGCGCCGCGCACGATCTTTGCCGCGCTGCCGTGTCCGTCATCCATCAGGACCCGCGGCCCGTCGACCGGATCGAACGCGATCAACGAGGTATGACCGGCCGCGGCAAGCACCGCGTGCAGTGCCTCGACGACGTCGGCCAGCTGCGCCGGTGCGGGTTTGGGTCGCGGCAACAGGATGTAGTCGCGCAGGTTGCCGCTGATCAGGATCTGCGGGTTCGCCGCGAGCGCGATATCGACCTCACGCAGCCAGGCGGGCAGCGCCGCGAGGTGTTGCGCCGTGGTCATTCCCTGCTCCGCTCAGCAGGCTTGCGCCGACGCTTGTTCGGCGTGGCCTGCCGCGGTGCGGGCAAGGCCACGTACTCCTTGGCCGCCGTTCCCGGCGGCGACTGGCGCACCCGTTCGGGCAGCACGCCGTGCTGTCGCAAGGATTCCGGCAGCGTGCGCAGATCGGCACACACTGCCGCTTCGGCGGCGGCATCGTCGCTGCCCGCGCCCGTGTCGACGGTTCGGATATCGATCTCGCCGTCGACCACCCGCGCCCGCACCCCGTAGCGCGTCGATCCAGGGGCGCGGGCCACCATCGAATCGGTGGTGTCCTGGCCGACCGGCACGACGGCATAACCCAATTCGGTCAGCGCGGCCTCGACCGCGCCGAGCACGAAGCTCCGGTCGCGAGCCGCGCCTTCCAGCGCGATCCGTTCCTCGATCAGCTGCCGCACACGGTTCAGTAGTGGTGCGGCGCTGTATCCGGCGCGCACCGCATCTTCGGCGCGATCCAGCAGCGCAACGGCGCCCTCCGGATCCACCAGACCGTCCGTGTCGGCGCGCAGTTCGATGATCTCCGCCTGCTCGGCGCGTAGCTGCCGGGTGGCGGCGTTGGCCGCCGCGACCCGGGAGCCCAGGTCATCGAGCAACAGGCGGGCACGCGCGACATCATCGACGGAGATCGCGGCCGCCGCGCGGGCGATCTCGGCGGAATGTTCGAGCAGCGAGCCGAGCAGGCGGGCGCGGCGCTCGGCGATGTCCAGCTGCGCCGCATCGGCGACCGGCACGGTGGACTCTGTTGTGACATCGACGGTCTCGGTACGGGCCCGAATGGCCGCCCGCTGTGCCGCAGCTGCCAGCACCTCGCGCAACGCGTGCCCGAGCTGCTCGGAACGCTGCGCGGCCTCGGCCTGCTCCAGCTCGGCCACCGCGGTATCGCAGCTCGCTTCGAGGCGGTCGCAGGCGGCGCTGATAGCGGCCGAGTCGCCGGCGGGCCGGGCCGGTACGTCGATCGCGGTGAGCCCGGCCGACACACAACGATCCGCCAAGGCCGTTGCCCGTCCGGCTATCCGCCGCCACCGTCGCCGCGCTTCCTCGACCCGGCGACGCTCGGCGGCGATCGCGTACTGGATACCCGAGTTGCTCAACAGAATCCGCCTGTTCACCGTGCGATCGACGATGCCGTCCGGTTGCCAACGATACGTCCGCGCCCAGGGCGGACGGTGTCGGTCGAACACCTGACATCGGGTCGATCGGCGGCGTGCGATGCGCCCGGCAGATCAGTTGCACGCGGGTCATCGCCGGCTGTCATTCGTTCGAATGCATTGTGCGCGAATATCTCTCGATTCCAGTTACGACCCGCACAATGGCGAACAACACCTCGGCGACGAATTCTCGCGCCGCACGCGTGACGATGTGGAGGAGCGATGCCGCCCTACGACCGACCGGCCTGGGTCGTCCCCCTCTGGTGGGCAACGGATCCGGACCAGCGCGCTATCTCCGGCTGCCGGCTCATCGAGCGCTGGTGCGCCGAGATGACACCGCCCAAGCCGCTCAAGAAGGCGCTCGTGCCCGAGCTCGCCGGTTGGTCGGGCAGGCTTGGCACTGAGGCGTGGGTGCAAAGCCGGTACGGGCCGCGCCCCGCGGAATTGGCGCGTGGCAGCGGATTTCGCCGCATTCCGCTCGACGAACCGGACAACTGGTACGACGTGAGCGTGCTGTACGCCGACTACGCCGACCCACTGGCGCGGTTCAGCGCCCAGTTCGCCGCCGTGGTCGCCCCGCTGTGCCCCGAGGGGCTCCCGGACGACGGCTGGGTGCGCCCACTGAAGAATCGAGTGCCGCCCACCGTGCGCGCCGTGATGGCCGGACCGGTCGACGGTGTGGTCGGTGGCGTCATCGATTCCGCCGATGCGGCAGACCAGTTCTGCGCGGAAACCGCGGCACAGTACGCGCACTACGTGAATCTGGCGCGCCGCAGCTATCTTTCGGTGCTACTGGAGCGACTCGACAAGCTCAGGGCCGCCGACAGCCCGGACGAGCTGGTGATGCGGGTGCTGACGGACACGATCGCCAAGTACGCCGCCGACTACGGCGACCCGGAACAACCCCTGCGCAAACCGACCGACGACGAACGCAAGCGCGTCCACGAAATGCTCGTGGCGAAGATCGAGGAGCAGCCCGAGATCCAGCGCAGCCCGTATTTCACCGAGGCCTACGAACGTGCGACGCGCACGCTGCTGCGCTGGGTGGTCGAGGACAGGGAGACCATCGACGCGGGCATAATCCTCAGCGCGCTCAAATGGTCTCGATTGGATGCGCAACGCAAGGATTACACCATCGCCGCGCATGAGAACACGCTCACCACCGACCTCGCGGCGGCGGCACCGGAAATCGAGCACAGTATCGACGTCCGCACCGAGCTCGCCACCGCGCACGCCGCGCTGCTCGCCTACCCAGAAGACGGCGTCGCCGTGCGTACCGCGAGCTGGGAGAAGTCGCTGGCATCGCGCCTGCTCGCTGATGGCAATTCGGTTGCCCTCGTTGCCTTTCCAACGCTTGCCGACCTGGTAGCGGCCGCCTGGAACGACGCGATTCCGGCAGGCGGTCGGGCGCCGGCGGGCGCGGTCGAGCGCGACGCCGCGGCCGCGGCCCTCTACGTGCACGCACTGTTGTGCACCGCCCTACTGCTCGTCTCGCCGACCGGCGGAGCGGCCACCACACGGCTGGCACGGGTACGCCGGAACATCGAGAAGAACCTCGACGCGCACCGGCGCGACAATGATGAGCAACAGTGAGGAGATGCGGCGATGAGTGCTGACACCGCGAATCCGGCGGACGGTGTGTTGTTCGTCGACGGCGAGCGGACGGCGAGCTGGTACTCCGAACAGGTCGCGGCCATCGCGCCCGTCGAGATCGTGCTCGGCGACGGGTGCGTCGTCGAGATCGACCCGGCCTATCCGGAAGTCGTCCTCGCCTGGCGGGCCTCCTCCGACGCGGCCGTCGCGATACTGGCCGGGGCGGTGGGCGATCCGGCCATCGCCGAAATCGTCAACGCCGCACGTGCGGCCGGGAGCGGACAGCACATCGTCAGAGCATCGGTGCTGATCGACACCTGGGCAAGCTTCGCGCTGGTCATCGCAGCCACCCGGTGGACCATGCGGCCGGTGCACCAGGGCGCCCTCCTGATCGACCGCGCGGTCGCCGCAGCAGCCGTCGGCCGCGACGCCGCGGCCAAGACGCTGTTCATCTACGCCGAGGACGCGCTGTTGGAGCTCGGCCGGCAGTGCGTCGACGGCGAACTACCCGCCGCGGTCACCGATCTCGTCGGACACGCGGTGCGAGTGGCGCTCGGGCTGGGGGTGGCAGGCGATGCGGCCCGGCTTGCCGATGATCTGGACGGCCACTCCGCGATCGACGATAACCTCTTGCGGGAGTTTCTGACCCGGCGCAGGCAGGCCGCCGCCACGGCGAGCACCGACGGACAGAGCGGGACGCTCGATGGCGAGGACGCGGTCCTCACCATGGGATCCGATATCGTCGACATTCAGGCGGTGCCACCGCGGATCATCGCATGGCACGGCGCCGAGCGGCCGGAGCTGGTGATCGAACATCGCAGCGACGGTGAGGTTTTCATTGTCACCGCAACGCTCGCCGACGGCGTGGATCCGTCCTGCCGCGAAGTGCGCGGACTGCTGGCCTACGCCGCCGAGCGCGACACCGGAACGCTTGTCGCGACCGCTCCGATGCGGCTGCTCGGTCGAGCACTGATCGCGAAACTGCCTGCGGGCCGGTGGGTGATCGCCGATCTGCACTTCGGTGTGCTGGACGCGGGCATCGACCTGGAAGCACTGCGGACCGATCCGATCGGCCGTTGCCTGGCCGCAGTGGACCGGATAATGGTAGACGCGTGGGGTCACCAGCGCGCCGCGACCGCCACGTTGCACGCGGTGCCCGCCACCGCCGACGCCGAGCTGTTGGACAAGGCGCGGGCCGAACATCGCGCGCGGTTGCGCACCGCACGGAGCTCGGCGGCCAACGCCCGCAAGCACATCGAGCGAGCACTGCGCGGCGTCGATCCCGGCGACCAGGACGCGGACGCGCTGCGCACCCTGCTTCGGCATCGACTCGAGGCCGTCATCCGGTACCCGCAGGCGATGGCGCCCGGCCCGGACCCGATCCTCACCGAATTGGTACCACCGGAGCGGGACGAATGACCTACACGATCGATGTCCTGGTCCGCGCGGCCGACGCAGGCGACACCTATCTGGCGTGGCGCTGGCTCGACGACGTCGATCAGCCGCGGTTCGAGGTGCTCACCACGGCGGCCATCGAACCCGCACTCGACGCACTCGACGCCGCACTGGTGCACCGCCGCGCCGGCGAGCGCGGCACGGACGCCGCACACCGGGCACTGACCGAGGGCGCATTCGCCGATGTCGACCGGGAGCGCGACCTCGCCGGTCTGCTCACCGATGCGGTGCTGCCGCTCGGCCTGCGCGAGGGCATCCGCAGCCGGATCGCCTCGGGGCAGCGGGTGCGCGTGCGGTTGACCCCGAGTCCTCGCCTCGCCCGGGTGCCTTGGGATCTGCTCTGTGTCGATGGCGAGGACCTCCGATTGCTCGAGGTCGCCGAGGTAGTGCTCGAACCGCCCGCTACCGTGCACGCCGAACGCGCGCGGCTGCCCGAGCTGTGGCAGGACGTCCGTGATCGACCGCCACTGGTCATCATCGACCCGGTCTTGCCGACGCGAGCCGGGCTACACGGCCTCGGCCACGTGCTCGACCCGTCCGAGCACCACCGATTCGCCGAACGCGTGGACGACTACGCCACCGCGGGACGCATGCCGGTAGCCGATGCCGATCATGTCCTGCACTGCGGAATGGATCGAGTCGAGCTGAGCCAGGCGCTGCGCAGCCCGCGGTCACGATTGTTCTACCTCGGCCATGTCACCTCCTCGCCCGACGAACCAGGTTCGGCGGCAATCCATCTGAACGACACCGCCGACGAATGGGGTATGGCGACCCCGCTGCGGTTCCCTGGCCGGGACGGCGACCGGCTCGACCACGACGACCACCGGCCGTTCGCGGCGCTGGATCTGCTGATGGGTACCAGTTCGGCGGACCGAGAAACGTGGCGCCGCTACGGATTCGACGAAGCGCGCCTCGGCCATGAACTGTGGCCGATGCCGCAGCGGGTCGCGATGATCGCCTGCGAGGGCGGCGCGGACTATCGCTCGGCGGAGACCTTCGGCCTGGTGATCGCCATGGTCAACGCGGGAGCCGCGCTGGTGACCACCACCCGCTGGACCCTGCCCGCAGATCGGGTATTCCGCTCGGCGATAGGCGGATTCGAGGAACAACCGACGACCGAGCTCGCGCTGCGGGTGGACCACGCGCACGAGAGCCTTGACCCGATCGGCGAGCTCGCCGAGTGGCAACGCGGTAGGCTACGCGAGTGGCGAGCCCGCGGTGCGCTCGCCGACACACCGCTGGTGTGGGCAGCGTTGACACACTCCATCGCACCGTTGAAGCCGCCCGCCGGGGTCGACGATCGCTAGCCGGAGCAGCGATCGCACCAATTCCCCGCCCACCGGGACGAAATAGGTAATTCCAAGGCATTTCACATAACTTCGGAGCGCCCGTCGTGACACACAAGCCGTCGTTTCATACGGTAATGCACAATTCGAATCATCGACGCACCGGTATCGAGAAGGCGGTGCAACCTACTCGATGAGCCGCTGATCGCCGGTGCCACAACCTGATTCGCGAACTCTGGCACCAAAACCGACCGGTCGATATAAATATACGACGTACGACTTTCGCGACAGCAAGACATTCGATCACTATTCGATCGGCGGTTGCCCCGCGCAAATTACGAATATGTGAACGACCTCACTTGGCACCTCGGTGGCCGAGTGCTTTAATCCATTCATGGTGATCCGTCGACTGCTCACAATGGCGGGCGTCGCCGTCACCGATCTGCCCGGCCCCTACGCGACCCCGGGGACCGTCCGCCGGATCGGCATCGTCGAAGACCACCAGGCGGTCGCGGTCGGCTTGGCCGCGATCCTCTCCGATCAACCCGACCTGACCGTCGTCGCGATCGCGCCGACGGTCCCCGAGTTGCTGGAGCAGGCAACAGATCTCGATCTGGCCATCCTGGACCTGCGACTGCCCGACGGCTCCACCCCGCGCGCGAACGTCGAGATGTTGCACAACCTGGACATCCCCTGCCTCGTCTACACCACCGGCGACTGGCGCGACCTCATCCGCTCGGCAGCACGCGCAGGCGTGCTCGGCGTCGCGTTGAAGAGCGACCCGGCCGAACGCACCACCGCGATGATCCGCGCGGCCGCCTCCGGCAGGCAGGTCGCGACGATGGCCTGGGCATCGGCCATCGACAGCGACCCGGCGCTGACCAATATCAATCTGCCACCCAGACAACGAGACGTGTTGGAGCACTACGCGAATGGTGAGACCGCGGCGTCGGTGGCACACAAGCTCGGGCTCTCCGAACACACGGTCAACGACTACCTGAGCCGGATTCGCCGCCGCTATGCCGAGGCAGGGCGGCCGGTGCGTTCGCGCGTCGATCTCTACCGCGAGGCGAAGCGGGACGGTTTCATCGGCGGCGACCCCCGGCCCCGATGATCGATGCCGCCGCGCCACGGCGCAGCGCCGAAGCCCGCCTCGTCCGCGGCGCCTGCCTTTTCGTCGGGACAGGCGGTCTGTTCTACGCGGCGCTCACCGTGCCGATCGCGCTCACCCAATCGTCGTTGGCCGCGCCGTGGTGGACACCGCTCGCGATCATCGCCGTCTACGCGCCGGCCGTGCTCATCATCGCCGCCGCGCTGCGCTGGCGCCTCGACCTGGTCCGCTACGCGGTACTCGCGTTCGCGATCGGCTATCTGCTCGCCGCGGGCAGCTGGCTCCTCGTGCGGACCGGGGCGACCGTACCCGCCGAAAAATCGTTGTGGACCACCTGGATTCCGGGGCTGCCCGCGGTGGCACTCGGTGTCTTCTGGCGGCGCATGCCATTCGGCTATCTCACCGTAGCCGCGGTCCTCGCCCAGGTCGCCGCGGCAGCCGCCCGTGGACCGGACGCGCACAACCCGATAGTGCCGGAATTGCTGTTCGCCGTGGCATATTCGGCGCTCCCCTGTGCGGCGTGCATCGTCCTGGTACAGGTCGGCCGGACACTGGACCGAACCTCGCACGCGGCACGCGCGAAGGCCACCGCCACCGCCGCGGCCGACGCTCGCCGATTCGAGCGGCGGCGCTTCGACGCCCTCGCCCACGACTGGGTCATCGCCACGCTGCTCGAGGCATCACGCACACCCAACTCCGCGGTGCTGACGCATCACGCGGACGTGACGTTGCGTGATCTCGAACGGCTACGGTCCGGGCTGCCCGTGCAGGACAACCTCGACCTCGACCAAGTCGTCGCGAGCATCCGCGCGGCGGCGGCCGAGGTCGACGACACGGTGCGGCTGCGCGCCGACCGGGCCGCCGATGTCGATCTCATGGTGCCGAGCGATGTCGCGACCGCATTGGCTGCCGCGGTGGGTGAGGCGCTCCGTAACTGGCAGCGGCACGCCAGTTCCCACACTCGCGAGGCGGCCTGCGTGGTCCAGGTCACCGCCGACGCGGACTCGGTGCAGGTCGATGTCGTCGACGACGGCGTCGGTTTCGATCCGGCGGCTGTCCCGGCCGATCGCCTCGGCCTGCGGGCCAGCATCACCGACCGGCTCGCCGAACTGCCCGGTGGTTGGTCCGCCATCGATACCGCGCCGGGTCGAGGGTGCCGGGTGAGCACCGGATGGGTGGCGACATGACGACGAATCATCCGGTCCGCGACGATGTGCGCGACATTCTCGGGATGCGAACCCCGGCCGCGTGGCTGCTGTCGGTCTTGTTCGCTGTCGCGATCTGCTCGATGGCGCTTTCCGCGAACGCGGGTATCCACGATATCCGGGTGACCGCATGCGCGGCGGTGCTCATTCTCGGCGCCGGGCTGAGCATGATTGTCGCACCGGGCGATCCGCTGCCCGCCCGGTTCGCGCTACCCGCCGCGGCGGCGGCACCACTGGCCACCGCGTTGGCCATCTGGCAGCTGCCGGTCCCGATGGCCAACTCCACCCAGGTGTGGTTCCTCGGCGCCGGATCGGCGTATCTGAACTTCCTGTGCGTGCGCGGAGCTCCGCTGTGGGCATGGGCGGGCGTGCTCGGGCAGATCGTGATCTGCGCCGAGTGGACCGCACACACCGGTCAGGGGCTGCTCACCGGCGTGGGGTTCTCGTTCATCAACCTGACCCCGCTGCTCATGGCGACCTTCTTCGCCAGGGTGGTTCGCCCCATGGCGCACTCGATTCTCGCGCTGCGCCAACAAGATACCGAGCGAGCCGCGACCGAGGCCGCCGCACTGGCCGCCCAGCAGGTGCGAGACGAGCGGGTCGCCCGGCTGGACAGCGCCGCGCGCCCGCTGCTGGAGATCATCGCTTCCGGCCGCCCGCTCACCGCTCAGGAACAGGCCGAGTGCAGGCTCGTCGAGGCGGAGCTGCGCGACGATATTCTGGGCGGCGTCATGATCGACGCCTCGGTCGGCGCCGCGGCGCGCGCCGCGCGACAACGCGGGGTCACCGTGGTCCTCGACGACGGCGGCGGCCTCGACGAGGTCGATGCCGACCTTCGACAACACGTACGCACGGTCCTGCGGGACGCGCTCGATTACGCCGAAGGCGGCACCGTCACCGCCAGGATCCTGCCGCCCGGCCGCACCATCCTCGCGTCGATCCTGTTGCGCGACAACGGAGAACTGCGGATCGAGGTCGAGGCCACCGGCAAGGTGCGCTCCGACCTGGACGGCGAGCAACTTGTTCGCGAAGCGAAGCAAGACCCCAGACCTAAGGGCTGAGAGCTGGGGAATTCCCCTGGGCGGCAATGGATCATATATTCAGTAGGCACATCGGTTATTGGGCCGCAACCTTCGGGGAGGTGTGGTACCGGAACCGACTGACAATGCTCGAAGTGGGAAGTACTGATGACCTCGATCGTTCCGGATCCCCGACCACAACCCGACCGACCACCATCGTGGCGCGACCCGCACCTGTCGGCGCGCGAACGCGAGGTGCTCGTCGCGTGGGTGAAATGCGATTCGAAAACCCTGGTCGGCAAACAGTTATACCTGTCGATCGGTACGGTCAACACCCATATCACCCGCATTCGCGGCAAGTACGCAGCGGCCGGGCGGCCGGCCAATACCAAGGCGGCGCTGGTGGCACGCGTGCTACAGGACGGCCTGATCATGCTGGACGAGTTGTAGTCGCACGAACAAAGGTTCGCTGGCCGGGTATTGCCGACCAGCGATTCTTTGCCGCTTCGGCGACCACGTCCGGCGACGCTTGCGCCACCACAATTACGTGCCGCCCGGCCACGATGGTGAGCGCCCAACCCGCGACGCGCAGTCCGACGCTGATCGACCACGACGCGAAGATGCCGATCATGCCGATCGCGAAGGCAATAAGAACTACTCCCACGATTCCACTCCGAATCCGACTCAGGACAAATGTCCGAGGAAACCAAGGAATTTCGGTACGGCCCGGACATGAATGACGCTAACATCGCTGTCCGCGCATCGAAATCATTCAAATGACGGATGCCGATCAGGCGACGCAGGCCCGCACAGCTACGGCGTTGCGCGGCTCACCCGCACACTGCAGCCGCGCTGTCGAGGACACTCCGACCCGGCCGGCCGCATCGCCCGACGGAGCCCCCCACAGTCGTGTCGGACATTTGACCGACAGACAACGATGCCAAATCGTGACACCGTCAGGGTTCGAGGACGAAACATGACAGGGCATCCGGCGGGACCGCGCCGCGATGCAGATCAGTTGCGACCACGATCTTCTCGAACATTGATTATTCTGAACTCGGTCGCCGGTGCGACAGGATCGCGACCGCATGCGGAAGGTGTGGGCACCGATCGTGAACCGTCGACAAACATATGAGGTGACTGTGTCGGCCTCGGCTCTCGGCGAGCTCATCCTCGCGGTGCACGAAGCCGCAGGGCAGTCGAGTGGGCCATCGGCACGGCGGTGGCGGTACGGCAACGTCGTCGGCATCAGCACGCCACGGGTGCGCGATCTGGCCCTGACCACCGTGCGGGTCAAACATCTCGTCGAGCGTAGGGCGGTCGCGGCAATCACCGTCGCGGTGCATCGGAAAGTCGCGGTAGATGTGGTGTTCGTGCTGGACAGCGGCGTTGCCTCGGCTCAATTCCTCTGTGCGACAATCGACTCCGAGATCGTCATCGAGCAGGAGACGTCCTGGGCCGAGTACCTCGCGACCAAGACATCGGCGGCGCTCACCGCTACCGACATTGCGACCAGTTTGTCGCACCGGTGCCCGAGCGCCACCACCGACTGACCTGAGAGGTGATCACAGGTCATCGACGCCGACGAGCCCATCCTGCAACGCCCGGGCGACCAGGGCCGCCTTGGTCGGTGCCGGCCTGCCCACCGCCGCGTACTTGTCCCTGATCCGGGACAGGTGCGTGTTCACCGTGCCCGGCGAGATGAACAGCAGCGTGCAGACCTCCGGCTTCGAGTCGGCGCGCAGCCACGCAAGCAGCACCTCGACCTCACGTCTGCTCAACGTCGGACGCCTGCCCTGGTCGGTCACGGTGCGGATCGGGTCGTTCTGGTGATCGGCCACGGTACTCATCGACGGTTCCTTCGTTCACTGTGCCAGTACCCGACGAGCGCAATGGCATCGAAGGGACAGCGACTATGTAACCGTGGATAGAACCGCACGTCACTGCCACCGCGCGGACCGATCGCCCTCACCTGAGAGCGATCACTCTCAGCACCTGGGCGTAACGGCTCACCGGCGAGTCCGGATCAAGTCACTGACCGCCCGCGCACCGACCCAGCGGGAAATCCAGTCAGGAGCAACTCATTCCCATCGATGACCGCGCCGCCGCCGAACTCGTGCACGCCGGACTGCAGCTGGTGCTCGACCAGCCGGGAAAGCTGCTGGACAGCGGCCTACGCATCGAGGACGTGATCGCCGGCGCGAACTCCTCGAACGCGACCTTCTACCGGAAGTTCGCCACCAAATCCCGGTATCTGACCGAGGTGCTCGATCAGTTGATCGATGATGCCCGACCCGCGCCCGCCGATGTCCGGCCGCAGGTGCAGCTGGTGCTGGACAAAGCCGATGGTGACCGCATCCGCGCGGTACGCCGGCTCGTACTCGATTATTTCGACGCCGCCTTCGCCGACAAGGCCGCTACCAGAAGGCTTCTCGCGATCACGCTCGGCCCGTCCAGCCCGCATACCGCGCGCCGGATCCGGGCAACGTACCAGCGCACCGATCAGCTGATCCTGCAAATCTTCGAGGTCCTGTTCGCCCGGGCCGGCGCGACGCTGCGCAAGCCGCTCACCAAGGACAGCTTCTGCGTCGTGCTGACCGCGCTGCTGGAGGGATTCATCATCCGGCACCGCGCCGAGCCGGGGGCGGTGTCCGGCGAACTCGTCGCCGACGCCGTGCTCGCGGTGCTGAACATCGCGGTCGACGGTTCGCAGCGGCATGCGCACATCGACGACGCGCTCACCGCGCTCACCGGCACCCTCGCACAGCCGACCGCGCTGCCGAGCGAGCCGCGCGCGGCGCTGCTCACGGCCGCACGCGCGGAGTTCACCAAGCGCGGCTATTTCATGACCGGGATCGATTCGATCGCCGCCGAGGCACGCGTGCCTGCCGAGTCGGCCCGCCGAATCTTCCCGACGAAAACACATCTCATCGTCGACGCATTGAAGTCGGCATTCGCGAGCCTCGGCCAGGACATCACCGACGACTCGGCGATCGGGTACGACCCGGTGGCCATCGTGCGACGGCATTTCGTGCGGGTCGCCCGCTTGGTCGCCGACGAACGCGCGTTCATGGACGCGCTGATGGCCGCCGTCGCGCACGACACCTATGCCGACGAGGACGGTCTGGTCTCCATCAAACAGGAACTCAACTTCCCCGGACTCCTCGTCCCACTCATCGTCCGGGCGCAGAAGGACGGGGAGTTCGCCGGTGATCAGCCCGCCGAGGAGATCGCGGCGCTACTCACCAACACCTTGCTGCTGCGCTGCTTCACACGCAGGGAGCACAGCCCGGCCGAGAATGCCGAATTCGTCAGCCGACTGGTACTGGACGGACTGCGCCTGAGATAGCCGATCACGCTGCCGCACAGCCGAATACGCGGCGCCCGCCGATCGACGGGCGCCGCATACTGTTATCGGTTGAGCATCCACCAGGCGATCATCGTGCCGCACACACTGCCGACAGCGTTGCCGAGTCCTTGGATCGCGGCGACCAGTGCGGCGGTGGTCAGTTCCGCCCGGCGGGTGGCACGGGCGCGGCGGGTGATCAGGTTCATCTGGAATCCCTTCGGTCGAGCCGGTGCGGATCCACCGTCTCTGCCCTCTCTCCGATCCCCCGGCACAGCCACGCCATCGCCTCGTCCAGCCATTCCACGAAATGACCAGGCGCACAATGGTCGTCACTCGGATACAGGCGCAGCGTCGCGCCCGGCACCGACGCGGCAAGTTCGGCCGAGTCGCGCACGTCGACCACCGAATCGGCATCGCCGTCGACAACCAGGAGCGGAATCCCGATGCGGTGGTACATCCCCCGCAGCGAGAGCGCGGCGAGCTTCCTGCCGATGCCGAACACGCTGCCCGCGCCGACGGCGGCGCCCATGGTCCGCAGCACCGGCTCCGGCATGCCGAGCGCCGCGGCCGGGCCGAAGCCGCGGTGGGTCGGCGTGCCGACGCATACCGCGCACCGCAGCCTGGTGTCGACCGCGGCCAGCCGCGCCGCCCAGTAGCCGCCGAAACTCATGCCGAACATCGCGATTCGGCCGGCGTCCACCCGTCGGTGCGCACCCAAGTAGTCGAGCACCGAACGATAGATCTCCTCGGATGCCGCGGACATCGGCCGCGCGGCGGTGTAGCTGCCCGGCATCTCCATGATCAGCATGCCAAGACCGGTGTTCCGGTACGTCAGCAGTGGCAGCACCAGCTCCTGCACCGTCCCGTCGAGTCCGTTCGTCACGAGCACTACCGGGCAGCGCCGTGCCCCCTTCGGAAAAACCGTGACGGCCCGGACGATCTCGGACCCGGCCGGAATCTCCACCGCACCGACCTCGACGTCGAGCTGCGGCCCGAGTGCGGTGAGCAACATCTCGAACAGCCGCCGCGAGGCGTGGTAAGCACGCAGTCGCGCGGGCGTCGCACCCGGCCAGGCCGCCACCAGGTGGTAGACGATCGCCTTGACCAGCTCGTCCATGGCGACCACCCGCGCACGCTCCGCTGCGCCGACCGGACGCCCGGACAGGAACCGTTCGACGGCGTCCGGGCCCGGCGCGGCACCTCGGTCGCCCAAGAATTCGGCCGCGGGCCCGAGCAGCCTGCCGAGCAGCTCCACGAACATCATCGCGTCCGCCCCGAACAGCACGTCCGCCTGCGGCAACCGTTCCCCGCGCTCAGCAGCCACGACCGTGAGCGCGCGGTAGGCGCTTGCCGTCCGATCCGCGGCCAGTCGCTGCCAATGCCCGGTCCAGCCTTGATCACTGAACGACCGCGCGGCATCGAGGTGCGCGGTGAATTCGGCGATCTCGAAACCGCCGAGCCCTGCGAACCGGTGCACCAGCACGTCGGGCAGGAACCAGCGCGCGCCCGTGTATCGGGCAACCAGATCGGTTGTCTTGGTGAGTGCACACGCGGTGACCAGCGCGCGCCGCAGCGGCCTCATCGCCGCACCTCCCGATTCGGTCGTGCGCGTACGCCTGCTCGATTGCCATGGCATCGGCGGCCGGGCTGCATTAGTTTGACCGCATGACGTCGAAGCCGCGGTGCATCGAGGACCTGTTCGACCGCGCCGAATTGCAGGATCTCGTCACCGTCCTCACCACGTGCCTGGATTCCAGGGACTTCGACGGGCTGTCCGGCGTGTATACACCGGATGCGACGCTGGAAACGCCCGCCGGTGTGTCGACCGGCGCGGCCGCGATCGTCGACGTCGCCCGCAGCAACCACGAAATATATGCCGCCACCCAACATTTCGTGTCGGGTGTCGCGATCACCCAGGCCGGTGCCGAGGCAACGGTGACCGCCGACGTGCTTGCGGTCTTCGTCCCCGCGCAGAGCAAGCCCGGCGAGCACCGAATGTTGGGCAGTCGCTATACCTTCCAGGCTCGCAAGGCCCGCGCTGGCTGGCGGTTCCATCAGCACGTCATCACCCCGATCTGGGCACACCGTCCGCCGGCCGACCAATAGCCTCATTTGTCCTGCCGCCCTTTCGAATTCGCCGACATCGCGGCGAGGAAGTCACGCTCGCCCAACTCGTTCCAGCCGGTTGTCGCGTCGGCGGCCGCGCCGAGCATCGCCCGATCGAGATCTACCCGATAACGTCCGGACGGCAGCGCGTGCCCGGTCGCCACCATGCGTGCCGCGTAGGCCGCTGCCGCGCCCGCCACCGTCGCCGCGGTGCCGAGTTGCGGCCAGGAGGTCAGCGAACGACCCACCTCGGTCAGCGAGAACCGGGTCCGTGGCGTGAGGTCCGCGCCGACGATGCGCTGCGCAATGCGGGCCCTGGTGCGCGGGTCCGCGAGGTCCTCGTCGGCCGAGCCCGCGAGGTCACCGGCCCGACCGTGGAAAATCGGGTACTCCGGATCCAGATCGAACCGCTCGACATCGACAATCGCGTTGTCTCCGTTATCCGTTGCCATCACCACCGGGATGCCAGCGGCACGGGCGCGCCGCCGGATATCGATCTTGGCGGGCAGGTCGTCCATCTCCTCGACCAGCACGGTCAGCGGTTCGTCGCCGGGTCCGGTGCCGAGGAAATCGGCGGCAGCGGCCGGCGTGTAGCCGTCCGGGAACGCGAAAAGCGCACTGTAGGGATCTATCTCGAGTACCCGCCGCTGCGCGATCGTCAACTTCGGCAGTCCGAGGTCACAGACCGAGGCGGACAACCGATTCAGATTCGTGATGGACAACCGGTCGTGCTCGGCCAGCCGGAACCGGCGTGCACCGGTCAGCGAGCACACCGACAGAGCGGACGCACCGACACTCAGTCCCGCGACGCCGACCAGCGCGGCCGACCAGCGACGCTGCTCGGCATCGTCGAGCAGATATCGGTTTCGCGCGGTGCGCAGCCGCCAGAACGTGTCGGCCTCGGGCAGTCGCACGATCGTCTTGCGCCAGTGGTACACCACGTAGCGGCTGGCTATCGGCCCGGCCGCCGGGTCGATAGCGGCCAGTTCGTCGGACGCACTCGCCCACGCGTCCACCAGTCGGTACCGGGCGGCGGGCCGGAGCAGGACGGCGATGCGCTCGGTATGGATTACCGGGTCAAGGATCTCGATCATCGGTTGTTCTCCAAGTACGTGTGCTTGACGGAGTAGCGGAAGCCGCTGCTGCCGAAGGGAACTAGCGTGATTGCGGGTTCGGCCGCGGCATCGAGCACGGTGCGCAGCTTGCGGTATTCGCTGTTGGTACGGTCCAGCGCGGCCGTGACGAGCTGTCGGAGCTGTGCGACGAGTTCGCCGGTGGGCTCGACCGATTCGCGCAGTTCGACACGCAGGTCCAAGGTCTGGGCGAAGGCCGCGTCGGAGACGGTGGCCAGGACGAACTTTCCGGTGACCAGCTCGCGGACCGCGGCGGCCTCCAGCGCCGCACGGATACTCTCCGGATACAACTTCACCGCGTAGAAGCTCGCGGCCACGTCGCTGCGCCGGCGCAATACGAGGAAGCCCGCGCCGAACGTGGAGGTGCGCACCGGAATTCGATAGCCGCACCGGCGCAGCGCGGCCGCGACGCGCCATGCGGTGAGGATCGTGCCCTCGTCGTTGATGCGATAACGCACCAGCGGCAGCGCGCTGTCGACGGTGAACAGGAAGCGACCCTGCTCGTCGGTTTCGGTGTAGCGCAGGTGCGGATCGTATTCGACGAAGGTCGGCAGGGCCGGGTCGTCGTCGCCGAACAGCTCCCTGCGCAACCGCGCATCGGTGCGCGCGAGCCGCCGGATCGCAATGGTGGTCGGCGTCTCGTGCCCCATCACTCCGGCGTCGGCTGTCCCGTAGATCAGGCACGTCCGGTCCGGCCGGTCCGGCTGACCGATCCGGTCGAGAATGTGGTCGCGCCACTCCTCGCTGATGTTCTCGCCGGCCAGCAGCACGCCCAGATTCATGGCACGCACCTGCTTGTCGGCCCGATCGAGGACGTCCTGCGCGAACGGCGGATATCCGGCGAGCACCACCTGGTCGTAGCTGGGACCGAGGTCGGCGATGTTGGCGAGGATGGTCTCGGCGTCGATGCCCGGCGCGACCACCGACACCCGGTGTCCGCGGCGGCGCAGTTCGAGCACGGCCTGATAGGTGTAAGTGCCCCCGATCCAATTACCCATCGCGAAGCCGACGACCAGCAGCGTGCTGCGCCCGGCCGAATCGAAACTCTGGCACAGCATTCTGCTGTAGAACTCGATGCTCTCCTGCAACGACATCAGGTCACGCGGAAAGTAGGTCGGTTTGCCCGAGGAACCCGAGCTGCTCGACCAAGTCCCCGCCTCACTGATGTCGCCGTGCCAAACCAGGGCGCCGAGCGGATTGCGCCGCAGGTAACCGTCTTTCGTGACGACGTCAACCCTGGCGAAATCCGCAGGCGTCCGAACCGAATCGGGGTCGATGCCGTGGCGATCAAGGTGTGCCCGGTATGCGGGCACATCCCGGGCCGCACGGCGGAATATGTCCAATGCCCGAACGAATCCCGGCTCCCCACCCGGCTCGGGGGACAGTAGCGCAGTCATTTTCGTCGAATCTCCCTCTGTGAGCGATGGACCGAAGTCCTGTGCTCGCAGAAGCGATCCCCCGGGGCGGGAACGGCATTGCGGGTGCGATTCGTCGAGCGATTCGGCGCCGCCGCCGCGCAACTCGGGTCCAGCGACGTCGCAGTCCGGATCGCAGGCGGGTACGCGATGGCCGGTGCCGCCGACGACGAGGAACGCCATCTCGAATACCGGCACAACGACAAGGAAGTACGACCGACCATCGCGCGGGTCATCGCCGACCGGATCCGGCCGACGGCGGAGTACAACTAGGCGCGGTTCACGAGCGCGTCGTTCGCCGACCGAGTCGGGTTCTCTACTGCGACATTCGCGGGCACTGCCCAGTTCGCCGACTCAGTTTTCTCGGGTCAGGCCGAGTTCGTACTGGTGGCGTTTGCTGGTCGTGCTCAGTTCGTGCGTGCGCAATTCCGGCACACAGTCTTGTTCTCCGGCACGACGTTCGGCGATACGGCGTGATTCAGCGACGCCGTTTTCCGGCGCGCCGCGTTCCGCGGTATCGCGGTGCGCGTCGGCGCGCGGTTCGGCGGGGACGCCGACTTCGAACGTGCGCTCTTCGCCGATGCCGCCGACTTTCGCGGCGTCGACTTCGGCGGCAACCGAGCCACCTTCGCCGGTCCCGCACAGTGAGGTCCGCCCGCGCCGAGGTTCGACTGGGATGCCGACGTTGCCGCGAAGCCCGCGAAGCCCGCGAAGCCCGCGAAGCCCGCGAACGTCGTACCACAGGACTGGCCACCGCCGGTATCCAGCGGTGGCCCAACCGAACCGGCTCCGAACAGCTAGCATCCTGCGTGGCGGACCCCTCGGTCCACCACGCAGGGCCCCGACGAGCAGTGTCGGGCTGACCGCCAAGGGTTTTCGGATCGTCGAGGCGGAGGCGCAGTCTCGTCGTCACGACCGCCTGGACCACACGCGCTACTTCTTGTTGACCGCGTTGATCGCGGTCTTACCCAACGCCCGGTCGGTTTCTTCGGTGCGCGGCTTGACCGGTGGCGGCGTCTCGCTCTTCGGCGTCTTTTCTTTGTTTTCGAATCCCATTTTTGTGTCACCTCCTTCGATATTGTGCGTGACCAACGCTATTCGCGACGGTCCGCAAATGATGTCGGCTGTTCGAGGGACAATTGACCCACCGGGTCCCGCCCGAACATCGGCGGCGCCAACACCCTCCATTAGAGTGACTCTCCCACTCCCACAGCGTATTTGGTGGCTCCGAAGCCGATTCCGGCACATCGTCACCGGAGTGCTCGCCGGCCATGTCATTCGTTCGCACGATATTTTTCGCCGCCGCGTCTCTTTATTCTTGGGCGACTCAGTTATGCACGGCCAAAAGCCAGTTGGGGAGAAACGGTGGCTGTTCCGCCAGGATCGCACGGTCAGTTCGACTACAGCGAGTATCGATCGCGTCAGCAACAGCGCGCGGCGACGACCGATGGTGCATCCGATGTTCGTGCGACGCCGCGGCCGAGCGACCCGGTCGGTGCCGACCGGCCGGAGCCGCGCAGCCGCCGCAGGCAGAAGGACACGAAAGCCTCTTTCGAACAGGCTGTTTCGCATACCTCCGGCCGGCCGCCGGTGCTGTGGCTCGTCCTGGCGGCAAGCGCTGTCGCGGCGGGAATAGTGCTGGCACTCGTGGTCGGCCGTTCGCCGTTCGCGGTCGCCGCGTGGGCCCTCGCCGGACCGCTCGCCATCAGCGTATTGGCGATTTTCACCCGGATCGATATCGAGCAACGGGCGCGCGCGGTCTACGACTCGTGGCCGTACGCAACCGTCGTCTACTGGCTCGTGCTAGGCGCCGCGGCGTGCGGAGTCCTGCTGAGCGGATGGCTTTTCGCGAACTGGTGGGCCCGACTGTGAACCGGCGTCGCTGGCCACGTGCGGTGGCCGTCGCGGTGTTCCTCGGCTGTGTGCTGCTCGGCGGATTCCCCGCGCACGCACAACCATCGGACACCTCCTCCGCGGTCGTCGACTACGGCGCCTGCCTGCTCGGCCAGCAGCGCGGCGATCTGCTGCTGTTGCTGGACGAGTCCGGCAGCCTCGGTGGCCCCAATGGCTCCGATCCGCACGCCGCACGCGTGCTCGCCGCCAAGCGGCTGCTCGACAAGCTCGCCGAGTGGACCGACAACACACAGGTCTCGCTCGACATCTCGATCGCCGGCTTCGCACAGGCTTACGACACGCGCCATGACTGGGTGACGTTGAACGACAAGTCCCTACCTGAGCTGAAGGCCACCATCGACGGCGAAGCCGGCCGCACGCAAGGCGTCGACACCAACTACGGTGTCGCACTCAGCGAGTCGCTGCGAAACCTCACCGAACACCGACCGGACCCGAACCCCGCCGCCTGTCGCGCCATCGCGTGGTTCACCGACGGGGAGCTCGACTTCGGCACCCCCGACAAAGATGTCGAGAAGCAGCGCATCGACACGACCCGTGATTCGATCTGCGTGCCAGGCGGTATCGCCGATCAGGTCAGGGCTACCGGAGTCCGCACGTTCGCCCTCGGCCTCGGCGGCCTGCGCAGCAGCGGCGACGGGCAACCGCCGAAGCCGCCCGATTTCGGGCTGCTCGAATCGATCGCTACCGGAAAGCCGTTGTTCGACGGCACACCTTGTGGCGACATCCGCACGCCACGGCCCGGAGAGTTCTTCACGGCCGACAACATCGACGAACTGATCGCCGGATTCGCCAAGCTGGTGCCGCAACCACCCATCATCGATAGCCGCCGCATGATTTGCTCGGGACAGGTTCAAGACGACTGCAAACACAAATTCGTGCTCGACAACTCGATCCGCGCGGTCAACGTCGAAGCCAACGGCGGCGCCCCCGGACTGACAGCGACCTTGATCGCACCGGATGCAACGGCGGTCGAAATACCGGGCGCGAACGAGGGCACCGTCGCCATCGGCGGTATCTCGGTGAATTACCGATGGAACTCTGCCAGCGACCTCTCGTTCAAGATGGCGAACGCCCCCGGTACCGCATGGCGGGGCGTATGGGCGCTCGCGTTCGTCGACAAAGATCGTAAACTCCCTGCGACACAGTCGAAGTCGAGTATCACCATCTACGGAAACCTGGTCCCGACCTGGACCGAGCCGAGCAATCGGATTCTGCACGCGGCGGAGAAGACCCGGCTGCGCCTCGGTATCAGCGACCGCGCGGGCAAGCCGGTCGATCCGGCCACGATCGAGGGCTCGGCCGAGCTGTCGGCGACCATCATCGAACAGTCCGGCGCACAGCACGAACTGGCGAAAGCCCTTCCCCGCGAGCACATCAACGACCCACTCGCCGTCGACCTCACCGACATCCGGCCGGGACCCGCGACATTGCGACTGTCCCTCGCGATCACCACCGCCGCGTCCGGCGACCAGCCCGGAACACTGCTGCACCCCGAACCGCTCGACATTCCGCTGCAGATCGCGCCACCGGCGGGGTTCCCGGAGCCGGGCGCGCTCGACTTCGGCACCCTGGCGGGGTCCGGCGAATTCACCGCGGTGCTGCCGGTGCGCGGTGAGGGGTGTGTGTGGGTTGCCCCCACCCGTCAGCCGGTGTTCAAGACACGGCCCGACGGAATCGGCGCCCTCGCGCTGACCAACACCGCGCCCACCGACGCGCAAGGGTGTGTGCCCGGAGCGCAGGCTCGTTCGATCCCGGTGGTACTGCGGATCGAAAACCAAACCAACGGCCTGGTGAGCGGAACGATTCCGGTCACCGCGGCCCGGGCGAACGAGATCAACAGCGCGATCACGATAGATGTACCGTTCCGAGCGAAAGTCGAGAAGAAGCCGGATATTTCGCGCTTCTGGATCGTCCTGATCCTGACCATCGTGCTCGGCCCCGGCATTCCGCTGCTGCTGCTCTACCTGATGAAGTGGATCACCGCCCGCATCCCCGGCCAGATCCTCAAGGCGCAGCAGTTTCCCGTCCGCGTGACAAACGGCGTACTGCTCAGGGACGGCGCGCGTTTCGCGCTGCGCGATACCGATCTGGTCGACAGCGTCAGCGGACTACACCACTCCACCCGCAAGATCGATCTCGGCGGAGTGATATTGCGGGCTCGGACCGGATGGGCACCGGCCGGCCGCGGCTACGTCACCGCGCATGCATCGGGAATGGTGGGCGCGTCGAGCGTCGAGCCGCGCACCAATGCCCGCGGCAACGCCGTACTCCCCCTGTCCTTACAGGGCACCTGGTTCGTCCTGCACGACCCGGACGGCCCCGCCGACCACGCCACCCTGGTGCTGCTGCTCGGTGGCGGCAGTAGCCCGGCACAACGTGCCGGATTGGCAACGGACGCAAGCAATAACGTGCCCGGGCTCATCACGGAGCTGCGCAGCAGGGGCGCATCCGGCGGTGGCCGGTCGGCCTCGCGGAACTCGGCGGCCGAGCAACCACCCGATCCCGTCGATCCGTTCGCGTCGCGGTACACGAACCCGTCCGCATCGGGAGGTAACGGCAACGATCCGTTCTCGTCCGACCGGGGCAGCCCGTCGAGCCACTACCGCGGTGGCGGCGATGCCGATCCGTTCACCCGCTGAGCGAACCCGAACCCCATGACCCGCAGGAATATTCAATCGAAGGAACCAGAATGAGGCGCTTCCTCGTCGTCGGTTGCGGTGGCTCCGGTGCCGTCACCATCGCGTACATGATGGACCAGGTGCGGTCCGACCTCGGCAGGGCCGGGATTCACACCATCCCGGCGGGCTGGCAGTTCGTCAGCATCGATGTGCCGACCGCGCCGGGCGGATTGCCCGTCGGCCTGCGCAACGTCCGCGAACAGGGCGGCACCTACTTCGGTGCGGCGCCGCAGGGCGAGAAGTATTCGGTACTCGACAATGCCCTCACCCACCAGTTGCGGCAGAAGAACAGGCTAGACACCATCGCCACCTGGGCCCCGCGCGACCCCGAGGCGGTACCGGTGCCGGTCAGTACCGGAGCGGGTCAGTTCCGCGCCGTCGGCCGGATGATCACGCTCAATCAGGTGGCGGCGATATCGCAACGCTTGCAATCCAGTTGGGATCGACTCAACTCGATCGAAACGGCCGCCGAGATGCGCGCCCTCGTGTTTCCCGGCGGCGGCCGATACGAGCCGGAAGCGCCGCCACTGGTGTTGGTGGTGTCCTCGATGGCGGGCGGGTCCGGCGCGTCGATGGCGTTGGATGTCTGCCGTTTGCTCACCATGGTTCAGGGTCTCGATCCGTTGACCATCGGGCTTTTCATGGTCACCGCGGATGTCTTCGACCATCTCGGCGGCGCCGCGACGACGGGCGTGCGGCCGAATGCGCTCGCGATGCTCGGCGAGATCATTTCCAGTCAGCTCGGCTCGGCCAGGGAACACGACGTCGACATACTGTCCGCGCTGGGGCAACAGCAGGGCACCGGTGCGCCCGTGCCGTTCGCGCGGGTGTTCCCGGTCAGCCGGACGATGGGCGCGCAGGCGGCACCCTTCGGCGACGGCACCCAGGAAGCCATCTACCGAGGGCTGGCTCGCGGCCTGGCCGGCATGATGTTGAGCGGGCGCGCGACCGACCAGTTCGTCGACTATGACCTGACCAACCGGGCCGCCGTCGCGGGCGAACGCGATTACGTCGGGTGGGGTGCGAACGACTGGGATGCCTTGCCGTGGGGCAGTTACGGCTTCTCCAGCCTGAGCATGGGCCGGGAACGCTACGCCGAGTACTCCGCGCAACGGTTGGCCCGAAGCTGTGTCGACCTGTTGCTCGACGGCCACGCCGACCCGGCCAGCCGGGCCTCCGACGATCAGCAGATCGACGCGATCCTGGACAGTCAGTGGGGAACGGTACTGTCGCGGACCGGGCTCGGCACCCACGACCTGAATCCGCACGACGTGGTTGGTTGGCTCACCGACATCCTGCTGCCACCGGCAGACCTCGACCTGATGATCGACCATGTCGCCGAAACTGTGCTCCGCCCGGCCATTCCGCGCGCCGACGGCAGGCATGCCAGACAGTGGGTGCCCGATGTGCGCGCCGCGCTGGACGACGACTCGCTGCGCAAAAGGATGCGCGATGCCGCTAATCGTGCCGCCGACACCCACGCGTTCACCTGGTACCCGGCACTGGTCGCCACGATCGAGGACCGGGTCGCCGATGCGGCAGCGGCGATCGGATTGCCCTACGCCACAGCGATGCTCAACCGGCTGGCCGCCCATCTCGGGGACAACATCCGGCCGGGAGCCGAGGACTTGGCCAAACACGCGCCGCGCGATATCACCGAACCCCCGCCCGCCGTCGAACACACCCTGAAGGGCCTACGGCGCGGGCAGATCACCTCCGGCACGGCCATCATCAGGTCCATCGTCAAGGACTATCGGCCGCAGATCCGCACGCAGATCCTGGCCGCGCTGTCGGCGAAGGTCGCCGACCTCGCCACCGCGATAGTCCCGGAGGTGCTCAACCCGCTGCTCGACGCGCTCAACCAACCGCACACCACGCTGCGGGCCGACCGCGACCGGCCCGCCAGGGACGTCGGGCTCGCACTGCTCGCCACCGACCAGTACACCGCGTGGCCCTCGGACCGCGCGCCGATACCACGACGCTTCATGCACGCGAACAACGAGGTAATGCTCACGCCCTCAACAGCATTCGCCGCGCAGTACGCCGCGGACATGCCGCACGCCGTCGCGGGAGACGCCGAGGCACCGCCGCCGCTGACCAGGGCGGTGCAGATCGCGGCGACCACGGTGGTCACCGGAATATGGAGCACCAGAGACGGTTCCCAGGCTCCCGGAGTGCGAACACCGCTGATCGAGCGCGCCCACGATTGGCGGCCCAAGACCTTCGTCCTCGACCCCGCCACCGGCGAGCAACTGCCGCCGCCTGCCGCCGCCCGCTACGAGGTACACCTGCGCTCCGACGAAATCCTGGAACGCGCAAGGGCTTTCATCGAACGCACCGGCGAATCCTTCGACCGTTTCGTCCGGGTCAGCCTGCGCGATTTCGTATCCGACCGCCGGGAACGGGAGGCGGTCCTCACCCAGCGGCGCGAGCTGATCGCGGCCAACTTCACCGATGCGTTGCGGCTCGCGCGTCCGCTCGCCAGCGTCAACAACGACGCGCTCGGGGTACTGCACCCGAACCAACCGCTGCTCTATCGCTACAAGTTCTCGTCGATCCCGTTCTCCGACATGCCGATCGCATCGGATCTGCTCGCCGCGCTGCGCAACGACGCGTCCATCGAGGAAACCGTCCAAACGTCGTTGCAGAACTCGCTCAACAGCGAGGACGGATTGACCCGCATCGACATCTTCGGTTCTTTCCCCAACTATTCGCCGCTGGTCTTTCGTTCGGTGCTCGATCCGGCGGCCAAGCAGTGGGACGGGTCGACGCGCTCGCAGCAGGCCCAGTTCTGGAAATGGCGGCGCGCGCGCCCGCTGCCTGCCGCGCTGCCGATGACCGACGCGGAACGCCGCACCATGGTCGCCGGCTGGTTCCTCGGCCTCAGCCTCGGGTTGGTCCAGATCCCGGCCGCGCCGTACAACGAGCCCGTCCGGGTCTGGGACGACGAGTTCGGGCGATGGCTGGACTTCCCGCACCCGCTGCTCACTCCGCCGGACCGGCTCGGCACCAATGACTGGCTGCCCGCTGTTTTGGAGTCCGTGCTGCTCGCGATGGCGCACGCCCACGACGCACCCGTCATGCATTCCCTGCGCCCGTACAAGGCGCTACGCGGAATCTACGACGCCTCGCTCTACGATCCGGCCGAAGGACTCAACCGCGCCGGCCGCTCGTCCGACGAGTTGGTGATCGACTGGCTCCGCACCGGCAAGACCCGATCCGGATCGGCGCCGGTCGACGGCGTCGCCAGGGGCGATACGGTCGAGGCACGTGCGGCGGCACTGACCGCGTGGTTCCAGAAGGTTCGCGGCATCTGCGGGACGTACTACATGCCGCGCGGACCGTACGGCGCGGTGGGCGGCGGAAAGTTCTCGAATATCTCGACTCGTGAACTCGCTTCGCAGACATCACTGTTCCGCGATCTGGCTCCTGATGTCTATCAGTCCGCAGGTGATCTGATCGAGCTGATTCGGCGCTGCAAACCACTGGCGGAGGTACCCGACGAGCTCACCTACAACGCCGACAATCCCGACGATGAGCCAGATCTGAGCGTGTGACATGCGGAGAGTAACGGTGATCGTCGCACCGACCGGATCCGCGGCAGCGATCAAGGATGTCTTGACCGACCTGTCCGCGACCGGACTGGTCCGTGACTGCTACTGGCTCGACAATGCCGACACCGCAACGGTTTCCGGAGCGACACCGGTGCTGCGACTGCACGATGGCGTCGAGGATCCGCAGCGGTTGGCGGACGCGCTGGCCGGCCCGACGCCGGTCGATCACGTCACGCTCTGCGTGCTCATCACCACGGTGACCGGCGACCGGGCAACCAGCGCCGCCTGCGAACGCGCACTGTCGGCGTATCTCGACGAACACCGCCGTGCGGCCGCTCAGTTCACCAAACTTCGCGTGTTGATCGTGCGCGGTGGCGCCGAGCTGCCGGACGGCGCCGAACCCGCGTTCGCGGGCTGGCACAACGTCGTGATCACGCCCGAGGACGCGCACGGCCCGGCCCTCGGCCACGAATCGCTGGATACCGACGACCCGGTGCTGGTAGCCCGCAACGCCACACCCGTGTTGGCCGCGCTCTGCGGCCTGTGGTCGGCGGTCGAACACCGGCCGATGGAGGCCATGCAGCCACTGCCCGGCGATACCTTCCGGGTCGCGCGTTCGTTCTATCGCCAACTCGAATGCGGCGGCGTCGCAGAACAGTTGCGCCGCAAGCTGTTCGATGTCGGCGGCAGGCTGCCGCTGCCGTACGACCAGATCGATCCGGTGATCTACGTCAACGATGTGACACAGGAAACGCACCGGATGGCCGAGCAACTCTGGACCAAGCACGAGTCGCTGCTGAAGGGCGCCCGTGCGATACCGCCGCCGGGCAGCACGCGTAAGTTCATCGGTTGGCGCGAAATTCTGCGGATGTTTCTGTCCTTCCTGTGGGCGGCACTGAAGAACTCGCCCGGTTCCTGGCAGCAGCGGTACTCCGACGAACGTGCCACCGCGACAGCGCGATTGATCGAAACGCTGGTGCTCGGCAAGGGGTCGGACTACCGGGTGGTGGTCGACGGAAAGACCTCGGACGGCCGTGCGGTGCAGTGGACCGCCTATGCGCCGGCGGCCCGTCAGCTCGCGAACGCGCTCGACGAGTCCGCGAACGAGCCGATGGGGACCATCGCGAACTCCGACCTGTCCGTCGTGTGGAAGGACTATGCGTCCGCGGCGTTTACGCTCTGCGATGCCCAGGAACGGTCGGATCGGTTGCCGCCCGCGCAGATCGGCGTCAATCGGGCCATCATTCCCGCCGCGGCGGATGTCATACCGGCGCCCGAGTCCGAATTCGTGGTGGCACCGGAGGCACTCGCGGATGAGGCCGGCATCAGCTCGGTCTCCCCCGGCGACATCGCAGGTATCAATATGCTCACCGAACGGCTCGACGCTATCGAAGCAGATGAGTCGCTCCGGGCCGAAGCGGGTAGCGCCACAGCCGAACTCGGGAAGTGGCGGTCGGGTTTGCACCGCAGCTACGGATACGCGTTCGGGCAACGGATCACCCAGGAACTCGACCGCACGCTCGCGGAGGTGCGCTACCTCCTCGAGAAGATTCGGGAAGCGGCGAAGGCTGCGAAACCGACCGCCGCCACCAAGCGGCAGCGCTGGCTGGTCTTCTGCACGCAGATCGCGATTCTGCTGTTCCTGCTCGTGGTTGCGGCCGATGTCGCCGGGGTGATCACGAAACGACTGACCGTGGTCCCGGCACTCGAGATCGCCGGCGGCGCGGCGATCGTACTCACCCTCGTGCTGCTACTCGCCTTCGTCCTTACCGAACGTGCGCTCTTCCGGTTGCTCAACCGGCTGCGCGAGGCGGCGAGCACCATCGACATCGACAAGCTGAATCTGCGTACCGCGTTGCGCGACGTCGAACGGCTCAGCCAGGCATGCACCCAATATCAGTCGTGGACACAGATTCTCGGCACATTCCTGGCCGATCCGCTCGGATACACCGGCACCCCGACCGACCACGCCGCGCGGATTCGGTGGGGATTGCCCCGCAAGACCGCGGTCGGGTCGGCCCGGCCCGACGATCGGCAGGTGGATGAGGTCGCGGCCGATCTGCGGGCGGGTCTGTTCCAGGTCGGCTGGATGTCGGCGCCGTGGGAGCAGATCATCGGCTCGGTGGGTGAGCAGCTCGGCCCGACCGCGCGCGATATCCGGCGCAAACCCGAGCTGATCCTGTCCCAACAGGGCGCGGGCTCGGGCTCGGCGCTTGATATCTGGGCCGAGCAGCTCACCCGCGGGGGCGTGCCCGCGACCGGCTCGTCGGCCATGTGGCAGACCGCGCTGCGTGAGCTGAGCCCGGGCACCGCACGGGATCGGATGATTCGTGACGTCGAGTACTTCGAACACGGTGTGCCGCAACTGGTGTCGGTCGAGCATTTCCGCGCGGGCGTCGGTGATATCGACGCGGCCGATGGCGGTCACTTCGACACCGCGCTGTTCACCGACCCCGCGGTGGCACGCGGGAAGACGAAAGTCACCGACAAATCCGCGATCGACTTCGTCGACAAGGATCTGGGCTGGATCGCGGTGACCACACAGTTCAGCGACGGGGTGTCGTTCGACGAGCTCGATCTCGTTGGGCCAGTGACGCCTTCGCCCCCGGTGTCCGAACCGACCGCACCGATCTTCTGAAGGAGGAAGCCGACGTGACATCTCTCGACGAGAGGGTCCTCGACGATCTGCGCGAGTGGCGCGACGAGCAGGTCCGCCGAGAAAACCTCGAGGCAGACACGATCAAGGACACCCACCTCACGCAGGTCCTCCGCTCGGGTAAAACGAGTGTGGCGGGTATCGAGGAGAACCTGCCGCTGTCCGCGCGGTGGGCCGCGCAATTTCTTGCCGTACTGATCAATCGGGACCGCGTGGACGCGCCTGTCGACGCTCCAGAACCCGAAACGACCACCGACGCGGCAATGGCAGCGCAATCGACCTCGGACACACCGGACGGCGAATTCGGCGAGATGCCGGATCCGTTGCCGGACACAGCATCCGTGCTCAGCAATGCCGACTTCCCGAACAACGACGTCGTTCGGGGATCCGGTGCCGCCGCGCGGCTGTCGATCACGACCACACCCGACGGCTATCGATTCGACTGGAAGAACGAAGTCACCGACGACACCGGCGTCGTCATCTATCGCGTCGCCGCCCGTGACGACTACGAGCCGCATCGGCCGGACCGAGGACGTTTCATCGCGGCGACCACCTCGACCGAGGCACACGACCCGGCGCCGTTGACGGCGGCGGCACGATTCGTGGTGGTCTGGCGGCATCGCGGCGGCACGATGGAGCAGGCCGAACGCAGCGCGCCGGAACTGCTGGCGCGCGGACAGATCATCGCGCCGGTCAGTGGTTTCGAGCTCGTCCCCGACCACGGCTCGGTGATCGGCAGGTGGTCGGTGCTGCCCAACACCACCCGGGTTCGGGTGTACCGGGTACCGCTGCGCGGGATGATCGACATCGGCGACGAGCGGCACCGCATCCTCGCGACGAGCCGCAATCTCACCGGCTTCACCGATACCGAGGCACCGCCCGGCGTCTACCTCTACCGCGCGATCAGCGAGGTCGACATCGGCGACGGAACCGTTTTGTCGGAGGCGACCGAAGCCGAGGCCGACTTCCGCGGTGAGCTGCGGCAGATCACCGATCTCGCCTTTCAGGAACGGGGCAGTGGCGCCAAGACCTGGCTCGACCTGTCCTGGACGACCCCGCCGACCGGCGATGTGCACATCTACCGCACCGCGGCCAAACCACCGCTGAGCCTCAGCGAGTCTGTCCTGGCCGCCGAACGGCTGACCAGCGAAAACATCGCCGCCGACGCGCGGCTGACCGCCGCGAACCGCGTGCCGAATCCCACTGTCCCCGGGGACATTTCGCAGATGACCGAGGTTTCCTGGCCGCCGGACTGGGTGTTCGTCTATTTGACCCCGGTCACGACGCACGAGGGGAAGGTCCGAGTGGGCACGACGGTGGTGGCGGCCCGCCGCTCAGGCGTCATGCCGAGTGCACAAGTGATCGAGCGCTGCAACGAGCAGCTCATCACCATGGCGTGGCCCGCGGAGGCGGACGAAGTCCGAGTGTTCGTGGCGGCCAACAACATTCCCGTCGAGACCGCGTTGGCGCAACGCCCCGTCGGCACCATCCACCGCGATATGTACGGCCGTGACGGCGGGTTGCATCTGCCCGAACCGCTCCCCGCGCTCGGCTGCTCGGTGCACCTGGTACCGGTGACCTTTGCCGGTGGGGCCCAAATTCTCGGCGCCGTAACGAGTATCGAATACCCGGGGCTGCTCAGGTTGCGCTATGAGGTGCTCACCACGCAGCTCAAACGGCGCGAGCGCTGGTTGTACATCAAACTACTGCCGGAACTGGACCGGCCGACGGCGCCGCCGTTCGTCCTGGTGCACCATCCGGAACGACTGCCGTTGAGCATCGACGACGGCAGGCGGTTCGACACCTACTTCTACGACCAGAACGCCGGATCCGCACCGATGAACTGCATTCTTCCGTCCGCATTGCGGCGCGGGGACCCGCATCTCGTCTGGCGGGCACCTGCCACGGAGCTCGCCGGATACGTTCGCCTCTTCGCCGACGTGCGACCCGAACAGCAGCGCGTGCTGGCGGTCATCGATCCGCCGGTGCGCACTCTTCGCCTCGCCGGACCGTCCCGTGAGCGATGACGTGACGACTCCCCGACATCCGGCCCAGGCCGCGCCCGCCACCACCGGCCGGTTCAGTCAGCTCACCTACACCTCGTATTCGGCGCCGTCGGTGACCGGCGCCGCGGCACGCAGCGGCTGGCAGCCGAAGGATCAGACCGCGGACCTCACCGACAGCGAGCAGGCCGCGCTGGTCGGCTGGGTGTCCACGCAGCTCGACCCGGTGACGCCGATACCCTCGTTTCCCACGGCCGACGACATCGCGCTGCTGCCGAGGCGACTGATGTATGCAAGCCCCGACGCCCGCTCGGCCGTCTACTGTCACACCGTTCCCGCGGGTGCGGACGCCGCGGGCAGGCCGGGAAATGTGTTCGCGCACATCCTGTTCGACCGAGACATCGGCCAGGCGAACGGCGCGCGCCCGATCGATCTGTGGCGCTCACCCGATTGGCTCACCCCCTTCGGGCAGGCGAATGTCGCCGCGGCCGAACTGGATCCGACGCTCGAGCGGACGCGGCCGGGACGAGCCATCGACCGGTCGACAGTGCTCGAATTTCTGCTCAGCCACGAGACCTGGCGCATCGGCGTCCTGCGCGTTCTGCTCGACGCGGTCGAGCACAGCCTGCGCGGCGGTCCGCGCATCGTGCTCGCCGTGGACGATCCCGACACCGCCGCGCTCTGGATCGGCGCCGTCAGCTATTTCATGTCGGCCGCTACGGCGGCGAGGTTGAACTGGACCACCTTCGACCGCGCGGATTCGGTCGCCTCGTCGATCACGAGCGGCTTACATATCGTCGCCGTTCCGGTACCCGACAGTGCGGCCATCCAAGACAGTGACCGGGTGGTCCTCATCGATGCCACCCAACCGGTCCAGCCCGGCGAGTTCGGCCGATCCGAGCATCACACGCAGCGCGGCACCGTCGTGCCCCTCACCGGCTGGTCGGCCCTCGCCGAAACCGTGCTGGTGGACTACGCGACCGCGGACCGGGCACTGCAGCGCGTCGACGCGATCGCGGCGCGAGTACCGGAGACCTCGCTGGCGCCGAGCTGGCCGCTGGCGATGGTGGTTGCCGAGAACCCACGACTGCACGACGCCAAAGAGGCCGCGCGGCAGATCATCGACCGCGACTCACCCGCGTCCCTGACCCAGGATCTGGTGCTGCTCGGATCCGTCGCAGGCGTGCTGGTACCCGCGCTCGGCTACACCGCCGAGGACGCGTGGAACGCGTTGGCCGACACCGCCATCGGCGCCTCGCCGGGCGGGGTGACCAGAGACTTCGTCGGCCAGATCTTCGTCGCGCGCGCACTGCAAGATCCGCAGTGGCTGGCGCGCGAACAGCGTAGCTACGAATCGCGTCTCCTGCCCGAGGCCGGCCACGGTCCCACCGATCTCAGCGGCGAGGTTCGCGGCGCCGTCGACGCACTCGCGCATCGCGCGCAGGTGGCCGCCGCGGACTTGGCGTACTGCGCACAGGTGGCCCGCACCGCGCTCAGAATGCTCGAGCTGCTCGATTACGCCGGACTCCTCGGCGGCGACATCGCCGAGGTCATGCGTGACGTGCTGGTCAGGGCGCTGCGGCCGGTCCTGTACGACCACACGTATGGTCCGGAGTTCGTCTCCGCGATCGGATCGATTACCGAACGTGTCCGTGCGGAGTTCGTATTTCCCGCAGTGTTGCCCACGGAACCGGTTGTCGGTCGCCCGCTCGGCGAGCGCTTCGCCGGGGCGGTCGCGCAGTGGCTGATCGGTTCCGGCAGCATCGGATTCGATGCGCTGAGCCGCAACCGGAACCTGATCGAGACGCCGCTGTGCCAGCTCGTATCGGACTCGGTCTTCCGGATCTACCGCTCCGCCGACGGGCAGCTCCGACGCGACTGGGCGTGGGCGATGCCGATCGGCCTGTCCCGCGCCCTCTACGAGGAAGATTCGCCACAGGGTTGGCGCACCACCGACATCACGCCGCTGTTCGCCGATGAGCAGTGGGAGGTCGATGCGCTGTTGCGCGTAGATGCGCAGTGGCCCAACAGGATTCCGCCGCGTTTCTTCCGGCTGTCACTGCTCGAATCGCGGTCGTCGACGGAGCTCACCGCCCTGATCGGCTGTATCACAAGACGAGCCGGATCGGGCCGTCCCCGGTCCACGCCGCTCATCGGCACGCCGAGCGACGATGTCCTCGACGAACTGGCTCTCACCTGGGCCAAGCTGGCAACGATCGACTGGCGCGGACTGCGTCGGTCCGACATCGATACGCTGGGGCCGATATTGGCGGACTACGGGCAACGACCACACCCGCGGCTACCCGCGCCGCTCGACACGAATGTGGCCATCGCCTACATCCTGTGGCGGTCCAAGGAGGCCGAGCGGCCGACCGCGTCCCACGCGCTGACGCTCGACTCGGCCCATGCGGACGCGCTGGCGAACTATGCGATCCAGCACCGGCAGGCCACCGTCGATGCCTTGCTCGCCCTGATCGATCGCGCCAGCCTCGACGCCCACTGGGTGTGCGTGCTCGCCGTGCTCGCGGCGCCGTCGGCGCCGCGGTCCGCGGCGCGATCGCCGGACGACCCACTGCTGCTCATGCGAGAGCCGAGCGGGACAACGATTTTCGAGGAGATAGCCGTGCAGGCCATGCGCAAATCGCACCTGTGGGACGCGCCGCGAAGCGAGGCAGCGCTCGTCGAGGAGGTCGAGCGGGAGCTGCGGGCCCGGATCACCGAGCCGGGCCCCCTGATCCACGACTTCGAGCATTTCACCCGAATGTGGCACAAGGCCAACTGCCGGAGCGGGGTTCGACAATGACCACCTACTTCCTCGATCAGGGCAATCGGATCCTGTTGCCGCACAGCGAATTACAGGTTCGGTCCGAGGGCACCGGCGGCCGAGTCCGGATCAGCGTCGAACGCACGGACCGATCCGAGACGTGGGCGGCTCGGGTCCATCAGGGTCATATCGTCGTCTCGGACATCGAATCACCCAGTACCGTCACGGCTTTCCCGAGCGACGGCGCCGCGGTGTTTCGCGACGGCACCGCCGTGACGCTCTTCCTCGAGGTGGACGGTGGCGCAAGCAACGCGGATTCGCTCCGAGTCGAGGTGGTCCAGCAGGACGTGAGCGGGCTGTATCGAGCGGAACTGGCGCGGCTGCGGCCTGCCGGAAACCAGATCGAGGTCAGTGTGCGGCTGCCCGACGAGCTCGGCCCGCTTGCCCGCGCGGCCTGCAGCGCGGCGCACGAGCTACTCGGTTCCGAGCAGGCGCCGCGTATTTCGGCGACCGACGTCAGTCTCGCGATCGACACGACCGCATCCATGATGCCGAGGATCAGCGACGGCTCCATCGCGGTGCTCACCGAGCTGGTCACCGGCGTGGCCGAGGCCGCCTCCTGCGACCTGCGCAGCGTCGACATCCTCGGACCGACAACGCTTCCCGTCGACGTGCACCCGATCGGCGAGCTCGCCGAACGGATCGAGGCGATGCTGCGTGACATGGGTACGGGCATCGGCTTGACGACATTAGATCTGTTGCCGCACAACCAGCATCACGTGGTTCTGGTGATCACCGATACCCCACCGCTCGACAGGGGCGCGGGGCGAGGTCTACGCCATCTCGTCCTCACGCACGGCACACCCGCGCCCCGGGCGACCGGGTACACCCCGATCGATCCCGGCGACCTGAGGAATTTGCCCGACGCCGACAGCCACGAGCCGGTGCTACGGACCGTCGTCCGCGGGTTACTCGCCGCACTCACCACCGAAGACAAGGAGATGGAGCGGTGATCCGATGCCCATTGTGTTTCAACGCACTCACCCCGGAACGCATCACCTGGATGGCAACCAGCGGTAACGCCGAAACCGACCCGGTCGCGTCGAGCTACTACCGGACACCCGTCGAGTCGCGCCGCATGGTGGCGTCCGAGTTGAAAAGGGAGCGGAACAACGCGGTGCTGATTCCGTCCCGCGCCGCGGCCGCGGCTCAGGTCGGGTCGCAGGTGGTGGAGGTGTGCCCGTCCTGCCATTACCGGATACCCGACGGCTGGCGCGACAGCCGAACAACCTGTATCGCCATGGCAGGCGCGCGGGATACCGGCAAGACCGTCTATGTCGCCGTGCTGATCAAGACGCTGCAGCTGCTGGGCGAACGGATCGGCTGCGTGGTCGAGCCGAACGACCAACGTACGGCCGACATCTATCACCAGCACTACGAGCAAACCCTGTATCTGCAGCGAAAGATGTTGCCGCCGACCGCCAGTATCGACACTGCCGCCCCCTTTCAGCGTGATCCGCTGGTCTTTCGTCTCGGGCACTGGAACGACAGAAAGCAGTACCTCGTCATTCGCGACGTCGCGGGCGAGGACCTGCAGAATCAGCGCAACATCGGCCAGACCTGGACCGAATTCTTCGGCAACGCGGACGGCGTCGTCTACATGTTCGATCCGCTCAAGGTGCCGAGCATCGCCGGTCAGCTTCGAGACCTTATTCCAGCCCAGGAGGCCCAGGAAGTGGCGCCGATCACCGTGCTGCAGACGGTGCTCTCGATGATCGGCCGGCGCGACCCGAAACTGGCGGTGGTGTTGTCGAAATTCGACGCGATGCACGAGTTGAAGAATGTGGTAGGTACCGATTGGAGCTCCATCATGGGCAATCCAGGCGCGGGATTCTCCCGTGACCCGAGCCTGATCCGCGGGCCGTACGACAATGACGACGGCGAGCTCGTCGACGCCGAAGTCCGGAGTCTGCTGGTGAAACTCGGCGCGAAATCGATCATTGATGCCGTCGACACACCACACACCGGCGCCCGGCTGCCCGCGCGATTCTTCGCCGTGTCGGCGCTCGGTGCATTGCCATCGGGCGAGCAGGTGCACGAGGGCGGGATATCACCGTTTCGGTGTCTCGATCCCGCGCGCTGGATCTTGAGCGGGGCGGGCGTATGGAACTGACCACGCCGTTCGGCGCGCTGCTCCTTCGCCTCGACCGGGGGCGGGCGTAATGGCCGAAATCTTCTTCCGGCTCGCGATGGCGTTGCTGATCGCGGTCGGCTGCATAGCACTCGGCTATTGCCTGCGCGTACTGGAACGCCGGGAACAGCAATGGGATTCGAACGACGAACCGTATCGACCGCTGCCTGCTGTCGAGTCCACCGCGCTCCGGCAACAGGAGGAACTCGTCGCGCGCCTGCGTAGTGAAAAAGCCGGCCTGATCGACGGGCTGATCCGCGCCTACGACCTGAGCCAGGGTATCCGAGAGGCCCGCTTGCACATCTGGCGTGAACTCGACAGCGTCGGGGTTTCGTACTTCCAACCGGTCGAAGACGAGCCCGTCGATCCCAACCGACATGTGCAGGTCGGGACGGTGCCGACCGATCGCGTCAGCGCGATCGGCCGGGTCGCGAAGACGCCACGCATCGGTTGGCAGGATCAACAGCACCGGGTGCTCCGACCGGCCGACGTCACGGTCTGGGCCACCGACACCGCCGACGGCCGGTACAGCGAAAGGTGGGACTCATGAAACCGTTGGAGTGGTCGACGCTACTGCCGATCGCCGGGGCGGTGGTCGGCGGTCTGACCGCCCTGTCCGCGACCGTCGCGCTGCTCATGCATACGACACCCGCCGAGCCCGCCGAACCAGTTGCGCCGCCGCCGAATTCGACAGTCGAATCGACACCGAACCGCACCATCGGCATCGACTTACCGCACGCGATCACCGACCCCGGCAGCTGCAGGCGGGTCAGCGTGCCGCATGCCGCGATCGCCGCATTCACCTGCGCCACAGGTGATGGCAAGCCACTGACGGCCGTCAAGTACACCGACAACGACGCTGCTCGCGACGTCGCTTCGACCTATCCGAATTCTTGGCCCGCGACCGGCGCTGCACTGGGACGCTATGTCGCGGAGCAGGATTCGACCGGATCGTGGGTGCTCCGGTGGATGCAGACCACCATCGCGACCGTGATCGAGGTCCCCGGCTTCAAGGACAAAGCGTCTGCCGAGCAGTGGTTCCGGGAGATCGATCCACAACTCGAACCGCGCTGACAGCGCGGACGCTTGCGGAGCGTCAGAGATGCCCGCCACCGCCGATCAGCCACGGGTTGAAGGTGCAGGCCAGGTTCGGGTGGCCTGCGGGGTCGAGCGCGCGCAGCGCGATGGACAGGGCGCGGGGCGAGTACATCAGGGTTTGATGGTCGGACAGATCTGTTTCGCAGCCGTCCTGGAGGGTGATGTTCTGGACGGAGGCGCCGCGGGTCGGCCGGAGGAAGGTCAGGTTGTAGGGGGTCATGATCTCGTCGTAGCGGGTGCCGACGACCGTGTAGTCGATGCCGGGAATGGTGTCGCCGTTGGCATTCAGTTGATTGACGAAGTCCGAGCCGATGGTTTGTTCGGCCACGGCGTGCCCGACGACGATCGAGCTTGCGCCGACCACGTCGACACCGATGTTGTTGATGGCCCTGCCCAATGCGGCGATGCCGTCAATGGTGGAGCCGTGATGCGTCGCGCCGAAGGTGATCAGGTGCTGCACCTTGTCCGCGCCGCCCTCGAACTTGGTGTACCAGTTCGCCATCGCGCCGCCCTGCGAGTAGCCGATGATGTCCACGGCGGGTGCGCCGGTGGCCGCGAGCACCCGGTCGACGAAGGTGCCGAGCTGCTTGGCCGAGTCCTCGATATTGCCGGTACCCATCACGCCGGGCAGCACCGGCGGGATGCCGCCGCCCTGCACCGGGTTGGACCGACCGTAGTTGAACGCGAAGGTGCAGAAGCCCGCGTCCTTGATCGGCTGACTCATGAACGCGAAGCTGTTGTAGGCGTTCATCCAGGTGCCGTGCAGCAGCACCACCGGGCGCCGATGTTCGGCGGTCGGCTTGCAGTTCCAGTCGTTGGCGCCGGGCGGCGCGGCGTCCGGGTTCAGCAGGCCGTAGCCGAAGGCGGCCAGCCACGCGGGCAGCACCGGGCCGGAACCCGCTGTGTCACTGGCGAATCCACCGGAGAGGCCCGCGCTGAAACCGTAATCGGCGACCGCGGCACCGCGCCCGATACGGTCGGCGATGAGCTGTTCGATCGACTCGTCCGGCGGTGCGGCGTTCGCGCCCGTGCCCGCGACGCCGAGGACCAGCGCGGTCACGCCGACCAGTACCGCCGCGATCGATGATCGGCTGGAGGTCCTTCGTTTCATGGGTACGCCTTCCTGCGTCGCGCGCAGCACTCGGGAGGTGAAGCTTTTCCGCTGCACAAACTCGTGCCGGACGGTGCGACCTACAGGCAAACAGCGAATCATGGAGCGGATATAACCACGTCACCAATGGCTCGTAAATTTCATCCAGATTCGGTAAACCTCTTACAGATTCGATGAAAAGCACAGTGCCCACCGGGCGGCGCGTGCGGTCGCCGCTCGATGGGCACTGTCGCCACGGCTCGGACCGGGTGCGCAGCACAGCGGGCGGGGTTGAGGTGCCGTGCTGCGCACGCTGGTAGCGTGACGGTGCATCTGCTGAAACAGGCTTGGGGAGTTAGGGTTTCGCCTGCTTACCGAGATGCACGTGCTCTTCGGGTGCTACAGCCCGCCACCACCGCCGATCACCCACGGGTTGAATGTGCAGTCCAGGTTCGGGTGGCCGGCCGGGTCAAGGGCGCGCAGCGCGATGGACAGGGCCCGAGGCGAGTACATCATTGTCAAATGGTCCGAAACATCTTGTTCGCAGCCGTCCTGCAGAGTGATGTTCTGCACCGACGCGCCAGGTCCCGGCCTCAGGAAAGTCAGGTCGTAGGGATTGGTGACTTCGTCATAGCGGGTGCCGACAATCGTGTAATCGACGCCGGGAACGGTGTCGCCGTTGGCATTCAGCTTGTTGACGAAATCGGAGCCGATGGTCTGCTGAATACCGGCGTGGCCGACGAATATCTCGATGAAACCGAGGATGTCGATGCCGAAGTTGTTGATCGCCCGGCCCAGCGCGCCGATGCCGTCCAGCGACGTGCCGTGATTCGTGGCACCGAAGGTGACCAGGCTCTTCACCTTCTCCGCGCCACCGTTGAACTTGGTGTACCAGTTCGCCATCGCGCCACCCTGCGAGTGCGCCACGATGTCGACCTCCGCGGAACCGGTGGCGGCGAGCACCCGGTCGACGAAGGTGGCCAGTTGCGCCGCGGAGTCCTGGATGTAACCGGTGCCCATCACACCGGGCAGCACCGAGCCGAGGCCGCCACCCTGGATCAGGTTGGACCGGCCGTAGTTGAAGGTGAAGGTGCAGAAGCCCGCGTCCTTGATCGGCTGACCCATGTACGCGTAGCCGTTGTAGGCGTTCATCCAGGTGCCGTGCAGCAGCACGACCGGGCGTGGATGCGCGGCGGTCGGCTTGCAGTGCCAATCGTTGGCGCCGGGCGGTGCGGCATCCGGATTCAGCAGGCCGTAACCGAAGGCGGCCAGCCAGGAGGTCATCGGCGGGCCGTAACCGACTGTGTCGCTGGCGTATCCGCCGGACAGCCCGGAGCTGCTGCCGGAACCGCCGTAGCAGTTGCCGGAGCCGTTGCCCGATCCGGCGCCGCTGCCGGAATTGCAGGCCGAGCCGGACGCGCTGCCGGAATCGGCGACCGGTGCCGCCGTGCGTCCCGCCGCGATGTAGTCGGCCAGTGACTGCTCGGTCGGCGCGGGGTCGGCGTTCGCGCCGGGCCCGGCGATGCCCATGACCAGCACCGAGACGCCCAGCAGCACCGCCGCCGCGAGCGACGGTCGACCGGAGGTACTTCGTTTCATTGCATGCCTTCCTACGTCGAGCACAGAATTCGAGTGACAGTGCCGAGGTATGCCGGTAACCGGCACTGAAACTGCGCCAACGCTAAAACCGAGCGGCTCGATTACCTCCCGGTCGACGCGGTTACTGGACAGCTCACCAAAGCCGCTGTCGCGGTTAGTTAAACGGCACAGTCCAGGCCCGGGAAACAACTCGGTGAGGAATAGTCACAGTGCGATCGCCGGGTTTTCGGGCGGTGCACAACGGCACGTGTCTCCCACTAGACCTCAGCTCACTTGGCAATTCTGGCCCGGTTTGCGAAAGGAGTAATTATGCGCGACATTTCGGTGAATCCGTCCGATCAGGTCAGGGCACTGGTCGACGGTCGATATCGTTCTACGACGCCCTATACGATAGCTCGGGAGAAGATTCGCGAATTCGCCCGCGCCGTCCAGGATTATCACCCGGCGCATTGGAGCGAGGGGGCGGCCGCCGATCTCGGTTTCGCCGGGCTAGTCGCACCGGCCACGTTCTCCTCGATCATCCTGAACCAGGTGCAGCGCGAAATTCTGGACACCGTGTGCACCGGCTATCGGTCCACCCGGATTCTGCACGCCGATCAAGTGCTCGACATCGGTCGGCCATTGCTCGCGGACGACCGGCTGACCTGCGATATCTATGTCGAATCCGTCCGCAATTTCGCCGATTACGACGTACTGGCGATCAAGAGCGTGCTCATCGATCAGCACGGCGCGACGGTCCAGACCGGTTCGACCGCCCTGCTCGCCAGGACGAGCCGCGCCGATCCGCGGCTGGCCGAAACCGTCCGCACCGTCACGCTCCGGGGCTACTCCCCCGTTCAGCCGCGCGCTGCGCACACAGTCAGGGACCCAGCTGTCCCACCCTGTGAGAGCCGGATGCCTTGCACCACTGTCGATTTCGATGTGCTCACGGTCGGCACCGCGCTGCCGATTCGCACCGTGCGACTATCCCACGGTGACCTGATGAATTACGCCGCTGTGCTGGGCGACATCGATCCCGTCGTGTGCACCGACGCCAGTGCGATGAGCGGATTGCCGTCGGCGGTCGCGCCCGGAATGCTGAAACTCGGTATGGCAACAGCATTTCTGAGCTCCTGGCTCGGTGATCCAGCCGCGGTCACCAGGTTTCGCGCGCAGTTCGCGCATTACACCCATTACCTGCGGATCCCGCCGCTCGCGACGAGCGCGATCGAGTTCACCGGCCGGGTGACCTCGCTCGATCCGCGCCGTCGCCGCGCCACCATCGCGATCGACGCACGATCGGACGGACGCAGGCTCTTCGGCTACGCCGCAGCGGAAATCCGCTTCTCCCTTACCGATTGACCTGTCACTGGCCGATGACTGAACGACTGGCCTCCGCAGTGCCGAGCAGCCCGGTCAATCGCGCGAGCCGACGATGTGACTCCAGCCGCGCCGCGCGATCGTAAGTGCTCGTGTGCACCAGTATTTCGTCGGCACCGGTGCTGGTGACCAATCGCTCCAGCTGATCGGCGACCTCGTCCTCGGTCCCGTGCACGTGACCGAACAACGACTCCTCGAAGATCCGCCGCTCCCGTTCGGTCATGGTCAGCGCCTCGATCTCCGCAGGCGGGATCAGCGTCGGGAATTCGCCGCGAGTCCGCGAATACGCGTTCGACCATGCCTCCGGCAACAGCAGCCGGTGCGCCGCCTCGGTGGTATCGGCGATCACGACCGATCCCGACACCACTACGTACGGCTCAGCACCCCACGCGGTGGCGGTGAACCCGGCACGGTAGCGCTCGATCGCCTCGACCATCCGGTCCTGCCCGCCCACCGCCGCGATGACCAGCGGCAGCCCGAACCGCGCGGCCCGCTCCGCACCCGACCCGGTCGCCAGCAGAAACGCCGGAACCCGCAGGCCCTCGGCCGGCCAGCCGTGCACACCGTTGCGGCCGTGGTCGAAGTAGTCGAGCAGTTCGGTCAGCTGGGCGTCGAAGTCCTCCGCGTCACGCTTGTCGTGACCGAGCGCGCGACGCACCCCGTCGGTGAAGCCGACCGACCTGCCGAGCCCCATGTCGATGCGCCCCGGATACAGCGATTCCAGCACGCCGAACTGTTCGGCGACGATCAGCGGCTGATGATTCGGCAACATCACCCCGCCGGTCCCGATCCGGATCCGCTCGGTCGCCGCAGCAGCGGCCGCAGCCAGCACCGTCGGCGCCGACCCCGCCACACCAGGCACACTGTGATGCTCGGACACCCAGAACCGGTGATACCCCCACTCCTCGGCCAGCCGCGCGAACTCGACCGTCTCCCGCAGCGCCGAGGGATGACTCTGCCCACGCCGAACGCGGGAGCGGTCCAGGATGGAGAACCGAACGGAGGAAAGTGCCGAGGTCATATTTGTATCAACGCAACACCCCCGCCGAGATTCCACGATGCGGCCCCAATCACTCCCCCCCCCACCACCAAGATCGGCACCCGCCAGAGAGCGCCGATCTTGCCAACAGCGGTCCCGCTCATGATCAACGAAACATGCTGGCGACCCCTTTGAACCCGCCTCGCACCTTCCCGCCACCATGCCCCTCGGGTGATCCGGCGATGGTTGCCGCGCATGAATTGTGCGGCCGCGCACGGTATTGCTAGCAACTTCGTGCGCGGCTGCATAACTCTTGCGCGGGAGGGGCTTCTTTGCCGTTCGCCGGGCAGATCTCGGTAGCGCGGTGGGTGGCGGACATCGGGGGTCACTTCGGTGATGGCAGTTCTAGTGCCTTCGCCAGTACTGACCAGGCTCGCGGTAGTTCTGCCTCGAAGTCTGGCCAGGAGTGCATGCCTGCGGCGTCGTATTCGACGGTGGCGGGGATGTTCAGGTCGTTCAGTCGTCCGGCGAAACGTTCGGTGCACGCGCGGGCGCCTGCCTCCAGTGCGGCACCGCCGCCGGCCAGGCGCAGCGCTTCGACGACCGTCGGTGACTGCGCGATGGCTACCAGGTCGGTGCCGGTCGGCACGCCGGTGGCGGCAGAGAGGTAGATGGCGGTGCCGCGCAGCGCCTCCGCGCCGAGCAGGCTGTCGTGCTCTGCCCATTCGGGTGAAGTCGGTGGGCCCCAGAGGTTCTCGACGTTGCCGCCGCGCGAGGCGACGGTGATCGTGGTGACGGCGTGGCCGAGCGGGTCGGCGGTGGAATAGCACCCGCTCATGCCTGCCACCGCGCGATAGCGCCCGGGATGTCGTTGGGCCAGCATCATTGCCGCCTGCGCGCCCATCGAGACGCCGGCGATGGCGCGGCGGCCGCTGGACTTCAGGAGCGATTCGACGATCGGCGGGAGTTCTTCGGTGAGGAAGGTTTCCCAGCGGTTGAGGCCGAGGGTGGCGTCGTGGCGGTCCCAGTCGCTGTACATGCTGCCGGTGCCGCCGCTGGTCAGTACCACGTCCACCGGCTTGTCGGCGAAGAACTCCGCCGCGCCGCCCTTGCTGAGCCAGCCCGAGGTGGTTTCGCCGTCGACACCGTCGAGCAGATACAGCGTCGGGCGTGGGCCCGAACCGGTGCCGCGCAGCACGTCGACCTCGATGATCCGCCGCATGGCCGCCGAGGCGATCCGCAGGTGATCGCGGTGCGGGCCCGCGCTCTCGATCGAGATCAGCCCGGTCCGGGTCATCGCCGGGTCGACGGCGGGCGGCGACCCGGTCGGCACGCCGGGAGGGTCCGCCGCCGCGGGCACAGCGACCGTCGCGGCGATCACAGTCATCGCCGCCACGGTGATCGAGCCCCGGAGTCTCATTGCGCTGCGGCGGCTCGTGCTGCCTGCCTGGCCGCCACCCGTTCCCGTTGATCCTCGAATCTGGTTGCCTTCTCGGCCAATTCGTCGAGGTAGGCGCTGAGCTCTTCGCGGGCACGCTCGCCGTCGCCGGATAGGTCGGTGCGCTCGAACACATGCCACGCTCGCAGCACCGGCCGGACCACCACATCGAGGTGCTGGCGTAGGTCGTAGATGCCGTGTTTGGCGAGCACGACCGCGTTGCGGCGGAAGTTCGGCTGGGTGAGACCCGGCATCTGGAAGCGCGTGACGATGTCGGTGATGGCACGCAGCATCTCGTTCGGCATCAGGTCCAGAGCGGCGGCACTGAGGTTGCGATAAAAGATCATGTGCAGGTTCTCGTCGGCGGCGATCCGTTGGAGCATACGCTCGGCGATGGGTTCGTCGCACGCGGTTCCGGTGTTCCGATGACTGATTCTGGTAGCCAATTCCTGCAGCGTCACATAACTGACCGAACGCAGAAACTGTGGCCCCGGCACCGGTTTCGCGACACCCGTGGTCATCTGCGCCATCCTGGCCTGTTCCAGCAGTACCGGATCCACCGCGCGGGTCACCACCAAATAGTCGCGCATGACGATGGCGTGGCGGTTCTCCTCGGCGGTCCAGCGCCCGACCCAGGTACCCCACACGCCGTCCAGGGAGAACGAATCCGAGATCTCCCGGTGATAGGACGGCAGATTGTCCTCGGTGAGCAGGTTCGTCACCATCGCGGTCCTGGCCACCTCGGTCAGCTTCGATTGACCGGGCTCCCAATCCATTCCGCCCATGGCGGCGAAATTGCGGCCGTCGTCCCACGGCACATAGTCGTGCGGATTCCAGTCCCTAGCTTTGCGCAGGTGGTCGTTGAGCAAACGTTCGGCGACGGGTTCGAGCTCGCGGAGAATATCGCGATCGGTCAGCGCAGTGGTCACACGTGCTCCTTATGCTCGGCGCGGGCAGCGCGGCGAATTCGACACCCGGCCGGCTGCGACGGCCGTCGACCGCCCGCGATTCAATGACATTTGCGTCAATCTACGTACCGTTGATCAGCGACTGTTCTTGTCTCACCTCATTTTTCGATCATTTCGCCGTTCACGCAGAACGTTCGATTTCGCGATCATCGGTCGACGTAACGGCGGGAATCTTGACCTGCTGAGCCGGATCACAATCGGTCGTCTCCTGCGGGTCCGCCACCCGATAGAGACCCGGCGGCCTGCCCGCAGCACGGATGCGGTCGAGCAGGTCGTGGGTGCGGGCGGCGAGTTCCGGGATCCGCGCGGTGGTGCCGGTGGCCAGCACGGCGGTCAGCGGTACCTCGGCGGCCTCGGTCAGCATGGCGAGCACGTCGGCGGTCATCGCGGGCGCGCCGATGCGCACGGGCCGCACGTCGGACGGTACGAGCACGGTGCCCCCCGCCGCGGACAGCAGCGATAACGCGCGGGAGCCGAGCGGATCGGCCAGCGCGGCCTGCACCCGGCGCAGCTTGCGCCGGGCCGCCGCCGCGCCCGCACCCGGTCTTCGCTCGTCGGGATGGGCCGGAATGCTGAGCGCCACCACCTGATACGCCGGCGCCACGGCGATCCCGGTCTCGCTCACCAGTTCGCCGACCGCATGGCCACCGAGCAGCGCGGACACCAGGGTCTGCGCCGCGGTCTGGTGTTCCCTTGCCACCAGGCGATGTTCGTCGACATAAGCGGTCGACGACGTGACCGTCACCATTTCCAGCACCCGCAAGATCAACTGTGCCCCGGCGACCACGTCGTCGCCTTCGGTATGTGCCGCGACGAATTCCAGGCCGGAGCGAATTTCGTCATGATAGGCGGCGAGCACGGTTTCCAGCGACACACCCTCGCGCGCCCAACGCGTTGCGGCCCCGGCGATTTCCGGTGGCTCGGCTACTCGGGAACGCTTGCGCGGTGCCAGCAACTCGACGGCCGCCGCAACGCAATCCCTGGTGATGGCCGCGACGTCACCGGGTGGCGCGCTACCCGCCCGTGGCGCCAGGTAGTCGAGAAGTTTCGACGCCAGACTCTCGGAACTCGAACTCATCCGCATTGCCGTCATGACTGCCAAAGGCTAGCGCCGAATCGTGATCGAATCGGGATACGATCACGAAATCGGGTAAGTCATCAGTGATCACGTCATCGATTGGGCGAAATCACAAGCCTCGGAGTGATTTTCGCTGCGTCAACCGTCCCATACGAGAAATATTCCGACGGAAAAGGCGCATTCGGCGCAGATTGATTTTCACTTCGGCGCGACCCCCGGACCCGCCAAATTATTTGTGACGCAGCGCCGACCGCGCATTCCGGCGCTGCGTCGACGTCACCTTAACGCCACCTGCCCGCCGCCGAATAGACACCTCGGCGATCCTCGGGAGCTGTCCTCGGCGCGTCGCCCGCCGACTGGTAAGTTGCACAAACACCGCGCTCCTTCACTGGCAGCGCGGGCTGTCACATCGACAATGAGCGCCCCGGCCGAACCCGTGAGCTCTCCCATGAGATGTGACGAACAACTGTGCAGTAGCTCTCACCACGGTTAACATCGAGCGCTGCGCCCCCACATACGGCGACGCTGCAGAGTTTTCGAAGGGCAATGGCACACCACATGACCGGTACGCGAGAGAAGCTGGAAGAGCTGCGGGGGATCCTGGAGCTTGCTGAGGAACCCGCCGGCGAGGTCGGCATCGCGAAGCGCAAGAAAAAAGGCATCCCGAGCGCGCGGGAACGCGTGCGCGCGCTACTCGATCCAGGCAGCTTCGTCGAGATCGGCGCGCTGATGCGTCAGTCGGCCCAACCCGGCGCCATGTACGGCGACGGCGTGGTCACCGGCCGCGGCCGCATCGACAACCGGCCCGTCGTGGTGATCGCGCACGACCAGACCGTGCACGGCGGCTCGGTCGGCGAAATGTTCGGCCGCAAGGTCGCCGCCGCCATGGAGTTCGCGTACGAGAATGCCTGCCCGGTGGTGGCGATCAACGACTCCGGCGGCGCCCGCATCCAAGACGCGGTGACCTCGCTGGCCTGGTACGCGCTGATGTGCCGCCGCCAGGGCGACATGTCCGGCTACGTGCCGCAGGTGGCCGTGATGCTCGGCAAGTGCGCGGCCGGTTCGGTGTACGGGCCGGTCAACATGGACGTACTGGTCGCCACCGAGAAGTCGTACATGTTCGTCACCGGACCGGAGGTCACCAGGGAGGTGACCGGCGCCGACGTGAGCGCGGAAGAGCTCGGCGGCGCCGCCGCACTCACCCGCAATGGCACGGTCCACCATGTCGCGCCCGACGAGCAGGCCGCCTTCGACTGGGTGCGCAACTACCTGAGCTATTTGCCCTCTAGCTGCCTGGAGCAGCCGCCGGTGGTGAATCCCGGCCTGGAGCCGGAGCTGACCAGCCATGACCTGGAACTGAATTCGATCATCCCGGATTCCGACAAGGTCGGCTACGACATGCACGAGATCCTGCTCCGGATCTTCGACGACGGCGACTTCCACGAGATGGGCGCGGGCACCGCGCAGAATCTGATCACCGGCTTCGCCAGGGTCGACGGCCGCAGCGTCGGCGTCGTCGCCAATCAGCCGCAGGCGCTCGGAGGCGCGCTGGACGCACAGGCCTCGGACAAGGCGACGCACTTCATCCGGCTCTGCGACGCCTACGGCCTGCCCATCATCTTCGTGGTCGATACCCCGGGCGTGCTGCCGGGTATCGAGGAAGAACGCAACGGCGTCATCAAGCGCGGCGGGCGTTTCTTCCGCGCGGTGATCGAGGCGACCGTGCCGATGGTGACCATCGTGACCCGCAAGGCCTATGGCGGCGGCTACGCGGTGATGGGCTGCAAGCAGCTCGGCGCCGACATCAGCCTGGCCTGGCCGACCGCCCGCATCGCGGTGATGGGCGCCGAGAGCATGGTCGGCATCGTCGGCCGCAAACAGCTCGAGGCGGCCCCGGTCGATCAGCGCGCCGCGGTGCGGCAGCAGATGATCGATTTCTACAACGCCACCATGGCGACCCCGTGGATCGCCGCCGAACGCGGCTACATCGACGCGGTCATCGAGCCCGCTCAGACGCGGCTGGAGATCCGTAAGGCGCTGCGGTTGCTGCGCGAGAAGGACATCGCCAAGCCGAATCCGCGCAAGCACAGCCTGCTGCCGGTGTAATCGCGCGACCGGTTGTGTTGGGTCACAACGCAACCGGGGCTCAGATCGTGGCGTGTCCGGTGATCATGTTCTTGCCCAACGGTTTCGGGCTGGATACCCTAACGTCGAGCCGTGCCCGGCCGTCGTTCGCCGCGACCCTGGCACGCGACGTGCCCGCCGGACCTGAACCCTACCCTCGCCGGCGGGCGCGTCGCACTCTCCTTCAGCTGTGGCTGCCCCAGCGCAGATCCGCGGTGGCCCATTCCATTTCCCACATCCGCAGGCGCTTGCGGTCGAGGCTGCGGCGCAGCGCGAAGTAGCAGGCCACCACCGCGAGCAGCACGCCGAACAGGGCGCCGGAGGTGAGCAGCACCGCCTTGCTGAGCGCCTGGGTGCCCGACGGCGGCTCGACGATCTTGTCGGCACCGTTGAGCCAAATGGTCACGGCCTGACCGGGTTGCACGACCGTGGTGGATTGATAGTCCTCGATGTGCGCGACGCCGTCGGCATCCTTCCACTGCACCTTGGTCGGCATGATCGGCGCGTACAGCGGTGCCTTCCCGGTCTCGATCACCGTCGCGTCGACCTGGTGCAGCTGCGCCGTCTTCGCTTGCACCACAGCGGTTTCCGTGTGATAGACCCGAACGCCCACCACCAGCACCAGTACCGGCACGATTATCAGGAACACCAGCGCCAGCGTCGCGGCGACCACGGTCTGCACGCGATCTTCTCTGCGGCGCATCGGGTTTCGATCCAGCCCGACGCGGCGGCAGGTCCTGCGATACATATTCACCGACCCTGTGGTCATGACGGTGACTCCTCGGTCCGGAACTCGGTGGTGAGTGCGACGAGTGTGGCGAAATAATCCTCGATGAGGTCGGGTAGGGCGCTCGGATCGTCGCCGGCGGCCCAGGTTTGCAGCGCGGAGATGAGCAGGCCCGCGCCGGCGGCCACCGCGGTGGCGGGGCGCAGGTCCAGCTCCGGGTCGACGTCGAGCCGGGCGGCGATGATCCGCACTGATTCTCGCTGACCTTCGATGCGGATGCGCTGATATCCGGCGAAAAGCTCGGGTTCGTCCTCGAAACGCTGGAACAGCGTCCACCGCCGGGCCAGCAGCGTGGCGCGTTCGCCGCCGTATTCGACCTCGAACCAATCGTGGACGGCATTGCGGTACGCGAGCAGCGGCGATTCGTGCGGCGGTCGGCGGCACAGCGCCTCGTTGAACAGGTGAACGTCCTGGTCGACATCGCCGAGGACGGCCTCCGCGATGGACGTGAAATGGCGACTGAAGGTACGCCGGGTGACCCCGGCCCGCACCGCGATGTCCTCGACCGCCACGGCGCCGAATCCGCGCTCGGTAAGCAGGTCGAAGGCCGCACGCGACAACGCTTCCCGGCTGCGCCTCGTGCGCAGCCGACGGCCATCGAGATCGACACCATCGTCGCTCATGTTCTCAGTTTACCACCTTATTGTCCCATTGGGACAATACTTCGCGCCCAGTGTTCGGCCGTGTCGGGGTCACTCAGAACCAGGCGGGTCCGCACTCAGCGCGATACGAGCATTCGTCTCGTCTATCGAAATGCCCAATTCGGCCGAGCCGAATCATGGTGGCCTACCGGCAGAGTCAGGCCCTGCGGATGCTCGTCGGCTGATCGAGGATCGGCGGTTGACGCCGACGCAGCGCCTTCAGCAGCGAGACGGTGTACTCCGGCGGCGCGGCATGCACCGAAAGCTGGTTCGCCACAGCGCGATACGCGTCCAGGTCGGCCTGCTTGTCCAGATACAGCGCGCTGGTGAGCTGCTGCAAGTAGACGATGTCGGGCAGATCGGCCTCGGCGAAGCGCAGGATGGTGAACGCGCCGTCGGCGAGCGCGGGCCCACCGACATGGTCGGCGAGCACCTGCACGATCACGTTCTTCTTGTCGACCACCCGCAACAGGTGATCGATCTGCTCGTTCCACACGGTGGAGCCGCCGATCGGGCGGGACAGCGCCGCCTCCTCGACGACCACCCACAGCTGCGGCGGATTCGGGCGGTCGAGGATCGCTTGGCGGCGCATCCGCAGCGCGACCCGCCGCTCGATCGAGGGCTGCGGCTCGCCCGAATGGGCCAGCGACAGCAGCGCGCGGGCGTACTCCGGCGTCTGCAGCAGCTCCGGCACCGCCCTCGGTTCGTAAGCGCGGACCAGCGTGGCCGCCTGTTCCAGGCCGAGATAGGTGTCGTACCACTTGGGCAGCCAGTCGTTGTCGCGGTGCCACCAGCCCGACTCGTTGCCCTGCCGCGCCAGTTCCAGATATTCCTCGCGCTCGGTCGGATCGGTGACCCGGTAGAGGTCGAGCAGATCGACCAGGTCGCGCACCCGGAAACCGGTGCGGCCGAGCTCGAGCCTGCTGATCTTCGAGTGCGAGCCGCGAATCGCCTCGCCCGCGTCCTCGCGGCTCATCCCGCAGTTCTCGCGAAGTTTGCGCAGGCGGCTGCCGAGCATCATCCGCAATACGGTGGGCCCGCCCGCCGGACTCACCCCGCGCAGGAGCGGGGATTCAGCCGGCTGTCGAGCCTCCGAGGGACGCATTCCTAAAGTTTGCCATGCGAACCTTGTCGGTTTCTACTGACCAAAGACCCTGTGTCGGTTTCGGACCGCCGGTACAGTGCCCGCCCAGAACGCGAAATCTCGGCGGCAGCACTGCCTCAGCGCGACAACTCAGCGCAGTGCGACGTCCGCCGTCGCGCGGCCGAACAGCTTCCGGCCGTCGCAGGTCGCGGTGAGCGCGACGGTAGCCATCCGCCGCTCGGGGTCGAGCGACTTGATCTTGCCGCGGAACTCGATCTCGCTCGCCTTGGTCGCCGCGACCGGCGCGAAACCGGCGAACCGCACGCCATAATTGGTGACGGCGGCGGGATCGCCCAGCCACGACGTCAGGTAGCCCGCGCCGAGACCCATGGTGAGCAGCCCGTGTGAGACCACGTCGGGCAGGCCCGCACTGCGCGCGACCACATCGCTGAAGTGGATCGGATTCGAATCACCGGACACACCAGCGTAATTCACCAGATCGCCGCGCGAGAGCGGCATCGAACGCACCGGCAGTTGCATACCGACGGCGAGCTCGTCGAAGCTCGGCACGGTGCGCGGGGTCCGCCGGTGGTCGAGCGGGTCGGCCTGCGCGGGTTCGTCGAAGCACTCGACCACGCCCGCGTCCGCGCCCAGCGACGCCCGCTGTGCCGCCGCGTCGTTGCGGTCGGCCGCCGACTGCCCGCTCATGATCACGCCCTCGACCGCGGTCCGCAGGTCGGTGGCTATTTCCACGCCGGTCTGCGCGACCGCGGTGGAGGTCGCGACCTGCAGCAGTTCCTTGTGCTGATTGGTGAGCACGTTCTTGGTCACCATGAAGTCTTTGTCGCCGAACTGCCGGAACGACTCGATATACGAGACACAGTGCAGCCGATCGCCGGCCAGCACCGGGCGATGCACCTGGATCGACTGTTCGGTCTGTAGCACCTGGCCGATGTCGTAAGCGCTGAGCACGGACTCGAACATGTTGCGCTGCATCAACATCAGCACGATCGAGGTGAAGGTCAGCGGCGCGAGCAGGGCGTCGTAGCCCAGCTCCGCGGCGGCGTCCTCGTGCCAATGCGCCGGGTGCTGCTCGTGCACAGCGCGGGCGAATTCCCGGATCTTCTCGCGCCCTACCTCGTAGTGCTCGGTCATCCGATAGTGCCGTCCCACCAAGGCCATTGCCTGTTCGGACGCGGTGGTCGTGATGTCGTTCATCTGCCTCTTTCGCGAATCCTGGCGTCAAGCTCGCCCGGACCGGCCCACAATACCGAAACGCGGCAGAGTCGCATCGCCGGGGCGGCAGGTCCGGACTTGGCCCAACCGACATCGAGGGGAAGGGTTCGTCCGATTTAGATCGCGGCAAACGCGGCAAACGCTAACACCGACTATCCAGCAGCCTTGACGACATACCAGCCGGTGGCTATTCGTCAGCACTCATTGGGTGCTGGCACACCCTGCAGCCGTTGATCCAGCCACAGCATTGCCTCCGGATAGCCGAGCCCGCCCGCGATCAGGTGCTCGCCGAGCACACTGCGATAGACCGCGGGCACCCCGAGCCTGCATTGTTCGAGGTAAAGATTGTGCGCGCCTTCGGCCGGGATCCAGAATTCCTGCTCACCGTTGTAGATATAGAGCGGCGTACCCGATTTCATGTCCGCCATTTTGGTTACCCGGAATATCTCGTCCGCGACCGCCGAGTGCAGCGGGTCGGGGATGTTCGCGGCGATATCGATCGGCAGCATCAGCACCCCGATCAGCCCGTAGGTGCTTCCGCACAGGTCCTTCGCCGGCGAGGTCACCACCCACTGCGCCAGGTTGTTCATCCGGGCCAGGATTTCCGGGCGCTCCCGGCCGATGCCGAAGACCGCCGCCATGAACACCGCCGAGGCCAGGTTGCCGTTCATGCTGCGCGACAGGATCTCGTAGTCCGCGGGCACGCCGCCCAGCGCCGCGCCGACGATCACACCCGCCAATTCCGGTGCGTAACTGTCGATCAGTTTCACCGCACCGTGCGTGGCGATGGCGCCACCCGAATAACCGGCCATGCCGAATTTGCTGGCGCCGAACTCGTCCGGCAGCAGGCCGCGCACCGCGCGGATCGAGTCCAGCACCGCATGGCCCGCGACATACGGCTCCGCATAGGCCATCCACGGGCCCTCGTGATCGGGAATGAGCACCGCGTAGCCGCGCAACGCCGCGACATAAGTGGTGGGTGGGATGAAGTCGGTGACGCTGGTGTCCGCGTTGAAGCCGTGCGACAGCGTGTAGCTGGGGGTGCAGGTGCGGCCGAGCGCGTCGATCGGCAGATTGTTGACGACGACCGGCCGCTCCCCCGGACCTGGCCAGGCCGCCGCCGGAACCACCAGTGTCGCAGTGGCATACGACGGTGCGCCGTGCGCGTCGGTGGTCCGATATTTCAGCAGCTGCGCGCGTTGGATCGGCAGCAGCATGAGTGGCGCGGTGGTCGCCGTAATGTCACGTGACTCTATGACCTCACCCTCGGCGTAGTCCGCCAGGTTCGCGGGCCAGGCATCGAAGATCGGATCACCGATGTTTCCGGGCAGCGCGGCATCGCGCAGCGCGACCAGCGGCGGCGGCGTGCTCGTCGCCTCCCACACCGGCGACGGCTCCGTCTGAGCAGGCGCGATCGGCGGCGGTGGAATCACCTGATCGATCAGCTTCTGCACACTGGGCAGCAGCGACCCGCCGTCCGGCGGCGGCGGGAAAAGACCCGGAAATTGCGGCAGCGCGGGCAGTTCCGGCAGCGCAGGTGGCGCGGGCAGCGGCTCGGCGACCGCCTGCCCCGTCACCATCGGGCAGACGATCAGCAATGCCACAGCAATGGCAGGCAAGCATCTCATGGCACACGCCTTTGGGTGCGGACGTCAGGTTCACCCGGCACCCAGGAAGATGCGGCTTTCGCCCCCGAAAATACCCCCTGTTGTACCAGACAGTCAGGCTAACCCGCGCAGCGCGCAACTCCGCGCTGAAACGACCGAGTTGTGTGTGACACGTGGCCGAACCGCAACAACCGAGCCGAATGCCGCTTCTCGCGAAACGGCTCGGCTCGGTCGTCGTCAGGTATTCAGCAGTTGCTTGGTGCCGGGTCTCCTCGGAATCGGGCGTCGAGCCAGTTCAACGCGTCCGGAATGCCGAGCACCGCTGCGGTGAGGTGATCGGGCACCGGGATCTGTTCGGTCTGCACCTTCGCGCCGGCGGTGCACCAGCGCTTGTCGGTGTTCACCACGGCGTCCACCGGGATCAACCCGTCGATCGGCGAATGCCATTCGAAGACCGGCATTTTCGGGACGCCGTCGTAGAGCTCGAGGCTGTTCTCCTCCACCACGCCGCGGGCGGTGCTGTCGTTGATCATCGACGTCGTCTTCGCGAAGTCCAGTGCGCCGTGCCCCGCGCCGGCCGAGAGGATGTCGTTGGTGCAGCTGTTGGCCATCTGTGCCCGAGCCGCGAGACCACGATCGTTCAGCTGATCGCTGATCGGGAACCGGTCGGGATATTCGCGTTCCAGGCCGAGACCCGCGGCGAGCGCCAGCCCGAACACCGGGTGCGAGCCGAGGCCGAGCGACTCCAGCATCTTCACCAGGTTCATCGGCACGCCGCCCATCGCAGCGCCCGCGATATCCAGCTCGGGCGCGTACTTCGGTTGCAGCGCGGCGGCCCACGCGGTGGCCATGCCGCCGCCGGAGTAGCCGACCATCGCCACCTTGCTCTGCTGCACCTGCAGCTCGGCCACCTGCTTGACCGCACGGATGCCGTCGAGGGTGATCTGGCCGCCGAGCTTCGCGGCGCCGTAGGCGAAGTTCGGTCCGAGATGATCGGGCAGTGCGACGGTCCAGCCGCGCTGCAACAGCACATTCCAGCCCGGTGCCTCCCGGACGATCAGGTTCGGGTCACCGGTATAGAGGACCTTGGAGACCGAACATTCGGCACCGAGGCCGTTGATGATGTGCTGGAAGGACAGCAGCGGGCCGTCCTTGGCGTGCACCTTCGGGGTGAGCACGGTGGTGGTCGCCGCGATCGGCTGGTCCTCGGAGCTGGTGGAGCGGAAGCGGATCACGGTGACCGTGGTGTCCGGGAAGATCATCAGCGGCGGCATCACCCGGGTCGCGAGCACATCGCCCGGCTTCTTGTCCGCGATATCCGCCGGTGTCGCATAGAAGGGATCTGGGTCCGGTGCGGGGTACAAGGGGGCGGTGTGGCCCGGTCCGGCCATCGTGGCGACGAGCACCAGCCCGGCCGCCATCGCGCCGAACGCGCGAGCCAATCGTGTGCGGGTCGCTCCCCTGCCCATCGAACGTAGGGCCTGACTCATCGATAGGTGCCTCTCGAATGGTCCAACGTTGTGACTCATCCTCGACACTTTCGGCATGGAAAGGCAGATAGCGAAGCGATCATGTTGAGATCTCACAAGTTTGGAGCGACCAGTCTGTGACGATATTCCGCATTCGCTCGTGACACGGCCCCACCGCCGCGACCACGTCCTGTGACATGTCCAGCCAACGAGACCGACCATGTTGCGATCCATGGCGCGGCTCTACCTTCACAACTACCGGCGCGGTTGCCGCGCCCGGCCCGGAAGGAGACGGTGGCATGGACGGCACTGCGCGCAAACTCGCTTACCGCGAAGATATCGACGAGGTGCCGACGCGACGCGTGACCGTCTACTTCGACGGCCCGACTCCCGACGACGCGATGATCCTGGAGTACGCGGCAAGCAGCACGGAGGCTTGGGAATTCACCTCCGCCGCCGTGCACGCCGGGCTCACCGTCACGGTGGACGGCATGCTGCGTCCGGGATTGCGCCGACTCCCCTGCCGATCGCTCTGGCACTGAGCGGATTTCGTCGGACGTGCGGCGAAAATCGCCGCGTTTCAGCACATTCTGCGCGTCAGCACCGCACGCCAGTTGGCAGCGCGTGCATTTCCAGCCCGCTACACCGGATCCAGCACACGACGCAGGAAGGCCACGGCGTCGGGCAACGCCGCCCGCGCGGCACCGAGGTGATCGCCTGGGTAGAGGTGAGTTTCGAGGTCGGTACCCGACGCGCTCAGCTCGGCAAGCAGTTTCGCGGTCAACGGCGGCGGGACCTCCAGGTCGGTCAGGCCCTGACCGACGAAGAGCGGAATCGTGTACCCGGCGGTCGGTATTCGCATCATCTCGGCGGCAGCCGACGTCAGCGCCGGATCGTTCAGCGGCTTGGCCAGCATCTCGCCGATCGGCACCTCGGCCAGCCGGGCGTTGGCCTCGGTGATGCACTCCGTCTCTACTACCCGCAGCGCCGCCTCGCCCGTCGGCGTCAGGTAGCTGTCCACATCGAGTTCCGGTGCGCTGGCCCGCAATCCGGCCAGCAGCATGGCGACGTAGGCGGGGGTCTTCTCCAGCGGCAGCCGCGGAATCCACGGTCCGCCCAGCGGGAGCAGCAGATCCAGGTTCGACGGCGGACCCGTGGCCGCCGCGCCCCGCAGCTGGAGTTCCGGTGCGTCGGCGGGCCCGAGGTGCGCGGTGAACAACGCCGCTTGCGCGCCCTGCGACTGGCCGAGCACCGCCCATCGGGTGCCCAGCTCCGGCGCGACCGCCCGTGCCGCCCGGACACCGTCGATCACGCTGCGCGCCTCCGAAGGTCCGTCCAGATAAGGATGTGTACCCGGCGTGCCGAGCCCGACGTAGTCCGAGATCACCACCGCGTACCCGGCCCGCAGCAGCTCCGGGTACAGCGAATCCAGGTAGTACACGCGGGGTTCGGTGGTGAACGCGCACTGATCGGCGATGCCGGTGGTGCCGTGCGCATAGGCGACGATCGGCCAGCCACCCGCCGGCGGCGGACCCGGCGGCACGTAGACCGCGCCGGTGCTCTGCATCGGCCCGCGTGGCCCCCGCGACCAATAGGTCAGCCGCTGCGCAGTCGCCGCGCCCTCCACCCGGAAACGCCCGGTCAGTTCCACCTGATTGGTCACCGTCCCCGGTGCCTCACCCGTGCCGGCCACCGCCGGTGGCGCGAGCGCGACACCCACCGAGATCACGACCCCGGCCGCCCCCGCCATGATCCGTGTACACATCATCGACCGACTATCCCCACCCGGCCATGCCGGGGCAAGCCACCACAATCAGTGGCCTATGCGGGGCGGGCAGCACGTTTCCGTGGCCGTCGCAGAGGTATGGCTAGGCTTGGTTGAGGGCCCGAAAGCTGTCAAAGGTACCGGGCGGTCGCTAGGCTCGACGGACAGGGCCGGGTCGCCAGCGGCCCGTGCACGACGCGAAAGGAGCCGGAGTGGGACACCCGAACCGGCCGACTCGCCTGTCGCGGCGGGCCGATGTCGCACGCCAGGCCCGGACGACCGTACTGCTCTGTGCCGCAATGCTGCCGACGATGACGGCGTGCGGATCGAGCGGACCCGCCACCGTATCCCCCGCGACGACAACGATTTCCGCGACCACGCCGCCGTCGACCGCCGCGGCACCCGCCGTCGACCCGTTCGCCGGCCTGTCGCTCATCGACCACGCCGACTGGACCGAGGCCATCGACGGCCCGCGGCTGCTCGTCTATCCCACCCCCGCCGGGCGGCAGACCACCTTTCCCGGCACCGACGAACGCGCCTGGCAGGAGGTGCTCGCCCGAGCACCGGATGCGGACACACCCGGCATGCGCGACCAGTTCATCTGTCATTGGACCTGGGCGCGGCTGGTCGAACCGGACAAACCGAGTTGGAATCTGGAACCCTGGCGTCCGGCGGTCGGCTATCAGGCCACCGTCGAAGCGCGCTGCAACCCGGGTGGCCCCGAACGCTGAGTCCAGGCCCACCCCCGATCGGAAGGACCGACCCATGCGCACTGTCATCGCAGGCGGACACGGAAAGATCGCACTGCTGCTCGCCGAACTGCTGACCCGCCGCGGCGACCAGGTGGTGTCGCTCATCCGCAATCCGGCGCACGCCGCCGACGTGACCGCCGTCGGCGCCGAACCCGCCGTGCTGGATCTCGAGCACGCCGACGCGGCGGACCTGCTCGCCACCGTGCGAGGTTCGGACGCAGTCGTTTTCGCGGCGGGCGCGGGACCGGGCAGTACTGCCGAACGCAAGTACACTGTCGACCGAGACGGCTCCGTCCGGCTGGCCGACACCGCCGAACGGGCGGGAGTACGGCGTTTCGTGCAGATCTCCACGATGGGCGCCGGTCAACCTCCCACACCCGGGAGCGACGACATCTGGGCCGCCTACATCGATGCCAAGACGCAGGCCGAAGACGACCTGCGCAAGCGCGCACTGGATTGGACCATCCTGCGGCCCGGCCGTCTGGTCGATACCGCGGGTACCGGCCTGGTCACGCTGGCCGCGCCGCCCGTTGCGCGTGGCGACATCTCGCGCGCCGACGTTGCCGCCGTGCTCGCCGAACTACTCCCCGCGACCCACACCACGGGCGCGACACTCGAACTCGTCACCGGCGACACGGCGATCAACCAGGCGGTGGCGGCGCTCGCCGACCGCACTATTTCGGATGGCGCTGCCCCCGTTGCCGATTGACGTTCACCTTCTCGTTAGGAGTGAGCAACCTTGTTCAGCCGCATCGTATCCATGAAGATCCGGGAGGGATCGCGCGCCGACTTCCTCGACGCCATCTCGCGCAGCGCCGTGTCGTCGTTGCGAGACGAGCCGGGTTGTCTACGCTTCGATGTCTGCGCCGACCGCCTCGACCCGCATCGATTCTTCCTCTACCAGCTATATACCGATGACGAGGCGGCCGAGGCGCACCGCTTCACCGAACATTTTCTGGCGATGCGGGCCGCCGCCGACAAGTACGTGGAACCCGGAACCCAGATCCACTACAGCACAGACGTCCTTTTTGCCAACTGATCGTCTTATTGGTACACCGTGTCAGCAAACAATCAGACGCCGAATCCCGCACGTGCGCTTGCAAATCGATCGTGCAGATGTACTTGCATCTGAAAGGTGCAGCGACCTAAACTCAGTCGCGCAACGCTTTACAGGGGACAACCAGGGGAGGCCGGATGGTCGAGCCGAAGGCCGCAGTCGCCGTGGGTCCGCCGCCGCCAAACGTCAGGGGCGTTCGAATGAACCAACCACTTTCCGGCGCTCGGCTCGGAATAGCCGCCGCCGCACTGGTCGACCAGCCAGCGAACGGTAGAAAAATGAGCACACCAACGGCCCGAAGTGGCCAAAGGACCACCGCGTACTCGCGGGAAACCGCCGTCGCGTTCGTCATCGATGCCGTCGAGTCCAAAGGTGCGGCCACGCGGCACGATTTCGATATCGATCGGATCGTCACCACGGCGCACGATGTGGTCGACGACTGGGACTTCCACACCATGCAGCCGTCGACGTTCTGGCGGATAGCCTCCAGCTTCATCAGGCTGTAAGACTTCCGGGCATCCCGATGTCCGGCGGACGCCGAATTGCCTTGTACCGCAAGCGCTGAGCCAACCTGCTCCACCGGCGATGATCTACCCTCAGGCGCAGGGTTTGCGGCACAAGGCAATTGGGCGCGGAGTCGGATCGAGCCAGTAGACGGCGCACGCGCCGCCCGCTGATGCGCCCGCGATGAATCAACCAGCACCCAAAACGAATTACCGGGCGCCCGTATCGAATTGCATTGCTTGCGTTTCACATTGTGCGGCACTCGTGCCAATTTCCGAGACGCTCGTGCCGAATTTCGAGACGCTCGCAGTGCATCGCACCACGCCCACGTTGAATCGCACGGCGTCCACGCCGAATCGCACCGCGCCCGCGTTGAATCGGACCGCGCCCGCGTTGAATTACCCTGCGTCTGCGCCGAATTGCCCCGCGCCCACAGTGAATTGCCCTGCGGCGAATCGGCCGGCCCCAGCATGGAATCACCAGGCACGTAATCGTGTCGGACTCCCCCGCTGAATTGCCCTGCACTACAGGCACTCAGCACGCCGTCGAGCGGCGGAGACGTGGCACGCAACAGCCCATTCCTGACGGCTGATCGCGCAGAGGGCCGCGCAACGGGCACCGAATCACCCAGTGTTCCCAGCGAATAGCTATGCGGCACAGAATCGCGCACAGCGGCCAGGCCGCCTCGGGCCGACCAGCACCGAACAGCACTCGAACCAGACCACCACGGCCGACTTCGTGACACATGGCGTTCTGGTTTATCCGTGCTGACGCGCTTCACAAATGATCCCCTCGCGGGTGATCAGCTACCGTATCCCTCGGCGTACTTCCGGAGGATCTCCACCGACTTCTCCGGCCGCTCGGCCTGCACGCTGAGCCGGTCCATGACCGACAGGTACAGCGCGAGGTCTTGACGCCGGTCCAGATACAGCGCACTGGTCAGGTGTTCGAGATACACGATGTCCGGCAGCTCGGACTCAGCGAAGCGCAAAATGCTGAATGAGCTACCCGCGGCGGCGTGTTCACCCGACGAGTACGGCAACACCTGAACGGTGACCGTCGGCAGGTCGGCGAGCTGGATCAGGTGCTCCATCTGCTCGCGGTGCACCCGAGGCCCGCCTACTGGCCGATGCAATGCGGCCTCGTCGATAACCGCCCACACGATCGGCGGATCCGAGCGATGCAGAATCTCTTGTCTGCGTTGACGTACCTGGACCCGCCGATCGGTGTCGGCATCCTCGTACCCGAGCGCCACTACCGCCCTGGCGTATTCGGGGGTTTGCAGTAGTCCGGGAACAAGATGCGCCTCGTAGGTGCGGATCTTGCTCGCTGCCTGTTCGAGACCGAGGTAGGTGCCGAACCATTGCGGCAGCAGATCGCTGTAGCGATGCCACCAGCCCGGCTCGTTCGCCTGCCTGGCCAGATCGAGGAACCGCTCGCGCTCTTCGACGTCGTTGACGCCATATAGCGACAGCAGGTCCCGGATATCGCGATCCTTGAAACCGGTGCGGCCCAACTCGAGACGACTGATCTTGGCGTGCGAACCACGGATGGCGTCGCCCGCCGCTTCTCGGGTGATTCCTTTGGCTTCTCGCAGCCTGCGCAACTGGCCGCCCAGTGCGATGCGTAGCACTGTCGGACCACGTTCCGCGACAACGGGATGCACCTGACCATCGTCGTCGGGTTCAGCGATCATTGAGTTCGTCTCCGATACTCGGGGGTTGCCCACAGTGTGTCACAACCACCTGTCGCGAAACACACCGCACCGATCGCTTATGTTACCGCTCAACTCGTCAGATAGTCGAACTCCCCCGCCTTCGCGCCGCGAACGAACGCATCGATTTCGGGACGGGTGTAGAAGAGCACCCCGCCTTCGGGATCCCGGGAGTTCCGCATGGCTACCTGGCCGTTGGTCGCCTCGGCGACCTCGACGCAGTTGCCGCTCGGGTTGCTGTACGTGCTCTTGCGCCATGAGCCAGTGATCTTGTTGATGGATGTATCCGACATTTTCCCCACTCCTCGGTTACGCCAGTGTTGGATCAAACAGTTCGTGCATCTGCACGCTCAAACGTTCTTGCATTTGCACCAACAGTTTGGACGATAGCACGAAGTTCGCCACTACGCCTCTACTAATTCGGACCATCCGGTCCGGGGTCTGAGGCACTGATGTTTCGCACAACGAACCGACTGGTCAGGACGGTGCGGGCGACTGTTCAGGAAAGGTGAATCTTGTACTGTCGCAAAGCAGATCGGATGTATCAGGCATTCGCGACAGCACCCGGTGCGCGCCGACGACACGCGCCCGCACCGGCGTTCCCGAGGAGTCGAACCCCATGCCAGACGAGGACAACAGCCCAGTGATCCGCACCGACATCCCCCACTCGGCGCGCGTCTGGAACTACTGGATGGGTGGCAACGACTACTACGAAATCGACCGGATCGCCGGCGACGCGGGCATCGAGATCGACCCCGAGATCGTCACCATGGCCGTGCAATCGCGGCAGTTCCTGATCCGCGCGGTCCGCTACCTGGCCGGCGACGCGGGACTGCGGCAGTTCCTCGACATCGGCACCGGCCTGCCGACCGTGCAGAACACCCACGAGGTCGCCCAGGGGATCGCCGCCGAGTCGAAAGTCGTTTACATAGACAACGATCCGATGGTGCTGGTCCAATCCAGCGCCACCACCAGGGCGGGCGTGACCACCTATATAGAGGCCGACTGCAACGATCCCGAGCGCATCGTCGCCGAAGCGCAGCACGTGCTGGACTTCGACCGGCCGGTCGGCGTCATGTTCATGGGGGTACTCGGCCACGCCACGTCCTATGCGGATGTGTCGCGCATCGTGCGGACCGTCCTGGCCGCCGTGCCATCCGGCAGCTACCTCGTCGTGTGGGATGGCACCGACGACAGCGCCGACTACGTGAAGCTCTGCGACAACTACACCGGAACCGGCGGCGCGCCGTATCTGCCGCGGCCGAAGGAACAAATCCGCGACCTCTTCGACGGGCTGGAACTCGTTGAGCCAGGCTTCGTTTCGATCACCCAGTGGCGAACCGACACCATGGAAAAAGCCCTGACCAGGCCGATCTCCGCCTACTGCGCGGTAGCTCGCAAGCCGTAGCCCGATCGGGAAGGACGACGGCGGCCGCGAATGACCGCCGTTCGGCAGGATTTCGGCCCGAATTCACCGGGGCCGTTAGTGCAGATGTACTTGCATCTGTAAGCGACGGCGGCATAGACTCGGACCCATATCGGGGAGGTACGCAGGGAGATTCGAGCCGGCGGCGCCTACACAGCAACTTCCCCACACGCCACACGCGAGGGGCGGTCGAATGAGCCAGCCATTCCGGACTCCCCGCCGGGTTGCCGTCATCGGCACCGGCGTCGAGACTTTGCGGCAATGTCCCGCTCCGGTCCAGGTTTCCGACTGCGGTGTCGAACCACCCGGCCTCACCTACCGGCTGGCGCGCGACATCCTGTCCGCCCACGAGGTGCACGGCCCGCAGTGTCGGCAATGGCTGGCCGCGGCCGCCTACCTCTCCGCCGGTCTCGACGACGAGTAGTCGCTCGAATCCCTTGGCACACAATCGATGTTCGAGTGCGAACCGAACATTGTTCGAACCGACCGAACATTCCATGCAGCATAACGCGGTCGCGCGGCGATGTCCCGAGACAGTGGGATGTCACGATCGGGCCACCTCATAATGCCGTAGGCTCCCAATGGATCTCGCCGATAAGTTCCCCGGCGAAGGACCCTTTCGTATAGTGAGCCGAACGATTCGGGCACAGTTCTATTACGCCCGACGTGGCAATGGAGCGACCCGAATGACCTTCTCCGCGCTGCATCTTCCCGCCGATTCGTCCGACACGGCGCTCGAAATCGGTGGCCAGCCGGCTTCGGCGCCCCTGCAGAACACCGACCGGGTGGCGTCGCGGATGGTGGGATATTTCGCCACCTGCATGGCACCGTGCCGCTCGCTTCCCGGCGAACAAATACGCGGTGACGTCACCAAACTCACCCGCAGCTGCCTGGGTCTGGTCGCCGACATGTTCGACCGGCGCACCGTTCCGGGTGACGAACAATTCGGCGAGGTGCGCGAGGCCGCCGCCCAGTGGGCCCGAGAAGGCGTGCCGCTCAGCACAATTCTGCGCGGCTACCATGAGGGCGTTCGCATCGCGTTCGGCCTGGTCACCGCGCCCGCCAGGGCCGACGACGTGGACGAACTGCTGGTCGCCACCGATCTCATGCTGGAACTGCTGGAGGCGGTCACCGCCGCGGTGGCCGATGCCTACGTCGATGAACAGCATCTGGTCGCCAAGGAACACCAGACCGCCGCGCAGACCCTCGCCTCCGCGCTGCTGAGCGGACGGGGCAGTTCGGCGCTGGCCAGACAGGCGGGCATCCCGATCGCCGACGCGTATCAGGTGGTGGCGCTGTCGCTTTCGGAACATCCGGACGAACGCGATTCCCGGGTCGACGCGCACGTCGCGGCCCGCCGCAAGCTACGCAGGCTGCAATCCGCGCTCGCCACCGTGTTCGCCTCGCGCGCGCTCGCACTGCTCAGTACCAAGGGCGGCACGATGCTCATCCCGACGGGCGACAGCGGTGCGGCCACCATGACCGCCGAGACGCTGACCCTGCTGGCCGAGGCCGCCGAGGTGCCGCTCACCGCGACGGTTGTCCCGAGCCCGACCGACGAGGTCCCCGAATCCGCCGACCAGGCACACGAATTGCTCAATCTGGTCCGCGTGGGTGCCAAGCCCCCTGGCCTCTATCAGATGGCCGACCTGGCGGTGGAATATCAACTGACCCGCGGCGGCCCGGCGACCCGGCGGATCGCCACCATCCTCGACCCGCTCGAAGCGCACGCCGAGCTCTTCGAAACCATGCGCGCGTACCTCGGCAACGATATGAACCGCCAGCTCACCGCACGTCAGCTGTATGTGCACCCTAACACCGTCGACTACCGGCTGCGCAGGATCGCGCAGCTCACCAGCATCGACCTGGCCACCTCGGCCGGTATTTCGCAGGCCGCCATCGCGCTGCTCGCCCGCGATCTGGACAACAGCGTCACTCGTCGCCTGTGACTAGGCACTAGCCACCGGGACAGAACCTTGCGATCCTGAAACTGCCGCGGACACTGGATGGGTGACAGTATGCGAATAGCCGAGATCTTGCGCAGAAAAGGGAGCGACGTCGCCACGATCGCACCCGACACGACAATTCGAAGCTTGTTGGCGACGCTGGCCGAGCACAATATCGGCGCGGTTGTCGTGTCACGTGACGGCGAAGGGATCGTAGGGATAATCTCCGAACGCGACGTGGTGCGCAACCTGCACGCGCGCGGCGCGGAGCTGCTCGACACGCCGGTATCGGAGATCATGACCACCGACGTGCGCACCTGTGCGCCCGACGACGAGGTCGACGGGCTCCGAAACACCATGACCGAGCACCGGATTCGGCACCTACCCGTGGTCGATCAGAGCAGGCTGATCGGCATCGTCAGCATCGGCGACGTGGTGAAGAGCGCGATCTCCGAGCTGGCAACCGAGAAGCAGCACCTCGTCGAATACCTACAGGGGAAGTACTGAGCCCTTCGCGCTAGGCGCTGCCGAGGTCTGCCGACAGCCAGTGTTCGGGCCGCAGGTACACCGCGACCTGATCGCCGAAGTTCGCCGCCTGCTTCAGGTAACGGTCGACGGCATCGCCGCTCAGATAGCGCTCGACCATCTCCACATGCAGTTCATCGGTCAGCGGAACGATCCGGGAGACCGAACCCTCGACCGAGACGTACCGAATGGTCGGTTCGCTGCGCTGCACCAGCAGGGTGAACCGCCCGGACTCTTTGATCAACCGGATCTTCTGCGAGTCGGCCCCGGTCGTCACCCAGGGCTCGCCGCCGGGCTCGTACTGGTACCAGATGGGTACCGACAGCGGGCCCCGGCCGGGACCACCCGCCACGGACAGCGCCGCGATATGCGGCTGCGCGAGGAACTCTTGACGCTCTTTCAAGGTCAAAGCCATGGTCTCCACCCTAGTGTGTGAAAGCCGTTGCCCTCGAAGCGCTTGCGAGGACGAATGTCCGGCGCCGCTCGATTACCTTCGAAGACCCTACCAAAAGTGCGTATCGTGGGTGGCGTCCAACGCACCTTGTGAACGGGTTTTGCGGAGGGAGCGTCACGTTGCGATCCCAGGCCTCGAGGTCGCATTTCGCGCGGCCATCAACCACCCGACTATCGGCAGCGTCGACGCAGACCCCGGCCGACATTCGGAAGCTCTTCCCCGCCCTGACCGACTCCACCGAAATCTACCTGGACAGCGCCGCGACCACGCAGAAGCCGCTGCCGGTCATCGAGACCATTCATCGTTATCACAGCTCACGAACCGCCAACGCCGGGCGCGGCACCTACCCGTGGGCGACCAGCCTGACCACCCGGTTGAGCCGAATCCGGGATCGCACCGCGGCCTTCATCGGCGCCGAGTATCCGGACGAGGTGGTCTTCACCGGTGGCGCGACCGCGGCGCTGAATGCCGTCACCCTGTCCTGGGGGTTGGCCGTCCTGGAGGACGGCGACGAAATCCTCTACAGCCCAGCCGATCACGCATCGAATGTGCATCCCTGGTACCACCTGCGCGGCCTGCTCGCGCGGTTCGGGCGCCGGATCGAGCTGGTCCCCTACCGGGTCACCGGCACCGGGGAGGCCGACACCGCCGACATCCTCGCCAAGGTCACCCCGCGCACCCGGTTGATCACCACCAGCCATCTGCACCACGTGTACGGCGGCCTGACCACGCTCGAATCACTGCGCGGGCTGATCGATCCGGCCATTCTGCTGTGCTTCGACTGCAGCCAGAGCGGTGGGCACGTGCCGGTGGACGTGACCGAACTCGGCGCGGACTTCGCGATTTTCGCCGCGCACAAGATGTTCGGCGCACCGGGAACCGGAATCCTGTACTGCCACAGGCGAGTCCACGATACTCTGGTGCCATTCCTGCCCGGCGGTAACTCGGGGGTGCTGGTGAGCGAGGCTGGGTTGGTGCCCGCGGCGATGCCCGCGCTCCTGGAGGGCGGCACGCACAATATCCCCGGCATCCTCGCGCTCGGTAGCGCGCTGGAGGTGTTGGAGTCGTTCGATATCGGCGCCATCGCGGCACACAATCACGCGCTGACCGTACGCCTCATCGAGGGTCTTCGGCCCATCCGCGGGCTCGAATTCCTGCCTGGCCCAGCGCATGCGCCGAACGCGGGCGGCTACGGCATCGTCTCGTTCACCCTCGACGGCATCTCCGCGACCGACCTCGGCTTCGTGCTGAGCGAACTGGGTTTCCTGGTCCGCACCGGCCTGCACTGCACGGTCGCGGTCAAGGACAGCGCGTTCGATCAACGGCTCGCCGATGCCGACGACTCGGTGCGGGTCAGCACCCACATCTACAACACCGCCGACGAGATCGACCGATTCACCCAGTGCGTCAAGACGATTGCCGAGGAGGTCAGATGACCATGGACACTCCGCGCTACGACCGGCGGGCCGCGTCCCGGGTGCTCGCCGGGCTGGCGCAGCCGGGTCTGTTCGCGGCACCGGTGCCCGTCCCCGACCGGCGCAAGTTCGAATTCACCTGCACCGCACTGCATACCGAGCCGAACAGTCACCTCACCTTCTCGCAGCGGCTGTATCTCGAGCGATTCATGCGGCCGTGCCGGCCGTACCAGGTCACCAGCGCCACGCACCGGATCACCTGGACCGACAGCGACGGGATCCCCAACACCGGCCACTATCGCGCCGACGGGCTCGGCCCGCAGGTGCCGATCGCCATGCGCGAGACCGTGTTGGCGCTGTGGCACGCGCTGGACTCGAATACCGCGTTCGCCGAACGCATTTCCGCCCTCGGACCGCGCGAGCACGCGATGCTGGACGGCACCACCACCGACCACGAGCCGATGGATATCTTCCGGGTCGGCATCGAGGCCGCCGGGCGGGCGCTCGCCCAGCACGCCCTGCTCGCCAGGCAAACGCCGTATCGCAGCGCCGCCGAATTCGCGCTCGGCATGCACGAATCCGGCCTGTTCTCCGCCGTCGCCACCCGCTGGTACTGGGAGCTGCAGGCCTCGACCTATCGGCGCGGGATGATTCCGGTGACGCTGATCGCGCAGCCCGACGGCACCGTGCGCTACTCCGCCGAGACGGTGGCGACGCTGCGAGCGATGAAGGACGCCACCATCGCCGACGCGCACACGGTGATGCGCCGGGCCACCCACGTCGAGGGGCTCAGCATTCCGGCGGCGCTGGCCAAGTATCACGACGACCTCGACCTCATCTCCCGCCAGTACGCGCTGCTGCCCGCGGGTACCAGGCCCGCGTGCCTGGCCGCGATGCCGCATCACCTCGGCGGCGGGCACTACAGCATCCTGCCGGTGGTGGTCGATCAGTTCGTCGCGGTGTTCGCCCAGGTCGCTGGGCGCTGCGAGCTCGTCGAGGTGCGCGCCGACCTGGACGGCGACACCGCCGATCGGGCGGCCACCGCCGAGGATCGGGTGTTCTACGTGCCGGATATGACCTGCAAGCACTGCGTCCGGACGATCGGCGGGGTGCTGGAGTCGATGGATATCCGAGTGGTGGAGATCGATCTGATCAGCAAGCGGGTGGTCGCCGAGTTCCGCAGTCCGCGTAACCGCGCCAGGGCCTTCGAGGCTATTCGGGACGGCGGCTACAACCCGGTCGCCGAGCGGCCCGCGGTGGCGGCCGAGGGTGTCGTCGCGTCGGAAACCGCGGTATGACGGCACCGATTCCGGCGCTGCCCGCGAAGATCGATCCGCTGGTGCGCGTCTTTCTCGATACGCCGGGCGCGGTGGCGGCGGCGCTGGATCGGTTCGGTTCGCCGGCGCATCTGGTGTTCCCGCAGGTGTTCGCGGAGAACCTCGCGCAGTTCCGCTCGGTGCTCGATCACGTGTTGTCGCGGTATCGAATCTGCTACGCGCACAAGGCGAATCAGTCTCGCGCGTTCGTGCGGACCGCCGCGCGGGCCGGGATCGCCATCGATGCCGCCTCGCCGCAGGAGGTGACCAGTGCGGTGGCCGCCGGGTTCGGGCCGCAGCGTATCGAGGTGACCGGGCCGAAAGGTGAGGTGTTCCTGCGTGATCTGATCGATCGAGTCATCACGATCAACGTGGACAATCTGTGGGAGTTGGCTCGCATCCCCGAGTTGACCAGCACGAAAGTGCCAGTGCTGCTGCGGGTTTCCGGATTCGATGACGGTCAGGTAAGCCGATTCGGGGTGCCGCTCGGGCACATCGAGCGCGCGTTCGAGCTGCTGTCGGCGCACCGTGACCGAATCGCCTTCCTCGGGTTCGCGTTTCATCTCGACTCCGGCGACACGGGCGAGCGGATCCGCGCGATCGACGCGTGTCTGGCGCTGGTCGAACGGGCCTATGGTTACGGGCTGACGCCGTCGGTGCTGAATATCGGCGGCGGGTATCGCCAAGTCTTCACCGCCGACGCCAACCAATTCGACGCCTACGTGCACGCGTTGCGCGAATCGCTGCTCGGCCGCGGGGAACCGATGAGCTGGGGCAGCAATACCTTCGGCTATCACGTCGCCGGTGGCGCGGTGCACGGGATACCGGTGTTCCACAAGTACGCCAACACGATTCCGGCCACCACGATGCTCGAGGATCTGTTCACCGCGCCGCTGGATCGGCACGGCGGGCGCACCGTCGCCGAGGTGGCCTCGGACAATCTGCTGGACATGTGGCTGGAGCCGGGCAAGGCGCTGGTCGATCACGCGGGGGTGACGGTGGCCATGGTCGAGTTCGTCAAGGAGATCGCCGATGGCACGGTGCTGGTCAACCTCGACCTGAGCCGTGACTCGGTGACACCGGCCGATCAGGAGGTGATGGTCGATCCGGTCATGCTGCCGAGGCCCGGTGGCGGCGAAACCGCTCCTGTCGGTGTGTATTTCGCCGGGCGGCTCTGCTTGGAGCGTGATCTGATCACCAATCACAAGGTGTGGCTGCCGGCGCGACCGCGGCCCGGCGATTTGGTGGTGTTCCCGAATACCGGTGCCTACCACATGGATCTGTCCGCGGCCACGGCTTCGATGCGGCCACCGCCGATCAAACTGGCGGTCGCGCACCGCGGTGGCGACTTCCAGGTATGCCTCGACGCCGACTATGAACCAGAGCTACCGATCGGACAGCCACAACACCAGTCCGCCCCGCGACGTTCGCCGCGCATCCCCACCGAGGCGCCCTGATGCGCTACGACCACATCACCGAACTCATCGGCAACACTCCCCTGCTGCGGCTCGACCCCACGGTGCACGGCCTCCCCAACGTCGACCTGTACGCGAAGCTGGAGTCCTACAACCCCTTCGGCTCGGTCAAGGATCGGGTGGCGTGGGGCATGATCCGCGACGAACTCGACGGCATCGTGGCGAACGGGCAGACCTTCATCGAGGCGTCGAGCGGCAATACCGCCAAGGCGCTGCGGATCCTCGGCGCCATGCACGGCATCGGGCTGCGCGCGGTGACCAACCGGATCAAGGTCGCCGAGGTGCGAGAGCTGTTGCAGCTCTTCGGGACCGAGATCGTCGAGCTGCCCGGCCTGTCCGAGTGCCCCGATCCGACCACGCCGAACGACGTGTACTCGGTGATCGAGGCGACGATGGCGCAGCAGCCGGACGCCTACTTTCACGCGTCGCAGTACACCAACGAGAAGAACATCGAGGCGCACCACCACGGCACCGGCCGGGAGATCCACGAGGACCTGGCCGCCGACGGCATCAACCGGGTCGACTACCTGATCGGCGGCCTCGGGACGACGGGGTCGACCAGGGGGACGGCCACGTATCTACTCAAGCACAATCCCGAATTGCGCACTGTCGCCGTGGTTTCCGACCGCACCGACTTCATTCCCGGCATCCGCTCGGAGAGCGAGATGTGGGATGTCGGCCTGTTCCAAGCCGACTTCTACGACGATATCGTGACGGTCGAGGCCGGGAACGCGGTGGACGCCACGCTGCGCCTCGCCACCGGGTACGGCATCCTGGCCGGACCGACCAGCGGTGCCAGTTACGCGGCCGCGCTGGAAACCCTTGCCACAGCGGATATCTCAGAGCGGACGGACGGGCCGATCGTCGCCGTGTTCATCGTCTGCGACCGACTGGAACCGTACCTGTCCTACATCAAGAAGCGCAGGCCCGACCTGTTCGACCGCGCCGACCGCCTACCGCCGCCGACCGCAACGGAACAGGCTGCCACGCCGACACTTTCCCCCGACGAGCTGGCCGAACTGGACCGCACCGGCAAGCCGACGATCGTGGACACCCGCGGCTCGATGGCCTACCGGATCGGACATGTGCCCGGCGCGCTCAATATTCGCGACGACCAGCTCGACGACATGTTCGCGCACGGCATCCCGTTCCCGCGCTCCCGGCCGGTGGTGTTCGTCTGCCCGGTGGGCGAGCTGTCGCTGCGCTTCGCCACCCGGGCCAAGCAGGCGGGTTACGACGCGAGCAGTCTGGCCGGCGGCATCGTCGCCTGGCGGGATGCGGGCCTGCCGCTGGAAAGTGGCGGGTGACGCGCGCGGGCCATCGGCCATTTCGCGCGTGTCTCTTTCGGGTCGCGGGGAGACTGCTCACGAAGCGCGGAACCCAGCGCTGCCTGTACGTCAACGCCCGAGAGAGATGATTCATCATGTACCGGTCGAAGAAATCCATCGCCGCCGCACTGACTTCCTTCGGTGCCATCACCGCGGCCCTGGTGCTCACCGCGCCCGCCGCACCGGCCGCGGTCTCCGCCGTCGGCGTGGCGCCGGGGCTGAGTTTCGGCAGCTCTACCTCGTTCGGCACGAACTGCACCTATATCGCGACCGCGACCGCGGCGCCCGGCGACGTGGTCGGCTTCTTCGACCCGACCGGCACTTTCGACCCGGGCGGCTGGATCACCGTCCCGGCGTCGGGCACGGTGACCGCGAAGTGGACGCCGCTGCTCCCCGGTAATCACACCGTGTACGCGGTGCACAATTCGAGCGCGTTCGTCTCGACCGCGGCCACCGTCGGCAATGGCGTCAATCTCGGCCCGGTTTGCCTCGTATTGCCCTGAGCGATGCTTCGGGCACCAGCGAATCGAGCGGTCCGCGACAGCCGTCGGCCAGGATTTCCACCGTCGCGGTGAACAGCGCCACGATCTCGGCGGCCGTTGTCTGGTCGAACAGTGCGGTCGGATAAATGAAGACGCCGTCCACGCCCGCGGGCGCGCCGACCCGGTCGTAGCGCTCGACCAGACCGAATTCGAGGTCGTGCTTTGCCCTGGTCACCCCGGTCGGGAGCTCGGTGATCGTCAGCGTGCCGGGGCAGGCGGGCTCGGGCACGGTGCCGCGCTGCAGGATCAGCGTCGCCTGGAACAGCGGGCAGCCTGCGTCCTGCAGCAGGCATCGGCGCAGCCGTTGGTTCGGCGTGTCCGGGTGCGCGAAGGCGGCCAGGGTGACCCGGCGCACCTGGTCGAGCAGCTCGCCGACGTCGGCCGCGCGGTCGAGGCGGATGCGCACCAGCACGTCGTCGGCGAAATTGCCGACCAGATCGTCGAGTAGGCGATGGTCGCGACCCGCCACGGCTGTCGCGAGGGTGATATCCGTGCCGTCGGCGAGCGCACCGACGACGACCGCGAACGCCGCCTGCAACACCATCAGCAGACTCGCTCGTGCTTGCTGTGCCCGCACCAGCAGCGCGGTGTGCACCACGGCGCTGAATACCACGGGCACCGTGGCACCGGCGGTGTCACGTGCGATGTCAGCTGAACGCGCGCAAGCGAATTCGAGCACCGGGGGCCGCCCGGCGAGGGCGTTGGCCCAGTAGCGCAGTTGCTGGGTCGCGCGGCTCCACTCGTCGCTGTAGTCGCCCAATTGTGCGTGCTTCCACAGCGTGTAGTCGGCATAGTCGACCGGCAACGGCGACCAGCCCGGCGGTAGACCGGTCTGCCTGGCGAGATATGCGGTGGCCAGGTCGCGCATCAGCGGCGCGACGGATCGGCCGTCGATCGAGATGTGGTGCGCGACAAGGATCAGCACTACGTCCTGCGGACCGAGCACGCATACGCGGGCACGGAAGGGTAGATCGGTGGTCATATCGAAGGGAACAGCCACGAATTCCTTGATCTGGCATGGTAATTCGACTTCAGTCGACGCGATGATCTCCGTCACGATCGCGGCCTCGGCCGCCGGAACGACCACTTGAACGGGCCCCGACCCGGTTGCCGGGTAGCAGGTGCGCAGCGGCTCGTGCCGGTCGACGACATCATCGATCGCAGCGGCCAGCGCGGGCAGACTCACTGCGTGACCCGAAATACGAACGGCGCGTGCCACATTCCAGTCGCTCGAGCTACCTGCCCGGGACGCGTGCCACATCCGCTCCTGGGCCGGGGCCAGCGGCAGCCGCGCGGGACGCGGCACACGAACCAGCTCCGGTCGCCGGATTGCCTGTAGCACAGGATAATTCGGCACACCGGCCGACCTCCTGTTGACGTACTCCCCCGTCGAAACCCCCGCCGCGGAGCCGTCCACTCGCCATTAACCTCCGCTGTACCGCCGACCGATCGGGCGCACCGTAACCAGCTCGGGTGAACCGAGGATGGCCGCGGGATGGCCGTCCCGAATCAGCGACGGCAAGACCCCGATGTCAGGGGCGCCGATCTCACCGCCGACCAGGCACTAGTCTGGTGCGGTGCAATCAGGCCAGGAATCAGACGACGACGCAGGCCCACGGATCTGGGGCGGCACGACCCTCACCGAACGCAGGGAGGCGCGTCGCACCGCGCTACTGGAGGCCGCGCTCGATCTGATCGGCGAGGCGGGCGCCGCCGGGGTCACCATGCGTGCGGTGTGTCGCCGGGCCAACCTGACCGACCGATACTTCTATGAGAGCTTCACCAGCCGCGACGAACTGCTGGATGTGCTCTATCGGCAGGTCGCCGACGAGTTCCTGCAGCCGATGACCGCGTTCGCCGCGACCGACGAGCCGTCCCGCGACCGCGAACTGGCCAAGATCCTGGTCGACAAAGTGCTCGACGACCCGCGCAAATCCCGGCTGTTCCTGGTCGAGCCCTACTCCAGCACCGGCCTCGGCCAGACCACGATCTCGGTGATGCCGGTATTCACCCGGCTCATGCAGGACCACCTCTTCTCGCATATCGACGATCCGGTCAAGCGCAGGCTCGCCGCGGTGACCATGGCCAGCGGCAACGCGGGCATGTTCTCCGCCTGGCTCAACGGCTCGCTGCGCGCGACCCGCGACGAGATCATCGACCACTGCGTCGCGGTGATCACCGCGTACCGCTCGCTGTACAAGTCCTGACGCAGCGCGTGCTCCGCTCGGGCACAACGGAATTCGCGGCCGCCGTGCGACCGCGATCACATCCGGGTTGCCTTTGTTTCGGTTCGGGTGTTTACTGACCAGCGCAAGGTGCCGATCGTTCGCTGAGGCTCCTTCACGGAAACAGGCCAGCGACCCCGAACGTCGAGAGACGCCCCGGGTCAGGACAGATCTCCCCGGCTTAAGGGGTGATCCCGATTGGCTCCCGGCTCCACCGGGTTTACGCCGTGAAGTGCCAAAGGTCTTACGAGGAGGGGTACTGACCGGCGTTTTAGCCGGGTTCCTCTGGTGTGCTCTGCCACGATCAACTAAGTGACGTGCGGCATTTGTCGTGCGCTGATGGACCAAGGAGGTGAGCCGGATGCCCGGCGGTAATAGTCCGTATCCCCCGTTAGCCAAGTATTCACCCGGCGACACCTCAACAGCTGATTTCACATCGGGAAAAAACCCGTAACCTGCTGTTTTCGACGGTGCGCTGACAAGTTCAGGGAGTGCGGTCATGACAACAGTGGAAATGATCCTCCGGCTACTCGCCGGTGTCGGCTTCGGCGCGGCCATCGGCTTCGAGCGCCAGTACCGGGCCCGAATGGCGGGCCTGCGCACCAACGCGCTCGTCGCCGCCGGATCGACACTGTTCGTGCTGTTGTCGGCACACGGTTTCTCCGGCGGTGACGCCGACCCGACCCGGGTCGCCGCACAGATCGTCTCCGGCATCGGCTTCCTCGGCGCGGGCGTCATCATCCGCGACGGGCTCAACGTGCGCGGCCTCAACACCGCGGCCACCCTGTGGTGCGCGGCGGCAGTCGGCGCGCTCGCCGGCGCGGGCATGTACAGCACGGCCGCTGCGGGCACCGTCGCGGTGGTCGGCGTCAATGTCGCCCTGCGCGCGGCCGGACGCGCCGTGGACAAGCAGCCCGAGGCCGGTCACGAACAGCCCGCCTCCTACGCATTCGCCGCCGTCACCAACGACGACAACGAAGCACACGTGCGCGCCCTGCTCGTACAGGCGTTGACCCGCACCGACTTTCAGCTGATCTCGATCTCCAGTGCGAACACCGGCACGCCGGGCCGGGTCGAGGTGCGCGCCGAACTGTTCGGCGATCAGCGCGACGATCGCCAGATGGAGTCGGCGGTGAGCAGGCTCAGCCTGGAACCGTCGGTGACCAGTGTTGGTTGGCACATCGCCACCACGGATGTGAAGGGCCCGCAAGCATGAGCGAGCGCAGCGAGCGAATCATCAACACAGCGACGCGAGTCAGGCCGGAACCGAGCGCCAGCGAGGTGCAGGCATGACGCTGCTTCGTTCTTTTCCTGCGGGCAGTGCGCTCGATCGGCCGCGCAATCGGTTCGCCGATGTCGTCGTGTTCGTCGGCGCGGCCGTGCTGATCTGGCTGGTCGTGCGGGTGTCGGCCAGCGCGAACGTGCCGTTCGACCAGGCCGACGCCCCCGCGACCGTGTCCACCGATCCCACGCAGCTGCCCTACTACGCGGCGCGCTCGCTGCTGCGGATGTTCGCCGCGCTCGGGCTGTCGATCCTGTTCACCTTCGTCTACGCGACGGCGGCGGCGCGGCTGCGGCGGGCCCGCACGGTGCTGCTGCCGCTGCTCGACATCCTGCAGTCGGTGCCGATCCTCGGGTTCCTGTCGATCACCGTCGCCGGGTTCATCGCGCTGTTCCCCGGCTCGCAGCTCGGCCTCGAAAGTGCCTCCATCTTCGCGATTTTCACCTCGCAGGCGTGGAACATGGCGTTCGCGTTCTACCACAGCCTGGCCGCGCAGCCGCGCGAGCTGGACGAGGCCGCGCGCAACCTGAGACTGTCACGCTGGCAACGCTTTTGGCGCGTCGATGCGCCGAGCGGCATGATCCCGCTGGTCTGGAACGGGATGATGAGCTTCGGCGGCGGCTGGTTCTTCCTGGTCGCGTCCGAGGCGATCAGCGTGAACAACCACGAATACGCGTTGCCCGGCATCGGGTCCTACGTCGCGACGGCCACCGGCGACGGCGATCTCGGCAAGGTGTTCATCGCGATCGGCGTGATGGTGGTGATGGTGGTCGGGGTGAACTTCCTGTTCTGGCGGCCGCTCACCGCGTGGGCGGAGCGGTTCCGGGTGGAGGACACCGGGGCGGCCGACGCGCCGCGCAGTGTGATGCTGAATCTGTTGCGGCGCTCGCACATTCCGCTGCTGCTCGGCAAGGTGTTCGGTCCGCTGGTGTCGCCGCTGGATCGGCTGATGAGCGTGTTCGGGCTCGCCGAGTATCCGCTGCACGCCTCGCCGGTCCGGCGCCGCGCCGGGGATCTGGTGTTCGCCGCGGTGGTCGCGGCCGGCGTCGCCTACGGCGGGTATCGGGTGGCCGACTACATCGAATCCACCGCAGGCTTCGGCGAGGTCGGGCACGCGTTCGGGCTCGGCTTCCTGACGCTGCTGCGGGTGATCGTGCTGCTGGTCTTCGCCACCATCGTGTGGGTGCCCATCGGTGTCTGGATCGGGTTGAACCCCAAGGTGTCCCGGCTCGCGCAGCCGGTGGTGCAGGTGCTGGCCAGTTTCCCGGCCAACTTCCTGTTCCCGTTCATCACCGCCGTGCTCGTGTGGAGCGGGGCCAGCCTCAACTGGGCGGGCACCATCCTGATGGCGCTGGGCGCGCAGTGGTACATCCTGTTCAACGTCATCGCGGGCGCCAGCGCGGTGCCCACCGATCTGCGCGAGGCGGCCGCCAACCTGCAGCTGCCGCGAGAACTGTGGTGGCGCAAGCTGATTCTGCCCGCCATCTTCCCCAGCTATGTGACCGGCGGGATCACCGCGGCCGGCGGCGCATGGAACGCGTCGATCGTCTCGGAGGTCGTCGACTACGGGTCGACCACGCTGGTGGCGGCCGGGCTCGGCTCCTACATCCACGAGGCGACCAAAGTCGGTGACTCACCACGGATTCTGATCGGCGTGCTGGTCATGAGCATCTATGTGGTCGGCATCAACCGGCTGTTCTGGCGGCGGCTCTACGCACTGGCCGAACGGCGGTACTCGCTGTGAACGCCCGCTACTGCTCCATCTGTTCGACGGGAGATCGATCATGACCGTGACCACCACCGAGGCCAACCGCGAGGTGCTGCTGGACATCTCGGGAGTCGGCAAGCGATTCACCGGCGCCGCGGGCGACGAGTTACGGGTGCTCGACGGTATCGATCTGCAGCTGCGCAGCGGCGAAATCGTCGCGCTGCTCGGCCGTTCCGGCTCCGGCAAGTCCACCCTGCTGCGCATCATCGCCGGGCTCATCGCACCGTCCGACGGTGAGGTGACCTACCGGGGCACCCCGCTCAACGGCAGCAATCCCGGTGCCGCGCTGGTGTTCCAGTCGTTCGCGCTGATGCCGTGGCTCACCGTGCAGGACAACGTCGAACTCGGGCTCGCCGCCCGCAACGTGCCGCCGGCCGAGCGGCAGCAGCGGGCGCTGGCCGCGATCGACATGATCGGCCTGGACGGCTTCGAATCCGCCTACCCCAAGGAGCTTTCCGGCGGCATGCGCCAGCGGGTCGGCTTCGCCCGCGCGCTGGTGCTCGAACCGGATCTGCTGCTGATGGACGAGCCGTTCTCGGCGCTCGACGTGCTCACCGCGGAGAACCTGCGCACCGAGTTGGTGAACCTTTGGGCCACCGACGGTTTCCCGACCAAAGCGATCTGCGTCGTCACCCACAACATCGAGGAGGCCGTGCAGTTGGCCGACCGCGTGCTGGTGCTCGGCTCCAATCCTGGTCGCATCATCGCGGAAATCCCGGTGTCGCAACAGCGTCCACGGGACCGGCGCGCGCCGTGGTTCGAGGCCATGGTCGACCAGATCTACGGCCTGCTCACCGGCCGCGACACCGAACCCGTTGTCGCCGAACCGGATAAGGCCACCCCCACCGCCCAGCCGCTGCCCGACGCCTCGGTCGGCGGCCTGGCCGGCCTGGTCGAACTCGTCTACGCCAACGGCGGCCGCGCCGACCTGCCCGACATCGCCGACGAGCTCAACTTCGAGATCGACGACCTGCTCCCCCTCGTCGACGCCGCGGAGATGCTCGGCTTCATCACCGTCGAGGACGGCGACGTGCTGCTCACCGACATCGGCACCAGCTTCACCACCGCCGACATCCAGGAGAGCAAGCGCATCTTCGCCGAACAGGCCCGCCACCGCGCCCCGCTGGTCCGCACCATCTGTAAGGGTCTCACCGGCAGTTCCGACGGCAGCCTGCGCGCCGGCTTCTTCCTCGACCTGCTGCGCCGCGGGTTCGGGCCGGAAGATGCTCGGCGGCAACTGGATATCGCCATCGACTGGGGCCGGTACGCCGAGTTGTACGACTACGACACGGATTCCGACAAGATCACCGCTGATCCGGCGGCCCAGGTCTTCGCGGGGGTGCGGGGCAAGTGGACCGCGTAGACACCCGGCCCGAGGGTCGACTACCTCTGAGGTAATCGACCCCGCATCGCCTGTCGGGAACCCTGATACGTATGGCAACGAATATCGTGTCACCTCCCCCACTGTCCGGCGCGATGCGCGGGTTAGCCGTCGGCCGAATCATGCTGGGTGTCGCGGCCCTCGTGGTGCCGCGCACCATGATCACCGCCTTCGGCATCCGCTCGACTCCCGAATTGACCTACCTGACAAGGATTTTCGGTGCGCGAGGGGTGGCACTCGGCCTGGGCTACCTGACGGCCCCCGCCGACGAGCGCCCACGATGGCAGCGCATCGGGCTGATGGTCGACCTCATCGACACCGCCCACGGCGCCGCCCATGTCGTGCGCGGTGATGTCCCACGCACGACCGCCCTCGCGCTGGCGACGTTGACCGGCGGCTATATGACCGTCGGCGCAACCCGGCTCGCCCGCGATCTGCGGTAGCTAGCGCGGCGCGGTGTCGCGGAGCTCGGCTGCCGAACGGACGAGTGCGGCGACCGCCTGGGAGCGGCTACTCGGCGGCCAGGCGATCACCGTGGTGACATCCGGCGCGTCGATGACGGGCACCGCGACGTGTTCGGGCCACTGCCAGGCCCGGCTGGAGGCGGGGATGACGAGCAGAGTTTTACCGAGCGCCACGAGCTGAGCGAGCTGCGACTGGGTGCGGACCTCGGGCCCCGGCCCGTCCGGGTAAGTCCCGTCGAGCCGGGGCCATCGAGCGATCGGCAGGCCCGGCACATCGCTGACCTCCGCCAACGTGAGCTTCTCGCGAGCCGCGAGCGGATGCCCGGCGGGCAGGAGCGCGATCTGGCCTTCGACGTAGAGGTCCTCGGTGTCGAATCCGGCAAGGTCGTCGTACGGGCGATGCATGAGTGCCACGTCGGCCTGTCCGTCGCGCAGCCGCCGTGCCTGCTCACCGACCTCGCACAGCAGGATTTCGACAGGTGCCGCATCGGGTTCGCGCGCCAGCGCGTCGAGGAGCCGCTGTAGCAGCTCGTGGGAGGCCCCCGCCTTCGTCACCAGCACCAAGGGCCGCTGCGGACTTCCAGCGCGTTGCGTCCGGCGCCCAGCGGCCGCGACCGCATCGAGGGCCGACGCGGCCTCCCGAAGGAGCACCCGGCCCGCATCGGTGAGCGCCACGCCACGACGGTCCCGGTCGAAGAGCTGGACGCCGAGCCGCTGCTCCAGCTGGCGGATCGCGCGCGAGAGCGGCGGCTGGGCGATCCCGAGCCGACCGGCGGCGCGGGCGAAGTGCAATTCCTCGGCGACAGCGAGGAAGTACCGCAGCTCGCGGGTCTCGAGATCATGCACGTCAGCAGCCTACCGGCCTGATACCTGGCGAGTATCACAGTGCACTGAACCGATATTGGACGATCCCGCCGCGCTCGCCAAGGATTGATCGAGTGAACGACACAAAGATCGCGCTGGTCACCGGCGCGAACAAGGGAATCGGCTTCGCCATCGCCCAGGGTCTCGGAGCGCTCGGCCACACCGTCGCGGTAGGAGCCCGCGACGACGCCAGGCGCGCGGAAGCCGTTGCGCGCCTGCGTGCCTCCGGCATCGACGCGTTCGGCGTCGCCCTCGACGTCACCTCCGGCGAGAGCGTCACCGCCGCAGCGACAACCATCGAGCAGACCGCAGGACGACTCGACGTGCTCGTCAACAACGCAGGCATCGCCGGCCGAATCGACGGTGGCGCACAGGATCCGACAACCCTCGACCTCGACGTCCTCCGAACTGTCCTCGACACCAACGCATTCGGAGCCGTCCGCGTAACGAACGCCCTGCTCCCCCTGCTCCGCCGAGCACCCACACCCCGCATCGTGAACGTCTCGAGCAACATGGGCTCCCTAACCCTGCAAACCGGCCCGATCCTGGCCGCCTACGCCCCCTCCAAATCCCTGCTCAACAGCCTCACCACCCAATACGCTCGCCAACTAGCCGACACCAACATCATCGTGAACGCCTGCTGCCCCGGCTACGTAGCCACCGACTTCACCGGTTTCAACTCACCCCGCACCGCCGATCAGGGCGCCGCGATCGCAATCCACCTCGCCACCCTGCCCGATGACGGGCCCCGTGGCGGCTTCTTCGACGACGAGGGCGTCGTCCCCTGGTGAAGTGAACATCGTCACTCTCAGCACCGAGAACCGCCCAACCTGGGCTGTCGTTGACGAAACCAGATTTTCGATGGAACCGATCCGTGGGTTGGTGCGTCGGATTGGGTGATGGACGAATCTGTGTCTCGGAGGATGAACAGCGTCGGAACGGCGCGTGTCGTATTGGGTAGAGTGCTCGACTGCTCGCGAAAACTGTTACGTACGAAGGGGGAAGGATGACCGACGCCTTGGATGGCACCATCGCCGGTCTCACGCAATGGTCGGAAGACCTGGAGCGCAAGGCACAGCGCTACCGAAGCTTGCAGGGCCGGATGGACGGGACGAAGGTGACCGCGACCTCCGACGGCAACCGCGTCAGCGTGACCGTCGACAGCAACGGTGTGCCCACCGATATCCAGTTGTCCAGTGCGACAAAGGGAATGGATCCGACCGCAGTGTCGGCGGAGCTGATGGCGACCTTGCGACAGGCGCAGGCGAAGCTCCGTCGTGAGGTGACCGCGCTGGTGCACGACATGGTGGGCGACGACGAAATCGGCGCGAATGTCCTGTCGCAGTACACCGCTCGCTTTCCGGATGATGAGTCGGCCTCGGCCACGCCCGATCCGCGGCCCGGACCGGCCGCACCGATGGATCCCACCGACGAGGACGAGTACTACCGCAACAAGACTTGGCTGGAGTAGCGATGACCAATCCGGAAATTCAGGTCGTCACCGACGACCTGCGCCGGCACGCGTCGACGATCCAGGGGCTGATGGGGACGTTGACGAAGGCCGTCGAGGCCGCCTCGTACCTCGGGAATGTCGATGACGGCTACGGCTGGATGATCCGCTCGCTGGTCCACTCGCTGATGGACGACAACAATCGGGGCGCGGTCGAGGCGATCAGCAAAGCCGCAGGCGAGACGGCCGAACTTCCCGGCAAGCTGGGCACCAGCGCCGACGCGTTCGACCTATGGGACGACACCTGGGCTCGCGCACTCGACGAGCTGCGCGGCGCCATCAACCGCACGCATCAGGGGCGCTGATGAGCACACAAATCGGCAAGTACATCAACGAGAACATGCTCGGTGTCGGACTCGATGACGACGCGAAGCCGGAGAACAACGACCTCATCGCTGACGGCACCGACTTCCGCGAGGAGTACTTCCAGGAAACGCTGTTTCCGTTCCACCACGTCGGCTTGTCGACGGACGAGAACGGGGTGCCCGAGATATTGAAGGGCACGACCGCCGGTGATGCCTGGCAGACGTACGTGGATCTGCAGGGCGCGAATCTGCTCGACGGGCTGCTCGGCGGCGGCGGAGTCGGGCTCGACGTCGAGGAAATGTTCACCGATCCCTTCGGCTATGTCGGCAGTCAGATCGCCGGGTGGATGTTAGAGCACGTCGAGCCGTATCGGAAGGTGGTCGACGGATTGGCGGGCAACGCCGACATGGTCAAGGCCTACGCGGATTCCTGGGCCAACATCTCCAAGGCGTTGACCGGAGTGAGCACCGACTGGCAGACCGCCGTGCAGACCGACACCGCGAAGTGGACCGGCGCGGCCGCCGATGCCTATCGCAACCGTGCCACCGAAATGACCGACCACATCAACGCCGCGGGCGGTGTCGCGGCAAGCATGTCCGAGGTCATCGCGAAGACGAAAGAGATCGTGGGCGCCATTCGCGGCCTGGTCGGCGATATTCTGGCCAGCCTCGCGGGTGCATTGATCGCCTACACCCTCGAACTCGCGCTGACCCTCGGCGCCGCAGGTCCTTTGGTGGCGGCAGAGGTTTTGCAACGCATCGGCCGGGACGGTCTCAAGATCACGAAGTTGCTCGCCGAGCTCCGCGGAGCTCTCACCGACCTGATGCCGTACGTCCAGCAGATCGGCGGTGTGATTCTGAAGCTCCTCGCGCCGAAGGAGGAGGCACCCGCCTAGCGCGGATCCGGCGGGACTGTCCAATTCGAGATGAAGGTAGATCCGTGAGTAATCCTTTCGGCGGACGGCAGGGGGCATCTGGGCCCGATGGTCGTCAGTACCCGCCGCAGCCGTTGCCGCCGCAGCTGTCTCCGCCCCGGGGGTATCCGCGGGGCTCTCCCGCATATGCGGGGCGACCGGCGTTGATCCCGCCTGATGTGTTGCTGGCCAACCCATTTCAGACGACCGAGCTGCCGCCGTACAGCATGGTCGAGTTGCCTGAGGACTTCTGTATTCCGTGGGCCGGACGCAATCAAGCCTCTGTGCCCAGGTATACGCCAGAGCCCGGTCCGACCGGAATTATGGTGACCGCTTCCCACTTTCCGATACATTTCCCGGTGGATCTGTTGGCGTTCACTCGACCGCGCATCTTCATCAACGGCCAGGAAGTGCCCGATGCCAGTTGGGGTGACACGTTCATCCCCCTCGCGCCGGGCATCTACCGCGTGCGTGTGTGCACCGCAGGGTTGCGCTGGGCCCAGTACATCGGCCTGCAGGCGCTGGGCCATGACCACGGCTTTACCGATGCTTTCCTCCCCGTACCGCACGACCACAGCACGCGGACCTACTATCGTTCCCCGATCGTCACGCAGCTGCCCGGAGCGCTCGACCCACAGCCACAGAAGTCGCCGGGCATGACCTGGTTTTACATCGTCGCGACGATAGTCGCCGTGGTCGGCGGGTTCATGCTGTACGCCATCATCTCGAATATCGCAGGCTGGTAAGCCGATTCGACAAACGGGTCCCGACCCCCTACTTCACGAGTTGGGCGCGCCAGTGGGCGAGGGTGGATTGGGTGCGGATGGTGGCGGCGTGGGTGGGGCCTAGGGCGCGGAGTTCGGCTACCAATAGGACCTCTAGTTCGGCGATCGCTCGGGGGAGATCGCCGGTTTCGGCGTGGCGGGCGGCCAGGTCGTTGCGGGTGGCGAAGGTGTCGGGATGGTCGGGGCCCAGGACGCGGAGCCGGTCGGCGAGCAGGTGTTCGAGTTCGGTGATGGCGTCGGGGAGGTCGCCGGTGTCGGCGCGGTAGTCGGCGAGAGTGCTTCTGGTGGTGAGGGTGTCGGGATGATCGGGACCCAGCACGCGGAGGCGGTCGGCGAGCAGGTGGGTGAACTCGGTGGCCGCCCCCGCGAGGTCGCCGCTGCGCGCACGGAAGGCGGCCAGGCTGTTGCGTGCGGCGAGGGTGGCCGGGTGGTCGGGGCCGAAGATGCGCAGGTTGTCGGCGAGGAGTTGTTCGAATTCGGTTCGGGCAGCGGTCAAATCGCCGTTCTCGCCGTGCCAGTACGCGAGGCTGTTGCGCGTGCGCAAGGTCTGCGAGTCGTCGGCACCGAGTACCCGGGCGCGGTCGAGGCGTAGCTGTTCGAAATCGGTGATGGCGCCGACGAGGTCGCCTAGGTCGGCCCGGTTGGACGCCAGATCGTTTCGGGTACGGAGGGTATCGGGGTCGTCGGGTCCGAGCAGGCGGCGCTGGTCGGCGAACAGGCGCTTGTATTCGCTTCTGGCACCGATGTAATCGCCGCAGCGGGCCCGGTAGGTGGCCAGATTCGTGCGCGTGCCAAGGGTTTTCGGGTGATCGGGGCCGAGCACGCGGAGCCGGTCGGCCAGCAGCAGCTCGAACGCGCTGATCGCGCCGACCAGATCACCGCTTTCGGCGCGGTGGTAGGCCTCACGGCTGCGGGTGGTCAGCGTGTCCGGGTGGTCGGGGCCCAAGGTCTCGACGAACGCGGGCACCCAGGCCGCCCAAAGGTCCCGATTGTCCGCGGATCTCGTGGTTTGCAACAGCTCGAGGAAGTGCAGGGCGCTGGCGGAGTCCCGATACGCGAGGCAATGCCGCACGGCCGAGCCGCGTGCATAGTCAGCTGCACGATCACCGGGACTCTGCTTGATGGCCGTCACGATGGCCCGGTGCGCGTCTTTGAGTTCGGCGCCGAGCTTGGCGCATTCGGCGCGCAGTCCGGGCAGCAGGGCGCCGTGGGTCACGCCGAGGGACTCACGCGGGGTGCCGGGGCGGCTGCGGGTGACCAGCGCCCCCAAAGCGACTGTCATATCTCGGATTCGGGCGATGTGCAGGTCGAGCCCACGCGCCGTCAGCGCCGCATCGAGCAGCTCGATCGGCAACACCGGCCCGACACCGGCGGCAACCATGATGCTGAGGAAAGTACCTGTCGCTCCGGATGTTTCGGCGTACATCCCGCGCAGCGCCGCATCTACTCGCAGCGCGACGATCCGATCGAGCCCGATGCCGGCGGCGACGGCACCGTCGGTGATGCTCGAGGCCACCTCGAGCAGCATCCTGGCCAGCAGCCAGCCGCCGGAGACGACGTGCGGTCCCTCGACGTCCGTGGGCGTTTCGATCAGCAGCGACTGGATCCAGTTCACCCAGTCCGCCGGATCGGCGGGCGCGCCGCTGCCGCGCGCCGACCCGACGACGGTGGCGATGTCGTCGGCGGCGGGTTCGCCCACGTCGATCCGGTACATGTGGGCCAGCGCGGGATCGTCCTCGACGCCGGTGCCGTCCCGGATGCCGACGATGACCCGCACGTGCCGCAGATCGTGGCGGCGGGTCAGATCCGCGATGGCCGAGATCAGCAGCCGCCGCGTGCCTTCCTGCGGCTGGTTCAATCCGTCCAGCACGATCGTCACCCGCCGGCCTGCGGTCGACAGCCGCGCCAGCGGGTGCCGCACCGATAGGTCGAAGATGTCGAACTCGTCTCGAGCCAGATGCACGTGCACCGCCTGCGCCGCCTCCGCGAAGCCGGGTACCCGGGCGCTCAACTGTGCGGCCAGCTCGGCCGCGACCGCCTCGATCGAGCTGGCGGCGGTCAGAAACACCGCGGCGGTGATGTATTCGGGCGTCACCGCCAGGCCCTCCACCAGGCTGGGCCGAATCAGCATGGCGAGCAGGGTGGACTTACCGGCACCGGCCGGGCCGATCACCACGCGCAGCCGATTACTGCCCGCGTCCACGATCGTGTCCAGATGCTCACGGACATCGGGCGTCACCAGCAGCCCGCGCGTCAGCTGATCGACGAAACCCGCTGCGGAGCGCCCACTTACGGCGTCGCGATGCCGAGCGGTGTTGGGCACCAACCAGAGTCCAGGGTCCGCGCCGTGCGCCACCGACACCGCACCCGAGGTGAACGAAAGATATTGCGGCTGTTGATGAATGCATTCGCCGGCGATCGGGTCGACCAGGTCTGCGGGCAGCAGGTTCTCCCCGCGCAGCGGCAGCCCGTCATCGAAGGTGGACAGCATGGTCCGGGTGAAGCAGCCCGAAAACGCGGGCCCGTTCCCCGCCGCGACCAGCATCTCCATCCGCCCCGCCGACTGCGCGAGCAGGTCGGTCCACCGACGCGCCGCACCGAGCACGCCCTGCCCGGTTTCACAGGCGTCGACCAGCACCACCAGACCGTCCACGGCCGACTGGTTCAGCCGCTCCCTGATCTCCTGGGTGAGATGAAAGGCGTTGTGCGAGTTGGGCACCGCGGGCGAGTCATGCCCGAGCAGATAGAAGTCCTCGGCGCTGGTCGCGACGCCGTGCCCGATGAATGCGAGCAGCAAGGTCGCCTGCCGCTGCCCGGCCGCCTCGAAAGCCGCGTCCACCGCCGTGACCAGCTGCGCCGCAGTCGGATTCAGCACCGGGCCGTCGTCGTCGATGGCGGAGCGCCACCCGCCGACCTCTGTCAGACTCCCGTACAAACCCGTCGCGAGTTCGCCGGTGAACCCCAGTTCCCCCAGCGCCATACACTCGGACCCGACAACCAACGCGAGTCGTCCTCCCATGCAAGCAACATACCCGCGTGCTATCGAAAGAGATCACACACCTGCAACCTGGGCATTCCGTCGTCACAACGATCGCGTTACGTTCGCCGAACCGTTCCTATATCGAAACGTGCTGTGTGAGACGTAGTGTGGCGGGCCTGGATACGAGTGGGAGGAGATCGTTGCGATGAGCGACCCCGTGGTCGGTTTGACGGGTACGCTCACCTCGCCGATCCGAGGCGCGGGGCTGCTCGGGGAGGTCCTGGTGGCAATTCGCGGGGGGACGGAGCTGTACATCGCCCGTGCCGTCGAAGCGATTCCAGCGGGCACAACCGTGTTGGTCATCACCGTCAATCCGGGGCGCATCGTCGATGTGGTGCCCTGGATACCGCTGACGCCAGATCCGGCCGAAACCATCTGAAAACGTAAGGGAGACAACCGTGCTGGGTTACCACGTACCCGACCCGGACGAGGCGATGCTGATCAGCGGCGCCAAGAGCAAGGACAACGCGCCGTTCAAGGTGGTGATCGGCCGCGGCACCTGGGCGGTTCCGCTGTTCCGCAAGGTCAGCTACCTGTCGCTGGCCATGTTCGAGGCCGAGATCAAGGAGCGCTGCGTCACCAAGCAGGCGATCCAGCTCGAGGTCCGCGCGGTGATCGCGTTCAAGGTCGCCAACGACACCACCTCGATCGTGAATGCCGCGCAACGCTTCCTGTCCGAACAGGAAAGGGAGATGTCGGTCCTCACCGGCCGTATTTTTTCCGGTCATCTGCGCTCGATCGTCGGCTCGATGACCGTCGAGGAGATCATCCGGGAACGCCAGAAGCTGGCCGATGAAGTACTCGTCGCCTCGAAAGTGGAGATGGGCAATATCGGGCTCTGGGTGGATTCGTTCCAGATCCAGTCGATCGATGACGGCAACCTCGGCTACATTCAGGCACTCGCCGCGCCGCACAATGCCACCGTGCAGCGCGACGCGCAGATCGCGCAATCGCAAGCGGCGCAGCTGTCCGCGCAGGCGGAGCAGGAGTCGCTGCGCAGGCAGGCCGAGTATGCGCGCGAGACCGCGATCCTGCGCGCGCAGTATCAGCGCGACATCGACAAGGCGAATGCCGAAGCGGCACAGGCTGGTCCGCTCGCCGAGGCGATGGCGCTGCAGGAGGTGCTGACCGCGCAGGCCGAGCAGGCCCGCAAGACCGCGGAGCTGCGCGAGCAACAGCTGCAGACCGAAGTGGTGAAACCCGCTCAGGCAGAAGCGGAACGGGTGCGCATCCTGGCCGAGGCGGAGGCCGACCGCACCAGGATCCAGGCCGCGGCCGCCGCGTCGAACAACCGGATCGCGTTGGACCAGTTGTTGATCGAACAACTGCCGGAAATCGTCAAGCAGGCCTCGAACGGGCTGGCGGGCGCGAATCTGACCGTGCTCAACGGCCCGGACGGCGTGAGCGAACTCGTCAACGGAATGGTCGGTCAGGGACTCACCGTTTTCAATTCATTGCAAAAGGCGCTTTCGTCCAACAGTGACGATAACGCGGGCTAAGGTGACCGGGTAGCGACGGCGCGACGAGGAGCGGGTGTTGGTGTCCATCGGGAAATTGGTGTCGTTCGACAGCTCTCGGGGATTCGGGTTCATTCGACCGGAGGACGGCGGGCCGGACGTATTCGTGCACGTCAACGACATCGGTCTGGATGAAGACGAGTTGCGGCAGGGGCGGGTGTTCGAATTCGACATGACAGAGGGTGATCGTGGGCCGAAGGCGGTCAATCTGAGCGTGGTCGGTGGCCAGCCGAGTCCACCGCCGGTGCCGCACAAAATCAAACACCGGTCGAACTCGGGCCAGCTCAACGCCGCCGAACACAAACGACTGATCACCGAGCTACTCCTCGACGCGAGCCCCGCCCTCACCGCGGGCGAGATCCTCACCATCCGCGACCGGCTCACCCTGTTCGCCGAACAACACGGCTGGCTGGACGTATAGGGACGCCTCGTGCCGCCGCATCCGCGACTTCGATGATCTTGTCGGATGCGGCGCTTACGATCATCGGCAAGTACCGATGAGTTTCGATCTTTCACGCCGTCGGTACTGGAGACAGACGAACCGAGGAGGATCGTGTGGACCTATCGGTGATGCCATCCAACGCAAGAGCTGGTCTCGCGGGTACATGGGTAACTCGCCGGGGACGGGCTAATTCGGCGACATTCTCGCCGCCGGACGCCAACGCTGCTCGTGTGGCAGTCGAGTCTGGCCTGAATACGCGGAGAGGCGGGCTAGCGTGGACCTACCGGTGATGCCGCCTGTTAAACCGATGCTGGCCAAAACCGCGCCGGGGGTGCCACACGAGGCGGGGCTGAGTTACGAGCCGAAGTGGGACGGCTTCCGCTGCATCGTCTTCCGCGACGGGGACGAGGTCGAGCTGGGCTCTCGCAATGATCGCCCGTTGACCAGGTACTTTCCGGAAGTCGCCGAGCTGTTGAAGAAGGCGCTGCCGGACCGGTGTGTGGTGGACGGCGAGATCGTCGTGGTCACCGATGAGGGCCTCGACTTCGACACGCTGCAGAATCGGTTGCATCCGGCCGCCTCCCGAGTGAACAAGCTGGCCGTGGAGACGCCCGCCAGCTTCGTCGCGTTCGATCTACTCGCCCTCGGCGACAAGGATCTGACCGAGGAACCGTTCGCCGAACGCAGGCGACTGCTGGAAACCATCCTGGATACCGAGCTGGCTCGGGTCCACCTCACCCCGATCACTCAGGACCCCGCGGTCGCCGAGGACTGGTTCACCCGGTTCGAGGGCGCCGGGTTCGACGGCGTCATGGTCAAGGCCAACGACCTGGCCTACCTGCAGGACAAGCGGGTGATGCTCAAGGTCAAACACGAGCGCACCGCCGACTGTGTGGTCGCCGGATTCCGGTGGCACAAGGACGGCGAAGGAGTCGGATCGCTGTTGCTCGGGCTGTTCGACGACGAGGGACACCTGCACCACGTCGGCGTCGCGAGCAGCTTCACCGCGGCCAGGCGCAAGGAACTCGTCGAGGAACTCGCGCCCCTGCGCGAGAACGCCCTCGAAAACCATCCGTGGCGAGAATGGGCCGACGCCGCGGCCCAGGCCAAGGCCGACGGCAAGATGCCCGGCGGCGTGAGCCGCTGGACCGGCGGCAAAGACCTGTCCTGGGTGGCGCTGCGCACCGAACTGGTCGCCGAGGTCCGCTACGAACACGTGCAGTCCGGGCGGCTCCGCCACGGCGGCAGGCTGGTCCGCTTCCGCTCCGACCGCACACCCGAATCGTGTACCTACGCTCAGCTCGACGAGGCACCGCCCGCGGAATTGAGTGCGATCTTCAGTGAGGCACAGTGACTGCGTCAGTCGATATCGAGACCGACGGGCGGACCGTCACCATCAGCAATCCCGACAAGGTGTATTTCACCAAACGCGGGGACACGAAACTCGATCTCGTGCATTACTACCAGTCGGTGGCCGAACCGTTCCTGAATGTGGTCGGCGGCCGGCCGCTACTGCTGGAGCGTTATCCCGACGGCGCCTCCGGTAAGTCCTGGTTTCAGAAGCGGGTGCCGAAAACCGCGCCGGACTGGCTGCACACCGTCGAGGTGTCCACGCCCAACGGCACCACCGCCGACGCGCTCGTCGCGCACGATCTCGCGCACATCCTGTGGGCAGTCAACCAGGGCTGCTTGGGTTTTCACGTGTGGCCCAACCGGGCGGACAACCTGAAGATCGCCGACGAACTGCGCATCGACCTCGATCCCTCCCCCGGCATCACCTTCGACGACCTCAAGCACGCCGCCGTACTCACCCGAGAGTTGTTCGTCGAGTTGGGCATAGAGTCGCGGATCAAGACCTCGGGTTCGCGCGGCCTGCACATCTACGTTGCGCTGGAACCGAATTGGGATGGCTACCAGGTGCGGGCGGCCTCCGTCGCGCTGGCGCGGGAACTGGAGCGCCGCCACCCCGAGGAGATCACCGCGCAGTGGTGGAAGGAAGAACGCGGCAACCGCGTGTTCGTCGACTTCAACCAAAACGCCCCGCACAAAACGGTTTTCGGGGCGTGGTGTGTGCGCCCGAAGGTCGGCGCGCAGGTCTCCACGCCGATCGCCTGGTCCGAATTGGACAACGTCGTGCCGGACGAACTGACCATCGCCACCGTGCCCGCCCGGCTGGCCGAACTGGGTGACCCGTGGGCCGATCGCGCACCGCAATCCATTGCCCCGCTGCTGGAGATGTCGGAACGCGATATGGCGTCGGGTCTCATGGACGCGCCGTGGCCGCCGCAGTATCCGAAGATGCCGAACGAGCCGCCGCGCGTGCAGCCGAGTCGGGCCAAGAAAGAGGAATAGGCACCGCTACTCGGTCCATAGCACCCAGGTGCCGCTGCGAGTTGCCGGTTCGCACACCAGCGCGCGGCCGTCCGCGGTGCGGCCCGTCTTCGCCGCAGTGCCATCGCATTTCGCCCCGGCCTGCTGGACCACGGTGGACACCGTGTACGGGCCCGCCCACAGGTAGCTGCTTCCCGAACCGAGGCAGATCAGTGTGCCGCCGTCCGCGCCGCTGCCGATCTGACCGACCTGTCCCTCGGTGCATGACGCACCCTTTTTCAGATTGCTCTGATTCGTCGTGGACGGGCTCGCCGTCGTGGTCGCTACCGGAGTCGGCGCGACCGTTGCCGTCGGCTGAGGTAGTTGGTTCACTGTCGCCGTTGCCGAGAGGCTCGCCACGGATTTGTCCGCGCGAGTCAGCGAGTCCGGCAGCATGTTTCCCGACACCACCACCAGCCCCGCCAGCGCCGTCACCTCCGCGACACCGATCAGCAGCGCGAACATCGCCATCACCCGGCCACGCGGATGCGAGAACGCGATGAACCCGAAAACGATGGCCACCGGAAACAACCCGACCAGCGCAGCCACCAGCGCGACAATCGCATACGGATTCACAATGGGCGGAATTTCCACCCGCAACCGACCGGTCCGACGCCGACTCGGCGCGGGTTCCTGCCACCGCTCCTCGGGTTCCTGCTCGACCCACTGTTCCTCTTCGCCCGCCGCAGGCCACCGGTCGTCCTGCCCGGCCGCAGGCCAACGTTCACTTTCACGGCGATCCGCCCGTGCCATGCCAGGTCCCTCTCCACACCAACAACCGTGCAGGAACCTCGGACTGCCCGGACCCGCCCCGATATCCCGACCCACAATAGGGGCCGAACGGCGCGACATCATCTGAAACGTCAATTACTAGCCGTTTTCCCCGATGGAGGTTCATGATGATCGGAATGTGTCACTGATCTTGCGCTGACTCCACAGGAGGAACCATGTTCGGTAGCACCACCGATGACGGCCGCGAAAATCGGCCTTGGCACGCCCAGGCCGGCGATCTGCTCGGCGACAATTACAACGTTCCCGGCCTGATTCTGTGCGCGCTCGGCATCGTCGCGCTGGCCTGCACGCTCACCGCCGCGGGCTACGGCTTCAACGACTGGACCCAGACCGGTGCGATCATCACGGCCGCGCTCTGGATCCTCGGCATCGGCGCGCTGCTGGTCGAGCATCGCCGAGAGGAAGTCATCGAACTGAAATACGGCAGGCTCGGCCATGCGCCGGGCCACCGGCGCCCGGTCCGCTACAGCGCCGACCCCATCGCCCCCAGCGATCCCACCCCGGAAGCGCTCACCTAGCGACCGAAAGCGCCCTTCACACGTCGTGACAGACCGAAAGCCACCTTCATTCGGCAGACCAAACGGGACCGGCGTGCGGTCAGCGCCGGCGGTCCACCTTCGGCAGCGACTCGGTGACCAGGGTCATCAGCATGTCCGCGAGCAGTTCGTGTACCTGCGGGCGGGTCAGCGTGCCGCGGGTGATCCATTCCCGGCCCGCGACTTTCACCAGCCCGCCATAGGCGCGGACCATCGCGCGCAATGCCGCACTGCGTGCCGAATCGGCGAGGCCGACCATCAGCAGCAGCCGCTCGGCCGCCGCGTCGTCGGCCTGGTCCAGGATCTGCTGCACCTCGGGGTCGTCGCCGACGCCCTCGTGGCTGGTCACCTTCACCCAGGTGCTGCCGTGCTCGGCGATGGTATCCAGCAGCCAGTGCACACTTGCCTCGACGCGTTCGCGCTCGGTGCCGGTGGGCACGATCATGTCGTCGAGCTTGGGCAGAGTGACCATCCGGCGCACCACCACGAGATACAAGTCGCGCTTGTTGCCGAAGTAGTGGTTGATCAGACCGCGGGCCACCCCGGCGCGCTGGGCCAGCTCGGCGGTCGAGACGGCCGCGTACGGCCGCTCGCCGAACATGTCGATCGCGCACGCCAGGATCTCGGCCCGGCGCTCGTCGGGTTCCAACCGGCGGCGGCGTGGCGCATCGCCCGCGGTCTCGCTCGTCGTATCAGAGAGACCGGGCAATGAGATCCTTCATCACCTCGTTGCTACCCGCGAGGATGCGCAAGACGCGGGCGCCGGTGTAGAGCTGCGAAATCGGATACTCCGTCATGTAGCCGTAGCCGCCGAACAGTTGCAGGCAGCGGTCAACCACGATACCCAGCTGATCGGTGAGCCAGTACTTCGACATCGCCGCGGTGGGGATGTCGAGCTCGCCGCGCAGGTGCTTGACGATGCAGTCGTCCAGGAAGGTGCGGCTGACCTTCGCGAGGGTCGCACACTCGGCGAGCTCGAATTTGGTGTTCTGCATGGCGAACAGCGGCTTGCCGAACGCCTCGCGGCCCTTGGTGTAGTCGATGGTCAGCTGCACCGCCTTTTCCATCATCGCCACCGCGATAATGCCGGTGACCAGGCGTTCCTGGGCCAGCATCTGCATCATCTGATAGAAGCCGAGGCCCTCGGCCTCGCCGAGCAAGTTCGAGGCGGGCACGCGCAGTCCGTCGAAGAAGAGTTCGGCGGTGTCCTGGGCCTTGCCGCCGATCTTGTTGAGGATGCGGCCGCGCTTGAAGCCGGGGGTGTCGTCGGACACGTCGGCGAAGATCAGCGAGACGCCGGACGCACCCTTCGTCGGGTCGGTCTTGGCGGCGATGATGATGCCGTCGCAGAGCCAGCCGTTGGTGATGAAGATCTTCGAGCCGGTGATCACGTACTCGTCGCCCTCGCGGACCGCGCGGGTCTTGATGTTCTGCAGATCGGAGCCGGTGCCCGGTTCGGTCATAGCGATCGAGAGCACCATCTCGCCGCTGGCCGCCTTGGGCAGCACGCGCTGCTTGAGCTCCGCGGAACCGAATTCTTTGAGGTACGGCGCGATGATCGAGCTGTGCACCGGCATGCCCAGCGAGCCGTCACCGGCGCGGGACTGTTCCTCGATGATCGCGGCCTCGTGCGCGAATGTGCCGCCGCCACCGCCGAATTCGGTGGGGATAGCGGTGCACAGCAGGCCGAGTTCGCCCGCCCGGTTGTACAGCGCGCGATCGGGGTGGCCTTGCGCGACGAACTTCTCCTCGTGCGGGACGACCTCCTTCTCGAAGAACGCCCTCGCCAGGTCGCGTACCGCCTCGACCTCGTCGTCACTCCATGCGGCGCGTGCCATCATCGGATCCTTTGCTCGCAGCTCCCCCGGCGTCGACGCCGGTCATCGTCCTCAGATTGTCGCACTATTGGCAGTGTGTCAACAAGACGGGCATGGCTCGGTCCGATAAGTGCTGGCAGCGGTCAGCTCGCGGGTTGTTGCGCCTGATTCACGGCGGCGAGCGAGGTGAAGATCGGCGTCTCCGGATCGGCCGAGATGCCCTGCCTGCGCAGGAAGCCGTCGATCAGGCCCCAGACGAATTCGGTGGCCTGGTCGACGAATTCGGCGGTCCGGTCCGGGTGCGGCAGCGCCGAATCGGCCAGCCACAGGTCGGTGATCGAGACGACGACGCCGACCACCGCGCGGGACAGGTAGTCGATGCCCGCGGTGTCGATCGGAATGGACTCGGCGATGTCGCGGGCCTGCCTGGTGAAGCGGTCCGAGGCCGCGCGGCCGAGGTCGAACTGCAGCACCGTTCCGTCGGACTGCTGGGTCACCTGCGCCTGGCCGAGGAAGCGAAAAACGTTGGGATGCTGCAGAATACTGTCGGCGTATCCGGTGAGCACCCGGCGCAACGCGGTCCGCGGCGGCTGCAGCATGAGCGTCAGGTCGTTGCCCGCGGCGGCCGCGGCGGCCTTGGCCATCCGGTTGCCGATCTCAGTGTAGAGATCGGCCTTGTCGGCGAACTGGCGATACAGGCGGGGCTTGGTGATGCCTGCCTCACGGGCGATGTCGTCCATGCTCGGCCGCGGTCCGTCCCGGTCGATCACCCGGATCGCGGCGTCGACGATCTCCGCACGGGAGGTCGTCGAACGGACGCTGGGACGAGGCACGACCGCAGCTTACACGTACCGCCGGTACGGATACCGACGTGAGGTGCGCCATAGTCTGCCGGTAGCTCTCCCGTTCCCGGGCATTTCTTCGTACTGTCAGTATCAGAAAACGTACTACCGGTACGGGTCGATTCGTTCCAGCGAGCTATGCGCAGTGTCCGATGCCCGGCCGACCACCGCGTGACCGTCCGGCAGCCCACACCCGAACGAGGCAACAAATAATGACCAACGAGCTCGACACCGAAACGCCCCGCCCGGATCGGGAGTGGACGGTGACCGCCGACGGCACCGAACTCGCCGTCTACGAATGGGGCGACCCCGCCGCCGCACCCCTGGTCCTGGTACACGGCCTCACCGATACCCATCGCGTGTGGGCCACGGTCGCCGCGCTGCTGACCGACGGCTTCCGGGTGATCACCTACGACGTGCGCGGCCACGGTCGTTCGGCAACGCCCGCGCTGCTGTCGGACTTCCGGCTCGATCGGCTCGCCGCCGACTTCTTCGCGGTGATCGATGCGGCGAGTCCGAAGCGGCCGGTGCACACCTGCGGGCACGGCTGGGGTGCGGTGCAGCTGTGGGAGGCGGTGTGTGATCCGCGGGCGAATACCCGAATCGCTTCGTTCACAGCCATTTCCGGGCCGAATCTCGATCACCTCGGTCTGTGGTTGCGGGCCGTCGCGCCACACGCCCGGCTGCATGCGGGTGATATCGGCTGGTGGTTGAGCGGTGTGCGCTGGACGCTCAGCCCGGTGCCGGTGGCGCGCAGGCTCTACCCGCCGCGGGTGCGCACGCTGCTGGTGGAACGGCTCGGCGGTCTCTCGCCGGTGCCGGCCAGGATCGCGCGCACCTGGCGTACGGATCTGATGGCGGGTGGGCGGATCGCGCAGGCCAACCTGTTGCATCATCTGCGGCGGCCGCGGGTGCGGCGCACCGCGGTGCCGGTGCAACTGCTCGTCGACACCACCGATCCGTTCGTGCCGGCCTCCATCTACGACACCTCGACGCGCTGGGTGGACCGGCTGTGGCGCTGTGCCGTTCCGGCCGACCACTGGCTGCCGGTGACCGAGCCGCTGCTGGTCGCCGAGGCGATCGCCAATTTCGTCGATGACATGCGGGCCGACCACGCCGCGATCACCCCGCGCAGCAGCTGACCACAACTCGATACCGATACGGAGATCCCATGCCGGACGCAGCCACGCCGCTGATCCGCACACTTGGCGCACCACTGCCCGACGAGTTCGACCGGCTCACCGACTCCGATCTCGCCGAACTCGACCGCCTGCTGCGCACCGCCGTGACCGCGCGCGGCGAGCGCCTCGGCGCGGCGGTCGAGTCCTCGCTCCAGCTCATTCCCCGGCTGATGCGGCCGACTGTGAAGCGAGCACTCGGGTTATGAGTGCTCAGCTGATGGCTCGCGCCGAGACCACCAAACTCGCACGCCTGCTTGATATTTCCGACCCCGCCGAGCTCGACTTCCTCAATGGGCTTTCGCCGGAGGCGATTCGAGAGTTCCGCGAGCGGGCCACCGATCTACTGTTCAACGGTGACGCCGCACGCATGAAACGCGTTGCCGCAGCGACGAAATTGGTGCCCACCGCGATCAGCGCCAAGGCCGCCGAGCGGGCATTCGGCCCGGTGCTGTGCGCGGCCGTCGCCGGTTCGGTCGAACCTGCCCGCGCGGTCGATATCGCCAAGGCGCTGCCCGCCAAGTTTCTGGCCGAGACCGCGATTCAGCTCGACCCGCGCCGCACCGCCGACATCATCGCAGCGGTGCCGCCGCGGCTGGTCGTCGAGGTGGCGCGCGAGCTGCTACGTCAGGACGACCACGTGACGATGAGCCGGTTCGTCGGTGTGGTGCCCGAGGAGTCGATGCGGGCCGCGGTGCCGGTGTTCGGCGACGCGGATCTGCTGCGCATCGGCTTCCTCATGGAGGACAAATCGGCGTTGGACCGGCTGATGGGGCTGGTCACCGACCGGCTCGCCGGAGTCATCCGTGCCGCGCACGAACAAGACCTGTGGGCCGAGGGACTCGACCTGCTCGACAGCGTCGGCCAGGAGAATCGGGCCACGCTCGGCGATATCGCCGCCGGGCTCGGCGGCGAGGTGCTCGACGGCCTGATCGAGGCGGTCGGCACGCTCGACGCCTGGGACTCGCTGCTGCCGGTGACCAGCGCGATGAACGCGGACAGCTTGCGCGCATTCGCCGAAAGGCCTGCGGTACAGGAGGAATCGGTGCTCGCCTCGATCATGAATGCCGCACTGAACAAAGGCTTTTGGCTCGATCTGCTGCCGCTCGTGGTGCATCTGCAGCCGTCGCAGCTCGCCATTCTGGCCGCGCGGCTGGCCGACAAGTCCGACGAGGAGCTCGGCGACCTTGTCGCCCAAGCGGATACGGCCGGCCTGTGGAACTCCATGCTGCCGATCGCGCTCGCCATGACCGAGGCCGACCGCCGCCGGATGGCCGGGCTGCCGATCATGCAGGACCCCGAGGTGCTCCGCGCGGTGATCGACACCACCGCCGAACACGAACTCTGGTCGCAGGCACTGCCTCTGGTGGACGCGCTGCCCGACTCGGCGACGCCTATCCTCGCCTCGTGCATCGGTGATCTCAGCACAGACCAGCTGCTCGCCGCGGTTCTGGTCGCCTCGCGCAGCGACAACATCGACACCCTCGTCGGTATCGCGCTCGCGCAGGACGCGGACGGCCGCGCGCGAGTGCTCGAGATCATCGACGGGATGGACAAACTGGACGAGTTCCTCGCCGCGCTCACACCGGACACCCCAGATGTGGTGTGGCAGGGGTTGATCGAGGTGCATCCGGAAATCCCTACCGCACTGCGCATTCGGCTGGCCGACCGCGCGGATAGCTGCGGCCGTACCGCTGCGGCCGAGAGCCTGCGTTCGGATCAAGCCTGACCCGAACGTCCGGCGTGGCCACCGGCGAAGTGATACTTTCGCCCCATGATGGGACCGGCTGGTCAGAGGCCTCCGAGCCTCAGCAACGCCGGATGGCTACACGAACCGTTGACGCCGATCGGGCCGATGCGGCCGTACCCGGACGGCCGGGTGCCGCCGCAGCCGCTCGGTCGCTGGCGGCAGCCGGGCGGTAACCGGGGGCGGCTGTGGGTGCTCGGCGCGGTGGTCGGTGTGTCGACGCTCGCGGTCGTCGGCGTGCTCGCCGTGTCCGACAGCCGCAGCGCCGACCCGGTGCCGGATCTGCGGGGCTACCACCACGTCGACAACCTCTGCGCCATCACGGACACCGCGCCGTACGTGCACGCCGGATTCGCCTTGGCGCCCTCCAGTCCGACGACGCTGAAGTACCCGCTGCACCAGACCCGGCTGCATCCGGCGCTCGACTCGATGACGTGCACGATCCGCCTGGCCCCGGCGGGAAAGGGCGAGCGGGCCGACGACACCACCCTGATAGCGAACGCGTTGGTGCACAAGCGGGCCGATCCCGGTCCCGAATTCACCGCGCGGTTCGAGACCTGGACGCAGGCCGACCTCGCCGCGGACGACGCCGTCACGAAGATCGACGGGCTCGGCGACGAGGCGTATATCGTCCGCAAGCAGACCGAGCACGCGCCGAACACGGGCGTCACTCTCGCGGTGCGCGACGGCTGGACCACCTTCGAAATCAGCTGGTTGCACCCGCCGTCGGTGGTCACGACCATCGATATCAAGGTGCCGGAGGTCATCGAATTGCTGAAGCGAACCGCGGCCACCACGATGGCGCTGCTGCGCGCGTAGGCCATCGAGAGGCAACCGGGCGGCAACCTGGTCGCGGAGTTTGCGACAATGGTCCGGTCGATTTCCCAGCTCACCGAAGGATGTCTGTACCACCGATGGCCGAAAGCATGATTGATCCGGACGACCTCGCGACCTGTCTGCGGGTACTGGACCAGGCCGGGCAGCTGGAAAAGGAGCATCCCGACTCGGTGGCGGTGCAGCGCGCGGTCGGGCACATGTTCAAGAAGCTGAAGCAGCGGCGCCGGATCGAGGCCAGGACGGCCGTGGCCGACGCCGACCGCGAGGTGATCGCCGCGACGGCCACCGGCTCGCCGCAGCGGATCGATGACGAGACCGCGGGCATTCCGCTCGCCTCGAACGCCCGCGGCGCGACCGCGGGCACGCTGATCCGGGCGCGGCCCTGCTACATCTGCAAGCAGCCGTACACGCAGGTCGACGCCTTCTATCACCAGCTGTGCCCGGAGTGTGCCGCGAGCAGCCACACCAAGCGGGACGCCCGTACCGATCTGACCGGTCGTCGTGCGCTGCTCACCGGCGGGCGCGCGAAGATCGGCATGTACATCGCGCTGCGGTTGCTGCGCGACGGCGCGCACACCACCATCACCACCCGGTTCCCGAATGACGCGATCCGCCGGTTCGCCGCGATGGACGACAGCCCGGAGTGGCTGCATCGGCTGCGCGTCGTCGGTATCGATCTGCGTGATCCGGCGCAGGTGGTCGCGCTCGCCGACGATGTCGCGGCGCAGGGTCCGCTCGACATCCTGATCAACAACGCCGCGCAGACGGTCCGCCGCTCCCCCGGCGCCTACAGTGCGCTCGTCGACGCCGAGTCCGGTCCGCTGCCCGCGGGTGCGCTGCCCGATGTGGTGACGTTCGGTAAGACGATGCAGGCGCATCCCACCGCGCTCACCGCCTCGCTCACGCCGACGCTGACCGCGGCCGATGTCGCCGAGCTGGCGCTCGTCGCGGGATCGGCTACGCCCGAACGGATTTCGCGTGGTGTCGCGATCGATGCCGGTGGTCTGGTGCCGGATCTCGCACATACGAACAGCTGGGTGCAGACCGTCGCGGAGGTCGACCCGACCGAGCTGCTCGAAGTGCAGCTGTGCAATTCGGTCGCGCCGTTCATCCTGGTGTCGCGGTTGCGGCCGACCATGGCCGCCTCGTCCGCACGGCGGAAGTACATCGTCAACGTGTCGGCGATGGAAGGCCAGTTCGCCCGCGCGTACAAGGGGCCGGGCCACCCGCACACGAATATGGCCAAGGCCGCGCTGAACATGCTGACCCGCACCAGCGCGGGCGAAATGCTCGAAGCCGACGGCATTTTGATGACCGCCGTCGATACCGGGTGGATCACCGACGAGCGGCCGCACTACACGAAGGTCCGGCTCGCCGAGGAGGGCTTCCACGCGCCCCTCGACCTGGTCGACGGTGCGGCTCGGGTCTATGACCCGATCGTGCAGGGTGAGTACGGCACCGATCTCTACGGTTGCTTCCTGAAGGACTACCGGCCGTCGCCCTGGTAATCCGGTAGTGCCCCAGGCAGAATCGGCCGCACACCGACCTGTCTAAGGGGCTGCATGACGAATCAGACTGGGCTCGGCGCACTGGTGCGCGATCGGCTGCCGTTCCTGCGCTGGTCGACCATCCGCATGGGCCTCGGCCTGGGCAGCGTGCTGCGCACGGGGCAGGTGGGCGACGGTCGCGAGCAGGCCTTGCTGGCGCATGTTCGGGCCACTGCCACGGCGGGCGATCCGGACAGTGTGCTCGCCGCGATCGACGACTTCGCGCGCAATCGCAGTCTGCTGATGAACGTCGGCGACGAAAAGGGCCTGATCCTGGACAACGCGGTCAAGCGGGCCGCGCCGACGCTGCTGCTCGAATTGGGCGCTTACTGCGGATACAGCGCGGTGCGTACCGGTCGGGTGATGCCGTCGACCGCGCGGTTGGTGACGGTGGAGGCGAGCCCGGACAATGCCGAGATCGCGCGTGCGGTGATCGAGCACGCCGGCCTGGCCGATCGGATCACCGTGGTGGTCGGCAAGATCGGTGACGGTGGTGCGACCATGCGGCACCTCGCGATCGAGCACGACTTCGGGTCCGGCGCACTGGATTTCGTGTTCATCGATCATTTGAAGACCGCGTATCTCCCGGATCTGAAGTCGATCATGTCCGCGAGTTGGTTGCATCCCGGGACGATCGTGGTGGCCGACAACGTCAGAATTCCGGGTGCGCCCGGGTATCGCCGCTATATGCGCGAGCACGAAGGGTCGCGCTGGCGCACCACGGAGCATAAAACGCACCTGGAATACCAATCCTTGGTCGCCGATCTCGTGCTCGAGTCCGAATTCCTCGGCTGAGGGCTACGCTGGTGGGGTGCTGTATCGGCTGCTGGCCGATGCCACCGCCGCCGCACATTTCGTGTTCGTGGCGTATGTGGTTGTCGGCGGGTTCATCGCGTGGCGCTGGCCGCGCAGTATCTGGCTGCACTTGATCGCGTTCTGCTGGGGCTTCAGCACCGTGTTGTTCCGGATCGATTGTCCGCTCACGCATTTGGAGAATTGGGCGCGGCATCGGGCGGGTGAGGCGGGGCTGCCGTCCAGTGGATTCATCGATCACTACATCACCGGGGTGCTCTATCCGGAGAGCGCGCTCGGGTTGGTGCGGGTGCTCGTCGCGGTGTGTGTCGCGGTGTCGTGGGTGGGGTATGGGTTGCTGCGGCGGCGGGCAGCCGGGTCGACCGCCCGCCTGCAGGCATCCCACTAGTTACATTCCTATGAAACAGCTTGGCCGAGAGCCGTTTTCACACTCGCGAAGCTGCCAGTCGCTGCGCCACCACTTCGGCGACTTCCGCCGGCTGTTCGTCTAGATAGAAGTGGCCGCCGGGGAACGTTGCGCGGCTGAACGTTCCGGTGGTGAAGTCGCGCCACTCGTCGGCCTGCTCGGGTGCCATCGTGGGGTCCTCGATGCTGACGAGGGCGGCGATGTCGGCGGTCAAGGGGTCGCCCGGCGTGTATCGGTACGTCTCTACGGCCTGGTAGTCGCCGCGGACGGCGGGCAGCACCAACTCCGCGAGACTTGGTTCGTCACGCAGCATTTGGATCGGCGCGGGGTCGGCGGCCAATCGCTCCAGGTCCGCGATCAGGTCGCTGTCGGTGCCGAGGTGCAGCTGCTTGGTCTCCACGAAAGTCGGTGCGGGACGGCCGGAGACGAACAAGGTCGTCACCGCCTGGCCCTTGCGCTCGAGTCGGCGCGCGGTTTCGAACGCGACTGTTGCGCCCATGCTATGACCGAATAGCGCTAGCCCATCAACGATTCCGAGCCTCAGCACTTCTTCAGCAATCCGATCGGCGAGCGCCTCCAGGTCGGTGATCGCCGCTTCGCCGAGCCGATCCTGCCGCCCCGGATACTGCACCGCGGCGACGAGGATGCCCGCACCGAAGCGTTTCGCCACATCTCGGTACGCGGTCACCGGACCACCGCCGGGAGGGAAACACAGCAGGTGGTGCCGGGGAGTCGCCTCGGATCGCAGGATCCGCAGCCATTCACCGGACTCGACGGTTCGGCCCATGTAAGTCTCCTTCTCAGACGGAACTATTACGCTCTTTCGGGTGAACGCGCACACACGGCTGGTCCACGACTACGAAGCCGGAATCGGTGTCACCTCCGCTGTCATTACGCCCGCTCCCGATCCCGGCAGCAATCTGGCTGCGACACTGCCGGTCTGGTCGCTCGCCGCCGGGTCGGTCGCCGCACTCATCGGCGCGGCCAACCGGATCCGCGGCGTCCGCGGCCTCGACCCGGTCGCCCACCGCATCGACCCCGCGCGCATCACCGCTGCGTTCTGTAGTGAACGCCTACTCAGGATCAACGGCCGGCCCGCCAAGATGTTCGGCGACCTCTCCGGATTCTTCCCCACCTTCGACGGCTGGGTCCGCACACACGCCAATTACCCGCACCATCGCGCCCGCCTGCTCGCCGCGCTGGGCCTGCCCGCCGACGCGCCCTTCGACCTCGCCGTGGCGCAGATGGCGATGAGTCGCGCGGCCGACGTCGAGGACCACGCGGCCGCGCACGGGGCGATCGCGGTTCGCGTGCGCACCGAACAGGAGTGGGCGGGCAGTGCCGAGGGTTGGGCCGCCGCGCACGGGCCGCTGGTCGGGATCGGGACGCGTGCCGACCGTGGCGAGCCCGGATTGCCGGTCAGCGCAGCACCTTTCCAGCCGTTGCGTGGGCTGCGGGTGCTCGATCTGACCCGAGTGATCGCCGGGCCGGTCGCGACCCGCACGTTGGCGTTGCTCGGTGCCGATGTGCTGCGGGTCGATCCCCCGCAGCTGCCCGAAATCTCTTGGCAGTACGCCGATACCAGCCAGGGCAAGCGCTCCACGCTGGTTGATCTGTGGGCCCAACTGCCGCTGATTCGCGACCTGCTCGCCTCTGCTGACGTGCTGGTCACCGGATACCGGCCGGGCGCGCTGGAACGCGCGGGTCTCATCGCCGCCATGCGCCCAGGATTGATCCACGGCCGCGTCAGCGCCTGGGGCGAGGTCGGACCGTGGGGCGAACGACGCGGCTTCGACAGCATCGTGCAGGCCGCATCCGGCATCGCCATCGCCGAAGGCGCACCCTCCGTCCCGAGCGCCCTGCCCGCCCAAGCCCTCGACCACGCCACCGGCTACCTCCTCGCCGCAGGCGTCATCGACGCACTGTCCCTGCGCGCCGCCGACGGCATCGGCCGCGACGTCCGAGTCGCCTTGGCCCGCACCGCCGCCTGGCTCCTCGCCGCCCCCGACCGCACCCCCCGCCACCCGTCGGCCACCCTCCCCGACCCCGCCCACGCCATGTCCCACGGCGACGTAATCACCGCCACCCCCGCCATTGCCGAATACCCCGCCTACACCTGGCCCGCCCCCACCTACGGCGCCGACCGCCCCGCCTGGCCCCTGAAAACCCACTAACCGACACCACCCGCACCCCTCAACTCGCCGCGCACAGTTCAACCTGACGCGCACGGATCAGCCGACGAATTCGCGCGCGCCACACCACAACGTGCGCGGCGACCATCGCGTGAACCATCGACCACGCCGCGAACAATTCAGCGTGACGCGCACAGTCCAGTGTCCAGCGCACAGATCAGCTAGCGTTTTGGTGCGCGGCACACCACAACGTGCGCGGCACACGATCACGCTCACGCCGCGCGCATCTCAGCGGCACGCGCACATCGTGGTGCCGGGCGTGCGAATCTGCGTGCAGTTCGGGGCGCGGCGTGACGAACGGGGCGCGCGGAGCTGGTGCGAACCCTGCGGAGGCCGGTGGGGCGGTTAGTCTCGTTGGGTGCGGCAGAAGATCATCATGGATGTTGATACCGGGGTCGACGATTCCCTTGCGCTGCTCTATCTTCTTGCGTCGCCCGAGGCTGAGATCATCGGGATCGCCTCGACTGCGGGGAATGTGCCTGCGCCGCAGGTGGCGGCGAACAATCTCGCGTGGCTGGACGTGTGTCGGGCGCCGGAGATCGAGGTTGCGCTCGGGGCCGCCGAGCCGCTGGCGGTTCCGTTGCGGACCACCGAGGACACGCATGGGCCGCAGGGGGTCGGGTATGCCGAGCTGCCGGCCTCGACGCGGGTGCTCTCGTCGCGGTCGGCCGCGCAGATGTGGGTCGATCTGGTGCGTGCGCATCCCGGCGAGATCGTCGGGTTGTGTACCGGGCCGCTGACCAATCTGGCGCTGGCTGTTCGGCTGGAGCCTGCGTTGCCGACGTTGCTGCGCAGGCTGGTGATCATGGGTGGCGCGTTCAATCACCCCGGCAATACGACTCCCACGAACGAATGGAACGTGCACGTGGATCCGGAGGCCGCGAAAGAGGTCTTCGACGCCTTCTCCGCCGCGCCGCAGGACCGTCGGCCGATCGTTTGCGCGCTCGACATCACCGAGACCATCGAGATGCGGCCGAAGCATCTGGCGCTGCTCGCCGAGCGCGCGGGAAGTCTTCCGGTGGAGACGGTTTCGGAGACCGATCCGCCCGAGGCCCGGTCGGTGGCGAGCAATCCCATCGTCCGGCATGCCACCGACGCGGTGCGGTTCTACTTCGACTTCCACCGGCTCTACGACCTCGGGTACCTCGCGCACATGCACGATCCGTTCGCTGCGGCGGTGGCGCTCGACCCGGAGCTCGCCGTCACGCGTCCGGCGACGGTCGACGTCGAGCTCGCAGGGACGATAACGCGCGCGACGACGGTGGCGGACTGGGCGGGCATGTGGGGGCGAGAACCCAACGCGGACATCGTGATCGGCACGGATCAACAGTTGTTCTTCGACCGGCTGATCACCCGGGTCGGCGACTTCGCGCGGAAGGTGTACCCGCCGAATGTGTGAGACAGGAGAGGCCGTGATCGGCGACCAGGACGACAACACCTACCTCGCCCAGTTCCGCAACCGGCTCGGACTGCCCGGAATCATCGACGTGCACACGCATTTCATGCCGGAACCGGTGATGCAGAAGGTGTGGGCGTACTTCGACTCGGCCGGTCCGCTCACCGCCCGCACCTGGCCCATCGCCTACCGGCACGATGAGCAGGTCAGGTTGAAGACGGTGCGCGGCTTCGGCGTTCGAGCCTTCAGCGCCCTCGTCTACCCACACAAGCCCGAGATGGCGGCCTGGTTGAACGAATGGACCGCCGAATTCGCCGAGCGGACACCGGATTGCCTGCACACGGCCACGTTCTATCCCGAGCCAGGCGCCGAAAGGTATGTCGCAGCGGCGATTCAACGCGGCGCCCGACTGTTCAAGGTGCACATTCAGGTCGGCGGCTTCGATCCCGGCAATCCACTGCTCGACCCCACTTGGGCCTTGATCCAAGACGCGGGGATTCCGGTCGTCATCCACTGCGGATCCGGTCCGGTAGCAGGCGAATTCACCGGACCGGCACCCATTGCCGCACTGTTGCAGCGTTTTCCCCGCTTGCGGCTGATCATCGCGCACATGGGCGCACCTGAATACACCGAATTCTTCGACCTCGCCGAGCAATACCCGGATGTCCGCTTCGACACCACGATGACGTTCACCGACTTTTTCGAGGAAGTAGACCCGTTCCCCGACACCGAACGCGGCAGGCTGCGCACCCTCGGCGATCGGATCATGTTCGGCAGCGACTTCCCGAACATCCCCTACACCTACGGCCACGCCGTCTCCGCACTGGAACGCCTCGAACTCGGCGACGACTGGTTACGCAAGGTCTGCTATCAGAATGCTGCCGACCTGTTCGGTATCGAGTAGACGCCTGCCCGCCGGGTCTGCCCTACCTTCCGCCCTCGACAGATGGGGTGCTACCCGGCCGACATCAGCGTCGAAGCCGAGGGCTGCGGGGCAGCACATGCGCCACATAAGATTTCACGCCTATCCCCCGAAGATCGGGGCAATCGATGCGCAGTCAGAACGCCGCGACGGTGAACCTGGCGCGGCGGTGCGCGGGCTGCTCGGCTTCGTCGAGCAGGGCGACCGCGAAGTCCTCCATCGAGATGGTCGATTCGCCGTCGGAGCAGGTGAGTAGCTCGTCGACGCCCGACCGGTAAGTGCCGGTGCGCTCTCCCGGCACCAGCTGGGCGGGCGGGCTCAGATAGGTCCAGTCCGCGACGGTTTCGGTTCGGCACAGTGCGAGCTGATCGGCGCAGGCCTGCGCGATCGGCCGCAGTTCCGTTGGGAAGTCGGGCGTTTCGTGCAGCGTCAGTCCATCGGCGTCCGGCACCAGCAGCGTCGACGCGCCGCCGACGACCAGCAGTCGGACACCGTTGTGCGCCAACGCCTTCAGGAGAACCGAGGTTATCTCGGGCAATTCGTGCTCTTGTCCGGTTGTGGGCCTGGTCGCGGTGATCACGAGATCCTGTCCGGCGCTGAGCGTTACGACATCGTCGAGATTCATCGCATCGCCGATTCTGACCTCCGCCGCGACTGGCACCGCGGCCGCACCGGCCGGGTTCCGCATCACCGCGACGACCTCGTGACCGCGCGCCAACGCCTCGGTCACCACCCGGCTGCCCACCTCACCCGTCGCGCCGAACACCGTGATCCGCATGATCAACCTCCACTCATTTCGATTACTTAGCTCTAAGTAACTTACCTTAGCGCTCAGCAATTCCCACATGCGATACCTCACCGTTGAGATATTCGCTAGAGTGCGGTGGTGACCGATCACGTCGACCATGTTCTCGCGCAGTGGCAGGACCAACGCCCAGACCTGGACGTCTCCCCCATGGCCGTGCTCGGGCGGCTGTCCAGACTGTCCCAGCTCACCGGTGCCGAGCTGCGCAAAACCTTCACCGCACATGGCCTCGACCCCGCATCCTTCGACGTCCTGGCCACACTGCGGCGCAGCGAACCGCCGCACAGCCTCACCCCCACCGAGCTGATGCATTCGGCGATGGTCACTTCCGGCGCGATCACCCAGCGCCTGGATCGCCTCGAGGACCGCGGCCTGGTGCGCCGGTCCCGCAGCGAATCCGATGGTCGCGGCATTCGCGTCGACCTCACCGACACCGGACGCACTCTTATCGATGACGCGCTGCCCGATCACGTCGCCACCGAAGAGCGCCTGCTAGCCCCCTTGAACCCGAAGCAACGCGCCGCGCTCGCCGACGCGTTACGCACATTGCTCGAATCCCTAGGCGACGCAACCTGATTCGATGGCACGTCACGCGCGTCAGTTCGACCGATGCGCACGAAATTGCCAGCCGAACCGTGCGCGTCGCGCTGAACGGTACGCATGGCGCCGGAACCGGTGCGCGTAGCACTGATCGATGCGCGCGAGGCTTGGTCAGGCGGCGGGCAATGCGGCCAGTCCGCGGATGTAGTTGACGCGCTGCTCAGTGTCGAAGACCTGCGCACGGTCGGTGATCTTGACTTGGGTCGCGTAATAGAAGCCGGGCCCCTGAACGCTGACCTGCACGAACCCCTGGATCTTGTCCTCCTTGACAGCCAGGAACACCAGGCCGAGCAGGCAGAACACCATCAGCAGCACGGCCAGCACGATCGCATACGACGGAATGCGCTGGTTGACGCTGGTCTGGTTGGTGACAATCCACGTGGTCCCCGCCAGTGGATGCTGCCCAGAGGGCGTCATGACCTGAGTCGCGGTACACCCGATATCACCGACAGTCACCAAAACCGGCGCCGGAGTGAACGAATTCCACTGCGGCGGAGGCGGTTCCGGCCCAGAAGTCCACTGCGGCCGAACCATCCCCGATTCTGACGGCCGAGCAATCGCTTCATCCGACATCGCCAGCACCTCCTAAGCCCAGCGGAGGGAGAGATCCCCCCGCACACGTCGGCTGGCGAGTCCTCGTCGCCGCATCATCGCCAGCCGAGGAACCTTCCAATCTACTACTCGTCAATATGACTCGACAACTAGCAGACCTTCAGCAAATATCCATCGGACACGATGTTTACGCAGGTAGAGCGACCAACCGACGACACGAGCAGGCACATCCCTGCCCTTGGGCGACCGATCAGCTCTCGACGCGATTCCATGGAGCAAAAGAGTGAGACATGGCGGACGGGCTTGTCGCGGCGACCGCATTGGCGCACGGGCTCGCTGTGGTTACCCGAAATGTGAAGCATTTCGAGGAGACCGGGGCTGCGGTCGTCGACCCCTTCGGGTGAGGGTTAGGGGGTGTCGAAGGCGCGGAGGAGTTCTTCGGCGGCTAGGGCTGCGGTGAGGGTGCCGTCGCGGACCTGATTTTCTACCTGGGCGCGGATGGCTTTCACGTTGGGGTTGTCGGCCAGGCGGCGCAGGAGTTGGTCGTGCACCATGGTCCAGGTCCAGTTGATTTGCTGGCGGCGGCGTTTCTCGTCGAATTCGCCTGCGTCGGTGAGGACGCGGCGGTGTTCGAGGACGGTGGACCAGAACTTGTCCAGGCCAATCCCCTCCAAGCCGCTCATGGTGAGTACCGGTGGGCGCCAGAGGGCGTCGTGCGGGTGGATCAGGCGCAGCGCGCCCGCGAGTTCGCGGGCGGCCGACTTGGCCTCCAGCTCGTGCTTGCCGTCGGCCTTGTTGACCGCGACCAGATCGGCGAGTTCCAGCACACCTTTCTTGATGCCCTGCAACTGATCTCCGGTGCGAGCCAGGGTGAGGAAGCAGAAGACGTCGACCATATTGGCGACCGTGACCTCGGATTGGCCGACGCCGACGGTCTCCACCAGGATCACGTCGTACCCGGCGGCCTCGAGCAACACGATGGTCTCGCGCGTCGCCTTGGCCACGCCACCGAGCGTGCCCGCGGTGGGCGACGGACGGATATAAGCGTTGCGCTCCACCGACAGTCGCGCCATCCGCGTCTTGTCGCCGAGGATCGAACCACCGGTGCGGGTGGACGATGGATCGACCGCGAGCACCGCGACCCGATGCCCCTTGCCGATCAACTCCATGCCGAGCGCGTCGATGAACGTCGACTTGCCGACACCCGGAACACCGGTGATGCCAACGCGATTCGACACCACGGCGTTCGCGGAGCTGTGCTTGTCCGGCGTCAGCTTCAGCAGTAACCGCTGCGCGAGATCCCGATGATCCGCGCGGGTCGATTCGACCAGGGTGATCGCCCGCGCCAGCGCGGCCCGCTCCCCCGCGCGCACCGCGTCCGCCATCGCATCGACGTCGATCGCCCGTCCCCGCCCCGCCGTCCGGCGGCCGATGTCAGCCGGCGCACCGGGGCGACCTGCAGCGGACGAATCCGATCGAAGGTCGCCGTCGGCCGAGGGAGCGACAGAGTTGTGCTCGCTCATTCGCCCTCGGCGGAATCCCCGGCACCGCTGCCGCTTTCGGACCCTAACTGGGGATGACCGAGTTCGGTGGCCAGCTTCTTCAGCAGATCGATCGCCGCGTCCGCGATGACGGTGCCCGGCGGGAAGATCGCCGCGGCACCGGCCTCGTACAGGGCGTCGAAGTCGCCGGGCGGGATAACGCCGCCGACGATGACCATGATGTCGGGGCGGCCCGTATCGGCCAGGGCCTGCCGCAGGGCGGGCACCAGCGTGAGGTGGCCGGCCGCCAGCGAGGACACGCCGACGACGTGCACGTCGTTGTCCGCCGCCTGCTGCGCCACCTCTTCGGGCGTCTGGAACAGCGGGCCCACGTCGACGTCGAAGCCGAGGTCGGCGAAGGCGGTGGCGATCACCTTCTGGCCGCGGTCGTGGCCGTCCTGCCCCATTTTCGCGACGAGGATACGCGGGCGGCGACCTTCCGCCTCGGCGAATTCCTCGACGAGATCGCTCGCCTTGGTGATGTTGCTGACCTTCCCTGCCTCGTCGCGGTACACACCGGAGAGGGTACGGATCTCGGCCTGATGCCTGCCGTATACCTTCTCCAGCGCGTCGGAGATCTCGCCGACGGTGGCCTTGGCGCGCGCGGCGTTGATGGCGAGGGCCAGCAGGTTGTTCTCCATGCCACCCGCCGAAGAGGTTGCCGCACGGGTCAATTCGGCCAGCGCGCGTTCGACCTCGGCCGAATCCCGATCGGCGCGCAACTGCCGCAGCTTCTCGATCTGCTCGGCGCGCACCCGCGAGTTCTCGACCTTGAGGACCTCGACCTGCTGGTCCTCCTCCGCCTGATACTTGTTGATGCCGATCACCGGCTGCTGACCGGTGTCGATCCGCGCCTGCGTGCGCGCGGCGGCTTCCTCGATGCGCAGCTTCGGGATGCCCTCGCCGATCGCCTGCGCCATCCCGCCGTGGGCTTCCACCTCGGCGATGTGCGCACGAGCCCGGTTGGCCAGCTGATGGGTCAGCCATTCGACGTAATACGAACCGCCCCAAGGATCTACCGGCCGCGTGGTCTTCGACTCCTGCTGGATCAGCAGCTGGGTGTTACGCGCGATGCGCGCGGAGAAATCCGTCGGCAGCGCGAGCGCCTCGTCCAGCGCGTTCGTGTGCAGCGACTGGGTGTGCCCCTGAGTCGCGGCCATCGCCTCGATGCAGGTCCGCGCGACGTTGTTGTAGGCATCCTGCGCGGTCAGCGACCACCCGGAAGTCTGCGAATGCGTCCGCAGCGACAGCGATTTCGAACTCTTCGGCTCGAACTTCGCGACCAACTCGCTCCACAGCAGCCGCCCGGCCCGCAGCTTGGCGACCTCCATGAAGAAGTTCATGCCGATGGCCCAGAAGAACGACAGCCGCGGCGCGAACTTGTCCACCTCCATGCCCGCGTCGATACCGGCCCGGATGTACTCGACACCGTCGGCCAGGGTGTAGGCGAGCTCCAGGTCGGCGGTCGCACCCGCCTCCTGAATGTGGTAGCCGGAGATGGAGATCGAGTTGAACTTCGGCATCTTGGCGCTGGTGAAGGCGAAGATGTCGGAGATGATCCGCATCGACGGCTTCGGCGGGTAGATGTAGGTGTTGCGGACCATGAACTCCTTCAGAATGTCGTTCTGAATGGTTCCGGCCAGCAGCTCCGGTCCGACGCCTTGTTCTTCTGCCGCAACGACATACAGCGCCAGGATGGGCAGCACCGCGCCGTTCATCGTCATCGACACGCTGACCTGGTCGAGCGGGATGTGATCGAACAGCTGGCGCATGTCGAGAATGGAATCGATGGCGACACCGGCCATTCCGACGTCACCCTGCACGCGCGGATGGTCGGAGTCGTAACCGCGGTGGGTGGCGAGATCGAAGGCGACCGACAGACCCTTCTGCCCGGCCTGAAGATTGCGGCGGTAGAAGGCATTCGAGTCCGCGGCGGTGGAGAAGCCCGCGTACTGGCGAATGGTCCACGGCTGGTTGACGTACATGGTCGGGTAAGGACCGCGCACGAACGGCGCGACGCCGGGCACGCTGTCGAGCGGATAGCCCTCGGCGACAACGCCATCCCGGTCAGCCTTGGTGAACACCGGTGGCACATCGATACCTTCGGGCGTCGACCACACCAACTGTTCGGGCGCGTAATGGTTGGCCTTCGCGGCCTCGCCGATGAAAGCCTCGACCTGTGCGGCGTCCACGGCAGCGGGCTCCGGCGCGTGCTCGGTCAGCGGCACTTCGGCGAAACTGCCTATCACGTGCTTGATTTCACGAGTAGTCATCAGGCTCCCACCTTCTCCAGCAGGGCGGACAACGCGGCGACCGCATCGATCTTCGCCGCGAGATATCCGTCCGGACGCTGCGCGTCATCGAGCTCGGCGACCGCCTTCGCGGCACCGGCCAGCAACACCGTCTCCACTCCGGCAGCACGCAATTGCCCCACTGCCGCACCGGCTTCCACGCTGTACCGCTTATCCGAACCACACAGCACCGCGATCGGCGCACCGGCTTCGGTTGCCGCCGAGGCGATCGCGTCCACCGCCAACGGTCCGGGATTGATGGACTCGATACCGCCGGAGGCCAGCAGGTTCGCGATGAAGGTCACCCGGACGTTGTGTTCGGCGACCGAACCGAGCGGCACCAGCAGCGCTTTCGGCCGCGCGCCGTGCTCGGCCAGGTAGGCGTCGGACCGGTTGCGCAGCGCCTCGAAGGTGGCACCGTAGCGGGCCACCCGATCGTCCTCGCGCGCCGCCTCGGACAGCGGGCGCTCGGCCAGGTTCGGGAACTCGTTCACCCCGGTGACCGACGTCTTCCGGTGCGCGACATCGGAATCGCGCGCCGCCTTGGTCTCCGCGATGCGCTCGGCGAGCAGCCCGGAATCGAGCGCGGCGAGATAACCGCCGGCCGCCTCGATTTCCTGCATGAACTCCCACGCCTTCACGGCGAGCGCGCCGGTGAGGTCCTCGACATACCAGGAGCCCGCGCCAGGGTCCTGCACGAAGCCGAGGCGGGATTCCTCGAGCAGCAGCAGCTGGGTGTTGCGAGCCATCCGGTCCGCGAACGACTTCGAGACGCCGAGCTCACCGGCGGGCAGTGCCGAATCGAAGGTCAGCACGGTGACCGCGTCCGCCCCGCCGACGCCGGCGCCGAACGCCGCGAGGGTGGTGCGCAGCAGGTTCACCCACGGGTCGCGCTGGGTCATCATGGCCGCGGAGGTCACCGCGTGCTGCGGTGCGCCACCGAAATTCGGTGCGCCGCAGGCGTGCGCGACGCGGGCCCAGAGTTGGCGGGCGGCACGGAATTTGGCGACCGTGGCGAATTGGTCGTCGGTGGCGGCGAAGCGGAAGGTCAGCTGCTCCAACGCATCCGCGATGTCCAGGCCCTCGGTGAGGGCGCGCAGGTAGGTCAGGCCCGCCGCGACGGCGGCACCCAGCTCCTGGGCGTCGGAGGCGCCCGCGTTGTGGAATACGGTGCCGTCCACGGTGATCGCGCGCACCGTCTCGGCGCGTGCGACCGCGGTAGCGGCCAATGTCACCGTCTCCGCGAGCGGAGTATCGGCGACTCCCGCGAACCTGCTGGTGAGCGGTCCCGCACCGAGCGAGACGTGAATGTCCTTGCGCGAGGCCGCGTCATAGCCGTCGAGCGCGGTGTACAGGTGCTCGGCCGCATCGGCGGTCGTGGTGCCCGCGTCCAGGGTCACCGGCGCGAGGTCGAACAGCAGGCCGGACAGGGCGGCAGGCAGATCGGCCACCGGCACACCGCGCTCGCCGACACCGAGCCATACGGCGCTGATGCCGTTGCCGAGACCGGCCATGATCTCCCGGTTGACGGCCGCAGCGTCGCCGCCGCCGAAATGCGCGCTCACGTGCCAGCCGCGGTGCACGTCGCGGGTGGCATCGCTGCCCCGGACGAACGGATACGTACCGGGCAGCGGCTGCTCGGGCAGCTCGTCCTTGCGGGTGTACAGCGGGGCGATGGTCAGCCCGTCGTAGGTCGTTTCATCGAGCAGATGCTCTGGTTCGTCCGGCAGTTCGGCGATCTCGACCCGCCGGACCTTCGCCAGCACCCCGGCCACGCCCTTGCGCCACGCGGCGAACTGCGGCACCGGATCCGCGCCCGCAGGCGCCGATCCCGGTCCGGGCTCTGAAGCAATCGGCATAGCTTGCTGTTCCTCTTCCACTCGACTGCAGGCGCACCCGTGATTGTGTGCCGAAACCGCCGCATTCGCCCAGTTCAGCGACTACTTTGGTTAACGAGCATTCGTCCCGTTTCTTCTGATGCTAGCGGGAACTCCGCAACGCGTTGTCCCCTAGTACCACTACCACCCGGTAATCTGGCCCCGGTGACCAGGCTGATCCGTGACCCGCGCGTGCTCGCGTTGATCGTCGGTGTCGTCGCGTTGTTCGTGGCGGCAATGCTGGTCCCGCTACCCAGTCCGCGGCAGATCCAAGACTGGGCGACCTCGGTCGGTCCGATCTTTCCGGTGCTGTTCTTCGTGGTGCACGCGCTGGTGACGGTCGCGCCGATCCCGCGCACGGTGTTCACGGTCAGTGCCGGACTCCTCTTCGGTCCTGTGCTCGGCATCGCGCTCGCCGTCGGCGCGACGACGATCAGTGCCGCGCTTGCCATCCTGCTGGTGCGTGCGCTCGACCGCGAGCAGGTCGCGTCCCGGCTCACCCATCCGGCCGTGCGCGCCGTCGATGACCGGCTACAGCGACGCGGCTGGCTGGCCGTCGGCTCGCTGCGCCTGATCGCCGCGGTGCCCTTCTCGGTGATCAACTACTGCTGTGGGCTCTCCTCGATCCGCTTCTGGCCGTACATGATCGCCACTCTGATCGGCGTCCTCCCGGGCACCATCGGGACCGTCATTCTTGGCGACGCCCTCACCGGGACCACGCACCCGGCACTGATCGTCTTCTCCGCAGTGCTGATCGCGGTAGGTGTGATCGGACTGGTCGTCGACGCGCGCTGGGGTAACCAGGGCATCGTGCTCGCCGAGGAAGCGACGCAGACCGCAGTCGAACCCACACCGGCGACGGTCGCCGAATAGCCACACCTGCCGCAAACGAAATCGCGTGCGGCAGGTCAGGACGTGGGCGGCGTTGTCAGTCCACCGTCAGTTCGATGGGGACTGCGATCACGTCGACCATCGCGCCATTGCGCAGGACCGTGACCGGGAGTTTGACGCCGATGGCGTCGGCGAAGAGTTGACGCTGAATACCTTGGGCGTCACGGACTTCCGCGCGAGCGACACTGAGGACCAGGTCACCGCGGCGCAGGCCCGCTTCTTCCGCAGGGCCGCCGCGGACTACTTCCATGATGCGGACACCGGCGGCTTGACCGGTGCGCGCGGCGACGGTGGCGGGGAGCGGCGCGGGCATGCCGACCAGGCCGAGGTAGGCGCGGCGGACCCGGCCGTCCGTGTGCAGAGTCCCGATGATGCGTCGCGTGGTGGCGTTGATCGGGATCGCCAGGCCGAGGCCGATTCCGGCGACGGCGGTGTTGATGCCGACTACGCGGCCCGCCGAATCCGACAGTGCCCCACCGGAATTTCCTGGATTGAGGGCCGCATCGGTTTGGATCACGTCTTCGATCACTCGTCCCGCGCGGCGCGAGGCAACCGGGACCGCCCGGCCCAGTGCGCTGACCACTCCGGCGGTGACCGAACCGGCGAGGCCGAGTGGGCTGCCGACGGCAACCACCAGCTGGCCGACGACGAGTTCGTCCGCATCGCCCAGCGTGACCGCCCCGGGTGCGCCGTTGCGTGAGCGCAGCACCGCGAGATCCGACAGCGGATCGATGCCGACGACGTCGAACTTGGCTTCCACCCCGTCGGCGAACACCACCTCTCCGCCGCTGGCCGACCCGATGACGTGCGCGTTCGTCAACATGAAGCCGTCATCGGTGAACACTACCGCCGAGCCGCTCCCCCGTCTGGTCCGCACGCTGGCCACGTGCGGCGTGACCGACGCGGCGACCCTGGTCACCGTGCGCGAATAGGCATCCATCGCGGCGTCATCGTCCACGTCGACCACCACCCCTGATTACACGTCTGCACCAACCCCTCCAGCATGCCCGCACGAGGCCCGGGGCGCACCGTGTTCACCACAGGCACAACCAATCGACGCCGTACCGTCGCCTGCCCAACCGGCGCTACGTGCCGACTGTTGCGTTCAACGCAATATTGCTGTGCAAACTATGCACTGGACATCATGCCACCGGCGACAGAGACTGTGTTCATAGCGAACGTAGCTTTCCGGTCGCCCCGATAAGCAGGGGATTCGGGTTCCGTTCAGCGACATCGCATTACGAAACAACATGTATCCGCATGGCCACTGCGTGCGCAGCGACCGACGAACCAATACAGGAGTGAGCACTATGGCGAGGACCGTGCGACCGACGGCTTATGGAACACCGGAGGTCCTCGAGATCGTCGAGACACCCATCCCGCAGCCTGCCGTCGACGGAGTCGTCGTGGAAGTCCGTGCGGCCGGGGTCAACCCGATCGACTGGAAGGTCTACAGCGGTGCCTTCCACACCGTGGACGACGAACACAAGGATGCCGCCGGACTCGCCGCCGATCTGCCTCGGCTCGGTATGGAGTGCGCGGGCGTTGTCACGGCCATCGGTTCGGCGGTGACCGGGGTTCAGGTCGGCGATGAAGTGATCGTCTACCCGGCCTCCGGCGCCTATGCCGATTACGTCACCGCGCCCGTCACCGCGCTGATCCCCAAGCCTGCCGATCTCGGCTGGCCCGAGGCCGGGTCGTTGATGCTCGCGGGCCTCACGGCGACGCACGCCCTGCACGCCGCCGGTGTGGGTGCGGGCGACACCGTGCTCATTCACGGCGCCGCCGGCGGAGTCGGGTTGGTGGCCGTGCAATTGGCCGCCGCGCTGGGCGCGACGGTGATCGCCACCGCCGCGGAACGCAATCACGAAGTGCTGCGCGGCCTTGGCGCCATCCCGGTGACCTACGGCAGTGGGTTGCTCGACCGCGTGCGGGCTGCCGCAACCGGTGATGTCACCGCCGCGGTGGATTGCGCGGGCAGCGACGAAGCGCTCGCGACTTCCCTGGAGTTGGTGGCCGATCCGCAGCGCATCGTCTCGATCACCGGCGGCGATGGGCGCTTGGCCGCCGGCATCAAAGTGCTCGGCTATGGGCCGGGCGAGGACGCGGGCATCGAGTTCCGGCAGGCCGCACGGGCCGAGCTGGCGGCCCGTGCGGGTGCGGGTGAGCTCCAGGTGCTGATCGACAACGTCTACCCCCTCCAGGAGGCGGCGAAGGCGCATCAGGCCGGCATCAGCGGACACGCCCCCGGCAAGCTGGTACTTGTCCCGTAGTCGCACCCTCGCGAGTGCGAAGTCCGCTGGGCCGCAAGGAGTTAGGCGGCGGGACTCATGGTCGCGCCTTCGAAGAACTCCGATTCGGTCATGCCGAGGCGGGTGGTGACCAGCTCGAGCGCCAGCCGGAGGACTTCTTGGGCGGTCGGGGCGACCACCTGGGACTGTTCGAGGCGGGTGGTTCCGCATTCGACCCGGACTCGGCAGCGCCAGCCCGCGCCGGTGGGATAGGGCTGGGGGCGGCCGATCAGGACGCTCATTCGGACGCCGTCCCGGAGGAACTCGTTCGTGGCCAGCAGGTCGTCGTCGGGGGTGATCAGCATGGTCATGTCACGCACGACCCAAGATAAGCAATGTTGCAGCTACAAGTCGGTTCCGCATCGGATGCTCCCGGTATTACTCAACAGGCAGGGCACTTACGACTATCCGTTCACCATGAAGGTAGCCCGACACACGCAACTCCGCAACATTTGAGCAAACATTTAGTCACGAGAGGGTTGACGCACAGGTAGCCAGCGAGAAGCCCCGCACCTCGAAACCAACGAAGGCGGGGCTTCTCCGCAGTTCGGAGGTTACTTCCGACGGAGGCCCCCCACTGGCGATCCCCAGAACGACGCCATCCACTCGCCGGGATCGAGGACCAACCCCCGGCGAGCCGACAATCAGATCGGTCGCCACGGCGGCGATCATCGCCCCCGTCGCGAATGCGCCGATACACCCCTCCGGCGAATCCAATTTCAGCAACCCGACGAGCCCGACGTAAAGATTCATGTCCCTATCGTTGAAATGGCGTCGACACCCCAAGCGTGCCATTCCGCCGATTCGCGAAATACATGGACATTCAGCACTATTCGGACCATGCGAAGATCGGGCTCATCAACGGCGACGCACCGCCGTTACCGCTGACTTATCCAGTCAATGTGCGCTCGGACACCCACTACCTGCCCTGTGTCCATCATCACCACGTAAACCCCTGCCGCTCAAGCGCTTTCCCTTCCGATTTCACTGCCGCGTTACACATTCGGCACGCGTTCGGAAATGTTCGAGCCGGACGCTGTGCGCATGCGTCCGATGCGATCTCGACATCGTGTACATGTGCTGGCGTGTGACGTCTGCGGCCGATTGCCGCACCCGCGCCGAGCGCGATTGACGCTGGCCAAATTAGCCGCGGTATTTCCGGTCGAACTCGCGCTGCACGCGCTGGTCGTCCACTTCGACCCGCCTTATTTACTCACCGTGGCCTTGCTGACGATCGGCACGACAACGCTCATCATCTGGGTCGTCGAGCCCTCCGCAACGCGCATGCTCGGCGCGTGGCTGCACGGCCCCGAACTCCGCAGCCGCGACGACGTCGACCGCGCGCCCACCCTGTGGCGCATCCGCGTCCGCGTCGACGATCGCCCGGGCCAGCTCGAGGCACTAGCCAGACACCTGGCCCGTCGCGGCGCGAACATCCTCAATGTCCATGTGCACCAACTCGAATCGGGCGTCCTCAACGAACTGGTCATCGCCGCGCCGACCGGCATCACCCCGGACGCCCTGTCGTCGACGGTCGTGCACGCCGGCGGATCCGGGGTCCGCATCTGGCCCGCGTCGGCGTTCGCCCTGATCGACGGCCAGACCAAGGCGCTTGGCATCGCGACCCGCGTCGCGGCCGACCCCGACGAACTCCCGCTCGCTATCGCCGAACTGCTCGGCGCCCGCTACCTCACCCCCGGCACCTTCGTCCACCGCGACCTCGCGTTCGACGGCACCACCCTGGTCGTGCCGTGGCAGCCGGACCGCCCGCTCATCTTCGTCCGCCCTGACGAACCCTTCACCCCGGCCGAGAACGCCCGCGCGCACCGCCTGACCGACCTGGCCCGCAGCGTTACCAGACACGGCTGACGCACGGTCCCAACAGAATTCCGTCTACCTGCGTCATTGCGAACGCCTCTTGCTCTATCCGTCTGGGACGGTATCGTACTAGTAGTACCGCATACTGACGGTACCGAGCTCAATGAGGTGCGAGATGACCGAGCAAAGTGTGCGAGCCAGGGAACGCACGGGCAGCGGATACCCGAAGGCGCGGCGAATCAAATTCCGCTTCGGCGAGCCGGTGCCGATGTCGAAGTACTACGCGGGCGGCGACATGGTGTTCAGCCACTTCATCGCCGGATTGTCCGCAGGGTTCCCGCCCGGTGAGGAGTCGTTCATCCGGTCGGTGCGCCGGTTCGCGGATCAGATCACCGATCCGGTGCTCAAGAAGCGGGTCGCCGGGTTCATCGGTCAGGAGGCGATGCACGGTCAGGAACACCGGCGGCTCAACGAGAAGCTGATCGAGATGGGTTATGCCATCGAATGGCTGGACGCACCGGAGGTCGTCGAACGGCAGAAGCGGTTCGAGCAGCGCATCCCGGCGCGGCTGCATCTCGCGGCGACCGCGGCGGCCGAGCACTACACGGCGGTACTGGCCGAACGCGTGCTGTCCAGTCCGGAGATCCAGGCGCTGGCCGGTGACGAAGAAGTGCGAAACCTGTTGAACTGGCATGCTTTCGAGGAACTCGAGCACAAGTCGGTCGCGTTCGACGTGTACCGCGCGGTCGGCGGCACGGAGACGATGCGCATCCTCACGATGGCGACGTTGGTCGCGCTCACTCTCCCGCTCACCGCCGTCACGCTCACCATGTCGCTCAGCCGCGACCCCGACGCGCGGCAGTACCCGCTGAGCCTGGCCAGGGAAGCCCTCACGCTGTTCCGCGGGCCGGTGTTCCGCGGCATCGGCCGCGAGCTGGTGCTGTATCTGCGGCCCAACTTCCATCCCGACGACATCGACTCGCGAGAGTTGCTGGAGCACTGGCAGAAAGAGCTCTTCGGCACCGAAGGCAGCCTCGTCGATCACCTCAAGTAGCTACTCAACAATCGAATACCCCTGGAATCAACGGAGATTCACATGACTACCAGCGTGCAGAAAAACGGCGCGGGCGGCTACCCGAAGGTGCGGCGGATGAAATTCCGCTTCGGCGAACCGGAACCGATGAGCAAGTACTACGCGGGCGACGACATCGTGCTCAGCCACCTCGTCGCGCTGCTCTCGGCCGCCTTCCCGCCCGGCGAGGAATCGTTCATCCGGTCGGTGCGCCGATTCGCCGAGCAGATCACCGATCCGGTGCTCAAGAAGCGGGTCGCGGCGTTCATCGGCCAGGAGGCGGTGCACGGCCAGCAGCACGGCCGATTGAACGAGCAGCTGTTCGCGCTCGGCTATCCCTTACCGCGATTCGTCAGCGGGCGTGGCGAACTCCTCCAGCGGGCCGAGCGGCTTGCGCCACCCGCCGCCCATCTCGCCATCACGGCCGCCGCCGAGCACTACACCGCGGTGCTGGCGGCGCGGGTGCTGTCCAGCCCCGAAATCCAGGAGCTCGCGGGCGATCCCGAGGTGCGCAACCTGCTCAACTGGCACGCGCTCGAAGAGCTGGAACACAAGTCGGTGGCGTTCGATGTCTATCGCTCGGTCGGCGGGCCGGAGTGGCTGCGGATCGCGGTCATGTCGGTGTTGTACGCCTTCACGATTCCGGTGGTCGGGTTGGGCGTGCTCGCTTCGATCCTCGCCGATCCCCCTGCCTGGCGGCCGATCACGGTCACCCGGCAGTCCTACCGACTGATTCGAGGGCCGATCGTGCGCGGGCTGCTCAGCGAGATCCAGGTGTACCTGAAACCGGGCTTCCACCCGGACGACGTGGACACCGGGGCCCTGCTTCAGCAGTGGCAGACCGAATTGTTCGGCGCCGAGGGCGCGCTCGTGGATCGCGTCCGATGAGCGCGGTGCGGCCCGACAACGAGGTGATCGTGGTCGGCGCGGGGTTCGGCGGCATCGGGGCCGCGATCGCTCTGCAACGCAAAGGCATCCATGACTTCGTCATCGTCGACAAGTGGGATCGGGTCGGCGGAACATGGCACGCCAACACCTATCCCGGTGTCGCCGTGGACATCCCGTCGTTCATCTACAGCTTCTCCTACGAGCAGCGTGGTGACTGGTCGCGAATCTTCGCGCCGGGCACCGAGTTGCGCGATTACGCCGAGGGGATGGTCGACAAATACGGGCTGCGGCCGAAACTGCGGTTGAACACGACGATCGTCTCGGCGGTGTTCGACGCCGAGGACAGCCTGTGGCTGCTCGGCACCGATGGCGGCCGCACGCTCACCGCGCGCTACGTCGTGATGGCGATCGGCGGGCTGGAACGGCCGAAGATGCCCGACATTCCCGGCCTGCACGAATTCGCGGGCACGCTCATGCACACGGCGCTGTGGGACGACGATGTCGCGCTGACGGGCAAGCGGGTCGCGGTGATCGGGACCGGTGCGACCGCGTTGCAGCTGGTGCCCGCCATCGTCGACGAGGTGGCGCACATGAGCGTCTTCCAGCGGACACCGATCTGGGTGTTCCCGAAATCCGATGCGGCCGTTGGTTCGATCGGTCGCGCGATCCTCGAACGTCCCTGGGTGCGTTCCAGTATCCGCATGCTCGGCACCATCGCGACCGAGATCGGCATGGGCGGCATGGTGGCCGGTCCGAGCTGGCTCGGCGACGCGGGCCGGCGGCTGGCCGAGATCCCGGCGCGCCGGTGGATGCGGGCGCAGGTGCACGATCCGGTCATCCGCGAGAAGCTGATTCCGGCCTACGGTCTCGGGTGCAAGCGGCCATCGATGTCGAACGACTACCTGTCGACGTTCAATCGGCCGGATGTCAGCCTGGTCACCGAGCCGATCGGCTTCATCGGCGAGCACGGCATCACCACCGAGGACGGGGTCGAGCACCCGGTCGACGTGCTGATCTGCGCCACGGGATTCAAACTCTGGGAAAAGGATTCGATCCCGCCGTTCCCGGTGACCGGCCGCAACGGGCTCGACCTCGGGGAGTTCTGGGACCGCAATCGATTCCAGGCCTACCACGGCGTCTCGGTGCCCGGGTTCCCGAATATGTTCACCATCACTGGCCCTTACGGCTTTGTGCTCGGCTCCTACATCTGGATGATCGAGGCCACGGCCGCGCACCTGAGCCGGGCCATCGCCGAGACCAAGCGACGCGGTGCGACGGTGTGCGAGATCAGCCAGCACGCCCACGACGAGTACTTCGCCAAATGCCTGCGCCGCCAGGAGAAGAACTTCCTGTTCACCTCCGCCTGCGACGGATCGAACACCTATTACATCAACAGCCACGGCGATTCACCGTTCCGTCCGTCCACCCACGGCGAGATGTACTGGCAGAACCGGCATTTCGATCTCGACGACTACCACTACCGGCAGCCCGTGCCCGCACCGCGGCCCGGCGCGATCCTCGAGGAATCCGTATGAGAATCACCAACATCCACCCGGAACTGGTGGTGGTGACCGGTGCGGGCAGCGGCATCGGCCGAGCCATCGCGATCCGGTTCGCCAAAGCTGGCGCGCACGTGGTGGTTTCCGATCTGGATCTGGATTCCGCGCTGGCGACCGAGGCGATGATCCACGCGCGCGGGCAGCGGGCCTCCGCGGCCCGGCTCGACGTCACCGATCCGAAGGCGTGGGAAGCCTTCGGCCGGGACGTGCTCGCGGACTACGGCGTGCCGGACGTACTGGTCAACAACGCGGGCATGCTGGTGAGCGGCGCGTTCGTGGATCTGACACCCGCCGACTGGGATCGCCAGCTGAGCGTGAACCTGCTCGGCGTGGTACACGGCTGCCGGGTGTTCGGGCAGCAGATGATCGACGACCGCAAGCGCGGGCACATCGTGAATATCGCGTCGGCGGCGGCCTTTACGCCGACGCCGGTGATGTCGGCGTACTCGGTGTCCAAGGCCGGGGTGAAGATGCTCACCGAGTGCCTGCGACTCGAGTTCGGGCCCAAGGGGATCGGGGTCAGCGCGATCTGTCCCGGGGTGATCAACACCAATATCGGCGAGCATGCCGTCACCGTCGGTGTCGACCAGGAGTTGATCGCGCGCGGCAAGGAACTGGCGCGGCGAGTGCAGGAGGTGGCGGCGAAGCTGCCGTTCTCGCCGATGAGTCCGGATCTGGTGGCGCGGGCGGCACAGCGCGCGGTGCGGTACGACCTCGCCGTCGTTCCGGTCCGGACCGAGGCGTGGTTGGGCTACTTCATGCTGCGGATCGCGCCGGGGGTGAATCGGCGGATCACCCAGCCGTTGGACGTCGAGCGGATCGAACGGATCGGGCGCCGGGTGCTCCGGTTGATCGATCCGGTATCGGCGACTCCTGCGGCGGTGCAGTCTGTTTCCGTACCGGTCGAGGTGCCGAGGTAGCACGTTGAGCGAGCGCAGCGAGCGAACAAAAGGCACAGCCGCATTCGCGGCCATGCCGGAACCGAGCGCCAGCGAGGTGGAGGCATGACCGCCGACAAAGGCGTCCATGAGCTGAAGGTCGGCGCGGTGGTCGAGGAGACGGCTGATGCCCGCACGTTGATCTTCGAGGTGCCCGACGAGCTCAGTGAGCGGTTCCGATACCGCCCTGGCCAGTTCCTCACCCTGCGGGTGCCGAGTGCGCGTACCGGCTCTGTGGCCCGGTGCTATTCACTGTGCAGCAGCCCGCACTGTGATGATCGGATCGCGGTGACGGTCAAGCGGATCGCGGACGGTTATGCCTCGAACCTGATCTGCGACACCGTCGCGGTCGGCGATCTGATCACGGTGCTGGAGCCGTCCGGCTCGTTCGGGCCGCGTGAGCTGGATACCGATGTGCTGCTGTGCGCGGCGGGCAGCGGCATCACGCCGGTCCTCTCGATCATCAAATCCACGATGGTCGGCGGCAGTGGGAATGTCGTTGTGCTGTATGCCAATCGGGATCGGCAGTCGGTGATCTTCGCAGACGTACTCGACGACCTGGCACACCGCTACCGAGGTCGGCTGCAGGTCCTGCATTGGCTCGAATCCGAGCGCGGGCTGCCAACCGCTGTGGCCGTCGCGGAACTGGTACGACCGCACTCTGGTCGAGACTGGTTCCTCTGCGGACCTGCCGGATTCATGACGGTGGTCGGTGCCGCAGCCGCCGCGCTGCGGGTGCCGACGACCCGCATCCACACCGAGGAATACCGCTCCCTCCAATCGAATCCGTTCGAGGAACCCATCCGCACCAACGGAAACACGCCACTCGGTGACGTAGCCGTTGTCGAGGTGGACATCGACGGCGAAACCCACGTCCTGGATTGGCCCAAGCACACTCCCCTACTGGATGTGTTGCTGGACAACGGAATCGACGCACCATACGTCTGCCGCGAATCGGCTTGCGGCACTTGCGTCTGCTCGGTGAAACAGGGACGCACCCGGATGCGGCAGAACGAGGCTCTCATCGATGACGAACTCGCCCTCGGACTGACCCTCGCCTGCCAAACCCTCCCGGAGTCACCCCGGGTGCACATCGCCTTCGACCAGTAACTCACTCCGGCTCGAACGCGAGATGCGCCGGTTTCTCCACGTCGAGCGGCAGGTTGTTGAGCTCGGCGACCCCGTCCAGCATGTTCCTGGCGATGATGCTCACATGCTGGGCGAACCGCTCGGTCGACATCACCTCGGCCCTGGCCCGGTTGGCGCCGAGCCACCAGTCGGTGGCCGAGCCGACCGCGCCGAAGATGGCATAGGCGGTCAACTCCAGGCTGCCGGTGTCGACGTTCTGCCCTTCGAGGCGTTCCTCGATCATCTGGGCCGCCAGCAGCGCCGACCGCTGCGCCACCTCGATGGCGCGTTCGGGCTGCTCGGCCTGCTGCGCCAGCCGGCTGTGCACCAGGAAACGAAACACGTCGGGCTGCGCCTCCACCACCGCGACATACTCGGCGATGGCGGTGCGAATCAGCTCTGCCACCGAATCGGTGGTCAGGCTGATCTTCGTGAGCACCCGCTCCCACAGCATGCTCTGCACCCGCTCCAGGATGGCCAGGTACAGGTCGGTCTTATCCGCGAAGTGCCGATACAGCTTCGGCTTGGCGCAGCCCGCCGCCCGCGCGATGTCGTCCATGCTCACGTCGGGCCCGTGTTCGGCGAGCGCCCGGAACGCGGCGTCGACGAACTCGCCGCGCACCTGCTCCCGATGCGCGCGCCATCGTTCGGTCCTGGCATCCGGACGCGGCGCGTCGGGCGAGCTGCTACCGGCGGCCGTCATGCTTGTCATGATATTGAATGCCGGCCGCGGCCACGCGCTTCGGGCCACGACAAGGTCAGCGCAGCCAGCCCTTTCGCTTGATGTAGGCGAGCGGGATCACGGCGGCCACCAGTGTCATGAGGGTGGTGGCGAGAAATCCGTGCTGCCATTCCAGTTCGGGCATCCAGGTGAAGTTCATGCCGTAAAAGGTGGCGATCAGGGTGGGCGGCAGGAAGACCGCGGTGATGATGGTGAACACCTTGACGATCTGGTTCTGTTTGACGTCGAGCCAGGTCATCACCGACTGCTGCAGGTAGCGCACCTTGTCGTGCTCGAAGCCCGCGTGCTGTTTCACCCCGTCGACGTCGGCGATCAGGATGGCCAGCAGGCTCTCCAGTTCGGCGCTGTGCACGGTGATATCGGCCATCAGATGTCGTGCGGCACGGGCTAATTGGAGCTGGGTCTCCTGGGTGCGCGAGACGATCTCCTCGGCCGCGTTCATCCGCGACATGGTGCCGCGCATGTCGGCGACGCCGATCTCGCGGCCGCGCTGGTCGTAACCGTTGGTGGCCATCTCGATCTCGTCGTTCATCGCCTCCAGCGCGTCGCTGGCGTAGTAGATGACCCGCTCGGACGCCTCGTTCAGCGCCCATAACAGCGCGTACATCACGCCGTGCGAGGAGCCGGTGAGGGTCGGGTTGCGGCGCATCTTCGCGATCGCCTTGTCGAATGGGATGAAGTGCTCGTCCGGTTGCAGCGTCACCAGGAATTCCGAACCCAGTGCGAAGACGATGGTTTCGCGTTCGATGGTGTCGCCGCGCTTGTAGTTGGCGACGACCGGTAAGTACAGGAAGTTATCGGTCTCCCAGACCCGGTTGCGGGCCGCGGCGAAGTCGACGCCGAGCCGCTCGCGCAGTACCGCGGCGGTATCGGCGTCGGCGGCCGCCAACGGAATCCAATGTTGTTGCAGGACTTCGGTGTCGAACCGGTCGGTGGTCACGGCGTTGGTGAGGGCACGCATCGCTACTGACCGTAGGACGAGTGGGCGGGCGAGACGGACGACGAGCCGACGGGCGCCTGCGGGTGGGCGTAATGCATCGTCAGCAGTCCCGCGCTGATCAGCAGATAGAGACCGACCGTGAACCAGATCGACTGCCGCTCCAAATTCGGTGCGCGGTGCGGTGTTTCGGCCCTCTTGAACATGATCGCCATGGCGGAACTCCAATGCTTCGTAGCGTCTGATGGTGACAACGTCTGGTGGTGATACGCCCGCCCGCCGCGGGCCGGGCGCGGACAGCAGGCAGCCGCGCCCGGATGCCGGTGCGGCCGTCGGGGACGGTCACACCGACTACTCAGGCCGACGCCATGCGCGCCGGCCCCTCGGGTCGAAGAATGTTGAGAATTGGTGCCGCGTCAGGCGATCGGCCGGCCGCTCAGCTCGGCCGCGGATCGCGCGGGCAGATCAACGACGAACCGGCACAACCCGTTTCGCTAAGGCGGTCCGGCTAGAGACGTCGATACTGTCAACCGGCATCAGCCGCTCACCCCGCTTCGGTTGGTCGCTCACTACGCAGAATTGCGCACCCATTATTAGAAACCCGCCGTCATACGTTCGTCAATCAGTTGCGCAAGTATTCGACTCCGTGCCACGCTACGGAAAGGCGGCCTCGCGCATTCGCGCTCGCAAGCGCTCCCTGTTGGAGGCGGACGTGACCGAGCACGGCGAGCCGGGTCCCATCCCGGCGGCTCAACTACATGACACGGCAGCGGTTTTCGGCATGCTCGCGGCCACCGCCCGGCTGCAGATCCTCTGGCTGCTCAGTCAGGGCGAACGCGACGTCGGCTCGCTGGCCGCCGAGATCGGCCAAACCGTGCCCGCGGCCAGCCAGCACCTCGCGAAGCTCAGACTGGCCGGTCTGGTGCACATGCGTAAAGAGGGGCGGCGCAACGTCTACGTGATCGCCGATCCCGGCATCGCCGACATCGTCCGCCTCGCCTTCCGGCACCACCGGCTGCACGGCGGGCAGCTGCCGGAGGGCCTGGGCGACTGAGAGCAAGATCGCGCCTGCTCAGGTCGCGTTCCGGCGGGCCGCTGGGTACCGTGACCTGGTCTGACCCGTTAATGATCCAGAAAGGGAGCGGTGATGAACCCGTTCTCTGTCCGTAATGCCGGACTTGCCGTTATTGCCCTGGCCGGATTGGTGACGGGATGTAGCAGCGCGAGCACGCCGGACGCCGCCCCCGCGGCGCCCGCGAACCCGTTCGCCGATTGCGCGCCGCTGACCAACCAGCAGATCAGCGACGCCGTGCACGCGAGCAGCCTGACCACGCACCACTCGCCGCAGGTGTGCTACTGGGAGGCGCAGGTCGGCGACGGCGACGCGACCGTCAGCTTCACCTACTCCGCGCAGGACTCGCTGCAGCAGCTGTGGGACCGCGCCCGAGCCGACGGTTTCCGGACCGAGCACATGGTGATCACCAAGCACGTCCTCGGCACGGTCACCGCGACCGCGTTCTACGTCCGCAACCCGCACGACCCCGGCGACTGCGCGGTCACCGCCGCCGCCAACGGCGCCATTACCTGGCGGGTCCAGAACCGTTCGGACACAACAGCACTCGACCCTTGCGCGGCCGCGCTCGACCTGGCCACCATGATGGTCGACCTGTCGCCGTAGCCGTCAGAACAGGAAATACCGCTGGGCCATCGGAAGTTCGGTGGCGGGCTGCTCGGTCCAGACCTCGCCGTCGATGCGGACGGTGAAGGTGTCCGGATCGACTTCGATGCGCGGCATGGCGTCGTTGTGCGGCATGTCGGTCTTCTTGCGATCGCGAACGTTCTTGACCGGGGCCAGTTTTCGATTGATCCGCAGGCGGTCGGCGAGGCCGTCGTCGATGGCCTGCTCGGAAACGAAATGCAGTGAGGTGGCGGCCGCGACGAGCGGCGCCGCGCCGAACATCGGGCGGGGCAGCACCGGCTGCGGGGTCGGGATGGACGCGTTGGCGTCGCCCATCGCGGCCCAGGCGATGGCACCGCCCTTGAGCACCGCGTGCGGGCGGACGCCGAAGAAGGCGGGCTCCCACAGCACCAGGTCGGCGAGCTTGCCGACCTCGACGGAGCCGATCTCGTGGTCCAGGCCGTGCGCGACGGCCGGGCAGATGGTGTATTTCGCGATGTAGCGCCGCACCCTGGCGTTATCGGCCGCGCCGTCGCCGGGCAACGCGCCGCGGCGGCGCTTCATCACATGCGCGGTCTGCCAGGTACGCATGACCACCTCGCCGATCCGGCCCATGGCCTGGGAGTCGCTGCCGATCATCGAGATCGCGCCGAGGTCGTGCAACAGGTCCTCGGCCGCGATGGTGGACGGGCGGATCCGGCTCTCCGCGAACGCGAGGTCCTCCGGGATGGAGGCGCTGAGGTGGTGGCACACCATGAGCATGTCGAGGTGCTCGTCGAGGGTGTTGACGGTGTGCGGGCGGGTCGGGTTGGTGGAGCTGGGCAACACGTTGAGATGTGCTGCGACGGTGATGATGTCGGGCGCGTGCCCGCCGCCCGCGCCCTCGGTGTGATAGGCGTGGATGCCGCGGCCCGCGATGGCGCCGAGGGTGTCCTCGACGAAACCGGCCTCGTTCAACGTGTCCGAGTGCAGGGCCACCTGGACGCCCGCCGCGTCGGCGACGGTGAGGCAGGCGTCGATCGCGGCCGGGGTGGAGCCCCAGTCCTCGTGCAGCTTGAAACCCGCTGCACCGCCGCGCAATTGCTCCCACATCGCCTCGGCGCTGACGGTGTTGCCTTTGCCGAGCAGCACGATGTTCATCGGCCAGCCGTCGGTGGCCTCCAGCATCCGGGCCAGATGCCAGGAACCGGGCGTGACCGTGGTCGCTTTGCTGCCCTCGGCGGGGCCGGTGCCGCCGCCGATCAAGGTGGTGATGCCGCCGCCGAGCGCCTCGTCCATCAGCTGCGGACAGATGAAGTGCACGTGACAGTCGATGGCGCCCGCGGTGAGGATGCGGCCGTTGCCCGAGATGATCTCGGTGGAGGGGCCGACCACCAGGTCGGGGTGCACCCCGTTCATGGTGTCGGGGTTGCCCGCCTTGCCGATGGCGCAGATGCGGCCGTCACGAATGCCGATGTCGGCCTTGATGATTCCCCAGTGATCGATGATCACCGCGCCGGTGATCACGGTGTCCGGCGCACCGTCGGCCCGGGTTGCGCGGGCCTGGCCCATCGATTCACGCAGCACCTTGCCACCGCCGAAGACCGCCTCGTCGCCCGCGAGACCCGGTCCGCCGCTGCGGTCTTCGGTGATCTCGACGAATAGGTCGGTGTCGGCCAGGCGAATTCGGTCACCGGTCGTCGGGCCGAACAGTTCCGCGTAACGGGCGCGGCTCAACTCAGTCATGGTGCCCCTCCAAGGTGGCCGCGCACCAGTCCTGATCCCCCGCACCGAAAATCGCATGCGATTCCAGGTGCGGGAAATCGGAAATGGTGCGGCTGTGCTTGCTCACTGCTTCTCGTCCAGGTGGCCGGGGGGCGTCAGGCTGATGCCGTATACCTCGCGGGTGCCGCCCAGCGGGACGAGCGAAACACGTTGACCCAGGCCGGGTTCGAAGCGCACCGCGGTGCCAGCGGGGATATCGAGGCGGTGGCCGTGCGCAGCGGCGCGGTCGAAGCGCAGCGCGGCATTGGACTGCGGGAAGTGCACATGGCTGCCGACCTGCACGGGACGGTCGCCGGTGTTCACGACGTCGAGTTCGATTCGCTTGGCACCCGCGTTGAGCTCGATAGTGCCCTCGGCACAGAGATATTCACCGGGAACCAGGCCTGCACCGGTCCGCTCGATGTCGACAGGCACGCGACTTTCGGTGCCGACACCTGCCCGCTCGGAGTGATCACTCATCCCGTCCTCCTAGCCGATCGGATGGTGGACGGTGACCAGCTTGGTGCCATCCGGAAAGGTGGCCTCGATCTGGACATCATGGATCATCTCCGGCACGCCCTCCATCACGTCGGCACGCGTGAGAACCGTTCGGCCAGAAGACATCAGCTCGGCGACCGAGCGTCCGTCCCGCGCGCCTTCGAGCACGTGGTCGCTGATCAGCGCCACGGCCTCCGGATGGTTGAGCTTGAGCCCGCGCGCCTGCCTGCGCCGGGCCAGCTCGGCCGCGTAGCTCAGCAGCAGCCGTTCCTGCTCATGCGGCGACAGTCGCATCCAGGCTCCTCACCGGGTCGGTTTATGGGTGACGGTCATTCTGGCACGCCCGTTCCGGCGACGCGGGACGAGCGCCTCGCCGAGCGGCCGCGACTTCTCCGGCCAAGAGGCTGTGGCGTCCTGACCGGAGGCTGTGCCAGTCCCTAGCCGGGCAGGTTCTGCAGCCGAACCTGGCCGCGCGCGACCACTCGCCCTTGCTCGTCGGTGATCACCACCTGCCACAGCTGCTGCAACCTGCCGCGGTGGATCGGGGTCGCCTCGCCGACGAGATTGCCGTCGCGGACCGCGCGCAGGAAGTCGGTGTTGTTGTTCACCCCGACGACCGTGCCCTTTGCGCCGTACCAGATTCCGCCCGCGACGCTGGCGAGCGTTTCGATGACGGTGCTGTAGACGCCACCGTTCTGAATACCCGCTGGCTGGTACAGGTGCGGCTTGACGGTCCACTCACCGCGCACCCGGTCCGGGGTTGTTTCCGTGTAGCGCAGGCCGATCAGGTCGGTGAACGTGCCTTCGCTGACCTTCGTCATCTGCTCCGGCGTGATGGTCGCGAGCCAATCCGCCGCCCGGGTCTCCTGATCTGTCATGCGGTCCACTTTTGCACAGCGGCCGCAATCCGATTAACGCTGGCTCGCCCGTTGCGTCGCCGGAAAAATAAGCGATGGGCTCCACGGCTAGACGTGGAGCCCATCGCGGCAATGGATCGGGGGTCACCGCAGCCCTCGGGACTCTCGACCAATCCTTACGCCGGTTATGAGTATAGGTCAGGCTTACCTAACTAAGCAAGGCCGTCGCGCGACGAACCGGTAATCCGCGCTGCTCCAAGGCAGCCAAGAGCCCTTGACCGCGGCGGGTACCGACCACCGCGTCGGTGCCGGCGAGGTCCGGCACGTATGTCGAAGCGCCCGCGATGGATTCACCGACCAGCAACCAGAATCGGCGTGCGCTCAAACCCGAGTAGCGGGCCATGCTCGACTGGATCAGCGTCAGCGAGGGCTCGCAGCGATGCGCGAGCCAGACATACATCGCACCCTCGCACGGCAGGCTCACCGCGCCGGACTCCTCGGCCAGCGGGTCGCCCTCGAGCACGCGAATGGTGGTGTCGCCCAAGCCCGCCCAGTCGATGCCGCCGTCGTTGTCGGTGTGGATCCACAGGTTCTCCAGGCCGGGATCCCAGGCCCGCCCCTCGGCCACCAGCAGCGCGATCACCCGGCCGATCACCGCGTGGATCAGCGCGGTCGCCACCACCTCGGCCGCGACATCGGCGCGGATCATCTCCGCGGCATGCCTGCGATACATCCGTTCGATGCGACCCTCGCGCACCCCGTCGGCCAACCGCCACCAGCGCCGCTTGCCCTGCTCGACCATCGCCGCCACCGCGTACACACGCGGATGCTCAGGTTGCAGCGCACGCAACCTGTCACATGTGCGATCGAACGCCATGTGGGCATGACGCGGCGGGCAGGTGGTCATGAGCTCGGGCATTGAACCTCCTCGAGGATTGGCCATAGCGGTGCGGACCGCAAGATAGGTTAGGCTTACCAGACCAACCGGTTCTCTGCTACAACGAATCTCAGGAGTAGTTCGTCACCGTGACCACGCTCGGCAACACACGGCGGCGGCGCCTTTCCGGCCTGCTCGTGCTGACCGTTCTGCTCCTGCTCACCGTGCTCGCCAGTGTCGCGATCGGTACCAGGTCGCTGTCGCCCGGCACCGTCTACGACGCCGTGCACCACGCGATCACCTGTCAAGGCGGTCCGTTCAGCTGCCCGGCCGGATCCACCGCCGAGGAGATCGTACGTGGACTTCGGCTACCTCGCACGGCACTGGCGCTGGTCACCGGACTCGCCCTCGGCATCGCGGGCGCGTTGATTCAGGGCTACACCCGCAATCCGCTCGCCGACGCGGGGCTGCTCGGCTTGAACGCGGGTGCGGCTTTCCTTGCGGCGCTGAGCATGTACCTGTTCGCGTTCACGACGCCGGAGCAGTACATCTGGTTCGCGTTCGCGGGTGCGTTGATCGCGGGCGTTGTGGTGTTCGCGGCGTCGTCGATCGGCGGCGGCAAGGCGAGTCCGTTGAGCCTGGTGCTGGCCGGCGCGGCAGTCACCGCATTTTTGCAGGCGATGACGAATGCCATTGTGCTGCTGGATCCGGCGTCGCTGGACACCTACCGGTTCTGGGTGGTCGGCACCGTCGCCGGGCGCGATATCACGGTGTTTTGGCAGGTACTGCCATTCCTGGCGTTCGGGGTGCTGCTCGCGCTCATCGCTTCACCCGGGTTGAACCTACTGAGTCTCGGTGACGATGTGGCGCGTGGTCTCGGCGTGAATATCGGACGCAGTCGTGCGCTCGGACTGGCCGCGATCGTGCTGCTGTCCGGCGCGGCGACCGCGGCGATCGGGCCGATCGCGTTCATCGGCCTCGTGGTACCGCATCTCGCACGCGTCATCACCGGACCGGACTATCGCTGGCTGGTCCCGTATTCCGGCTTGATCGGCGCGGTGCTGCTGCTGATCGCCGACATCGTCGGCCGCGTCGTGGCCAAGCCCGGCGAGCTGCAGGTGGGCGTGATGCTCGCGGTGATCGGTGCGCCGTTCTTCATCGCGTTCGTCCGGCGTCGGAAGTTGGTGAGCCTGTGACTGTTTCAGTGAAGACCGACAGCGTTCGGCCCGCGCTGCGGGTCGGGCCCGTCTCGGTGGTGTTGCGGCCGGTGATGGTTTTCATCGTGATCGCGCTGGTCGCATTGATGCTGCTGTGCTTCTGTCTGGACATCGCCACCGGTGAAACGCATATTCCGCTCGGGCGCGTGATCGACGTGCTGAGCGGCGGCGGAACGCGATCGCAGCGGTTCATCGTGCTCGACTCCCGGCTGCCGCGGGCGCTCACCGCGCTGGTGGTCGGCACCGCGCTCGGACTCTCGGGCGCGATTACCCAATCCATCCTGCACAACCCGCTGGCCGCGCCGGACATGCTCGGCATCACCTCCGGTGCCAGCCTCGGCGCCGTCGCGGTGGTCGTCGGCGGCGGCGGGACCGGCCTGCTCGCGACGTTCGGCGCGCCGCTGGCCGCGCTGGTCGGTGGTCTGCTCACGGCCGCGGCGATCTACCTGCTGGCTTGGGGACGCAGCCCGACCGGGGATCGGGGCGTCACCGGTGTGCGGCTGGTCTTGATCGGCGTCGGCTTGAACGCGGTGCTGATCGCGGGCATCAGCTGGCTGCTCACCCGCGCGACGCTGCAGGACGCGCAGCGGGCGCAGTTGTGGCTCAACGGATCTCTCAACGCCGCCGATCGATCCGGTTTGCTGCCTGCCACCCTCGCGCTGGTCGTCGTGGTGGTGGTCGCGCTCGGTTCGGCGCGCACGCTGGCCGCGCTGCGGCTCGGCGCCGACACCACCCGCTCGCTCGGCGTGCGGATCCAGACCCAGCAGGCGATCTTGATCGGCGCGGCGGTGGTCGGCGCCTCGGTGGCGACGGCAGCCGTCGGTCCGGTGAGTTTCGTCGCGCTGGCCGCGCCGCAGATCGCGCGACGATTGCTGCGCACCCCCGGCGAACCATTGATCGGGTCGGCGCTCGTCGGTGCCATCCTGGTGGTCGGCGCGGATGTCGCGTCGCGCACGGTGTTTCCGGCGAATCTGCCGGTGGGCATCGTCACCGCGGCGTTCGGCGGACCGTTCCTGCTCTACCTGCTCATCCGCATGAATCGAAAGGCGACGCTGTGATGACCACTGACGCTGCGACCAGCGCGGAGCCCACCCGGCTCGCCGCCGACGACGTCACGCTCGCCTACGGCGACCGGGTGATCATCGACGGACTCACCCTCGACATCGCGCCCGGCGTGATCACCACGGTGATCGGCCCGAACGGCTGCGGTAAATCCACGCTGCTGCGCTCGCTCGGGCGGCTGCTGCGCCCGCAGCAGGGGCGAGTGTTGTTGGACGGCAAGGCCATTTCGACGATGAAGACTAAAGACGTGGCCAGGGTGATCGGCATGCTGCCGCAGTCCCCGGTCGCGCCGGAGGGGCTCACCGTCGCCGATCTCGTTGCGCGCGGGCGTCATCCGCATCAGACCTGGTTCCGGCAGTGGTCGGCGTCCGACGAGGACGAGGTGCTGGCCGCGCTCGGGCAGACCGGCATCGCCGACCTGGCCGACCGCGCGCTCGACGAGCTGTCCGGCGGACAACGCCAGCGGGCCTGGATCTCCATGGCGCTGGCGCAGGGCACCGACATCCTGCTGCTCGACGAGCCGACCACCTACCTCGACCTCGCGCACGCGGTCGACGTGCTCGATCTGGTCGACCGGCTGCATGCCGAGCTCGGCCGCACCGTGGTGATGGTGCTGCACGATCTCAATCTGGCGATCCGCTACAGCGATGAATTGATCGTCATGCGCGAGGGACGGATTGTCGCGCAGGGTCGTCCCGCCGACATCATCACCGTCGCGTTGCTGCGCGAGGTTTTCGACCTCGACGCCTCGGTGCTGGAGGATCCGGTCTCCGGTCGGCCGATGGTGGTTCCCATCGGAACGCGGCATGTTGTGGGCAAGGCAGGCGGGCCCGTCATGCCCGAATCCACCGCCGTATGACAATTAACACACCAGCTATTCCATAGTTACGACACCCTGTAGTACGCATGCGCGTCGTTGAGTCCGTAAAATTGTGGGATGGCAGGACTTGGTGAACTCGAGAAAGCGGTCATGGACCAGTTGTGGTCGACCGATGAACCGCAGACAGTCCGGCAGGTGCACGAGGCATTGGCCGCACGCCGCGAGCTCGCGTACACCACGGTGATGACAGTGCTGCAACGACTCGCGAAGAAGAACCTCGTGGTCCAGCAGCGCGACGACCGTGCTCATCGCTACGCGCCGGTGCACACCCGGGATGAATTGGTCGCCAGTCTGATGGTGGACGCACTGCAACAGGCCGACGCCGCGGGCAGCCGCGCCGCCGCGCTGGTGCACTTCGTGGAACAGGTCGGTAAGGATGAGGCTGACGCGCTGCGGGAGGCACTCGCTAAGCTCGAAGCAACCGAGGACACACCGCCCCCGCAGTAGACTCCTCGCGACCTTGCCCCCAACGCAGTGAGCTGAGTCGATGAACGCAACCGCGCCGGTATTCGCCGGACTCGCATTGCTTCTCGCGGGGCCTGCCCCGGCCCTGCTCAGCCGGGCGACCTGGACATACCGGACGCCCCGCGCAGCATTGGTGCTGTGGCAGGCCATCGCGCTGGCCGCCGTGCTCAGTGCGTTCGGGTCCGGCCTGGCCATCGCCGCCGAACTGCTGGTGCCCGGTCTCGACGGTCGGCCGACCACGCAACCCACCCGCGAGATCGACGCGCTCGGGTTACCGCTGTGGTTGGCGTATGTCTTCGTGTTCGCGCTGACGCTGCTGGTCGGTGCGCGGCTGTGTTACGCGATCGTCCGGGTCGGGGTGCACACGCGGCGGCGGCGGGCCAGGCATCGGATGCTGGTCGACCTGCTCGATCAAAGCGGGCCGCGTCGGCGCGCCTCCGACATCCGGGTGCTCGCCGCGACCGAGCCGATCGCCTACTGCCTACCCGGCCTGCGGCAGCGCGTGGTGATCAGCGAGGGGACGCTGACCAACCTCGACGATGCCGAGATCACCGCGATCGTCAGTCATGAACGCTCGCACCTGCGCGCCAGGCACGACCTGGTGCTCGAGGCGTTTACCGCTGTGCACGAAGCGTTTCCGCGGTTCGTGCGCAGCAAGGCCGCGCTCGGCTCGGTGAAACTGCTCATCGAATTGCTCGCCGACGATTCCGCCGTGAAGGTCACCGGGCCGAAGCCGCTGGCCCGCGCGCTCGTCGCGTGCTCGAAATCCACCGCGCCCCAGGGTGCGCTCGCCGCGGGCGGGCCGACCACCCTGATTCGCATCCAGCGCCTCACCGGGCGGATCGGTGATGTTCGGATCGCCAGCGCCGCCTACCTGGGCTCGGCCGCCATCCTGGTCGTTCCGACGATGGCCGTCGCGGTGCCGTGGCTTGTTGAGCTGGGGCGACTCTTCCGCGGCTAGACAGTCATAGGACGTATCCTGAACACTTGGCCTGCCACCCGGTCGGCCTGATTTCGCGCTGCACCCCTTTTGGTCGCAGTGCGCGGTGCACCGAACCGGTCTCCGCCCGATCCACCGAACAGCGCGCAGCCCGAGCGCGTCGTCTTACGAAAGGCCCACACCACCCGTGACCTCCTCGACGCCAGTCGCCGCTGCGCCCGTGACCTTCATGGACCTCGGCCTGCCCGCCGTGCTCGTGCAAGCACTGCGGAACGACGGCATCGAGGCACCGTTCCCGATCCAGGCCGCGACCATTCCTGATGTGCTGGCGGGCAAGGACGTACTCGGCCGCGGGCCGACGGGTTCCGGCAAGACGCTGGCCTTCGGGCTGCCGATGCTGGTTCGGCTGGCCAGTGGGGCGACGAAGCCAGGTAGGCCGCGAGGCTTGGTGCTCGTACCCACTCGCGAATTGGCCGCGCAGATCGAACGCGCGTTGGACACACCCGCGCTCGCGGTTGGACTGCGGGTCGCGTCGGTGGTCGGCGGCGCGCCGATTCGGCGGCAGGCCGAGCGGCTCGCGCGTGGCGTCGATCTGTTGATCGCCACGCCGGGGCGACTCGCCGATCTGATCGCGCAAGGTTCGGCGGGGCTGGGCGACGTGCAGATCACCGCGTTGGACGAGGCCGATCACATGGCCGACATGGGGTTCCTGCCGCAGGTGACCAAGTTGCTCGATCAGACGCCGAAAGATGGTCAGCGGCTGCTGTTCTCGGCCACGCTGGACGGGGAGGTGGACAAGCTCGTCAAGCGCTACCTGCGCTCCCCCGTCACGCACTCCACCGCGCCCGCTTCCGCGTCGGTCGCGACGATGACGCACCATCTGCTCTTCGTACGCGACAAGCTGGCGAAGCGGACCGTCGCCGCGGAGATCGCCGCGCGGGACGGGCTGACCATCATGTTCGTGCGGACCAAGCACGGGGCCGATCGGTTGGCCAAGCAGTTGCGCGGGGCCGGGATAGCGACCGGTGCGCTGCATGGCGGGAAGGCGCAGAACAACCGGACGCGGACGTTGGCGGCGTTCGCGGATGGTTCGATTCCGGTGTTGGTGACCACCGATGTCGCGGCGCGCGGCATTCACGTCGACAACATTTCCCTTGTGGTGCACGTTGATCCGCCTGCTGAGTCGAAGGCGTATCTGCATCGTGCCGGGCGTACCGCGCGGGCGGGCGAGGACGGTGTGGTCGTCACGCTGGTGATGGACGAGGAGCGGCGCGAGGTCGAGGCGATGACGCGTAAGGCGGGCGTCGAGATCGTGGGTATCGAGGTGCGGCCCGGGGATCGACGGTTGATCGAGATCACCGGGGCGCGGCAGCCGTCCGGGATTCCGGTCGCGGCGCCCGCTCCGCCCAAACAGCCTGTCGCGGAAGGGGCCTCGAAGGCGGGGACCGGTCGGCGACGTGGTGGATCGGGGCGGCGGACGACGGAGACTCGGGGCGGAGGCGCTCCGGTGCGGGCCGAGGCGTCGGCGAGTGAACGTCGCAAGGACGGGTCCATCAAGGGATCCTCGCGCGATACGGGTTCATCGAGCCGGTCCGGTGGGGCGGGCGCTGGCTCAGGGGCTGGCGGTGCGCGCGGATCGGGGGCGGCTAAGGGCGGCACGGGTGGCGCTCGCGGGTCGGCTGGCTCCGGCCGCAACGCTGGGGGTGCATCGGGATTCTCCGGTCGCTCAACCGGTTCCACCTCCGGTTTCGCCGGTCGCTCGGGCGGCTCCACCAGCGGCGACACGCCCGGGAGTACACGGCGACGCGCCGTACGCCCGGAGCGCGCGCCGGGGACCCGCAATCGTGGGGCAAACTGACGGTTGTGTCCAACCATCCAGTGGGCGCTATTGCCTGCGCCCTGCTGGCAGCGCTGTTCTTCGCGGTAGCGGCCGTCGCGCAGCAGCGCGCGGCCGCCGCAGTCCCCGAGGGTGATTCGCTCGTCCGCGCACTACTGCGCAACCCGCGCTGGTGGGCCGGCATCGTCGGCGACATCGGCGGATACGCGATGCAGGTCGCCGCGCTCGCATTAGGGGCGGTCCTACTGGTCCAACCAATCCTGGTGAGCGCGTTGGTATTCGCGCTACCACTCGCCGCCAGACTGAACGGCCGCAGCATCACCGCCCGCACCTGGGCCACCGCACTCGCACTCACTGCCGCACTCGTCTGTTTCCTGCTCGTCGGCAACCCCTCCGAGGGCAATACCAATGCGCCACTACATGATTGGCTGCTCCCACTGATCATCCTGGTCGCCCTCATCGGCGCAGCTACGATCATCGGCCGCACCAGCACCGACCCCGGCCGACGAGCCCTACTCCTCGGTACCGCAAGCGGCTCCCTCTACGGACTGGCCGCCGCCCTCACCTCCTACGTCACCTCACTCTTCGACCACGGCATCAGCGAAGTACTGAGCAGCTGGCAAACCTGGGCACTGATCGCCGCTGGAATCACCGGCGTCTACCTGCAACAACGAGCATTCCAAGCGGGCCCACTCTCGGCTTCACTCCCCGCAGTCACCATCGCCGAACCCCTCGCCGCAGCCTTCATCGGCGTAACCGTCCTAGACGAACGCTTCCGCACCAACACCTTCGGCCTAGCAATAACAGCCCTCGCCGTAATAATCATGTGCGCCACCACAATCCGCCTCTCCCGAGCCCAAGCCACCACCTGACGCCCCCTCCGCGCACCTCCTCGCCCGCCGCGCACGAAATTGCTGACAGATTCGTGCGCGGCAGGCAAATCTGTACGCGGCAGGCCGATCCGTGCGCCGCGGCGCCCGATGGCGGCGCGCTCGCAAGCGAACCGCGCGGTTGCCACGCCGCGCACTTGATCGCGTGCTGCGCACGAAATTGCTGACAGATTCATGCGCGGCAGGCAAATCTGTACGCGGCGCGGTGCTCGCTGGCGATGCGTAGGCGGGCAGCCTGTGTGGGTTTGCTACCGCCAGCGCGCCGAATTGTTCGCTGCGCATGAGATTGCTGGCGGGTTTGCGCGCGGCGGGTGAATTCGTGCGCAGGGCTGTTCGCGATGGATGCGCGCGGGGGCGTTGCGGGCGGGGGGGTGGGGGGTGGGGTTGGTGACGGCAGCGGGGTGCTGTTCGCTGTGAACTTCGTCTCCGCCGAGTGCTGGAGAATTGCGCGGTACCGGGCGGACTTGGTTATCATCGGTTAAGTGCAGTTTCTCCCTGGCCATCAGCCGCCGTATGACCTGACCTACGACGACCTCTTCCTCGTCCCTAATCGGACGGATGTCGCCTCGAGGTTCGATGTCGACCTTTCCACCGTCGACGGGTCCGGCACCACCATTCCCATTGTCGTGGCCAATATGACCGCGGTCGCGGGTCGTCGGATGGCCGAGACGGTCGCCCGTCGAGGTGGCCTCGTTGTGCTCCCGCAGGATCTGCCGATCAGCGCGGCCGCCGACACCATCGCGTTCGTCAAGAGCCGCTCGCTCACCGCCGACACCCCGGTCATCCTCGGCCCGGAGCATTCGGTGTCCGAGGCCGTCGCCCTGATGCACAAGCGCGCCCATGGCGCCGTCGTCGTGGTGGACGAGACCGGACGTCCGATCGGTGTCGTCACCGAGGCGTCGTGCACCGATGTCGACCGGTTCGCCCGGCTGCGTGACGTCGCGATCACCGATTTCGTGCAGGCCCCGGCCAGCACCTCGCCGCGCGACATCTTCGAACTGCTCGAGGCCAAGCACACCCAGCTCGCGGTGCTCACCGCCGAGGACGGCACCCTGGCCGGCGTGATGACCCGCACCGGCTCGGTCCGCGCCGGGATCTACCAGCCTGCCGTCGACAATCAGCACCAGTTGCGCGTCGCCGCCGCGGTCGGCATCAACGGTGACGTCGTCGCCAAGGCCAAGGCCCTTGCCGACGCGGGTGCCGACGTCCTCGTGATGGACACCGCGCACGGCCACCAGGCCAAGATGCTCGAATCCCTCAGCGCCGTCCGCGATCTCGGCCTCGGCCTGCCGCTGGTGGCCGGCAATGTGGTGTCCGCGCAGGGCACCCGCGACCTGGCCGCCGCGGGCGCCGACATCATCAAGGTCGGCGTCGGCCCCGGCGCCATGTGCACCACCCGGATGATGACCGGCGTCGGCCGCCCGCAGTTCTCCGCGGTCGCCGAATGCGCCGCCGCCGCCAAGGAACTCGGCGTGCACATCTGGGCCGACGGCGGCGTGCGGCACCCGCGCGACGTCGCCCTAGCGCTGGCCGCTGGCGCGTCGAACGTGATGATCGGCTCGTGGTTCGCCGGTACCTACGAATCCCCCGGCGACCTGCGCACCGACCGCGACGGCAACGCCTACAAGGAAAGCTTCGGCATGGCGTCCAAGCGTGCCGTCGCCGCCCGCACTGCCACCGACAGCGCGTTCGATCGGGCCCGCAAGGCTCTGTTCGAGGAGGGCATCTCCAGCTCGCGCATGCGGCTGGACCCGGAACGCCCCGGCGTCGAGGACCTCATCGACCACATCTGCTCCGGCGTGCGCAGCGCCTGCACCTACGCGGGTGCACGCAGCCTGGCCGAGTTGCACGAGAAGGCCGTGCTCGGCGTGCAGTCGGCCGCCGGTTTCGCCGAGGGTCGCCCGCTGCCCAGCGGTTGGTGAGCTGTAACTAGTTGCAGCGCTTGTAAGTTCGCGGCATTCCGCTGGTGACCGAGGCACACAGTTCCGCCTCGGTCACGCGGCAGTGCTCGATGTGCCATCCCACGCGCGGACCGCTGCGCGGTGATCGCCTTGCGACACGCCCACGACGCCACGACCACCGGCCCACGCGACCCGACGCGTGGGCCGGTAACATAGTGGTTGCCGGTCTCCGGCCCAACATCTTCGGCTTGCGAAAGGATCCAGTTGTCACCCGCGTCCGAGGGCGCAGCACAGGAGGGCTCCTCTACCGAGCCGGGTGACAAACCCGGCGTCCTCCTACTCCCAGCCCCACGTCCCACCGGCCAGTTCCCAGTACCGTTCGGCGGGTGCTGACGATGTCCGTCACACTCACGGTGCTCAGCCTGCTGGGATTCGTCGCTCTCACGGCAGGCACCGCCCTCTTCGTCGCCGCCGAATTCTCCCTCACCGCGCTGGAACGCAGCACCGTAGAAGCGCACGCGCGCGACGGTGATGTCCGCGCCAGAATGGTCCGCCAAGCGCATCGGACGCTGTCGTTCCAGCTGTCCGGCGCCCAGCTCGGCATCACCATCACCACCCTGATCACCGGTTACATCGCCGAGCCCGTGCTGGCCCGGCTGCTGGATCCGCTGTTCAGCGGCATCGGACTGAGCGACGGCGCCGCGCACGGCATCTCGCTGGCCCTAGCGCTGGTGTTGGCCACGTCGCTATCGATGATCTACGGCGAGTTGGTGCCGAAGAACATCGCCATCGCCAAGCCCCTCGCGACCGCGCGCACCACGGCTCCCCCGATGGTCGCCTTCTCCGTCATCTTCAAGTGGCTGATCCACTTCCTCAACAACACTGCGAACTGGGTCGTCCGCAGGCTCGGCGTGGAACCGGCCGAGGAACTGCGTTCCGCGCGATCGCCGCAGGAACTCGGCTCGCTGGTCCGCACCTCCGCATTGCGCGGCGCGCTCGACCAGCGCACCGCCCTGGTGATCGATCGGTCGCTGCAGTTCGGCGAGCGCAGCGCCGAGGAACTGATGACCCCGCGGGTGAAGATCGAAGCGCTGGACAAACTGGACACCATCGCCGACCTGATCGACGCCGCCCGCCGCACCGGCTACTCCCGGTTCCCGGTGATCGACGGCGACCTCGACAACACCCTCGGCGTGGTGCACATCAAGCAGGCGTTCACCCATCCGACGAATGTGCGGCGCACCATCCCGCTGCAGATGCTGGCCCATCCGGTCCCGATCGTGCCCGCCAGCCTGGACGGCGACGAGGTGCTGGAACGGATCCGGGCCGACGGCATGCAGGTCGCGCTGGTCGTCGACGAATACGGCGGCACTGCGGGCATCGTCACCATGGAGGACATCATCGAGGAGATCCTCGGCGACGTCCGCGACGAGCACGACGAGGAAGAACTCGACGTGCGCCGGGTCTCGGACGGCTGGGACTGCTCCGGCCTGCTGCGCATCGACGAGGTGTCCCGCGCCACCGGATACGACGCTCCCGAAGGCGAATACGAAACGCTCGGCGGCCTCGTGCTCACCCGACTTGGTCGCATCCCGGTGGCCGGTGACGAGGTCGTGTTGCCGAATCCGCGCTCGCAGCAATGGTCTTCGAGCGACCAGCCGACCACCGGCGGGTGGATCGCCCGGGTGGAACGCATGGACGGACGCCGGATCGACCGCGTTCGGTTGATTCCGGTCGCCCCCGACGACCTCGCGTTCCGACAGCTGCAAGCCGAGCCAGAGCAGGAGCACAGCCATGGGTGACCTCCTCGCTGTCCTGCTCACCGCGGTGCTGCTGGCGAGCAACGCGTTCTTCGTCGCGGCCGAGTTCGCCCTGATCTCGGCCCGCCGCGATCGCCTGGAAGCGCTGGCCGCGCAGGGAAAGCGCAACGCCGACATCGTGATTCGGGCGGGCGAGAACCTGTCGATGATGCTTGCCGCCGCTCAGCTCGGCATCACCATCTGCTCGATCCTGCTCGGTCGCGTCGGCGAACCCGCGGTGGCGCATCTGCTGGAGGGCCCGTTCGATTTCCTCGGGCTGCCCGAACAGCTGCTGCACCCGGTGTCTTTCGCGCTCGCGCTGGCCATCGTGGTGATCCTGCACATCCTGTTCGGCGAGATGATCCCGAAGAACATCGCACTGGCCGGCCCGGAACGCAGTGCGCTGCTGCTGGTTCCGGTGCACCTCATGTGGCTGCGCCTGGCCCGCCCGCTCATCGCCCTCTACAACCTGGCCGCGAATCTGACGCTGCGACTGCTGCGGATCGAGCCGAAGGACGAGCTGCAGGCGACCGTCTCCTCGGTGGAACTCGCCGAGATGATCGGCGAGTCGCGCTCGGAGGGCCTGCTCGACGAGGAGGAACACCGCAGGCTCACCCAGGCGCTCGGTACCAGCGACCGGGTGGTCGCCGACGTGATGGTGGCGCTGGATACGACAAGGACAGTTCCGTTGCGCGGCAACGGAACCACCCTCGGTGACATCGAAACAGCCGTCGCCGAAACGGGTTTCTCCCGCTATCCGGTGGAGGCCGGCGACGGCTCGCTGGTCGGCTACCTGCACGTCAAGGACGTGCTGGACAAGGTCGCCGACGAGAGCGCCGGACCGGGAACGCCCATCCCGCGCACCGACATTCGCCCGCTGCCGACGGTCAGCCTGCACACGCCGCTGTACGAGGCGCTGGCCAGGCTGCGCCGCACCAACAGTCACCTCGGTCGTGTCGTGGATGCTCGCGGCAACACGACGGGCATTGTGGCGCTGGAAGATCTGGTGGAAGAGTTCGTCGGCACCGTCCGCGACGGGACGCACCGGATTATCGAATGAGTGGGCGGGGCAAGCGGGTGCGCGCCGAGTCTCGGGCGACGGCATGAGCGGGGCCGAGGTGGTGGTGCTGACCGAAGAGCAGTGGCGTGCCCAGGTGGCCGAGCACCTCGTTCGAGTGGATCGACTGGTCGGGCCGTATGTCGAACGGCGAGCGGCGGGTTCGTCGCATCCGGTGATCGATTTTCTGTTCACCTACTACGGGCATAAGCCCGCCCAGTTGCGGCGCTGGCATCCGGGGTTCGGCGTCGGGCTGGTCGGCGCTCGTGAATACGACGGTGCTCGCGGGTACCACCGGATCTCGGCCACCGCAGATTCCGTTGCACGGCAGTCAGTCTTTACGGCGGACCCCGCTTACCTGGCCCGCCGTCGCGACACCGTCGAGTTCGTCGCGAAGCTGTTGCGCGCCACCGCATCACGGCCCGCACAACTGTCCTGCTTCGGGTTGCACGAATGGGCGATGGTGTACCGCACCGAAGACGTCCGGCATCAGCAGGTGCCGCTGCGTCTGGGCCGAGCGGGCACCGACGAGGTCGTCGAATCGATGTCGCTGCGCTGCACCCACTTCGACGCGTTCCGCTTCTTCACCCCGGACGCGGTCGGCCGCAATATCGAGCCGCTGACCCGCGCCGACCAGGTCAGCCGGGAACAGCCCGGCTGCCTGCACGCGAATATGGATCTCTACAAGTGGGGTTTCAAGCTGGTCCCACTGATCTCGTCGGCGCTGGTCCTGGACTGCTTCGAACTCGCCTGCGCGGCACGCGAACTCGACATGCGGGCCAGTCCCTACGATCTATCCGAATACGGATACGAACCGGTCCGGATCGAAACACCTTCCGGGCGTGCGGAGTACGTGCGATCCCAGTCCGCACTGGCCGAACGGTCGGCAGAGTTACGCCGGGTTCTGCTGGCAGCCTGCGATGAGCTCCTCGCCTACGACCTGGCTCAGCTCGCCACCGACTGAACGCCGCCCGCCCGCCACACCGATCGGACGCTGGCCGCCCGCGGCTCGTTCCGACGAGTCCCACGCACCAGACCCGCATCCAACGCGGACCGCAGCGCTGAAATCTGCGCACTCTCTCGGGATCTGCACCGACTATTGACCCCTATACCGAGTGCAGATCCCGAGAGTCGGTGCGGCTGTTGCCGACATCGGGCATCGGCGGACGTTCCCGACCAGCCACTTCATCGGATTTCCGCGAAACCTGCCACATAAGTTAACGGCAGTTACTACCATTCAGTCAGTTCCCTCAGCTGTCCCAGTCAGCGGAGGGATGACGGATCAACTGATGAAGGTTGGGGAACCCGACGATGCGCTCACTGACGAGCTTGCGCCGTTTCAAACCGCTGGCCCTGGTCACGGTCGGCCTCGCCGCCGTGCTGATGCTGCCGAGCAGCGCATCGGCGGATCTACAGTCCGACCTCCAGAACGCCGTCCAGGAATTCCTGGACGTCGGCCGCACTTCGGTCCCGCGCGCGGACTGCGGGCCCGGCTCGCGGCCGGAGAACGGCATGCAGGGCGACGTCACCGCCGCCGACCGAGACAGTGGCCGCAGCACCCAGGGCTACCGCTGCAATATGTCGTTCGTCGGCGGCTTCGCCGGTCGCGGCGCGGGCATCACCTCGACCAGCTTCGAGCACTGCTCCTACATGGGCTCCTTCTTCCCCGGCGACCTGATCAGCGAGGGCCGTGGCGTCCAGGTCCTGGATGTGTCGGACCCGGCGAACCCCCGACCGACCGCCACGCTCACCGAACCCGCGATGCTCGCGGGCACCTGGGAGAGCCTGAAGGTCAACACCGCACGCAAGCTGCTGGTCGGCACCGGCGTTCCGGTGGGCACCGGCGTCGGCTACCTGTCGGTCTACGACATCTCCGACTGCGCGCATCCGCGACTGCTCAATCCCGGCCCGGGCACGAATATGCTGATGCCCCTACCGATTACGACGCACGAGGGCGGCTTCTCCCCCGACGGCAACACCTACTGGGCCTCGGGCATCGCGCCCGGTTTCGTCAGCGCCGTCGATCTCACGGATCCGACCAACCCGCACGTCGTCTGGCAGGGCCTGACCGGCATCGAGGCGCACGGCTTCGGCGTCAGCGCCGACGGCAACCGGATGTACCTGTCCGCGCTCGGCGGCTTCACCGTGCTCGACATCAGCGCGGTGCAGCGCCGCGATCCGAACCCGCAGGTGCTGCACATCGGACGGGTCTTCTGGACCGACGGCTGGGCCACTCAGCACAGCATCCCGGTCACCTACAACGGCAAGCCCTACCTCTACACCGTCGACGAAGGTGGTTCCGGCGGTGTGAAACTCATCGATATCGCCGACGACACCAACCCGAAGGTCGCCGCGAAGATCAAGCTGGAAATCAACCTGCCGCAGAACATCGACAGCAATATCGGTTCGTCCATGGGCGGTTCGGCCTTCGCCTACGAATCGCACTACTGCACGGCCGACCGCAGGGACAACCCGACGGCTCTCGCGTGCGGCTGGATCTCTTCCGGTATCAGGGTTTTCGATGTGCGTGACCCGTTCAACATCCATGAGATCGCCTACTACAACCCGCCCGCCCGCACGGGCCAGAACCTGAGCTTGTGGAATTCGCCGCACGCGCTCGCGTCGATCATCGGTGTGCCGTTGATGAGCGCGCCGCCCGCGATTCGCGCGGTACTGGAGGGACAGTTCAATCCGTTGGACGCGCTCACCCCGCGCACCGGCAGGCTGGCCTTCGGCGACGTCTCCACCGACTGGTGCCTCTCGCCGCCGGAATGGCGTGGCTCGCAACTGTATGTCACGTGCAGCGACAACGGATTCATGGTGTTGCAGCTGGACAACGACGTGTATTCGCCTCCGGCGGACCAAGAGTCGATCGTCGGGTCATAGCGATGCCACGCTGGATGCGCGGTGCCGCGCTCACCTCGCTCGCGTTCGTCCTGCTGGTGCTCGGCGCGGCGCTGCGCCCGCTCGTACTGCCGGAAACACACACGGCCACACCGATTCTCAACTCGGTCGAGATCGGCTTCGTCCAGGACATGACCGCGCATCATCAGCAGGCACTGATCATGGTGCAACGCCTCGATCGCACTATCGATCCCGTGGTCGTGCGCCTGGCCGACCAGCTGGACGACACACAGCGGCTGGAGATCGGCACCATGCTCGGCTGGCTGCGCCTGGCCAACGCATCGCCGGTGCCAACCCATCCGATGGCCTGGATGCACACCGATGACGCTGTGCCCCATCAGCATTCGGCACCGGTCGCGATGTCGGACAAGAAGAGGCCGGACAACCTGATGCCTGGAATGGCGACGATGCCCGAACTCGACGCCCTTGCCGCCGCGCACGGCCGCGACGCCGAAATCCTGTTCCTGCAGTTGATGTTTCGGCACCACCAGGGCGGGATCGCCATGGCACAGGCCGCCGATGAACTGCTGCCGTCCGGACCGGTGAAGGAGACCGCGCGCTCGATGATCCAGGCTCAGGGCCAAGAGGCAGGGGTCATGGGAATGCTACTCACCCAACTCGGCGCCACCCCCCTGCCCTGATCAGGTGACGTGCAGTCCGAATCCGGTCACGTCCGCGGATTCCAGGCCTGGCTCCAGTCGCAGACTGCGGTCATAGTCACCGCCGCCCTGCGGTCGATACCGGGACGACATTTCCTCCTCGACAGCCACCCAGCCAGGGCCTATCGGACTCTCGGAATGCGCGACAGTTTCGCCGTGTTGCCGACAACGAAGGTCGGCACTGATCGCTGACCGACGACAGAGAGGCACGGCATTGTCCGAAAAGACGTTCGCGGAGCAGCATATTGTCGTCACCGGCGGCGGGACCGGCATCGGCCGCGCCGCAGCGCTCGCGTTCGCGGAACAGGGCGCGGCCAGCGTGACCATCACCGGTCGCCGCAGCGAGCCGCTCGACGAGGTCGCCGCACTGCACCCGGCGGTGATCCCGGTGGTCGCCGACGTCGCGACCGAGGCAGGCACCGACGCGATCGCCGCAGCCGTCCAAGCGCGCGGCGGCACGCTCGACGTACTCGTCCACAACGCAGGCGTTTTCGGCCTCACCCCCCTCGACGACCTCGATCCCGCCGACGTCCGCCACCAGTTCGAGGTCAACGTCTTCGGCCCAATCCTGTTGACCGCCAAACTACTTCCCCTGCTCCGCTCCCCTGGCGGCAACATCGTCGTCGTCTCCAGCATCTCCGCCCGCCTGGCCTCCCCCGAACAATCGGTCTACTCGGCAAGCAAAGCCGCCGTAGACAGCCTGATCCGCAGCTGGGCAGTCGAACTCGGCCCCAAGGGCATCCGCGTCAACGGCGTAGCCCCCGGCAACGTCCGCACCCCCATCCTCACCACCGGCGGCCTCTCCGACGAAACCGTCACCACCTGGCGCACCGGCTACGCCGACCGAGCCCCCACCGGCCGCATAGGCGAAGTCTCCGACATAACCCCCTGGATCACCCGCCTAGCCGAACCCACCAGCTCCTGGATCACCGGCGAAATCATCGTCGTAGACGGCGGCCGCCTCGTCGCCTAACCACTCCCAAACCCCCACCCCCACAGCGCACTTGACGCAAGTTGCATGCTCTTGACGTAGGTTGCAGCATGCGTCAAGAGCATGCTTCCTACGTCAAGTGCGCGGCTCGGTTGATGGCGTGACGCCAGCGGGTGGCGGTGGGGTGGAAGGGGTCGAGGTCGGGCCAGGTCCAGCGGAGGACTTGGAGGTTTTGGGCTCGGATGGCGTCCTCGCGGAGTTTTTCTTCGTATACCGCTCGGGCGGGGGTGGTGTGGGGGCGGAGGAGGCGGTCGTATTTGGCGCGGCCGTCGAATTCGCCGATTATGCCCAATTCGGGGAGGGCGAAGTCGACGCGGGCGAGGAAATTGGTGGCGGCGTCGGTTACCACGTGTTGGAGTTCTGGTTTGGGGAGGCCTGCCCAGTGCATGCGGACGCGGCTGCGCGATTCGCCGGAGCTTTCGCTGCGGGCGTCCATGAAGGCGATCACCCTTCGCGCCTTTGCCGCTCCGGGCCTGCGTGGCCAGTGGTCGAGGGCTGTCAGCAGATCTTCAGTCGTGAGCCGATAGTCGCGCATCGCAGCGTCGCCAACCACGACAGCTTCTTCGAACGGCAACGCCCGGGCCAGATCTGCCACAGTGCGAGCCGGCGACAGCACCCGCATACCGTCGACAATCGTCAACTCGGTTTCATCGAACGGCGAACTGTGCACATGAAGATGGTTCGCCTTCCGAGCACGCCCGCGCTGACAAGCAGTCACGTGCACTCGCCCCAATTCCATATTCCACACCGGCAGCCCCAGCACGATCGCCGCCGACTGATGGCTCACCGCCACATCCCCGCCGAGCCCACTGACCGCAGCCCGCACAGCTAAGACATGCCGCGCCCCGACATCAAGCCCCTCGAGTTCCGCCCGCTCGACGTAAACCCCTCGATGAACCCGCGCCAACTCCCCGCGCCGCCGCCCAGCCCGCAACTCGCCATCCGAAACCCCTTCCCGCCGAACATCCTTCCGAAAAATCAATGACCCCATACCCCATCCCACTCCGAACGCCCACCAAAAACCACCCCCACCTGCCAACATGTGAACACCACGTACTTCGACCCGCCCCAGCAAGCCGGGGCGGCCCACTTGACGCACGAACCACGCTCTTGACGCAAGCTGCAGCATCAGTCAAGAGCATGCAACCTACGTCAAGTCGGCGTGGTGGTTGTGGATGGACACGGATGTGGTGGTTAGGACTCTTCGGTGAAGCGGTACCAGTTGCCTTGGAACGGTTCGTATCCGAGGCCGGAGCTGGGGGTGCCGATGTAGGGTGGGGCGGCGTCGGGGAAGTAGGCGAAGCCGCGGGATGAGTTGGATTCTCCGCCTTCGGTGTAGAAGAGGCAGCCGCCGTCTCGGCGGGTTACGTAGGTGATGGTGTAGACGCCGAGGCGGGTGCGGTGGCCGGGGTTGGCGCAGTCGGTGGCCTGGTTTTGCAGGATGTTGCGGGAGAGCTTCCAGCCGGTGGTTTCGGGGACGTTCTGCCAGACGAGGGCGACGAAGGCGCCGATCACGACGAGGGCGATGAGGCTGTAGAAGAAGGAGTGGTAGCGGAACAGGCCGAGTAGGCCGAAGAGCAGCGCGATCGCGCCGAGCACGCCGATGGCCACCCACAGGATGACCTTGATCGGGAAGGTGCCCTCGGCGGCCAACTGCCAGAACAAGATTAGGCAGCACAGCACGATCAGGGCGGTCAGTAGCCCCATCCAGAGAACGAACCATCCAGGCGTGCGGCGCGTCGTGCCAGCAGTCTTCACGGTGCTCAACATACGGGGGACATACCCCGATGGACGCGGAAAACCCCTAACCCGACTGTGATCAGGAACCGTCGGGCTACGAGGGGCGGATGATCAGAGTGGCGGGAACCCGGCGGAACCGGTGTACATCCAGTTCCAGAAGGCCGCGGCCCGCAGAATGATCAGGTTGACGACGTCGAGGGCAGTGCTTCCCATCGATTTTCCTAACAATCAGACAAATCGCTGTCGAGTCACCACGGTAGCCATCGAAGCCCTCCCCCGCTGGAAAGTGCTACAAGCCCGGCAAATACACGAACGCCCCGGCCGCAAGGCCAGGGCGTTCGCCGAACGAACCGTTCATCGCGAAATCACAGCGGTGGAAACCCGGACGACCCGGTCGCCATCCAATTCCAGAACATCGCCGCACGATTGGCGAGCAACGCGACAACGTCGAGGACAACGCTTCCCATAAATCTTCCTCACATCCGACAATCTCCAGTGCAGCGCCCAGGGTAGTCGATCGGCATTCCGTCGACCCCGGCGCGGACGACAATCCCCCGGAGACGGCGTCTACTTACCGGACGACGATCCGAGCGAGGCGTCGAAGATCACCGCGATCAGCACCATCGGATCGGTCGAGCTGAGCCGCGATCTTTCGGCACTCACTGACTGGGTTGGGGCACGTTGACCTGGCAGTTCTCGACTTTCGGGTTCATGCCGAGGTAGTTGAGCGGGCCTGCGACGATGGTGACAGCGATCGTTCCGCCGCTGGCGCAGTTGGTGGGCGCGGTGTTGTAGTAGTGCCGTTGCGCACCGGCGATGACACCGATGATCAGCCAGACGAACACCAGTCCCATAACTATGCTGGTCATTCCCGAACGGCGACCCCCGCGCATCCTCCTGCTGTCGTTTTCGTATGTTCGCATTTCCTGTCTCCAAATGTTCGAACTTCACACTGCTGGTACATGTTCGGTGATCGGATGCACCACCCGACTGCTGCTCCGGCTGCGCCGGGACCGATCAGTAGTAGTGGCGCCGACCACCGACTGCGTGGCCTGCCATACCGGCGACCATGAGCACGACACCGATGATCAGGACGATGACTCCGACGGTGATGAGCAGTGGAATGCTGAGCAGGAATCCAGCGATGAGAAGGATGACTCCGAGAACGATCATGGGTGATACCGGCTTTCGGTGGAGAGGTGTGTGAGATGGGCCCGGCTGCAGGCTTCTTGCCATGCAGGGTGCGGACATGCCCAGGTGCGCACGAATTGCCAGGGCAGGTTGCGGCTGTGGTGCGCGGGGCCAGGCTTCGAATCCCTTGTCCGGCAACGTTGTCGGATGCGTCGGTCGCAGCGGCATCGCCGGAGTGGCCGGAGTGAACTGAATGTCCGGGTACCTGTAAGTAGACGCCGCCCACAGCAGCGTGTCAACACTGTAGGTCTACGATGATGAACTACATATAAGAACGAGATCTTCGCGCGATGACCGAATCGCGGTGAATCGCGCGACCGTCCACTAATGGAAGAGGCCCCGCTCCGGGTGTCTCCGGTGCGGGGCCTCGAGGATCAGCAGCTTTGACCGAAGCCCGCCGGGTCGACACCGCCGGGGATGGGTTCTGCCGGTTCGTAGGGCGCGCGGGTGAACACATAGCTCACGAGTTCGAGGCGCTGCGCCGCGTCGTCGGGGCCGCGCACGACCGTCATGCGCTCACCGGCGTAGTAGCCATCGAGTCCGGTCCAGGAGCCGTCGGCCTCGGGGCGGAACCGAGATTGCCGCCCGCCGTGCGCGAGGGCCTTGAGCTCCAGCAGGCCATCGGCCCGCAGGTGCAGCGCGATCGAGGCGGTGCCCCAATACCAAGTTCCGGTGAGCGCCAACAACTCTGGGTCCACGGTGGCGGCGGGCAGCCATTCTTCGGGCAAGGCCGGCTCGTGCTCGGCCAGAATGTCGAGCAGCGCGCCGCCCAGTTTGCCCTGGATGCCACCGTAGGTCGTGTTGGACAGAAACAGCACGCCGGTGTGGTCCTTGGGGTCGGCCCAGACGGCGGCGATGAAGCCGGGCATGGCGCCGGTGTGGCCGGCCAGCCGACGGCCCTTGCGGCGCAGCAGCTGCAGGCCAAGTCCGTACCCGGACTGCCACTCGTCGCCGTCCTGGATCGTGGCAGGCTCACGCATCTCCGCCACTGTGTCGGCGGCGAGCACCTCGCTGCCGTCACCCCCGACGAACGCCGCCCAGCGGGCCAGGTCGGCGACCGTGGACCACAGCTGGCCTGCCGCGCCCATCGCCCCGTTGTCGTGCGATGGCTCCGGCAGCGTCACGTCCGCCCACGGGTGCACCGCCCGGCCGGTGGCGTGCGGGGCCGCGGGCAACACTGTGGTGCGGTCCATGCCGAGCGGGGCGAGCACCTCGGCCTGCAGTGCCGCGAACCAACTGTGGCCGCGCAGCTGGGCGACCAACTCGCCGAGCGCGGCGAAGCCGAGGTTGGAATAGTGGAACCGCCGACCCGCTCGGTGCAACAGCGCTTTGCTGCCCGCGTCACTGTCCAGGCTGTCGGCCAGTTCGGCCCAGTCCCCGCCCTCGGTGCGCTCCCACCAGTCACCGGGCGACTCCGCGCGCAGGCCGGAGGTGTGTGAAAGCAGCTGGGCGACAGTCCGATCGCCCAGCCTTGCGCCGGGCACGTGCTTCTCCAGCGGATCGGCCAGGTCGAGTTTGCCCTCGTCGCGCAACCGCAGCACCACGACGGCCACCATCGACTTGGTGATCGAGCCGATGCGGTACTGCGTGTCGGTGGTCGGCCTGCTCCCATCGACCCGGCCTCGGGCCCCCGACCAAGCCAGTTGTCCGTCCCGCACCACCGCGGCGATCAGCGAGGGCACCCGATACTCCGCTTGCTCGACGGCGACCCGGTGCAACAACGCCCGCTCGGTCGATGGCAACAGCATCCCGCGATTTCCCTTCACTTCAGCAACTCGGACGGACCAACGGGCGGCTGCGCCTTGCGATCCGCGATATCGGCAGCGCCGTCGTATGTCGTCCTCAGACTAACGCCGGTCCGAAGGCAGCTCGGTCGGGCGTTCAGGCCTCTCGCTCGTCGAGCTGGCCCAACTTGCGGGCGGATACCTGGATGTGGGCGATCCGGCGCGCGGCGCCGAGTGCCGCTTCACCGAGGATCGTCATCAGGGCCGCCCCGTCGACCACTTCGGCTCGCTCCGAAATGCGCAACGAATGCTCGACATCGATCTCGGCAACCCGCTCGGCGGCGTCCAGGTAGGTATCCAGCGCTTCGGATGCCCAACTCCCATAACCCAACTGGGACATCCGGACCAGCACACCGACCAACGTGTCGATCGCCGAAGCACGGAACTCGAGATCCCAGCCGCGCCGACGGAACGCCGCATCCACTTCGGCTCGCGCACGAGCCACTTCGCTGTCGTCGTTCAACGGCTGCGGATTGTCCAGCGTGCCGGTGACCACACCGAGCAACTCGAACCTCGACAATTCCGGTCCGTCGACCGCACTCAGCACATCGCCGATGGCCGCCACCGACAGTCCACCGACTTCGATCAACGCACGGATCATCCGCAGGCGGCGCACATGCTCCGCGCCGTAGCCCGCCTGGTTGGGGCTGGAGAGTTCGCCGGGCATGAGCAGCCCTTCGCGCAGGTAGTACTTGATGGTGGGCACGGAAACCCCGCTGCGCTTGCTCAGCTCGGCCATCCGCATCCGTTCATCCACGGTTTCCCTCTCCTCGCCAGCAGCCATGTAGATAGTCTAGCTATCCGTTAACGGCTCTCTCGTCGTCGCGGCGCTCACGGGGCGGCGCACACGGCGGCATCGAAGGCCTTCAGAACCGCGTCGTCGCTCGGGCCGCTGTCGAGCACCTGATTGACGACGATGGTCACCGCACGCCCGTCAGCGGTCACACCGTTGCGGGTGCGGAATCCGGAAATGGAACCGCCGTGTCCCCAGACCTCCTTGCCGCACGGCACCGGGTAGTGGATCAGTCCCAGCCCGTATCCCGCGCCCGGCATGCGGTCGAAGGGCAGCGGGTTGCGCTTCATCTCGGCCAATTGCGCTGGGGGCAGCAGTTTTCCGGCGAGCAGAGCGATGAAGAACCGATTCAGCTCCGCGCCGGTAGAGATCATCGCGCCCGCCGCGCCGGCCCAGGACGGGTCGAAGTCGGTGTAGTCGACGAGGCGTCCGTCGAACTCCGCATAGCCCAATGGATGCGGATCGCGCAGACCGTTCTCGCCGGGCGCCGGGTAATAGGTCTCTCGCAGCCCGAGCGGCTCGATGATCCGGCGAGTGATCTCCGCGGCGATCGGCTGCCCGGTTACCCGCTCGATGAGCATGCCGATAAGCAGATAGTTCGTGTTGGAGTATTCGGCTTTCGCGCCGGGCGCGAAACGCGACGGCAAGGTCAGGACCTGCCGCACCACGTCCGCAGCGTCGAACCGCTGCCAGCGCATCCTCGCCAGGTCGGGTTGCGGAGCCTTCGATAGCAGTTGCTCCATATCGGGCAGACCGCTGGTGTGCTGCAAAAGATTCCGCACTGTGATCCGAGTGCCGTCGTTGCCGAAGCCCTGCACAACCCCGGGTAGATACCGCTCTACCGGCGCGTCCAACCCCACCTTGCCCTCGGCGACCAACTGCAGCAGCACGGTGGCCGTGAACGTCTTGGTATTGCTACCGATTCGAATATGACCGTTGTCCGGAAAACGCGCACCGGTGGCGAGATCGCCGACTCCCGATGTCGCGATCCAGTCCCGATCCCGCTCGGTGACCACGACCTGCGCGCCGGGCAATCCCGCCCGCACCACCGCGTCCAGCGCCCGAACAGTCGCGTCCCGGCCCGATTCCGCGGCCACTGGCCGCAGCTCGGACATCGAATCAGCGGCACACGAGGTGGCCGCGCACACGACAGCCATCGCAGCGAGTATCGCCGCTCGTTCTCTCACACACCGAAATCGGCTGTTACTCAAGGGTTTCCCTTCCTCTGCGGTGGCATGACCAAAGCCGGTCAGCCACCAGCAACCACACGAAGAGGCAACCCTCTCCCTAAATGGATAGGCGAACTATCCGCTAACAGATAGTCACACTATCCACCTGCCCCTCGGGTCGGCAAGGGGGCTTCCGATGAACACCGAGGAACGAGTGAAGATCGCGGAGTCGCGCAAGCGCAGTGGGGTTTCCGCTCCCGCGATCAAGTCCTACTTGCGCGACGGACCGCTGATGTCCATGGACGGCCAAACCTTCCGCTACCTGCGGGAATGAGATCGATGATTGGCCGATGAGCGCCCGCTCGCTTCCGCACGGCGCAGATCACGATGGCTGCCGATCGGGGCCGTCGCGGCCGCCGTGGTGATCGCGGGGACCGCCGCCTGCAGCACGAGCGGTGACCAATCATCGCCGCAGGCCCCCGCCGCGGCGGCCGACCCTGACCTGGGGTTGCCCGCCGGCCAGTACCTCTACGTGGGGAACCGCAGCGACGGGATCGGAAATGCCTGGGGCGACGTCGCTTAGCAGACCGAGGCAACCAGGGAAATCTGGATGCCGGCCACCTGGACCGACGAATGGATGGAACGCCGCAACCACGCCCGGCCGGTCAAAATAATACCCGCCAGCGACGACAGCCCCGAGCGACAGCGGTCGCTCGAACAGAGCTACTTCTCCGGCGAATGGCGGGCCGCCTGCGGGTCGTGGAGCTATATGGGCGTGAACGTCGACAAACCCGCCTGCCGCCCGATCGAGGGCGAGTGGCACCGGCCCACCCCGGACTTCCTCGCCGCGCTACCACGGGACCCGGACGCGTTGCTGGCCAAACTGAAGGAAGGCCCCTCACCCGACGCCAAGATCAGCCCGGAACTCGATGCCTTCGGTGACGCCCAGGAGTTCCTCACCACCGGCATGGTGCCCAAGGACCTGCGCACCGTGCTGCACCAAGCCCTCCTGCGGCTGCCCGGCATCAAAGTCGCGGAGAACGTTGCGAACCTGGACGGACGCAAGGGCACCGCGCTCGGTTTCGTGGACGCCACCCGCTTCGTGCCGCAGGGCACCCGACTCGACGAGATCATCATCGATCCGGTCAGCGAGCAGATCATCGGCACCCGCAGCACCATGGTTCGCGACATGGTGCTCGGCGAGGGCAACCAGACCAATCCGGCCGTGGTCTTCGGCACGGGCAAGGTGATGCACCACTCCGCGATCACCATCGGCGTCGTCGCCCACCCCGGCATCAAACCCGCCGCCTGACCCTTCCAGCAAACGAAGAGGCCCCGCGCCGGATGTCTCCGGTGCGGGGGCCTCGAGCTGAAAAGCGCTGTTAGGCGTTACTTTTCAGGTGCCGAACGTTGCCTACAGGCAGTTGAGCGCCTTGGCCTCACGCCGACGCCGGTGCAGGATCGGCTCGGTGTCGCAGTCCGAGCAAATCAATCCCTCTGACCTGCGTGGACACCTGGAATCTCCCGCCGTGTGGCCGTTTTCAGCAGGCCATACCTGATCACGCAGTCTCACCTGGCATCAGCGAAGTCCACCACCGCGCGCTCCTCGTCCTCAACCGTTGCTCACTCGTTCACTTCGGCCCGCGACGGCACTCCCCTACAGCCATACCGCGCGGCGAGAGCGCCGTCGACCAGCGGTATCCGCTCGGCCCGGCACAGTGGGTGCATGATCCCGGCCGCCGCGTCGCACGAGAGCACCGAGGTCCCCGTCCCGCACGCGGCGACGGGAGGTTGCGGTCTCGATCATGGCGGGGACTTACACGGTTCTTCGCCGCCTTCTCCAGTTCATAGTGCTCCCCAGTTGGTCAACTGGGGAGCACACCCCCCCCGAAAATCATTGTCTTGCACTTCTTTTCGCTCCATCACTAGCGTGAGATACGACAAGTCGATCGCGATGAAGTGGGGTATGGAAATGGACGTTCTACTGGAACTGGCGCCACGCAATGCGGGCGCGACGGTCGTCGAAACGGATACCATCTTCGATGCTCCGGACCCACTGCACAATCTTTCCGCCTGTCCGGCGAGCAATATCTGTCTCGACAACACCGAGATCTGCACTGTCAGCTACCCGCCCTTCAGCAACTAGCCAGGTCGTCGACGGAAACCTCGGTACGCGGCGATTCTGAACGGGTGCTGTTGGTATGACCGAACTCGAGCTCACCGATATCGAGCAGCGGGTGGCGCAGGCGGCGATCGATTACGATCACCGGCTGCGCCGGTCGCCGATTTGGCTGTATGTCGACAATCCCGAGGTAGCGCTTCCCGACCATGGCTGGAAGCTGCACATTTCGGCGCGCACCTCGGAATTCGATCGCATCATCGACATCGTGGTCCCGGTATTGCTGGCGGCCGGGTGCCCGTTCAAGATGGCCCGATCACGGCGGGTGCTGCAATCGCTGAACGACGGAAGACGCGGCGCGGCAACGGTCGGCAAGGCGTGGACGATCTACCCGGATCCCGCACATATCCAACAGTTGGGCATTCGGCTTGCCGAATTGCTGCACGGCGAGAAAGCGCCGCGGGTGCTCTCCGACCGCAAGGTCAGCGATGACGCACCGGTCTATTACCGGTACGGCCCCTTTCGGCGACAGCTGGTCGCGGACGTCGACGGCCAACTGACCACGACGATGACCGGGCCGAACGGCGAAAGCTTCGACGGCCACGCGAAACCCACTTACCGCCAGCCGCCGTGGGTGGTCGATCCGTTCACCGGGTTGGTCGCCGACGGCACCGCGGACCTGGTCGATATCCTCGGCGACCATTACCGCCCGCTGGCGGGATTGCTCCAGGCCGGGCACGGCAATGTCTACCGCGCCGAGGACATCCGCACCGGCGAATCCGTCGTCGTCAAACAGGCGCGCGCGTATGTCGCGGAATCGGCCTCCGGCGACGACGCCCGGCTCAGGTTGCGCAACGAGCGATATGTCCTCGAACGTCTCGCCGGACTAACGGGCGTCCCCAGGTACTTCGACCACTTCCGGCACGGCGACGACGAATACCTGGTCACCAGTTTCTGCGGCGAATTCAACCTGGCCGAGGACGTCCCTCGCAACGGACGCTATCGGCCGTCATCACCTGCGGTTACCGGACGCACCCTCGACCGACTGGCCATTCGACTGGCGCAGATTTTGACCGACGTCCACGACAACGGATTCATCGTCGCCGACCTTTCGCCGAAGAACATCGTCATCAGCCAATCCACCGGCGAGCCGACCCTCATCGATTTCGGACTGTGCAATCACGGCACCGTCCGAATCCCCGGCGGCACACCAGGTTACGCATCCCCTGCGCAATTGAACGGTGAACCAGCGACATTCGCCGGCGACCTCCGTGCGCTCGGGATGACGCTGCTGTTCGCCGCGACCGGCGCAAACCCGGTCACCACGGCGGCCGATCCCCACCTCAGCGCGTTGCAGACGATCGGGCGGATCTACGGCGGCACTCCCCCTCCGACGGTCCGGTGCGTCATCGGGCTGTTGCGCGCCGACGTCGAGGCCCTGCAGGCACTCAAAGCCGGTCACCCAGAACACTTTTCCGATACCACCGCGCTGCCGCCGGTCAACAGGATCGGTCGAACCGACGTGCCCGAACTCATCGACCACCTCCTGGACGATCTGCTCGTCCGAGTCGACAAACTGCTCGACCATTCCGGCGAATGGCCCGAGGTGAACGCGTACCGCGGCGCGGCGGGAGTCGGCTTGGAACTGCTCCATCACGCACACCGGCCGGACGCCAGCGAGATGGCGCAGCGGCTCACGCGATTCGCCGCCGCGGGCGCGCAACGAACACGTCTCCAGCCCGGATTGTTCGTCGGATCGACCGGTATCGCGATACTGCTCCAGCGCCTCCACGAGGCAAACCTCGATATCCCAAGGCTACCAACCGATCTCGCAAGACCCGCAACGGACTGGCAGCCCCACGGAGTCGATCTCGTCGTCGGCGCGGCCGGTGTCGGGCTCGGCCACTTACTGCAAGCCGAATCAGCGTCGACCGCACCGCACGACCGACAGCACCACCTCGCCGTGGCCAGGCGATGCGCGAACATACTCAGCGATCACCCGCACGCCGAATCCCGTTACACCGCAGCAGACCTCCCGCTGGCCGCCGGACTCGACGCCGCCGCCGGGCTGTCACACGGACAGGCGGGAATCATCACCTTCCTCCTACACCTGACCCGCACCGGGACGATCGGCCACGACTATCCCGCGCTGCAAACCGGAATCGATACGCTCTACCAGCAAACCCGCTCACTCATCGAACGATCCGAGCACAGCACCGCCGTACCCCTGTGCGTCTCATGGTGCCGTGGGCTGGCCGGAATCGGCACCACCCTGCTCCGGATCGCGGAAACCCGCGACGACGCCCAAGCAATGGATCTCGCGATCGCCGCCGGAAACACCTGTGCCGCATGGATTCCCTACCTCGCCTACCCCGGCGCATGCTGTGGCATCGCCGGAGTCGGCGACTTCTTGGTAAGCCTCGCCGCCGCCACTCACGATGATCGCTTCACCGAGGCCGCTTGGTCGGCCGCGACCCAACTGATCATCCGTGGCATCGCCGCCGACAACGAGTCCAGCTACACGGCCGAACAGTCCAACATCGTGTGCTGGGCAACCGGCCACGCCGGAACTCTCGCCTTCCTGCGCCGACTGCACACCGGAGATCCACCGTCGGTGATCGGACCGTTCTGACCGGACACACGCACCCCCGTCTGTGACCGTTTCGAGGGTGACGGACTCGTATTCGAGCTGATCTCCACTAATGGAAAGAGGCCCCGCCCCGGGTGTCTCCGGTGCGGGGCCTCAGGCCGAAAAGAGCTGTTAGGAACTACTTTTCAGCCACTGGACATCACTCACTTGCACGCAGCCTTGGCTTCTCGCCGACGACGGTGCAGGATCGGCTCGGTGTATCCGTTGGGCTGCTTGGTGCCCTCGAGGATGAGCTCCTTGGCGGCCTGGAAGGCGATGCTGCCTGCGAAGTCCGGGGCCAGCGGGCGGTAGCTCGCGTCGCCCGCGTTCTGCCGATCCACCACCGGCGCCATCCGCTCCAGGCTTTCCACCACTTCGTCGGTGGAGACGATGCCGTGGCGCAGCCAGTTGGCCAGCAGCTGGCTCGAAATGCGCAGGGTGGCACGGTCTTCCATCAGCGCGACATCCTCGATGTCGGGCACCTTGGAGCAGCCGACACCCTGGTCGATCCAGCGCACCACGTAGCCGAGGATCGACTGGGCGCTGTTGTCCAGCTCCTGCTTCTTCTCCTCGGCGGTCCAGTTCGGCGTCGCGGCGAGCGGGATCTCCAGGATCTGATCGACGGTGGCGCGGCGGCCACCCTTGAGGATCTCCTGCTGGCGCTCCAGCACGTTCACCTGGTGGTAGTGCGTCGCGTGCAGGGTGGCGGCGGTCGGCGACGGCACCCACGCGGTGTTCGCGCCGGCCTTCGGGTGACCGATCTTCTGCACCAGCATGTCCGCCATCAGATCCGGCATGGCCCACATGCCCTTGCCGATCTGCGCCTTGCCCGGCAGCCCGGTGGCCAAGCCGGTATCGACGTTCCAGTCCTCGTAGGACTTGATCCACTGCTGGGCCTTCATGTCGGCCTTGCGGACCATCGGCCCGGCCTCCATCGAGGTGTGGATCTCGTCGCCGGTGCGGTCGAGGAAGCCGGTGTTGATGAACACGACGCGGTCGGCGGCGGCCTGGATACAGGCCTTGAGGTTCACCGTGGTGCGGCGCTCCTCGTCCATGATGCCGACCTTGAGGGTGTTGCGCGGCACGCCGAGCACGTCCTCGATCCGGCCGAACAGCTCGGTGGTGAACGCGACCTCGTCCGGTCCGTGCATCTTCGGCTTCACGATGTAGACCGAGCCGGTGCGGCTGTTCTTCAGTTCGGTGTCGCCGCGCAGCGAGTGGGTGGCGATGAGCGAGGTGACGAGGCCGTCGAGGATGCCCTCGGGGATCTCGTTGCCGTCCTTGTCGATGATCGCGTCGCTGGTCATCAGATGACCGACGTTGCGCACGAACAGCAGCGAACGACCGTGCAGCACAAGGTCACTGCCGTCGAGCGCGGTGTAGACGCGGTCGGGGTTCATGGTGCGGGTGAAGGTCTTCTCGCCCTTGCGCACCTTCTCGGTCAGATCGCCCTTCATCAGGCCGAGCCAGTTGTGGTAGCAGAGGACCTTGTCCTCGGCGTCCACGGCGGCGACCGAATCCTCGAAGTCCATGATCGTGGTGATCGCGGACTCCAGCACCAGATCCTTGACGCCCGCGGTGTCGGTGCTGCCGACCGGCGAGGACGGATCGATCTGAATCTCGATGTGCAAACCGTTGTGCTTCAACAGCACCGAGGTCGGCGATGCCGGATCGCCGAGGTAGCCGACGAGCTGCGACGGATCGGCGAGACCGATCTCGGTGCCGTCCTCCAGGCCGACCTCGAGCTCACCGTCGACGATCTTGTACGAGGTCGAGCCGATGTGCGAGCCGGTGATCAGCGTCGCGGAGTCGTCGAGGAAGTTACGCGCCCACTCGATGACCTTGTCGCCGCGAACCTTGTTGTAGCCCTTGCCCTTTTCCGCGCCGTTGGCCTCGGAGATGGCGTCAGTGCCGTAGAGCGCGTCGTAGAGCGAACCCCAGCGCGCGTTGGCGGCGTTGATCGCGAAGCGGGCGTTCATCACCGGCACCACGAGCTGCGGGCCCGCGGTGGTGGCGATCTCGGTGTCCACGTTCTGGGTGGCGATCTGGAAATCGGCGGGCTCCGCACGCAGATAGCCGATTTCGCCGAGGAAGCTCTTGTAGGCGGCCTTGTCATAGTCGGCGCCGGGGTGTTCCGCGTGCCAGGCGTCGACCTTGCCCTGGATCTCGTCGCGCTCGGCGAGCAGCGCGCGGTTGCGCGGCGCGAGATCGTTGATGACCTGCTCGGCTCCGGCCCAGAACGCGGCGGAATCTACGCCGGTTCCGGGGAGCGCCTCGTTCTCGATGAACTCGTGGAGAACGCTGGCCACCTGAAGCCCGCCGACCTGAATCCGCTCTGTCATCTACTGCCTCACTTCTGAGAAAGCCGGGTGGGAAAGACGCATCCATGTTACCCGTGGGTAGTGATACCACCCTGTAGCGGGTCGAACGCGGCGTCTCGCCGGGAAATTCCGGCGCGCCGATCCGGATGGGATGTATCGGTCGGCGCGTCTCGGTGTGTCGGCGGTCGGCCTAACAACCCCTTGATTGTATCGCCGCGGGGATTTAATGTACTGATCGGAACATTTTCTGATCTGCAGGAGTGTGTGTGTCGCTCACGGACAAGGTGGTCGTGGTCACCGGTGGCAGCCGGGGACTCGGCAAGGAGATGGTGCTCGCGTTCGCCGCGGCGGGCGCGGACGTGGTGATCGCCAGCCGCAAACTCGACGATTGCGTGGCGCTGGCGGACGAGGTGAAGAACGCGCACGGTCGTCGCGCGCTGCCGGTGGCCTGCAATGTCAGCGACTGGGCGCAGTGCGACGCGCTCGTGGAGACCGTGTACGCCGAATTCGGCCGGGTCGACGTGCTGGTGAACAACGCGGGCCTCTCCCCGCTCTACCCGAGCCTGGATCAGGTCTCGGAGGCCTTGTTCGACAAGGTGATCGGCGTGAATCTGAAAGGGCCGTTCCGGCTTTCGTCGCTGATCGGCACCCGCATGGCGGCCGACGGCGGCGGATCCATCATCAACATCTCCTCGATCGAGGCGGTCCGCCCCGCGCCGTTCGCACTGCCCTACGCCGCGGCCAAGGCCGGATTGAACACGCTCACCGCGGGTCTCGCGCAGAGTTTCGGACCGACGGTGCGGGTCAACACGATTCAGTGCGGCGCCTTCGCCACCGACATCTCCAAGGCCTGGCCCGACGAGATGCGCGCCCAGATCAGCTCGCTCAACGCGCAACAACGCGTCGGTGAACCCGACGAGATCGTCGGCGCCGCAATATTCTTCGCCACGGACGCCGCTGCCTTCTGCACGGGCGCCACCCTCGCACTGGACGGTGGATGGCGATGAAAGCACTGACTTACCAAGGCCCACGGCAGATCTCGTACTCCGACGTGCCCGACCCGATCCTCACCGGGCCGGACGGCGCGATCATCCGGGTCACCGCGAGCGGCATCTGCGGCAGCGACCTGCACATCTACGGCGGGCACGGGTTCACCGACAAGATCGGCTACAGCGTCGGGCACGAAGCCGTCGGCGAGATCGTCGAACTCGGTCCCGAGGTGCGCAGACTCTCGGTCGGCGACCGGGTACTGGTGTCCGCGTCAGCCGGGTGCGATCGATGCGCGAACTGCCGGGTCGGCATTGTCGCCGCCTGCGAGCGCACGCCCGCGCCGATCGACGCCTGCTACGGCCTCGGCGGCTCGTTGCCCGGCGGCCAAGCCCAGCTGCTGGCCGTCCCGCACGCCGACGGAAATCTGATCCGGCTACCCGAGGGCATCAGCGACGAAGCCGCGGTCGTGCTCACCGACAATGCCCCGACCGCCTGGTACGGGGCCCGGCGCGCACGTATCGCACCCGGGGAGACCGTGGTGGTGATCGGACTCGGACCCGTCGGGCTGATGGCGATCCAGTCGGCGTTCGCGATGGGCGCGGCGCGAGCGCTCGGCGTCGACCTGATCGCCGAACGACGCAAGCTGGCCGCCGAACTCGGCGCCGAACCGGTCGAGGCGGACGATCCGAAGCTCGGGATCCGCGAAATGCTGGGCGGCGGCGCGGATGTCGCGATCGAGGCGGTCGGCGCCGACGCCACGATCAAGTTGGCGATCAGCGCGGCCGGGCATCGCGGCCGGGTAAGCGTCATCGGCGTCAACCAGAACCGGGCCTATCCGTTCAACATGCCCCTGGCCCAGGTCAAGGAGCTCGAATTCCACATCGGCCTGTGCTCGATCCAATACGAGCTGCCCACCTTGCTGAAACTGACCGCGGCGGGCCGGCTGCGCCCGGAAGCCGTTGTCACCCATCCCCTCCCGATGTCCGACGGCGCGAACGCCTACCAGCTGTTCGCCGAGCGCGCGGACGGCGTGAGCAAGGTAGTGCTGGACCCGGCGCGATGAGTACCGCACCGGTGCGCGGCACGGGTGGGCCCGACGTGGCGCCCGCGCGCAGGCGCGGCCGCCCGCCCGCCGCCGAATCGACGGCGGGCGACACCAGGGAACGTATCGTGCGGGCCGCAGTGGATCTGTTCGCGGAGAAGGGCTTCCACGGCACCGGCGTCGCGGAGATCGGCGACCGCGCCGACGTCCAGCGGGGCGCGCTGTACTACCACATCGGCTCCAAGGAGGAACTGCTCTGGCAGATCCTGCACGACTACATTCAGCTGATGCTGGTCGACGCCGAACGCATCGCGGCAGGCACCGACGACCCGATCAGCAAGCTGCGCAAGCTGATCCACAGCCACGTGGGCCTGATCATCGACCACCGCCGCGAGGTCGCGATCCAGCTGCGCGACGTCACCGCGCTCAGCGGCGAACGCGGCGCGCAGCTGCAGGAACTGCGTGATCGCGTGCAACACTGCTGGCAGCGGGTGCTCGATACGGGCCACGCCGCCGGACTGCTGCGCACCAACGACCACGTGGTGACCAACAGCGTGCTCGGCATGCTGAACATGGTGACCTTCTGGTATCGACCGCACGGCGGGCACTCCCCCGCCGAGATCGCCGACCTACTCGCGACCACGTTCCTCGACGGCGTGGTGACCACGACCGACAACCACACGAAAGGCTGACCATGGCTTGGGATTTCGAGACCGACCCGGACTTCCAGCGGAAGCTGGACTGGGCGGCGGAATTCGTCCGCACCGAGGTGGAGCCCCTCGACCTGCTCTACCCGAACCCGTACGACCGCACCGACAAAGAGGCGATGGCGCTGATGCGCCCGCTCAAGGAGCAGGTCAAGGAGCAGGGGCTGTGGGCCTGCCACCTCGGTCCCGAGCTCGGCGGCCAGGGCTACGGGCAGATGAAGCTGGCCCTGCTCAACGAGGTGCTCGGCACGTCGTTCTGGGCACCGTCGGTATTCGGTTGCCAGGCACCGGATTCCGGCAATGCCGAGATCTTGGCGCACTACGGCACCGAGGAGCAGAAGGCCGAGTACCTGGCGCCGCTGCTGGCCGGCGAGATCGGCTCCTGTTATGTGATGACCGAACCCACCGGCGGCTCGGACCCGACGACGTTCAAGACGCGCGCGGTCCGCGACGGCGACCACTGGGTGATCAACGGCGAGAAGTGGTTCAACTCCAACGCGCAGTTCGCCAGCTTCCACATCGTCATGGTGGTCACCAACCCCGACGTCAGTGCCTACCAAGGCATGTCGATGTTCATCGTGCCCGCGGACACGCCCGGCCTGGAGATCGTCAAGAACTTCCACGTGCACGGGTTCAGCGAGCACGAGGGCCACCTGCGCTTCACCAACGTCCGAGTGCCCGCCGACCACCTGCTCGGCGCCGAGGGCCAGGGCTTCATCGTGGCGCAGACCCGCCTCGGCGGCGGCCGCGTGCACCACGCGATGCGCACGGTCGCGTTGGTACGCAAGGCCTTCGACATGATGGCCGAACGCGTCGTCTCCCGCCCGATGCGCAAGGGCCCCCTCGCAGGCCTGCAGATGACCCAGGAACGCATCGCGGACAGCTGGATCGAGATGGAACAGTTCCGCCTGCTCGTGCTGCGCACCGCCTGGCGCATCGACAAGGAACAGGACTACCTGAAGGTGCGCAAGGACATCGCCGCCATCAAGGTCGCCATGCCCAAGGTCATGCACGACATCGCCCAGCGCGCCCTGCACCTGCACGGCGCCATCGGCGTCAGCACCGACCTGCCCTTCGTCGACATGATGAACTACGCCGAGGTGATGGCGATCGCCGACGGCCCCACCGAGGTCCACAAGATCACCCTCGCCAAGGAGGTCCTGAAGGACTACGCCCCAGCCGACCCCGTGTACCCCAGCGGCTACCGCCCCGCCCTGCGCGAAAAGGCCAGGGAACTCGTCGCACAACGCCTCGAACACATCGTCGGCAACCTGTAGATCGCGGCAATCGGACCTCGATGTAAACCATCGAGGTCCGCACCACTCCCAGCCGTCAACCAAGCGACAGATAGGTTCGGCTCCGCACAGCTGTTCAGGCGCGCGGCGTGATCTTCCAGCCTGGCCGGCCTGCTGTGGTGGCGCATCGAGACCTTCGGAACCCAAGTTCGGTGTGCAATAGCCCGTTCCAGCGCCGCCAGGCAGCTGCCGTCACCCGACAGAGAATCGAGTCGAGTCAAATGGTCGCTACTTGATCTTCAACAACGACCTTTTGACTCGACTCAACGCAGCCAGAACGACTTGACGTACGAAGCGTCCTCTTGACGGAGGTTGCAGCATGCGTCGAGAGCATGCAACGTACGTCAAGTGGCACCGCACTTACTCGAATCGGCACCACCGACTACACCGCACCCGAGTCAGCCCCCGCCCAAGGCTCTCGAGAACAGCACCGCAGCCCGGCCAGTCAGGCTGAGACCGTGGAGGTTTCGTGGGTGGAGACTCTTCGTGAAGGTGCACGCGTCCCATGTATTTACCCAATAGTGCTGAGCGCGTGAGGTGGGGTTCCCGACCTTCCCCGTACGGTCAGGCGCGCGGCGTGATCTTCCAGCCTGGCTGGCCCGCTGTGGTGGCGTATCGAGACCTTCGGAACCCAAGTTCGGTGCGTGATGGCCCGTTCCAGCGTCGTCAGGCAGCTGCCGTTGCGCGACAAGCGCGTTCAGAAGATCGCATCGAGTCGAGTCAAATGGTCGCTACTTGATCTTCAACAACGACCTTTTGACTCGACTCAACGCAGCCACGACGACTTGACGTACGAAGCGTCCTCTTGACGGAGGTTGCAGCGTGCGTCAAGAGGACACAATGTGCGTCAAGTGGCACTGGACTGACTCGAATCGGCACCACCGACTACACCGCACCCGAGTCAGTCCCCTGGCCATGTCTCTCGAGAACAGCACCACAGCCGGCCAGCCAGGCTGGAACCGCCACTTCCGTGACCAAACAGCAGGGTAAGGCCGGGAACCCCACCTCACGCGCCCAGCACTACTCGATCATTCCCGAACCAGCAGACATCCCTGAACAGTTGATGCATCGGCAGCACCGCACCCCACACCCGGCCCGCAACCAACAACGCGAGTCACCAGACACAGTCCAACCCCGCCGTATACCATCAATCACGAAGCGCGCGTGGCGAAGTCGGTCGGGACCGGGTTCAGGTACGGTGCCATCGGGCTCAGCCGGAGGACCGACGGCATGCGGCGGGTCAGTGCCGACGGGCCGCTGAAGGTGAGTCGTCCCGTCCGAATCGCCTGCGCCAGTGGCACTCTGCCGAGCCAGACCTGGTACAGCGAGCTGACGTCGGAGACGATGACTACATCGACCGGGTAGCCCGGGTCAGCGGCGCAGACCGAGGGCACCCCCGATTCGATGACGATCCAAAATCGGTCCGGCACATCGGAAAACCGCACGGCCAGCACCTGTCGCTTGCCGGGGAACGACGAGGTGTCGAGGCGGGTGTGCATCCACCAGACCAGGACCGCCGGGTCGAGTTCCTCCGGTTGTGGGTCGCCGAAAGTCCAACGCGCGCCCCACTCGCCGAGGCCGAACAGGATCGGTTCGAGTTCCTGGCCCGCGGCGGTGAGCAGGTATTCGGAGCCGATCTTGTCGACCAGACCGGCCCGTTCGAACTGGCGCAGCCGCTTGGCGAGCAGGCTGCGCGACAAGCCGGGTAGACCGCGCGCGAGATCGTTGAAACGCGTTGTGCCCAAGAACAAATCGCGGACGATCAGCAGCGACCAGCGCTCGCCGAGCACGTCGAGCGCCCGGGAAATCGGACAGTATTGGCCGTAGCCGGGTGTCGTCATGGTCACCTCGCGATCGGGGGTCCAACTTTTGGACCGGCGGAGTCCACTTTGTGGACTATTCGGTTATCGCGACCGTTCCTACCTTCGAAACATGACGACAACTTCCCCTGACATCACCATCGACTGGATCACCCTCGCGCGACAGGTCGGCGAATCCCTGAGCCCGGAGGTGGCCGACCGCGACCGCAGCGGCGAGTTCTCCCGCACCGCGTTCGAGATCCTGCGCGTCACCGGGCTGTCCGCCGCCCTGGTGCCCACCGAATTCGGTGGCGGCGGTGCCACCCATCGCGAGATGGGCGCGATCCTGCGCGAACTCGGCCGCCACGATCCCTCCACCGCGGTCGCGTTCGCGATGCACACCCACCTCGTCGCCGCACAGGTGTGGCGGCACAACCACGGCATCGACGCGGCACCGCTGTTCCGCAAGGTGGTCGATGGGGCGATCCTGATCAGCACCGGCGCGGCGGACTGGGTCGGCTCCAGCGGCCAAGCCGAGAAGGTCGACGGCGGCTACCGGGTGCACGCACGCAAGGCACCGGCCAGCGGCGTCGAGGCGGGCACCGTGCTGGTCACCAGCATTCGCTGGGATGACGCACCCGACGGCCCGCACGTCCTGCACTGCGCCATCCCCGTGCACGCGCCCGGCGTCAGCATCGAAACGACCTGGGACACACTCGGATTGCGGGCAAGCGGCTCACACACCGTGATATTCGACGACGTCTTCGTCCCCGATGCCGCCGTATCCCTGCTCCGTCGCGCCGACACCTGGCCGCCGGTACTGAATGTCGTGATGGGCGCGGCGATGCCGCTGGTCATGGCGGCCTACCTCGGCATCGCCGACGGTGCGGTGGACCTCGCCGCAGCCTTGGTCGCCGACCGCACCGATGCCCCGACCTTCCAACTCGCGGGCGAAATGGTCAACGCGCACACCACCGCCGCCGACCTGATCGAGGCCATGTTCACCGGTTCCGACAACCTGCATTTCGACAACACCGACAGCTACGCCAGCAAAACCCTCAGCCGCAAGACGGCGGCCGCCGAGGCCGTCATCAACACCGTCCGCCTGGCCATCGAAACCGTTGGCGGCCTCGGCTTTTCGCGCACCTGCGAGCTGGAGATGCGCTACCGCGACGTGCACGGCTGCCTGTTCCACCCGCTGCCGCGCGCCAAGCAGACCCATTTCACCGGCCGAGTTCTGCTCGGGCACACACCGATCGGCTGACCTCGCCCGCAGCCCCCATTGCCCGGATGGGGGCGAAACCCCTCGGGGACGGCACACCGACCGCTGCCGCTCGCTCCGACGACGACATCGGCCTCGATATCCGTCACCGTTCGGTCACAGTTCGACACCCGGAAATGGGCCCTCGACCGTGTTCAATCGAGGAAGCACTCGTCGCATATCGGCCCCGAGGAGAACCATGGTTTCAGCACGCAAGATCGTCCGGTCCCCCATCACCTGGACGTTGACCGTCTTGCTGGTCATCGGGCTCGGGGTCGGCTTGGCGCTGGCCCAGCCGTGGCGTCTGTTCACCAACAACACCGTCATCGAGGCCGCGCCCACCGCACCGGGAGCGCCCGCGGATCCGCGCACCATCGCCACCGGCACCCTCATCTCGCACGAGCACGACACCGCCGGAACCGTGCGCATCCTGCAACTCCCCGACGGCAGCCGAGTCCTCCGACTCGAAGACCTCGACACCTCCGACGGCCCCGACCTGCACGTATGGCTGACAAACGCCGAGGTCATCGCGGGAAAAGCAGGCTGGTTCGTCTTCGACGACGCCCAGCACACCGACCTCGGCAGCCTCAAAGGCAACAAGGGCCGCCAGAACTACCCCATCCCCGCCGACACCGACCTGACCGCACTCACCAGCGTCACCATCTGGTGCCAGCGGTTCCACGTCTCCTTCGGCGCCGCTCAGCTGACCGAAAATAAATGACCCGACAGCGGTAGGCCCGTTATGTCACCATGGGATTCGACGATGATCACCAGGTAGCGGTGATCCACGAGCACGAGGAGAGGAGGAGGTGGCGATGATTCCGAAGAACCCGATTCGGGCGAACATCGATGCGGCACAACGGTTGTCAACCAGGAAACCCGTATTCGATCCCCAGCTGTGCAGCGGACGCGAAGACGGCCACCTCCCGGCCGGTCACTGACCGCCCAACCTCCTCGCTCGACTCCTCCCGAAACATGGTGATTCCCATGACATTCCGCCATGCCGCCAACCCTGCGGCACTAACCGCCGACAACTGGATACACACCGGAGTGCTGGTGCTCAACGCCTCCTACGAGGCCCTCACCGAGATCAGCGCCGACCGGGCCGTCGTGCTGCTCATGTCCGGTGCCGCGGAGTCGATCGCCGACCGCACCCCGAACTTCCCGATCCGGTCCCAGCACTCCGAGCTACTGCTACCGGAAACCATCCGGCTGCTTCGCTACGTCTATATCGAGCACACCGCGCGGGTGCACGACGAGAGCCGCGCCACCCTGGCCGGTGTGCTGCGGCGGGACAGCCACCGGTGCGGCTACTGCGCCGCCTGGGCCCGCACCGTCGACCACATCCGGCCGCGCAGCCGGGGCGGGCCGAACACCTGGAGCAACCTCGTCGCCTGCTGCGGCCCGTGCAATACGACCAAGGCCGACCGCACCCCCGAGGAAGCGGGCATGCGGCTGCTCTGGCAACCCAAGGCGCCCAACCACCAGGCCAAGCAACAGCGGCGGATCTGGAAGCAGCTCGCCACCACCTGAACATCCGAGAAAGGAGAGGATCGCGATGACCGTTCGCACTGAGACCACCGCGGTCGTGGAGCTGACCCTGGCCGAGCTGCTCCCGCTCTCGGACTCCCGAGAGTGGCATCGGGCCGCCTGCCGCGGTGACCCGCATCACGAGGCCTGGTTCCCGTACCCGTCACAGGACTTCGCCTACGCGCGCGGCGTCTGCGCGGGCTGCCCGATCCGGGCGGCCTGTGGTGAGTTCGCCGAGCACACCGGCCAGTCCGGGGTCTGGGGCGGCCACGAGTTCGACCGCGGGCAGCTGATCCGCCCGTGAATACCGCCGCCGTGTCCGACCGGGACACGGCGGCGGACACTTTTGCTACGGCTCGCCGCCGTAGGCCGGACTCACCGAGCCCGCAAACCGCAGGTGAACATACACTGTGCACCGTGGGCACTCATCGCAGCGGAATCAAATCCCGGGGCGTCAGCAAAGGTCCGGTTATCGCAGTGGTGGCCATCGTGCTGCTCGTCGCTGGGGTCGTCGCGTGGTTTCAGCTACGCGACCGAGCCGCCGATGAGGACAGCGCCGCGGCGGCGGAATGTGTCTCCGGGCCCACGACGCTCTATGTGACCGCCGATCCGGACATTGCCGCGCAGGTCAGGAGCGCGGCGGACCGATACAACGCGACCAAACCGAAGGTGCGTGATCACTGCGCGCAGGTGGTGGTGACCGCGCAGCCGTCCGCGTCGATCGTCGCGGCATTCACCAACGGCAAGCCCTGGGATCCGAATCTCGGCCCGCAGCCGGTGCTGTGGATTCCCGATTCGACCCGCTCGATCGAGTCCATGCGGGTGCCCGGCATGATCGAAGGCACACCCGCGCCGATCGCGGTGAGCCCGATCGTGCTCGCCGTGCCGGACGAATTGCGTGGCGCGCTAGCACAAGCCAAGACCACATGGTCGGATCTGCCACGCCTGCAACAAGGTTCGCTCAACGAGGTCGGCCTGTCCGGCTGGGGTGGTCTTCGAATGGCGTTGCCGCCCGGCGATTCCTCGCTGGCCGCCGCCGTCGCGGTGGGCTCCGCGATCTCGGGCGCCGAACCGCTCAGCGAGCAGGCCGCACAGTCCGGGCAGGCCGTTTCCGCGATCTCCGGGCTCGCCGCCAACGCGCCGGACGCCGCCGACACCACCGCGGCCTTCGGCATCATCGCGGGCGCACCGCAGTCCGCCACTGTGCACGCGGTCGCCACCACCGAACAACAGGTGAAAGGCCAAGCGGGACTTACCGTCTTCCGCCCCGCCGGTGCCGCGCCGAGCGCCGACCACCCCGCCGCGCTGATGTCTGGACCGTGGGTCGACAAGACCCAGAATCTGGTCGGCGGCCTCTTCGCGGACTACCTGCGCGCCCCCGAACAAGCACAGGCCTTCACCGCTGCGGGCTTCACCACCGCTCCGGCCGCCACCCCCGCACCGCCACGGGCCGCACTCGACAAGGTCCGTGCCACCATGGCCAATCCGGTACTCGGCGTGCAATCCACTGTCCTGGTTGACGTCTCGTCGTCCATGTCGACCACCGACGGCTCGATGACCCGGCTCGCGAATGTCCTCGGCGCACTGAACTCCACGCTCACCGTCATGCCACCCGACTTCGGCTTCGGTCTCTGGACCTACGGCAAGAACCTCGACGGCACAACGCCTTACAAGGTTCAGGCCGCCACGGCGCCGCTCTCCAACGACCAACGCACCAAGGTCAGCAACGCGCTCGACGCCGTCGAGGCCAGCGAGGTGCGCTCGGATCAGGCGTATCCGACACTCATCGCCGCATACAAGAGCGCCGTCAAGGGATACACCGCAGGCCGCACGAATTCGGTGCTGCTCATCACCGATGGGCCCGAAGACGATTCGACCGTCACCGGTGCCAAACTCGCCAGCGACATGGCCGCCGCGCTCGACAAGGAGCACCCCGTCCGCGTCGACATCATCGTCATCGGCGGCAAAGGCACGCAAACCCTGCAGAGCATCTCCGAGCAATCCGGCGGCACCTACACCCGCCTGGCCACCTCAGACGACATCGCCTTCGGCTCCGCAGTCGTGCACTCCCTCACCACCCCATAACGCCCAACCGACCGAAGGCGCCCTTCAGCTGGTCTCAGCGAATGAAGGGCGCCCTCGGTCCATGCCAGGTAACGGGTGAACGGTCGACCGAAGGGGCCGGTCAGCCGGTGTTGGGGGCTGAAGGGCGCCTTCGGTCGGTGTGATCAGTCGGCGTAGGCCTCGAGCGGCGGGCACGAGCAGACCAGGTTGCGGTCGCCGTATGCGCCGTCGATCCGACGGACCGGCGGCCATACCTTGGCCCGCGCGTGGCCGAGACCCCGTGGGTACACGGCGGTTTCGCGGCTGTACGGGTGCTCCCACTCGCCGACCAGGCAGGCCGCGGTGTGCGGGGCGCCGCGCAGCGGGTTGTCGGTGACGGGCCAGACGCCGGCGGCGACCTGATCGATCTCCTTGCGGATCGCGATCATCGCCTCGATGAAATCGTCCAGCTCGGCCAGGTTTTCGCTCTCGGTGGGCTCCACCATCAGGGTGCCTGCGACCGGGAAGCTCATCGTGGGCGCGTGGAAACCGTAGTCTGCCAGCCGCTTCGCCACATCGTCGACGGTGACACCGGTCTGCTTGGTGATCTCCCGCAGGTCCAGGATGCACTCGTGCGCGACCATCCCGTGCTCGCCGGTGTAGAGCACCGGGAAGTACTCGTCGAGCTTGCGCGCGATGTAGTTGGCCGAGGCGATGGCCGTCAGTGTGGCGTCACGCAGGCCGTCCGCACCCATCATCCGGATGTAGGCCCAGGTGATCGGCAGGATCGAGGCGGAGCCGTAGTTGGCGGCCGACACCGCGTGCGAGTCGGTCACCAGCGGATCGCCCGGCAGGTACGGCGCCAGGTGCGAGCGCACCGCCACCGGCCCGACACCCGGACCGCCGCCGCCGTGCGGGATGCAGAAGGTCTTGTGCAGGTTCAGGTGGCTGACGTCGCCGCCGAACCGGCCCGGACGGGCAAGCCCGACAAGGGCATTCAGGTTCGCGCCGTCGACGTACACCTGGCCACCGGCGTCGTGCACCAGCGCGCACAGCTCGGCGACCTCGTGCTCGTAGACACCGTGCGTGGACGGGTAGGTGATCATGATGCAGGCCAGCCGGTCGGCGTGGTCGGCGATCTTGGCCCGCAGGTCGTCCAGGTCGACGTCGCCGTTCTCGCGGCACTTGACCACCTCGACGCGCAGCCCCGCCATCGCCGCCGAGGCCGCGTTGGTGCCGTGCGCGCTGGACGGGATCAGGCAGGTATCCCGGTGCGTGTCACCACGATCCAGGTGGTACCGGCGGATCGCCAGCAGGCCGGCGTACTCGCCCTGGCTGCCCGCGTTCGGCTGCAGGCTGACCGAGTCGTAGCCGGTGATGTCGGACAGCCACCGCTCCAGGTCGTGGATCACCTGCAGTAGGCCCGGCGCGTCCTCGACCGGCGCGTACGGGTGCACGCGGGCGAAGCCGGGCCAGGTGATGGCCTCCATCTCGGCGGTCGCGTTGAGCTTCATGGTGCACGAGCCGAGCGGAATCATGCTGCGGTCCAAGGCAATGTCCTTGTCGGACAGCGACCGCAGGTAGCGCAGCATGGCGGTTTCGGTGTGGTACTTGGTGAACGCCGGGTGGTCGAGGAACTCGGAGGTGCGGTTCTCGATCGCGACGGCAGGCGCGGGTGCGGGCTGCTCGGAAGACAGTGCGGTGCCGAAGGATTCGAGCACAGCCGCGACGTGCGACTCGGTCGTCGCCTCGTCACAGGCGATACCGACATGATCGGCGTCGACCAGGCGCAGGTTGATCCCGCGCGACTTCGCCTTCGCGACAACGGCTTCCGCACCACCGGGCACATGCGCGAGCACGGTGTCGAAGAACGTGTCGTGCACGACCGCACCATCGAGCCCGGCGGCGATGGTGGCCGCATGCCGGTGCACACGACGCGCGATCTCGCGCAGGCCGTCGGCACCGTGGTAGCTCGCGTACATCGCCGCGACGATGGCCAGCAGCACCTGCGCGGTACAGATGTTGGAGGTCGCCTTCTCGCGGCGGATGTGCTGCTCGCGCGTCTGGAGTGCCAGCCGGTAGGCCACATCGCCGTCCGCGTCCACCGAGACACCGACCAGTCGGCCCGGCAGCTGCCTGGCATACGCCGTGCGCACTGCCAGATACCCGGCGTGCGGGCCACCGAAGCCGAGCGGGACACCGAAACGCTGGGTGGTCCCGAAGCACACGTCCGCGCCCTGGTCACCCGGCGAGGCGATCAACGTCATCGCCAGCAGATCAGCGCCCACCGCGACCAACGCGCCACGCTCGTGCGCCGCACTGATAACCGACGTCCAGTCCACTACCCGCCCGGAAGCGCCCGGCGCTTGCACCAGCACACCGAAGAATTCACCTTCCGGCAACTCGCCGGACGCCAGATCCGCAGGCACCAGCTCGATCCCGAGCGGCTGCGCCCGGGTGGTCAGCACGGTCTTCGTCTGCGGGAACAGGTCGGTATCAATAACGAGACGCACAGACTTGGACCGGCTGGCCCGCTGCAGCAGCGTCATCGCCTCGGCGGCCGCGGTGGCCTCGTCGAGCATGGACGCGTTGGCCACGTCCATGCCGGTCAGCTCCGACACCATGGTCTGGAAGTTGAGCAGCGCCTCGAGCCTGCCCTGGCTGATCTCCGGCTGGTACGGCGTGTACGCGGTGTACCAGGCCGGGTTTTCCAGCAGGTTGCGCACCAGCACCGGCGGGGTCAGCGTGTCGTAGTAGCCGAGCCCGATCATCGAGGTGGCCACCGTGTTCGAATGGGCGAGGCCGGCGAGTTCGGCCAGCACCTCGTGTTCGGTTGCGGCAGGCGGCAATCCGGCCAGACCGGATCCGTCGAGAATGGTGGCGGGCAGGGCCTTCGTGGCGAGCTCGTCCAGCGAGTCGACGCCGACGACGTCCAGGATCCGGGCGATTTCGCCCCGATCGGGTCCGATATGGCGGTCGGCGAATGAGCGAGTCACGGCAGCTCCCATGTGGGTCGGGCGGGTCGACGGCGGTCGACGGGTACCAGCCCTCCCCCTCTGTCGTGTTGCCTGAGAGATTCGGACGCGCGACCGCAATGAAGGTCGAGCCCCTTTCCCCATGGGCGGGCGGCCCGAAGCCACCGCTTTCCAGAGGCGCCCAAGCCCGCACGGTCCCTGATGCCTGAGAGATTGACGGGGAGGTGCTGCTCCTTCGGCGCCCGGGACTCTGTCGAACCCGGGACTCTCCCGCACGGCGTTGGCGCGCCACCAGTTTAAGCCGACGACACGCCGGAACGTGTCACTGGTCCCGTCCTTGCGGGTGTCGCGCTGGTCACGCCGGTGCGCGGGGTCCCCAACCAGGAACATACATAAATGCGCATATCTACTTAACCTGATGTTTTTGGTACGTTCCAAACCGAGCGGTCCAGACCACGCCCCCACCGCCGAAAATCAAGTGCCATACAGCACGACACCCCGCTACCCTCGGTATGTCGGGGAGGCGGGGTGTCGGGTCAGTTGTCTACTTTTAACCGGTCTTGCGACTCATCCGTGCCTTACGCCGGTAGGACAGCTCGTCCTCCGGCCGCTCGGTCACCGCTGACGCGCGCTCTGCCGGGAAGTTGGCGATGGCGCCGGTGAGTTCGTGCATGGCACCGCTGATCGCGATGCCGAAAACGCCCTGCCCGCCCTGCAGTAAATCGACTACCTCCTCGGCCGAGGTGCACTCGTATACCGAGGTGCCGTCGGAGAACAGGGTGATCCCGGCGAGATCCTGCACTCCCCTGCTGCGTAGATGGTCGACCGCGATCCGGATGTTCTGCAGCGAGATGCCCGCGTCGAGCAGCCGCTTCACGATCTTGAGGACCAGGATGTCCTTGAACGAGTACAGGCGCTGGCTCCCCGAGCCCGCGGCGCTGCGAATGGAGGGCACGACCAATCCGGTACGCGCCCAGTAGTCGAGCTGCCGGTAGGTGATCCCGGCCACCTGGCATGCACTGGGAACCCGGTAGCCGACCAGATCGTCGGGAACCGAGTCGTCCGGGAACAGGCCTGGCTGCACCACATTTTGCGATTCCTCTGCCACTGACCACTCCCTTGCTCCGCCGACGGCTAGCCTCATCGATGACCCGGCTCCGCTTCGACCACTGCTGTACTGACGACCTGGCCAAAACGGACGTGGCCCAACTATCGAGATTACTCCCCCTGATTGTCCAGGGAGCACCCTCGTCAGGCCAAACGCGACGCGCGGTTAAACTCTCAAGCTCTGGTTAAGGGCTGATCCCCCGGTCATCCCGCGAAAACGCCGGATTGCCGGAAACATCCTGTTCAGCTATCTGTGGCCTTGAAATCGTCGGGCGAGACCGACTCCAGGAATTCCTTGAACTTCTCCACCTCGTCCTCGCGCTCGTCCGGCATCACCAGCCCGGCTTCCTCGAGCACCGGCTCCTCGGCATAGATCGGGCAACCCACCCGCAAGGCGATCGCTACCGAATCCGACGGCCGCGCCGAGATGTGCAGATCGTTCTCGAACACCAGATCCGCGTAGAACGTGCCCTCCTGCAGATCGACGATGCGCACTTCCTTGAGGGTGTGCCCGAGCTCGGTGATCAGGATCTTGATCAGATCGTGGGTCAGCGGGCGGATCGGGGTCACCCCCTCCTGCTCCAGCACGATCGCGGTCGCCTCGGCCTGCCCGATCCAGATTGGTAGGTACCGATCCCCCGAAACCTCGCGGAGCAACAGCACGGGCTGATTCTGTGGCTGTTCGACACGAATGCCGATCACGCGCATTTCACTCATGCCTCCACCTCGCTAGCGCTCGGTTCCGGCACGCGCGATGCACGCTGTGACATGATTCGTTCGCTTCGCTCACTCATCGCACTGCCTCCCATTACTCGCCGGCCGCCCGGCACGACCACCGCCCAGCTCGCCGTACCAACGAGTCTAGGCGAACGCACGCGAGTGCAGCGATCGGTGTGCACAGCCGAAATCGGCGTGTTGGCTGACCGCAACATGACACGGATTCGGTGTCAACGGTTCGACCGGGATGTTCAGCCGCCCAGTGACGTCCGCACCGACGACTTCACCAGACACGCGTGCAGCGTCAGCGACAGCGCCGCGAGTTCGCGCACCGTTTCTTCGGCTCGGGCGCGCGCGCCGGCGTCGCGGCTCTTCGCGATCGGGGCGGCGATCTGTGCGACCAGCGCGGCCTCGCGATCGGCGGCCAGCTTGAACGCACGCAAATGCCGTGCCTCCAAACCGAATTCGGCCATCGCCTTGGCGGTCTTGGCCAGCGTCACCGAATCGCCGTCGAAGAATCCGGCGGCGCCGGGCGTGATCAGATTCGCCCGGATCAGGTCGTTGAGGAAGGCCTCGTCGATCTCGGCCTGCGCCAGCAGATCCACGCGGGTGATGCGGATTTCGTGATCGAAGCGCAGATCGTCGGGGGAAATCTCGCTGGGCACCACGCCGAGCCTCCTCGGCGCCGTGGCGCCGTTCCTGTTCCCGCCAGGCGCGGTGGGGTGCTCGGAGTCGGCGACTGCCGACTCCGACGCACCCGTACGGCCGGAGTGCGCCCGGGCGCGGGCTTCCCGCACACCGAGCGTCGCCGCACCGCTGTCGATCGCTTCGAGTTGTTCCTTGATCACCTTCAGCGGCAGGTACTGATCGCGTTGCGCGGTCAGCACGAACCGAAGCCGTTCACAATCGGCGATGGAGAATCTGCGGTAGCCCGAGGGCGTGCGCTCCGGCCGAATCAGGCCTTCCGCTTCCAGGAAGCGGATCTTCGAAATGGTGACGTCCGGAAAATCCGGGCGCAACAGGTCGAGCACGGAGCCGATCGACATGCCTCCGCGCGCCCACTGCGCCGCGCCGGTCACAGCGCTCGATCTCTCGAGTCACTGTGAGCCTTCATGACCCCGAGCCTTTCATGTCGCGAAAGAACCCAGCGCCGCGTGCTCATAGGCTCCCTGCACCCGCAGACGGCTCGTTGACCTGGGCCCGCGGTCCGGTGAGGAACACGAGACGGAACTTACCGATCTGTACCTCGTCGCCGTTCTGGAGTTCCGAGGAGTCCACCGGCTCCCGATTCACATAGGTGCCGTTCAGGCTGCCGACATCGACAACCTGGAACGAGTCGTCGTCCTGACGGAACTCGGCATGCCGACGGCTGACGGTGACGTCATCGAGAAAGATGTCACTGTCGGGGTGGCGGCCCGCCGACGTAGTCGGCTGATCCAGCAGGAATCGCGAGCCCGCGTTCGGACCGCGCTTGACGACCAGGAGGGCTGCGCCAACGGGCAGACCCTCGACCCCTTGGACCGGCTGTTCACCGGTCGGCTCTCCGGAGCGCGACGCGTCGACCTCGTTCAGGAAATCCGCGCGGAAGACCGACGTCGTCTCGGCCGCGGTCTCCCCGTAACCCGGGTCTTTGTTCTCGCTCACCGTTTCTCTCCTCCTCGAACCTGATTATCCATGCAAGCAGGTGATACCTGTGGCACCACGACCTGCCGTCGAGTCCCTAGATTCGGCGACAATGACTGTCGGCGCATCTGTTGGCATTGACCGTACCCTGCCAGGGCGTGCCCGTGCAGGTAGAACCGGGAAGGCTGATTCAGCCCCCGATAACTCCTTGATAACCTGCCGCATCCAACAGTTCATCAAGGGTCTTGTCGAGGCCGGCGGCGTCCGCGACCTCGAGTTCGAACAGCCATCCGTCGCTGTACGGATCGGTGTTCAGCGTCTCCGGCTCCTGCACCAGAACATCGTTCACCGCAACAACTTTCGCCGCGATCGGCGCGTAGATGTCGGACACGCTCTTGGTCGACTCGACCTCCGCGATGCTGTCCCCAACGGCGACGTCCGTATCCGTTTCGGGCAGCTGCACGAACACCACGTCACCGAGTTGGGACTGGGCGTAATCGGTGATGCCTACCCGAACCCGGGTCGGGCTGATCCGCTGCACCCACTCGTGCTCTTCGGTGTAGCGCAGATCTTCGGGGGTCTGGGTCACAGGCCGTCCGTCCTTTCCGTTGTGATCGTGTGCGCGCAACTCTATGCGAGGGTTGAGACAATGTTCGACCCGACGCCGTCGGTCAGGTCGAGCGGTGTGCCACAGCCGGTATAGAGCGAGCGATGGCGATCGCCTTACCGGTGTAGAGCAAGCCGGTCCATACATACACCGCCGTGCCCCAGACCAGTAATGCCCCGCCGAAGGCACGCCCGAAACCGTCCAGCGCCCAATCCATCTCCCCGGCCAGCAGCCAGACGAACGCGGACATCAGCGCGAAGGTCGCCGCCTTGCCCAGATAGATGACCTCGGGCGGCGGTAGGTCGCGGCGTTTGTAGACCGACAGCGTGAGCGTGAGGATCAGGTCGCGACCGACCAGGATCACCGCCACCCACCACGGGATGAGGCCGCGGATCACGAACGCCGCCAGGGTCGTCACCAGGTACAACCGGTCCACGAACGGATCGAGCAGGGCGCCGAGGCGCGAGGACTGATCGAGCAGGCGGGCCAGCTTGCCGTCCAGGAAGTCGGTCAGGCCGCTGGCGAAGGCCAGCACGAACGCCCAGCCGTCGGCATGCTCGACCAGCAGCAGCCACAGGAACACTGGAACGCCAAGCAGGCGCACGAAACTCAGGACATTCGGGACCGTGAGGATGCGGTCGTCGAAGACGCCGCCGGTCGCGCCGTCGGTGTCGGCGCGCTCCTCCGGTTCCGTTGTGCCCGATTCGGTTGTCACGCCCCGTGCTTACCGCACGGACCCCGGTCCACGCCATCCGGGCACGCCGGTTTTCTCGATATCTCCGTGCAAGGATGGTTTGCACCACAGCCGGGCGGTGACAGAATGAGTATGAAATCATCTCATCTGTCGGTACGGTGGACGTCCGGTGAGCGAGAGGAAGTCATGCCCGCATTCGACTACGACGTGGTGGTGATCGGCTCCGGATTCGGCGGCAGCGTGAGCGCGCTCCGGTTGACCGAGAAGGGGTATCGGGTCGGTGTACTCGAGGCGGGCAGGCGCTGGAATGCCGAGGACATCCCGAACACCAATTGGGATGTGCGCAAGTCGATTTGGGCGCCGCGACTGGGTCTGACGGGCCCACAGCGGATCAGCATCCTCGGCAAATGCGCGGTATTCTCCGGCGCGGGCGTCGGCGGCGGCTCACTCATCTACGGCAACACCCTCTACGAGCCCCTGCCGAACTTCTACACCGATAAGCAGTGGGCGCACATCACCGACTGGCGGGCCGAGCTTGCCCCGTATTACGACCAGGCGCAGCGGATGCTCGGCGTGGCGCCGAATCCGCGAATGACCCCGGCCGATGAGGTGATCCGCGAGATCGCCGACGATCTCGGCGTCGCGGACACCTTCCATCCGACGAATGTCGGGGTGTTCTTCAACGAGAGCGATCCAGGCACCGAGGTCGACGACCCGTATTTCGGTGGGGTCGGCCCGCGCAGGAACGGCTGCGTGCACTGCGCGCGTTGTTTCACCGGCTGCCCGAACAACGCCAAGAACACCACCACCACGAACTACCTCTACCTCGCCGAACAGGCCGGCGCCGAGGTGCATCCGCTGACCACCGCGACCGTGGTGCGGCCGCTGCCGGACGGCGGCTACGCGGTGGACACCGAACGCTCGGACCACTGGATCCGCAAGCAGCGCAAGACCTTCACCGCCGAGCAGGTGGTGTTCGCCGGCGCCGCGCTCGGCACCCAGAAGCTGCTGCACAAGATGCGCGACGACGCGGTGCTGCCGCACCTGTCGCCCCGGCTCGGCGAGCTCACCCGCAGCAACTCCGAGGCAATCCTCAATGTGGTGAGCCGCGCGCGCCGCGACTTCGCCGAGGGCATCGCGATCACGTCCTCCATTCATCCGGCCGAGGACACCCATATCGAGGTGTGCCACTACGGCAAGGGGCAGAACGCGCTGTTCCCGATGTCGGTGCCGATCGTGGACGGTGGCGCGTTCCGGTTCCTGCGCTTCCTGCTGGCGATGGTGCTGCACCCGTTGGTCTTCCTGCGCAGCCTCAATGCCAGGCATGCATCGGAGAAGTCGGTGATCCTGCTGGTCATGCAGTCGCTGGACAATTCGCTTACCTCGTTCCGCAGGCGCGGGCTGCTCAAGACGAAACAGGGCACCGGCGAACCGAACCCGACCTGGATCCCGATGGCGCACGAGATCGGACGTCGCTTCGGCGAGAAGGTGCAGGGCGATACGCACGGGCTGGTGATGGATGTGTTCAACATCCCGGCGACCGCGCACTACATCGGCGGCTGTGTCATCGGCGACACCCCGGAAACCGGTGTGGTCGATCCGTATCAGCGGGTGTTCGGCCATCCCGGGCTGCATGTGGCGGACGGATCGGCGGTGACCGCGAACCTGGGCGTCAACCCGTCGCTCACCATCACCGCGCAGGCGGAGCGGGCAATGGCGTTCTGGCCCAACAAGAACGAGGCCGACCCGCGTCCGGAGCTCGGGTCGGCGTACCGGCGCATCGCCCCCGTGGTGCCGAAGCAGCCGACGGTGCCCGCGGCCGCGCCCGGCGCGCTGCGGCTGCCGATCAGCCCGGTCGATCCGCCGGTGCCCGCGAACTGAGACGTCCGGGCGGCATGCCCGGCAACGGTCGAACGTGGCGAATCCGACACCGTCTCAGGCGCTGACACCCGCTAGCGTCGGCAACGTGTCAGACAGTCCTATCGATCTACGCTCCTATACCCCCGCGGCAGACGTGCGCGCCCGCGGCAAGACCCTGCGCGACCGGGTCCCGGTCACCGCTCGCGATCGGGCGGCCGAAGGAGCGCGGCGGCCCGAGGTGCTCGACTTCATCGAGGCGAGCAACGCGGGCCGGCTCCCCCACCTGGTGCCGCTGCGGATGGGCCGGATGATCGCGTCCCCGTTCACTTTCTACCGCGGCGCGGCCGGACTGATGGCCGCCGATCTGGCCGACGGACCCGACACCGGGCTCACCGCGCAGCTCTGCGGCGACGCGCATGCCGCGAATTTCGGCCTGTACGGCACGCCACGCGGCGAAATCATCATGGACATCAATGATTTCGACGAGACCATCGTCGGGCCGTGGGAGTGGGATCTGGACCGGTTGGCGGCCAGCCTGGTGCTCGCGGGCCGGGAAAGCGGTGCGGGCGAGGACGATTGCCGCGCCGCCGCGCACGACGCGGCGCGCGCCTATCGCCTCGCGGCAGCACATCTTGCCGCGCAGCCGTTCCTGGAATCGTGGAGCGCCCTGCCCGACGAGTCGGTGCTCGATCAGGCCGCGGCGCACGACCTGATCGACGACTTCAAGAAGGCCGCGAAAAAGGCGCGCAAGAACACCAGCGCCAAGGTGGTGGCCAAGTGGACCGAACACCTCGAGGACCACCAGACCGGCGTCAAGAAGCACCGATTCATCAGCGACCCACCGATTCTCACCCCGGTCGATGAACAGGTCGCGACGGCGATCACCGACGGGCTACAGCGCTACGCCGACACGCTGCGGGCGTCCCGGCGCAACCTGCTCGCCCGATTCGCGGTGTCCGACATCGCCTTCCGCATCGTCGGCACCGGCAGCGTCGGCCTGCACACCTATGTCGCGCTGCTGCACGGCAACGAGGGTGAGGCCCTGGTGTTGCAGATCAAGCAGGCCAATCCGTCCGCGCTCGCGCCGTACCTGCCCGCGCCGCCGCCGAAGCACGAGGGCAAACGAATCGCGCAGGGCGCCAGGCTGGTTCAGTCGGAGAGCGACATCCTGCTCGGCTGGACCAGTGTCGACCCGACCGGCGGCGGCACCGAATTGCCCTTCATCGTCCGGCAATTCCGCAATCTGAAGGGCAGCATCGACCCGGCCGGGCTGTCCGCCGCCGACCTCGACGACTACGGCAGGCTGGCCGGCGCGCTGCTGGCCCGCGCGCATTCGCGCTCGCTCGATCCGCGCCTGCTCGCGGGCTATCTGGGCGACGACGAGCGGTTCGACGACGCGGTCGCCGACTTCGCGGTCCGCTATGCCGACCGCACCGAATCCGACCACGCCACACTGGTCGACGCGGTCAAGGCGGGCAAGATCGCGGCCGAGCAACCCGAGTAATCCAGCTACCAACACGCCGACTGTTGCCATGAGCGCGGCGAATTCGCCCGAACACCTCGTATCCTGAGCACTGTCGAGTGTCGACGTGAAGGGCGGTCGTTAATGCTCGTGCGAGTGCAGAACGCCGCAGGCACCAATGCCGAGCGGGCGCTGATCGATTGGTTGCGCACCTGGAAGGACGCGGGCAGTCCGAAGGGCGTCGCCACGATCAACTGCAGTCTGTTCCACAAGGATCGGCTGCACCAGTTCGACGCGGTGGTGTGGACGCCGACCAGCTGCGTGGTGATCGAGGCCGAGGCGCTGGTCGCCCGGCAGGACGGTGTGCTGGAGATCCCGCTCAACGGCCAGTGGACGATCAACGGCGACCCGGCCGCGATGGAGGGCCGGGACCGGCGCACGCCGCTGGAGAAGTCCCGCGAGCACACCTTCGCGCTGCAGAACTGGCTGGCCGCGCGCGGCCTCGGGCAGCGCGCGGTGCACGGGCTCGCACTGGTCGTCCCACTGCGTGGGGCCGAACTGAAGATCCAGCAGGCCTGGAGCGACCCCAGCTTCGACGTGATCCTCGGCGACGATCCAGGCAGGCTGCGGCACTACTTCGACGCGCTCGCCGAGGAGGAGAAGCACCTCTGGACGGCCAACGACGTCGCCATCGCCTTCCGCGGCCTCGGCATCCTGCCCTACCTGCCCGCCCCGCAGGAGCTGCTGAACGAGGGCTTCCTCGGCCCGATCGACATCACGCTGTGGCACGGCGGCCCGAACCAGGCGCAGGCCGAGGCCTACGCCGAGGAGCTGGCGCAGGCCGAGCGCGAGGCGCACAAGCCGGTCTACGCGGTCGAGGCGCCGTGGTACAGCCCGTGGAAGCTGTATCCGCGGGAGACCCGCGACATGGATTTCGGTCGCGCGTTCATGCGGATCGCCCTGGCGGCCGGCATGCTGATCGCGTTCGCCTGGGTGCTGTGGTTCGTCATCAGCGCGATCTTGACCTACGGCCCCTGATCCGGCTCAGGCCTTGCGCGCCACGGTGATTCGGGGCAGCTCGGCGGCCGGCTCGTCGAGCACCGGTACGGTCTTGCCGATACTCTCCACCGCGGGCTGCGCGTCGCGTTCCACCAGCAGCGCCACGTGCAGTCGGGAGGGACAGCCGAGCTTGAGCATCACCTGGCGCACGTGATTGACCACGGTCCACTCCGAGATCCCCAACTCGGTGGCGATCATCCGGTTGGTCATGCCGGTGGCGACCAGCCTGGCGATCTCGCGCTGCCGTTTGGTCAGTGCGGCGAGCGGGGATTCGTCCAGGTTGCGCAACGTCGGTCCGGTGCAGGCGTAGGCCACCGTTTCGGCGAGGGTCATCTCCTCTGCCTTCCGCTTGAGCTCGCGAAACTTGCTCTCGCCGACGGTGTTTCGGTGATCCGATACGCTGGGTGCCCGATCGCCCGCACCCAGTTGCGGTATGCCGTGTGTGGCACGTAGCTGCCGGGTTGCGAGCAGCAGCGTCAGCGTCGGTGCGGCGAACTCGGCCCCGGCCGCGTCGTAGGCCATCGCGCAGCCCTCTATCGCGACGATCGCCTGCAGGACTTGGGTTTCCAGATCGGCGTCGGCCAGGTTCTCCCGGTAGAGCGATTGGGCACGATCGGCGGTCTGCGGCCCGATCTGTGTGCGCGCCAGCGTATTCAGTCCGATCAGCCGCGCCGTGCTGTCCAGCCACCTGGCCCGGTCCCGCAGCTTGGCCAGGAGCTCGGCGTCGCGCGTCGGCGGATCGGGGATGCGCAGCAGCATCAGCGCGCCTTGGAACCGGCTCGGCCATGGGCCGCTGAGCTCGTCGGCGTACGGGGCCGCCGCGCTCAGCTGATCCTTGGCACCCGCCCGGTCCCCCAGCGAGATCAACGCCGCGACCAGCACCACGATGACCCGGGTCGCGTCGATATGTCTGTCAGAACTGCGGTACGCGGCAATCGAATTCGTCAGCAGCTCGGCCGCCCGGCGTAACCGCCCCGACCGTGCCGCCCAGGTGCCGAGGACCTCCAGGCACAGTGCCGTCACGTCGCGCGACCCGGTGTCGCGGTCGCTCGTCTCCAGCAGGTTGGCCAGCACCGACTCCAGCTCGGACTGGTAGCCGTGCTGGATCCACGCCGATTCCAGATCGGCCGCGAGGCGGACCGCGCGTTCCAGCCGTCCCGTGTCGATCAGATAGCGCACTGCCGAGCGGTAATCCACGATCTGCTTGCCGGTGGCCGCCATTGCCGCCGCCCGGTGCTCGCGCTCGTCGAATCGGGGGCGGACGAGCGCGGCCAGCTGACACAGCCGGTCCACGTGGTCGTCGCGGATCGCGTTGGCGCGCAACGGATCAGCGGCGAGTACCTGGCGGCAGTAGGCACGCACGGTGGCGAACAGTCGGTAGCCGTGGCCGTGCGCACCGCTGGACATGTGGTCGAGCAGGCTGCGCTGGACCAGCTCCGCCAGCGCGGTGGTGGCCTGTTCCTCGTCGGTCCCGGCTGCGAGGCAGGCGATGTCGGTATCGATCACCGACTCGTACAGCGACAGCCGGAGCAACAGGTCGAGCACCTCGGGGGTGACGTCGTCCAGGCCCCACTCGATCGCGCCGTGCAATGTCCGGTGGCGCTCGGGCACGTCGACATATGAGGGTGACTGCAGGTCCGCGCCCGCTTCGATGCGGTGCAGGGTGCGCACCGGGCCTATCCGGGCGATCGACCCCGCCGCGAGTTCGATCGCCAGCGGCACACCGTCGAGTTCGCGCACGATCTCGTCGAGGACCAACCGGTCGGCCACCGCAGTCGTGCCGCGGTAGTGGCTGTCGATGCTGTCGAGCAGCAGCTGGGTAGCCGAACCCGGGTCGCGGCCGGTGCGCAGCGGCCGCACGCACAGTACGCATTCGCGATACAGGTTGAACGGGACGCGGCTGGTCGTCACGAGGATCAGGTGCGGGCAGTGCTCCAACAGCCGGGTCACATCGACAGAAATCCGCTCGATGACCCGATCACTGTTGTCCAGCAACAGGATTGCTCGACCGGTGCCGATCTTGGCGGCAAGAGCGGCCAAGGCTTCGACCGGGCCGAGACTTTGCGGTGCGGCGTCGAGCGGACGGCGACTTACCTTGTCCAGCACCGCGTTCCATGCGCCCGCTCGATCGGTGCACTCGCCGAGATCGATTACCGCGTCGAGTTCTCCGTGGAACCCGCTGTCCGACAGCACTTCTCGAGCTAGCCTTGATTTACCCACCCCGGCGGTGCCGGTGAGGGTGAGCAGGCGGACCCGAGGATCGACGAGTAATCGGCCGAGCTCGGCCAGTTCGGCCGACCGCCCGACCATCGTCGGAAGCCGATAGGTTCCGGCGAGCGAAAGCTGGACGTCATCGCCCATGGGCACCTCTCAGTCACAGCCACGGCTGAGACGGCCGCATGAACTGCGCCCGAGCCACATTGCATCCAGGCCGACCGAGCCGAGAACAGAAGATCGGTGAACCCGAATGTTCACCGATCTACCTATGACGATACCAAGACCCCGCGGCGTCGCGAGGCATTAACGGATCTCCGAGTTGACCTGGGGCCGCGAAGATTTCGAATGCTCACCCGCTCCGGCCGTGCGCAGTCGAGTGACCATTGACTTCTCCGCCGCCCCTCGGCCGAGTAGCAAGAACTTGTCAGTAGCTATCGTCTACCGGTGGGCGGACTACGGCAAGACACCAGGCTCGAGGGCTTGCTCCGGCTCGGCGGCGTCGCGCTGGGCGGCGCCGTCACGGGCCTGCTGCCCTTGACGTTCCCACCCGACGGCGGCGCGACGGCGTTCGATCGCGCCCTCGCCACATCCATCCACTCGGCGCTCGACTCCCGGCCCGGCGTCTACCAGGCGCTCGTGGTGCCCAGCAACGCCTACATCCTCGTGCCGCTGCTGCTGCTCGCGGGCGCGTGGTTCGGCTATCGCGGTCAGTGGTGGCGGGCCGCCACGATGGTGGTGGTTCCGGAACTCGCGCTCGGCCTCAATAGCGTGCTGTGGAAGCCACTCTGGGATCGGCACCTGCACGACTATCTCGCCTACCCCAGCGGGCACACCGTGCATCTGGTCGCGATCGCGACCGCGTTCATCGTGCTGGTCGATTCGGTGCGGGCGCGGGTCATCGCGTTCGCGGTCGCGGTGCTGGCGCTACTCGCGGCGGCCGTCGGGATGATCGGGCTCGACTACCACCTGCCCACCGACATCATCGGGGGTGCGGCCGTGGCCATCGCGATGGTGCTCGCACTCTGCTGGCCGGCGCAGCTATTCATCAACAGACGCCCGGACCGGAGCGACCCGCTTCCTACCGAACAGCATTCGACTCAGTAGTCCGTCGCGCAGGACGAGCGCATGGAAGGCGATCGCACAGATGTGTGCGGTGAACACCGCCAGCAAGGCGTAACCGAAGTATGTGTGCAGGGGCCGCAGCCGTTCGTACAGCTGCCAGTCGGCGGGCACCAGGGCGGGAAGTTCGACCCCACCCGCTAGTTGCACCTCTCCCCCGGACGCGGAAACCATCGCCCACCCGATCAATGGCTGTGCGAGAAGCAGTGCGTACATGAGGATTTCGGACGCTCCCGCCAACCACCGTTCGACCGGCCCGAGCCGCGCGAACGCACCCGGCCCGCGCCGCAGCACCCGGTTCACCACCCGCACCAACGCGAACACGAGCACGCCGACACCGACCGTCATATGCAACGTCCGCAGCGCCGCGCTCTCGCCCCACCAGTGCACCATGCCCGCCCCCGCGACCAGCGCCGTCACCACGAGCGCCGCCATCAGCCAGTGCACCACCCTGGTCAGCGCGTCGAACCGGACGATCTCGGTGCCCATACGCATTCTCCCGCCACAATCCGGCCCGGAGTTCGCCCGTGACCTCAACAGTCATGACACGAATGCGACGGGCGATCAGTTCAGCGCGGTGGGTCGATGCGTGGCAAACCCTTGGTACCGGTCCGGAAAGGTGGTAGAACTTGTTCTAGTTTAGTGGATGGGAGCGCGTACGGTGCGGTACGGGATTGTGTTGTTCACCAGCGATCGAGGCATCACGCCCCAGGACGCGGCGGTGGCCGCCGAGGGTGCCGGTTTCGACACGTTCTACGTGCCGGAGCACACCCATATCCCGGTGGTGCGGGCGGCTGCGCATCCGCAGACCGGTGATGCGAGCCTGCCGGACGACCGGTATCTGCGCACCCTCGATCCCTGGGTGGCGCTGGCGACCATCGCCGCCGTGACGAGCCGCATCGGCCTGTCCACGGCCGTGGCCTTGCCCGCCGAGCACCATCCGATCACCCTGGCCAAGACCATCGCCTCGCTGGACCACCTGTCCGGCGGCCGGGTCAGCCTCGGCGTCGGATTCGGTTGGAACACCGACGAACTCGCCCACCACGGCGTGCCGCCGGCCAAGCGCCGCACGGTACTGCGCGAACATCTGGACGCGATGCGCGCCATCTGGACCGACGAAGAAGCCAGCTTCGCAGGCGAATTCGTGAATTTCGGCGCCAGCTGGTCGTGGCCCAAGCCGATACAGAAGCGGATCCCGGTGCATCTCGGCGCCGCAGGCACTGAGAAGTCGTTCACTTGGCTGGCCAAGAATGCGGACGGGTGGATCACCACTCCCACCGAGGACGGCGTGGACGACAAGATCGCACTGCTGCACCGGATCTGGCGCGAGCACGGGCGCGAAGGTACACCCGAGGTCATCGCGCTCGCGGGCAAGCCGAACCCGGCGCAGTTGGCGCAATGGGCCGAATCCGGCGTCACCGAGGTCGTTTTCGGCATGCCCGACCGGTCGACGGACGAGGTGCGCGCCTACCTCGACCGGCTCGCCGGAAAGCTCGACCTCACCGCCTAGGCCTGCATACGACAGCGGCCCGCGCGCAAACATCACGCGCGGGCCGTTGTCGTACCTGTTCAGCGCAGGTCGCGCCGCCGAAAGGCGCCGATGCCTACCCCGAGCAGCGCCGCGGCGATCACCAGCAGCCAAAGCACCGGGGCGAGTTGGAATTCCGCACCGGGGACCTTCGGCGGATGGACGAACGGCACGACGTCGACAACCCACTGCGGCAGCCCGTCGAGCGAGCCGATGAAGAAGATGATGATCATGGCGCTCAAGACGCCCCAGGCAACCGGAGTGAATCGGGGGGCGAGACCGAAGATCGCCACGGCGATTCCGGTCACCACCCAGACCGCGGGCACCTGCACCGCCGCCGCGCCGAGCGCTTCTGGCAGTTTCGCACCGAGGTCACCCGAGACCGTGCCATAGACGACGCCGACCGCGGCACCGGACACCAGCAGCGCTATCGCGGGGCCGAGCAGCGCGAAGCTGATGTGGCTCAACGCATATCGGGTACGCCCCACCGATCCGGACAGGGTGGTCTCGGCACGACCGCTCGACTCCTCTTCGTGCAGTCGCAGCGTGGCCGAGATCGAGTACGCGGCGGCAGCGGCAGCGAGCATGGTGACCGCGGCGTTGATGAACGAGTTCTGCAGCATCGACGAACCGCCCATCCTGCCGATCACGTCACGGACCGCCTGACTGCCGTTGAGCATGTCGCCGACGCTGTTCGCGGCGCCGCCGATCAGCATCCCGTACAGGGCGAAGCCGACAGTCCAGGCCAGCAACGTCCCCCGTTGCAACCGCCAGGCGAGCCCGAGCGGCCCGGACAGCGCGGCATCGGCGGCCGGCGGGCCGAGGCGTTCGGCCAGCAGTCCGGACCCGGTGTCGCGGGTACTCAGCAGCCGATAGGCCACGCCTGTCCCGATAACTGCCACCACCACCAAGGGCAGCAGCGTCCACCATCGTTCGGAGGCGAACGGCCGCAGCTGCAGGCACCAGCCGATCGGCGAGAACCAGGACAGCACACCGTTACCCGCGTCACCCACGGCGCGCAGCGCGAAGGCGGCGCCGAGCGCGCCGAAGGCGATGCCGCGCGCGATGCGTGCACCGGAGCTGACCTGGGCGGCGGCCGCGGCGATCGAGGCCCAGACGATACCGGACATGGCGAGCCCGCTACCCAAGGCGAGCGAGCCCGCTCCGGCCAGCTTGTCGCCGTACAGTGAAGCGGCACAGACGATTCCGGCGATCAGGCAGCCCGCGTACGTCAGCACCAACGCTGCGGTCAGACCGGCGTAGCGGCCGATGCTGGTGGCGCCCACCAGTTCCGCGCGCCCGGTTTCCTCTTCGACCCTGGTGTGCCTGATGACGGTGAGCACCGTGGCGATGGCGATAATCGTGTACATGGCACCTGCTTTCCAGGTGCCGATGGAACCGAGCTCGGTGCTGAAGACCGGTCCGTACATGGCAAGCAGCGCCGGACTGTCCGCGGTGGTCTTGGCGAAACTGTCGAGCTCGGCCTGGGTATCGTAGAGGCCCTTGATGCTCGCGACCTGGAACGCGGGCATCACGCCGATCAGCAGCACCCATAGCGGCAGCACGACGCGATCCCGGCGCAGGTACAGCCGCAGCAGCTGCCCGGTACCCGCGAAGTCGCTGGAATCACCGAAAGACGGTGCCGCCGCGGCACGGTCGGCGGTGATCGTGGTCATGCCCCCACCTTCTCGGCCTTGCCTGCGGCGTGCTTCGCCGTGGGTGCCGCGGACTCTCCGTCCACGTGGTAATGCCGCATGAACAGCTCTTCCAACGTCGGCGGCGCGCTGGTCAGGCTGCGCACGCCGGTGTCGCCGAGCAGTCGGATCAGCTCGCCGAGATGTTCGCTGTCCACCTGACAGCGCAGCGTCTTACCGTCCCACTGAATGTCGTCGACGCCGTCGATCCGGCCGAGATCGCCTGGGTCACCGAGCAATTCGGCGGTGATCGAGGTCCGCGACAGGTGCCGCATCTCCGACAGCGAGCCGCTCTCCACGGTGCGGCCGGCCCTGATGATGGTCACCCGGTCGCACAGCGCCTCTACTTCGGACAGGATGTGGCTCGACAGCAGCACCGTGGTGCCGCGCTGCTTGGCCTCCTCGACGCATTCCCGAAACACCTGTTCCATCAACGGATCCAGGCCCGAGGTCGGCTCGTCGAGCAGCAGCAGCCGCACGTCCGAGGCGAGCGCCGAGATCAGTGCGACCTTCTGGCGGTTGCCCTTCGAGTAGGTGCGCGCCTTCTTGCGCGGGTCGAGGTCGAAGCGCTGGATCAGCTCTTCGCGGCGCTCCTTGTTGATGCCGCCACGCATCCTGGCCAGCAGATCGATGGTCTCGCCACCGGACAGCGACGGCCACAGCGTGACATCGCCCGGCACATAAGCGAGTTCGTGATGCAGCGCGACCGCGTCGGCCCATGGATCGCGGCCGAACAGTTCGGCCCGACCGGCGGTGGCGCGCAGGATGCCGAGCAGGACCCGGATGGTCGTCGACTTGCCCGCGCCGTTGGGCCCTAGGAAGCCGTGGATCTCCCCTTCGCTGACAGCGAGATTCAGCCCGTCCAATGCGGCGACATGGCCGAATGTCTTACGGAGATCGTCGATTTGAATGACCTCGGACATCAGTGCTCCTTGATGAAGGTGTCCAAAAGCGTGGGGTCGGTGAGAATGCCCTGGGTGTAGAACTCCAGAGCGGGGGCCGTGAGCTCTTCGGTCAGCTCACGGATGGCCTTACGGAAATCCAGCTTTTCGCCGGGTCGCTGGTTCATCTGCATGTAGAGCAGGGTGGCGCCGACGTTGAGCGTCATCAGATATCTGGCACGCGCCGCCGGGTCGCGGCTCGGCTTGATCACCCCGGACTCGACGCCCTGCTGGATGTAGACCTCGGCGTCTTCGACCATGTGCTCGAACAGCGACCGTGCCATCGGCCCGCCCGCCTGCAGGCTGCGCACCATATAGGCGACCAGCGGTCCATACACCTCGATCTCGGCGAGCGCGGCCAGCATGCCCTTCGCGACGCTGCCCGCGGTGAGCGCCTTGATCTTCTCGTCGCGGATCAACTGCAGCACCCGCTCGTCACAGACGGCGCGCAGGCCGTCCTTGGAGCCGAAGTGATGATTCACCAGCCCCGGCGAAACCCCCGCCGCCTTCGCGATGGCACGCACGCCGACCTGGAAACCCTCGTCGCCGAAGACCTCGATGGCAGCGTCACGGATGCGCGCCGCCGTGGTCAGATCCGTGGCGGGTCCTTGCGATACGGGCTGTTCGTTAAACACATGTTCAATATACTAAACACCCGTTCAATGCACCACAAGAGCCCCGCCCGGAATGTCGTGTCAACAGTCACGGTTTGGTCGGCGCGGCGCGGGCTAATGTCGAGTTATGACTACCGGCATCGCAACGACGGCGGATCACCTACGCGCGGCACTGGATGGGCCGTGGGGCGAGATTCGGGAGCAGGCGCGTACACAGCTGGCGGACGACGCGTTCGCGGGCGACTCATACCTCGATTACAAGGCTGCCCGGGCCCGGGTGCTGGATCAGATGCGGGTCATCGCGACGATGGGCTACGCCGAGCGCGGTTTCCGCAGGGAGAACGGCGGGACCAGCGAACCGGGGGCCGCGGTGACCGGGCTGGAGATGCTCGCGTACGCGGACCTGTCGCTGTGGGTGAAGGCGGGCGTGCAGTGGGGACTGTTCGGTGGTGCGGTGGAGAACCTCGGCACCGAGCGGCATCGCGAGTACATCAAGCGGCTCATCTCGCTCGACCTGCTCGGCTGTTTCGCGATGACCGAGTCCGGGCACGGCAGCGACGTCGCCCACCTCGAGACCACCGCGACCTATGACCCGGCCACGCAGGAGTTCGTGATCCACTCGCCGACGCCGTCGGCGCGGAAGGACTACATCGGCGGTGCCGCCGAACACGCAAGAATGGCAGCGGTTTTCGCGCAGTTGATCACCCAGGGCGAGGGCCGTGGCGTGCACTGCCTGCTGGTGCCGATCCGCGACGAGAACGGCGCCGATCTGCCCGGCGTGACCACCTTCGACGACGGGCTCAAGGGTGGTCTGCCCGGTGTCGACAATGGGCGCATCGTGTTCGACCAGGTGCGCATCCCGCGCGAGAACCTGCTCAACCGGTACGCCGACGTCGAGCCGGAGGGCACCTACAGCTCCGAGATCGAGAACCCGAGCCGCCGCTTCTTCACCACGCTGGGCACGCTCGTGCGCGGGCGGGTCAGCGTGGGGGGCGCCGCCGCGGCGGGCACCAGGGTCGCGCTGAGCATCGCCATTCGATATGCGTTGAAGCGCAGGCAGTTCTCCGATCCGGACAGCGGGCAGGAGACGGTCCTGCTGGACTACCGCAGCCATCAGCGGCGGCTACTTCCCCTCGTCGCCAAGACGTACGCGCTGGCGTTCGCGCAGAACGACCTGGTGCGGCGGATGCACCTCGTGCAGACCGGACAGGATCTCAACCCGAGTTCGCAACGGGCACTGGAGAAGCGGGCGGCCGGCCTGAAGGTCGCGCAGACCCGCCACGCCACCCGCGGCATCCAGGAGTGCCGCGAAGCCTGCGGCGGCGCAGGCTATTTGACCGAGAACCGGCTCGTCACCCTCAAGGCGGACACCGATGTGTTCACCACCTTCGAGGGCGACAACGTGGTGCTCACCCAGCTGGTCGCCAAGGAGCTGCTCACCGCGTACTCCGACGAGGTGCGCGATCTCGACGCGCTGGGCTGGGTGAAGTTCGCCGCCACCATGGCCGGTGACGAGGTTCGCAAGGTGACCGGTGTGCGTCAGCTGATCCAGCGGCTGCGCGACGGCTCGAACGACTCCGTCGACGAGGGCGACCTGGCCCGGCGCGCGGTCCAGCTGCAACTCTTCGCCGACCGCGAGGAATACCTCGTGCGCACGGCCGGTCATCGCCTGCGCGCCCGCGCGAAGGACACCACCCCGTTCGAGGCGTTCAACAACGCCCAGGACCACATCCTCACCGCAGGCACCGCGCACATCGACCGCCTCACCTTGGAGGCGTTCATCGAAGGCATCGAGGGCATCCAGGATCCGGAAGCCCGCGAACTCGCCGAAACCGTCTGCGACCTCTACGTATACGCCACGCTCGAGGAAAACCTGGACTGGTACATCATGCACCGGTTCATGTCGGTCGAGCGGGCCAAGGCGGTCCGGCGCGGGGTCAACGAACTCGTCGATCGCCTGCGGCCCGAAGCCCTCACCCTCGTCGAGGGCATGGGCGTCCCGGAGTCCATGCTGCGCGCGGCCATGCTCGACGATGCGAGCGTTTTCGAGCGGGGGTAGTTCCAAATCCGTTCTGCCAGCTGGCTTTAAGGGCCCCCGCCGACTGGCGGGGACTTCTTTTATCGAGCCACGCTCCTCCGACGACACGGCATCAGTGGACAACTGATCCGACAGAGCAGGTCTGCTGGTGTCCACGGCAGGCCGCGACAGGTCTAGCGCAGTGTGGAAGTAGCTCAGGACGCGGATGCCGATCGGCGCTGGCGTTCATCGACAACTGGCTAACCGGCGGCGACCCGGCCGCGCCTTCCATACCTTCGTCAGCGCGGCCGGGTGGCATTTCGGCTATTACTGATTCGAGCCGCCGTTCATCAGGATGTTCTGGCCGGTGACGAAAGCCGCCTTGGGGTCGGCGAGCAGTTCGGCCACGTCGGCGACGTCGGTGGTGGTGGCCAACCTGCCAAGAGGCACCGACTCGCGCAGGCCGGTCTTGAACGGGTCGTCATCGGGTACCCCGTCGAAGATGCCCGCGTCGTCGATCGCGCCGGGTATCAGCGAGTTGACGGTGACCCCGCGCGGACCGAGTTCCTTAGCGAGCACCTGCACGAGGTAGGTGGGCGCGACCTTGCTGGTGCCGTACAGGCCCATGCCGACGGCGGGGAACTGGGTGGTGCTGGAGGCCACGTTGATGATGCGCCCGCCGTCGGCGATGTGGCGTGCCGCCGCCCGCAGCACCAGGAACGGCCCCTTGGTGTTGACCCGCAACAGCAGGTCGAAGTCCTCCTCGGTGATGTCGGTGACCGGGATATTGACCTTCTCGATGCCGGCGTTGGCGACCACGACGTCCAACCGGCCGAACGTGTCCAGCGCGGTGCGGAACAGGTGCTCGACACCGTCGGAGGTGGAGACGTCGGCCTGCACCGCAACGGCCTTGACGCCGGCGGCGCTCGCCTGCGCCTGGACCTCGCCGGCTGCTGCCGCGTCACGTGCGTAGTTGATGACCAGGTCCGCTCCTTGCTGAGCGAAGCGCAGGGCGATCGCCCTGCCAAGCCCTCGCGACGAGCCGGTGATCAGGGCGACTTTTCCTTGTAGCGTCATCACGTTCTCCTTCCGAGCACTGCTCACTTGCCGTTCGGGTCGCTGTGGTTGAGCGTGGCGACGACCTTCTCGTAGTCACCGCGCGCCTCGCCGTAGCGCAGGAACTTGACGCGTTCGACCTGGATCTCCGTGGCGTCTGGCTGGGACTCGATCAACCCGATCACCTCGGCGACGAACTCGTCGAGGGGCATGGCCCACTCGCTGTTTTCCTGGCCGGGCAGCAGCGGGGTGCGCACCGACGGTGGCTCCAGTTCCATCACCCGCACCGACGTGTCGGCCAGCTGCAACCGCAGCGATTCGCTGAGCATGTGGATGGCGGCCTTGGAGGCGTTGTAGCTCGGGGTGACCGTGAGCGGGGCGAACGCTAGCCCCGAGGACACGGTCATGATCGTGGCGTCGGGCCGGCTGCGCAACTGCTCGATGAACGCGGCGATCAGCCGGATCGGGCCGAGGACGTTGGTGGTCACGATGGACTCGGCGGAGGCGAGGAACGTCTCGGGCTGGTGCCAATCCTCGACGTTCATGATGCCGGCCATGGTCACCAGCACGTTGAGCTCGGGGTGCTGGTCGAGCACCAGCTTGGCGGCGGCTTCGATGCTGGCGGGGTCGGCCGTGTCGACCTGCACGGTGTGCATGCCGGGGTGCTCGACCGCGATCCGCTCGAGCAGCGCGGTGCGCCGGCCGCCGACGATGACGGTGTTGCCCCTCGCCTGCAACTCGACCGCGAGTGCGAGGCCGATTCCGCTGGTGGCGCCGGGGACGAAGATGGTGTTTCCAGTAATGTTCATGCCCTGATCGTGCCCACCGCGGCGGGTGGGATACAGAGAGCGCTTATCGGGGGATCGGCAATCCCTGGCTACCGAATGGCAACCCTGCCGATACTCTGGTCGCATGGACCGTGTGGCACTGGCGTCCTTCCTGCGCACCCGGCGCGAGACCATGCGCCCCGAGGACATCGGGCTGCCGCCCGGCCCGCGCCGGCGGGCGCCGGGACTGCGGCGCGAGGAGGTGGCCTCGCGCGCGGCCATGTCCACCGACTACTACACGCGCCTCGAGCAGGGGCGTGGAACGCAGCCCAGCGAGCAGATGTTGTCCTCGCTGGCCCGTGCGCTCGGGTTGTCCACCGACGAGAGCCGGTATCTGTTCCAGATGGCCGGTCGCAACAGCCCGTCAACGGTGCCGACCGCGACGCACGTGCCGCCCGCGCTGTTGCGGGTGCTCGACCGCCTCGAGGACACGCCATCGCTGATCCTGTCCAACCTGGGTGAGGCGCTGGCGATGAACCGGATGGCCAAGGCGTTGTTGGGTGACTGGACCGCGCACACCGGCCTTGCCCGCAGTGAGGTCTACCGGTGGTTCACCCAGCCCGCCGAGCGGCTGCGCTATCCCGAGCACGACCACGACCGGGTGAGCCGGGCCCAGGTCGCCAGCCTGCGCGCCGCGTACGGGTCGATGGGTGCGCGGTCGCGTGCCGGTGAACTCGTTCGCGCGCTGTGCGAGTCCAGCGTGGAGTTCGCCGAGCTGTGGGAGCGCCAGCAGGTCGCCCGCCGCTTCGAGGAGCACAAAGTGCTGCTGCACCCCGAATTGGGTCCGATCGAGGTGGACTGCCAAGTGCTGCTCACCGAGGACCAGTCGCTGGCGCTGCTGGTATTGACCGCGGCCCCGCACACCGAGGGCTACGAGAAACTGCAGCTGCTGGGAGTGCTTGGCAACGAGCGCTTCCCCACCGACGTGTGAGACGGGCCAGCTGAGAACAGGACGCGGAATCGTCCTCGGCGTGCCACCGGTTGTGCCGCGCCCCGCGCTCGCCGATAGTTCTTGCATGGCTGAAAGGTTGGCTCTGGTAATCGCTTCCGAGTGCGTGGAATTTCCGCGGCTCGGGTTCACCGGCGAGCTGGCCACGGGGCTGTACGCGACCTTCACCACGGCCGGTCATTGGCTCCCGATCGGGGACGGCCCGGTACTCGACCCGACCATCACCGAACTCAAGCGCAGCATCAAGGCCGCGTTCGGCCGGGCCGACGAGCTGGGTGCGACGCTGTTGATCGCCTTCATCGGCCACGGGTTCACCACCAACGACGACGATTTCTATCTGCTTGCCGCCGATTCGACCATGCCACTGGACTCGGATTCCGGATTCCATCTGGTCAATGCCGTCGCCGAACAACTGAGCAACACGCGATCGCTGGACGGCCTGATCGTCCTCGTCGACGCGTGCGAGGCAGGAACGGGTGCGCTCGGCGCGGGAAACCGCTGGGTACGGATGCTGGAAAAGTCAGCGGGCCGGATGGAATTGCTCGTCGCGTCCGATTACGGCAATGCCTACGACGGCTGCTTCAGTCGAACGTTGTTGCGCACCTTCGATACCGGCCTGCCGGGTAGCGGAACGAACCTGCTGTGCGCCGACCTCACACCCGAGCTGAACAGCGCGTGTCAGCAGCAGACCCCTCGACACCTGTCGTTCAACGGGACCCAGGTGCGCCACGGCGACCAAGGACTCTGGTTGGTGCCCAATCGATCCCGATCACGGGACGCGGTAACCGGCAGGCCTGCAACAGGCTTGGTCGATCACCTGGTGCGCAGCGTCTCACTGACCGCCGGCGTGCAGGAGACCCTCATCGACATCGTGGAGGCGAGCGGCGATCGATTGCAGGCGTTGATCGGACCGGCCGGTGCCGGGAAATCCACGCTGATGTCGCTGCTCATCCGGCCGGGCCTGGTCGATACGCTAGGTGCGCTGACCGCCGAATTCATCACGGCAGCAGTGTTTCTGGATGTCACCAGCACCATCGAGTCGGTCCTCATCGAACTGCGGGACCAGCTCGGCGCGCGATTCAGCGCCGAGTTCACGGCGGCGCAGCAGGCGGTACAGGCCGAGCTCACCGACCGGGAGCGGTTCAGCGCCTTCGAGATCGAGATCGTCCGGCCCCTGCATCGGCTCCGGGCGGCAGGCCGACGGATCCGCATCCTGATCGACGGCCTCGATCAACCGGACGAGGGCTGCCGCACCAGCGTCGTGGCCGCCATTGCCACCCTCACCACCGATGAGCGGTTGGCCCATGTGCGGGTGATCGTCGGCATCCGCTCGGGGACCGACGTGGTAGACCATCCGGATATCGCGCACGCGCGCCGCGTCCATCTGCAACCGCCGTCCGTACGGGAGGTGCTGCGGGAGCTGACCAGCACGGTGGGCGCCCTGCCCGATGGGCTCGATCAGGCCATGCACGAACTGCCCGACGATGTGCGCGGCGGCTGGTTGATACCCCGGTTGATCACCGAGATCGCGTGGGGAGAAACGAGTCTCGACGGCACCGACCTGGATAGCCTGGTAGCCAAGCGATTCCACACGACCCGGCAACGCCCCGTGCACGCCGATCTCGCACTGCCCGTCGGCGCACTGCTCGCGGCGGTCGGCGTCGGCCCGACCGCCCCCTTGTCGCTGATCCACGAGGCTCTCCGCCGACTCGGCCGCCCGGTGGCGCTGCCGCAGCTCCGCGATGCGGTGGTCGACCTCGGTGTGCTGGTCGCCCGCGGCCTTCCCGGTCAGGACAATGAACGAATCGGGCTGTCCCACGCGGCATTCACCGGATCGCTGCAGCAGATCGTCTGCGCGCAATGGCCGAGCGCACTGTTCGATGCGCACGCCGCACTCGCCGCCGCATTCGACACTGTGACCGGCCCTGACATCGATACCTATGCACACACGGCGGCGCCACGGCACTATCTGTCCAGCGAAAACCCCGCTCGCGCACTGGCATTCCTGGACGCGGCGGACACCAGGCGGCGGCCGATCGACAATCGAGCCTCCTGGGCGAACTGGCTGGTGGCCTTCCAGGACACGCTGCCACCCGAACACCCCGACCTGCTGGCCGCACGCGACCGCTTCGCGCGCTGGACCGGCGAGGCAGGCGAGCCGTTCGCGGCCCGCGCGATGTTCGCCGGGCTGGTCGAGGACTGCACCGCGATGTTCGGCCGCGATCATCCGCTGACGCTGCTGCCGCGAGTGCAACTCGCCAACTGGCACATCCAGACCGACGGCGCCGAGAAAGCGGTGACGATGCTCACCGAGCTGCTGGACCTGGAGCAGGACGAACGGGAGAAGCTGCGGATCCGCGCCGATCTCGGCTTCGCGACCGGGCAGACCGGCGACATCGTCGGCGCGCGCGATCAGTACGCCGCCTTTCTGCCGCCGCTCGAACGTTTGCTCGGCCCAACGTATCCCGACGTGCTGCACTCCCGCGACCAGTACGCGCGCTGGATCGGCGAAGCGGGTGACCCGGAGCGGGCGCGACAGCAGTCGCTCGAGCTCGTGCCGCTGTGCGAGAGCGCGCTCGGACCTGAGCACAGCACCACGATGTGGGCCAAGGACAGCCTCGCGAGGTGGACCGCAGCCTGCGGTGACCCTGATGGCGCCGCGCGCATGTATCGCGAAGTGCTCGCGACGCGCGAGAGGGTTTCCGGCGTCGAGCACCCATTCACACTCATGACGAGACAGAATCTGGCCCGCTTCTACGCCGGGCATGGCGATTACGCCGCCGCACTCGATCTCGGCGCGGATCTACCCGCGATCTGGGTGCGCCTCTACGGTCCCCAGGACCGCGGCACGCTGGACATCACCCGAGATGTTGCCGAATGGACGGCACTGGCTGAACGCGCGAAGTGATCGAACACATTTGAAGGCGTGGCGCGTTGACAATGCATTGACGCGTCGCTATAAGGACGCCGACAATACTGGTCAGCAGAATTGTCATCCCCGGGGGAACACATCATGACCACCTTTCGTCGCACCTTGGTTCGGCTTGCCGTCTGTATCGGACTGGCTACCGCAACCGCCCTCACCACCATGCCCGTCGGACATGCCGATCCCGACAAGGTTTTCACCTGGGGCGACATAAAAGTGGGCGACTGCACGATGTTCCAAGGCGCGCGCTGGGTCTTGCACAGCGACGGCTACGCCGAGTTCAACGCCCTGGTCACCAGCGGTTCCGACAATGACGCGTGGCTCATGCACGCTGCGCTGTTCGATGCGAGCCACCGGTATCTCGGCAATATCGTCAACAATTGGGCGACCGGCGGCGATCTCGGCAAGTTCGTCCTCAACCTGCCGTCCTCGGCCCAGCGATACCACTGGGATTTGGACAAGGTCAACAACGCCCAGAAAACCTATCCGGCCGAAGCATTTCGAACCGTGACCAGGATCGAGCTGCAGAACCACTGCTAGCGGCGACAGGTCACGACGGCGGACCCGGATCCCCTTAGTTTCCAGGTCCGCCGACGGTTTCCCGCAGGACTATTGCGGGCGCGGGCAAGGGTTGCCGTTGTAATCGGACGGCGGCGGCAACGGCCGGCCGTCGGGACCCGACGGCGGCGGCAACGGCCTGCCGTCCAGACCGCGCGGCGGAATCGGGCACCCATTGCCGTCTACCTGCACGTCGCCCGGAACCGGCGGCCCGGCGATGGCGGTAGTTGCCGCGGCCGAACCGGCGGCGATCAGGCTCGAGCCCATGAGCGCGGCGAACGACAGGACGATGGCAGTGCGAAGTTTCATGTGATTCCCCTCCGGAATTCTGTTGTCTGTCAGGTCTATAGACGTACAAGATCGCGTCCGGTTCCCTCGGAGATCAACTGTGTCCGACGTCACATACAGGCCACAGACAGCTCACACCGAAATCGAGGCGAGGTCTATCCCTTGCAACGGTGCCGTCGTCACCTCGTGCACGCGCGCCGCCCAGACCGCATGACCGTGGCCGGACCACAGGGGCGCTACCGGAAGATCGCGGAGCAACTGGTTTTCGGCCAACCGATACAGCTGACCGCTATCCGCTGACGCGCCAATGGAATCGGCGGACGCCAGCAGTTGCGCGAAGCCGTCGTCGGCGTACCCGGCGGACTTCGCGAGTGCGGCAAGGACCTCGTACGGGCTCGACGTACTCAGCGCACGGGTCACCAAGAACGGACCGTCGCCGGGCGCATTCGCCTCGTCGCCACGCTGTCTCGCAGTCACCTCGACCGCGAGCGCGGTGCCGATCTGATCGGCGAGTGTCCGTGCCCATTGTTCTTGTCCGGCACCGAAGTACAGCGTGACCGGGCCGGCGAAGGCGACCTGACCGAGGAATGACTTCGCCGCGGCCTGGTCGTGCAGGCACGGGCGGCAGGTACCGGAGCGTTCCCCCGGTGCGACACCGGGTGGCAGGATCGCGCGCGCCGGGTCTACCTGGTGCGCAAGGGGATCCGCCGCCAATGCCGCGCGGTCCACCGCCATGGCGAAGGCGTACCGTACCGCCGCGTCCTCGAACCGCTTGTCGGACAAGGGGAACGCGAGATAGCCGGCTTCGGGCAGCGGCCACATCGCGTGCCGGTCGGCGAAATCATGGTGCATGGCGTCGTGTCGCTCGCCGGGGACCTCGCTGGCCAGATCGAGCGACCCCGCCTTCACCTGGTCGTACTGCGCGGCGGAAGCACCGACCCGGAACTGGATCTCGCGTGCCTTACCCGCTGCTTCGACGACTCGTGAGATCCGACCGCCCGCCCCTCTTCGCCACGGCTCCGCCATCCGGAACGGGCCGTTGCCGATGGGGTCGGCGGCGAAACCCGCCCAGTCCCGGGACGCCAGCACCGACGCCGGAAGGGGAAGCAGCGCAGGCGAAGCCAACACCGCTGGCACCTGACCGAAAGGACGGTCGAGCACGATCCGCACGGTGTGCTCGTCCGGCGCGGTGATCGCCACGGGCCGCAAGACCTCGGTGAGCGCACCGGAGCCCGCCCACCGCTCGTCCGCGACCGTATGCCAGGTGTCCACATAGGATCTCGCGGTGACCGGCGTTCCGTCGTGGAACCGGCCGTCCGCGCGCAGCTTGATCTCCCACGTCAACTGGTCCGTGCTGGAGACCGATTCCGCCGCTCGCGGGGTGCTCTTCCCGGTTGCCGCGTCGTAGTCGACCAGCGGCGTCCACAGCGCCCCGACGAGCATGCGCCCCGCCTGATCGCGAAGGTCCGCGGGCAGCAGGCTGGCCGGTTCACGGACACCGACCGTGAGCACGCCGGGCTTCGCGGGCTCCGACGATTCGGCGCAGCCGGTGATGCCGAGCAAGAGTACGGCGAGCACGACGATGAGGCGCGTGCGGCCTGCGGCAACTGGCCAGTGCTTGTGTCGCGGAACACCCTGCATATCAACATCATTAACTTTCCACGGCGTGAAAAACACCGCACGACCGAACATCACGCGGTCCACCACGCGAAAGCCGTTCCCCAGTTCGAGTTATCGCGATATGGGGATCGTGCGCCGCGGCATCGCACTTACAGTGAGGTCAACTCGACGATCAGGAATCCCTGGTCACCTAGCGTTCGCGTCTCGCCGGGAGGTAGTTGTGCGCCGCTTGTTGCTCCGGTCGTCCCTACTGTTGGTCACCGTCACGGCGACGCTCGCCGCCACCGCACTGCCCGCCGCCGCCTGCGGGGAAGAGGACGGCCCGCACGGCGCCGCTCCGACACTCACCGGGACACCCGGCGCGGAGAAGAACGTCAAAGCGGTCGGCAACCTCCCCGACGCGCAGGGCGCGATCTCGCTGCAGTTCCTCCAGTACGGCCCCAGGGACGTCATGGTCGTCTCCGGCGAATTCGGCTTGAAGACCTACGATCTCACCGCCAACCCGGCCGCGCCGAAGCTGATCGGCCAGCTCAACATGCCCGGCATGTGGGAAACCGAGGACACCGAGGTCGACCCGGTGCGCAAGCGGGTCTTCCTGTCCCGCGACCCCCGCGCCTTCGGCGGCAATGTGCACAACGGCGAATCCGGTATCTATGTGGTCGATTTGGCCAAGCCGGAGAAGCCGACCGTGCTCAGCTACGTCAAAGTCCCAGCGGGCCACACCACCACGTGCATCAACGACTGCCAGTACCTGTGGACCGGCGGCCCGGCCAAGGCGGACAACATGCCCGCCGAATGGGGCGGTCGCCCGATCTGGGTCACCGACGTCAGGGATCCCCGCAAGCCGAAGGTCTCCCCCAACCCAATAGAGTTGGCGCGCAACGACGGTCAGACCGACTACGTGCACGACGTGCAGGTGGACGAGTCCGGCGTGGCCTGGGCGTCCGGCCGCGGCGGCGTGCGCGGCTACTGGACCGCGGGCATGCACAAGGATCCGGTCACCGGCAAGCTCCGGCCGGCCTCACCTACCGACCCGGTCCCCTACGCGGGCGGCGGTATCAAGGAAACGGCCGCGCCATCCAAGTTCATGCACAACAGCTTCCGCCCGATCGGCGCCCGCTCGAAAGACGGTGGCGGCACCGGACATTGGGACAACGGCAACCTCATCTACGCCACCGAGGAGAGCTTCGTCGACGGTTGCGCGGGCGACGGCGTCCTCGTCATCGCCTCCCTGGAAGGCTCCTACGGCGGCGAAGGCTGGCGCTCCACCCCGCAAAAACCGTACCGCCTCAACACCGTTGGCACTTGGGGCGTGGCCGGCCAGGAAGGCAGCGACCCAGCCTCCGCCGACTGCTCCGCCCACTACTTCGACGTCCAAGACAAGATCCTGGTCCAATCCTTCTACGCCCAAGGCACCAGATTCCTCGACGTCAGCGACCCCACCAACCCCAAACAAATCGCCTACTACCGCCCCGCCGACGCAGCCGCCTGGGCCCCGTACTGGCACCGCGGCTTCGCCTACGTAGCCGACAACAACCGAGGCATCGACATCCTGAAGCTCACCGCCTGACCTCGCGCGCTATTCGCCTGCCCGCCCGAGTATTTGGACGAGCAGGGCGACCTGCTCGGCGAAGTGGTCGATGAATTCCGGTGCGCGCGGGTCGGTTCCACAGACGCCCTCGATGACGTGCGGGAGCGTGGTGGGGGCCATCGCGGCGGCCATCAGCATGACCAGCAGGGTGGCCGGGTCGAGTTCGGCGGGAAGGCGGCCTGCGGCCTGGAGGGCGCGGAGTTCCTCCACGCTGTGCTCGAGCATTTTCGCGCGGGGCGCGTGGTCGGGATCACTGTCGGGGCCGGTGTATTCGAGGCCGCCCCAGGCCATCAGGCGGACGCCGTCGGGGTTGCGGGTGGCCTCGAGGGCGTAGCGGCGGAACTGTTCGGGCAGTGGGGTTTCCGGCGGGACGAGGTTGCGGCGGCGTTCCTGCCAGCGCTGCGACATGGCCTGGTGCAGGCCCACTTTTCCGTCGAAGTAGTAGGAGATCAGCTGCTGGTTGACCCCGGCGCGGGTGGCGATGGAGGCGGTGCGCGCGCCCTGGAAGCCATGCGCGGCGAACTCGGCTTCGGCGGCGTCCAGGATGAGCTGGCGGGTGCGCTCGGGGTCGCGCTGGCGCTCCTGCGGCTTGGGTGACCTGCGAGGTTTCGACGACGGCACGACGCCATTCTACATACGCATAGCAGTTTCAGGCAGTGGGCAAAGTTAATCAATCAGACGATTGACAGAGCAGTGCAATCGATTGAATGATGAGTGGACCGTCCCGTCACTCAGGAGCAGCTCGCCGTGCACACACCGTCAGATATCCAGCAGACCAAGGTCCTCATCGTCGGAGGCGGCATCACCGGCCTGTCCACCGCGTTGTTCCTGGCCAGGGCGGGCATCCGCCCCACCCTCGTCGAACGACACTCGTCCACCGCGCTGCAACCGCAGGCCCGCGCGTTCAACCCGCGCTCGATGGAGATCTATCGGGCCCTCGGCCTCGAGCGGGCGATCCGCGACCGGACCTCGATCCTGGCCGACTTCCCCGAGATGATCGGCGCGGACACCTTGGCGGGCCAGGAACGTTTCCGCGTCGACATCCTCAGCCGGGTCCGGCCGCCCGCCACCCTCAGCCCCACCGACTGGACCATGATCGACCAGGACGAACTCGAACGCGTCATACGCGCCCACGCCGAAAACTACGGCGCGGAAATCCGCTTCGGCACCGAGTTGATCTCCGTCGATGCCACCCCGGACGGCGCGACCGCCCTGGTCCGCGATCTCGCGAGCGGCGCCGAGCGACGCATCCACGCCGACTACCTGGTGGCCGCCGACGGCAATCGCGCGGGCATCCGCACCAAGCTCGGCATCGGCGCGGAAGGACCGGGCGAACTGATCAACGCCGCAGGCTTCGTCTTCGACGCTGATCTCACCGGCCCGCTGCGCGACCGTCGATTCCTGCTCGCCTACTTCGACCAGCCGACGACAGGCACCGCACTGGTTCCCGGCCGCGAGTTCGGCCGCTGGTCGCTCGGCATCCCCTTCGGCCCCGACTCCGGCGAGACCGCAGCCGACTTCACCGAGCAACGCTGCATCGAACTGGCCCGCCGCGCGATCGGCGACCCGAACCTCGAACTCACCCTCGTGCCGCTGATGACCGGATCGGACCAGAAGGTCGCCACCACCCGCATGGGCGCGTGGGTCGCGGACCGGTACCGGGTCGGCCGGATCTTCTTCGTCGGCGACGCCGCCCACGTCTTCCCACCCACCGGTTCCTTCGGCGCGAACACCGGCATCGCCGACGCCGACAACCTCGCCTGGAAACTCGCCGCGGTCCTCAAAGGGCAAGCGGGCCAGTCGCTTCTGGATAGCTATCAGGACGAGCGCCGACCTGTCGCATTCGTCACACTCGATCAGGCGATGCAGCGACTGCAGGGCAGGCACAGCGGCACCGGCGACGACGCGGCCACCATCGATGACCTCACCATGATCCTCGGCTACCGGTATCAGTCGGCGGCCATCCATTCCGAGACCGGCACTCCGGACGGCCCCGTCGAAGACCCTCGCCACCCAAGCGGCCGCCCCGGTCTGCGCGCACCACACCTCTGGCTGCGCCAGGACGAAACGACACTGTCCACCATCGACCTGTTCGACGGCGCGTTCACCCTGCTCATCGGCGCAGCCGGTGCGGAATGGCTCGCTGCGGCGGAAACGGTTTCCGCCGCAATGGATCTCGATTTCGGCACCTATCGCATCGGCACCGACTTCCACGACGTCGACGACCAGTTCCACAAGGCCTACGGCATCACCGACACCGGCGCGACCCTCGTCCGCCCGGACGGATTCGTCGCCTGGCGCGCCACCGATCTGCCCGAGCAGCCGGACCACGAACTCCTGCTTGCGCTGACCCGACTGCTCGCCCGCGAAGACAGCCACGCCTGACGAATTCGGACCCGGGCGGCAACCAACCGTCGCCCGGGCCGACCGTCACCCCGCACCGCCCGACACGCGATCGGCGGGCCGTTGTGCCAGCCCGGATGCGAAGGTCGCCGGAAGGTGACTACGTTCGCGTGCATGGATGCAGACACGCTGCCGGGAGGCGACAGCACGGACACGCGGGTCGATCATCTCGGTCGACGGCGGCTGTTCCGGCGCGGACGACGGATCCCGGTGGTGAGTCAGGCGGTCGGCAAGCTGGTCGCCGATCGGCCCGCGACCGCGGACACGATCGTCGCGGCACCCTCACCGCTGCAACCGATCGACCTGACCGACGACGCGGCGGTCGCCGAGGTGCTCGATCTCGCGGTCCGGGTCGGCGAGGTGGTGCTGGCCTCCGGCACCGGCGTGATCGACACGACCACCCAGGTCCGCTTCATCGCCGCCACCTACGGACTGGTCCGCTGCGATGTCGACGTCACCTACGACACCATCAGGATCTGGACCGACCGCGGCCCGCGGCTCGCGCCGGCCAGCAGCATGCGCATCGTGCGCTACCGATCATTGGACTTCACCCGGCTCGCCGCCGTCGACCGGCTCACCAGGCGTATTCGCAACGAGGTCGTCGCACCGGAGGACGCGCGCGCCGCCCTGGACACCATCACCAAGGCGCCGCATCCCTACCACCGCTGGACGGCCACCTTCGGCTGGTCGCTGCTGGCCGCGTCGATCGCCGCGCTGCTCGGCGGCGGAATCGTCGTCGCGGCAGTCAGTTTCGCGACCACGCTCGCCATCGACCGGTCGAACCGCGTGCTCAACCGCTACGGCCTGCCCTTCTTCTTCCAGCACATGGTGGGTGGCGTGATCGCCGCGACGCCCGCCATCGTGCTCGCCACGCTGGCGGGCCCACTCGGTATCGACGTGGATCCGTCACTGATCATCGCGGCCGGAATCACCGTGCTGCTCAGTGGATTACAACTGGTCGGCGCGGTCCAGGACGGGATAACCGGGGCACCGATCACCGCGACCGCCCGCATGCTCGAGGTCATGATGATGACCGGCGGCATCATCGCGGGCATCGCGATCGCGTTGCGCGTCGGCTACATGGTGAACGCCACCGTGCCGCCGTTCCTCTTGCCGACGGGCGACATCACCGATCTCCCGGTCAAGATCGTCGCCGGTGCCGTGGCCGCGCTCGCGTTCGCGCTGGCCTGCTACGCGGAGAAGCGGGCGCTCGCCGCGGCGGCGGGCAGCGGCGCGGCGGGCACCATCTGCTTCCTGATGGTGCAGGAGGCGGGCTTCGGCCCGGTGCTCTCCTCGGGCGTCGCGGCGACGGTGATCGGTATGGCCGGTGGTCTGATGGCCCGGCGGGCGCTGACTCCCCCGTTGGTCGTCGCGGTCGCTGGTATCACCCCGCTGCTGCCTGGTCTCAAGCTTTACCGCGGTCTCAACGCGTTGCTCAACGATCAGTTGGTGATCGGCGCCAACCAGTTGCTTGCCGCGTTCGGCGTCGGCTGCGCGCTGGCCGCGGGCGTCACCCTCGGCGAATGGTTCGACCGTACCGTTCGGCGGCCACGCATCATGCGCCGCTTCGGTTCGCTGCGCCGCCCGATCGTGCGGCGGATCCGGCCGCGGGGTTGGCGCAGGCCGCCGCCCATTCAGTGAACCAAGTGGGTGCGTCCCACACGCGAAACCTGTATCGTCGGACGAGTAGTTAGGGTAGCCATACTTGAAGGCGACCCGCCGGCGATACAGGTGAGGTGGTTCGGATATGTCAGAGGCAGCACCGTTCTCGAAGCAGATCCGCAGTGCCACCGAGGAGCAGCACAACGACGCCCGCAGCTCGCGGTTCATCACCGACATGCTCGGCGGCGCGCTCGGCATCGACTCGTATCAGCGCTACACCGGCCAACTCTGGTTCGTCTACCGCGCGCTCGAGGCCCGCTGGGACAGCCTCGCCGCCGACCCGATCGCCGGACCGTTCATCCGCACCGAGCTGGCCCGCACCGCCGAACTCGAGCGCGACCTGGCCCACCTCATCGGCCCGCGCTGGCGCGACGAGCTCGCGCCGCTGCCCGCGACCGTCGCCTACACCGACCGCATCGATGAGTGCGCCCGCGACTGGCCCGCCGGTTACATCGCCCACCACTACACCCGCTACATGGGCGACCTGTCGGGCGGGCAGATCGTCCGCGACACCGCCGAGCGGCTGTGGAATCTGCCGCACCGCGGCGACGGTGTCCGGTTCTACGTCTTCGACGCCGTCGCCAACCCGGCCGCGTTCAAGCGCGAATACCGCGCCCTGCTCGACGGGCTGCCGCTCGACGATCTCGAACGCCGCCGCGTACTCGACGAGGGTCAGCGCGCCTACTCCATGAACACCGCGGTGTTCATGGAGTTGGCCGAGGAGTTTCCGGCGGCTCAGTAGGCGCCTGCCCCGCGCGTCACCGCCCCGATCGTCCTGGCGATGAGTAGCAGATCCAGCACCATGGACCAGTTCTCCACGTACGAAAGATCAAGTCGCACCGAGTCTTCCAGCGATAGATCCGATCGTCCGCTGACCTGCCACAGCCCGGTGACTCCCGGCTTGACCAGCAGCCTGCGCCGCATCTCGCCGTCGTAGCTGTCCACTTCGCGCTGCACCTGTGGTCGCGGGCCGACCACGCTCATCTCGCCGCGCAGCACGTTGAAGAACTGCGGTAGCTCGTCCAGGCTGAACTTGCGGATCACCTTGCCGACCGGCGTGATCCGCGGGTCGTCCTTCATCTTGAAGAAGACCGGGTTGCCGCCGTTGCGCGCGATGAGTGCGTCGACGCCGGCCTCCGCCTCGGTGTACATGCTGCGGAACTTGATCATCCGGAACGGCTTGCCGCCCCGCCCGATTCGCTCCGACAGATAGAACACCGGACCGGGGCTGGTGAGCTTCACCGCCAGCGCGATGGCCAGCATGGTCGGCGCGATCGCCACCAGCACCGCGGCCGCGAAGCAGACGTCGAACACCGCCTTGCCGGCCGACTTGGCGCGATCGTATTGCGGTTTCGCGATGTGCAGCATCGGAACTCCGGCGACGAAGCGATTCGTCAACCGGGTGCCCGCGATGTCCACCACGCCGGGCGCGACGATCAGCTCGACCCCGATCGGGTCGAGTTCCCAGGCCATCCGGCGCAATTCGATCGGCCCGAGATGATCCGTCGCGGTGACCGCGACGGTGTCGGCGCCGCTGCGGCGCACCGCGTCGAGCACGGTGCGGTCGCTGCCGACCACCGAGAACGTGTGCCCCGAGGGTTCCCGGATGTACTCGGTGATCTCGTTGAGCCCGTTGGGAATACACACACCGACCACCCGGTATCCGGAGGCCGGGTCGCCCGCGAAGGCATTGGCCATCGCCTGGGCCGCCTCCGCGCAGCCGACCACGAGCACCGAGGTCCGGTACTCCCCCCGCCCGCGTAGTTGTCGCGCGTGGATCCGCCAGAGCCATCTGCTCAGCATCAAACCGAACAGACCGAGCGGTAGTGCAATAGCCAAATAGCCACGAGCGAACTCGATCTGGAAAACCAGCGACACGATCGCGAGCACGCCGAACAGTCGCAGCGTCGCCGAGACCAGTCGCCGGTACTCCTCGCTGCCGCTGCCGACCACCTGCGGCGATCGGGTGTGCCCGATCGCGAGGAACGCGGCCCAGGCCAGCGCCAGCGCGCCGGAGACGACCGTGTACCCGATCTCATAGGGCAGATGCCACGCCAGCGGTGGCGCGGCGGGTCCGCCGAATCGGATGACCTGGGCGAGCACCATCGCCGCCACGATCACACCGAAATCCGTTGCGCCTAAGCGCCTTACATATTCGCCCTGCCATCGTTCGCGCTCGGAGCGCGGCAGGGGGTTCGGCGATCGGCGATAGTCCAGATCGTCGTCGTCGGCGAGCTCGAAGCTCATGGAAACGCACCTCCCCATGGGAGAGAAGAAAACTAGCCCCCCGATCTGCACTGATCGGTCCCCACGGCACCAACATGACCGCCTCGGGTGTCCCGTCCTTCGGCGGCCAGAAGCCGATTGTTACAGAACACAATCCGTTTCACATGTCGAATCATCGGGGCCGCAAAGTGTTCCACGCGGTAGCCGATAAGGGAACGGTCGGTTTGCCGCCCCGGTCTGTTTTCGACCCCGGCCACCGCATGAGGCCAGGTCCCGAACTTTCGCTACCCGCAGGCGAATTCGTCCCATGAGCGGGAACCACCAACACGCTCGGTAGCGGAGCGGAAGCTACCCGTCGGAAACGGTTGAAAAGTACCGGAAATTACTTCCCGGGCAGCTGATTTCGGCTACGACACGCGGGGGTTTCGTTGTAACGTCTCACTGGATCGGGTCGACGTCAGGGGTGCGCCGGCAATGCGCCGGAGGTACGACTCTAGGCAGAAGGTGGGCTGCGTTGCTGTGTCGACTGTGTGATTCCGAACGATTGACGAGTGTGCTCGATTTGGGGGCAACACCACCGTGCGAGAAGTTCCTCGCGCCAGACGAACTCGATCTTCCGGAATCAACGTACCCGCTGCACCTGCGGCTGTGTGCGGACTGTCTGCTGTTGCAGATTCCAGCGTTGATCACTCCAGAGGAGACGTTCACCGAGTACGCGTACTTCTCGTCCTACTCCGACAGCTGGGTCCGGCACGCGGAAACCTTTGTCGCACAAGCGATCGAGCGGCTCAGCCTCGACGCGGACTCGTTCGTCGTAGAGGTGGCGAGCAACGACGGTTACCTGCTCCGGCACGCCGTGGCAGCGGGTATCCCCTGCCTCGGTGTCGAACCGTCGGTGAACGTCGGAAACGCCGCCAGGGAGGCGGGCGTGCCTACCGAGACCGCCTTCCTCGACGAGGAATCCGCGGCGAAGATCCGCGCGACGCACCGACCAGCCGACCTGGTGGTGGCCAACAACGTCTACGCCCACGTGCCCGACCTACGCGGCTTCACCAGGTCGCTGCGCACGCTGATGGCCGACGACGGCTGGCTGTCCATCGAGGTGCATCACGCGCTGAACCTGATGCGGCTGGGCCAGTTCGACACCATCTACCACGAACACTTCCAGTATTACACCGTGCACTCCGCGCAGCGTGCGCTCGCGACGGCGAATCTGTCCGTCGTCGACGTGGAACTGCTGGACACACACGGTGGTTCGATCCGGCTGTGGGCCAGGCCGGCCGAAGTGGGCGCGGTCCCCAGTAGCCGAGTCGCCGAAGTGCTTCGGCTGGAACAGGATGCGGGCCTGCATCAGGTCGAGGGCTACCGCCAGCTACGGACGCGCACCGAGGCGGTCCGCCACGACCTGCTCCGGTTCCTGCTCGACCAGCGCGCCGCGGGCAAGCGCGTCGTCGGCTACGGCGCACCGGGCAAGGGCAACACCCTGCTCAACTACTGCGGCATCCGGACCGACCTGCTCGAGTACACCGTCGACCGAAACCCGTACAAGCACGGACGATTCACCCCGGGCACCCGGATCCCGATCTACTCGCCCGACCGGATCGACCTGGATCGACCCGACGTCGTGCTGGTGCTGCCGTGGAATCTCGAGGCCGAGATCACCGAGCAGCTCCGCCACATCGCCTCGTGGGGCGGCCAACTGGTCTACCCACTGCCTGCACTGCACAGTGCCGATCTCACCAGTCACAACGACGTGAACAGCGCTCCAGATAAAGAAATGACAGGGAGGGGAGCACGATGAAGGTTGTGCTGTTCTGCGGCGGATATGGCATGCGGATGCGTGATGGCACCGATGACATGATCCCGAAACCCATGCAACTGGTCGGTCCACGACCGCTCCTGTGGCACGTCATGCGCTACTACGCGCACTACGGCCACAAGGAATTCGTCCTGTGCCTCGGCTACGGCGGCCTGCACATCAAGAACTTCTTCCTGACCTACCAGGAGTCGGTGTCCAACGACTTCGTCATCCGCGACGGCCGGGTCGAGATGCTGCGCTCCGACATCAGCGACTGGAAGATCACCTTCGTCGACACCGGCCTGGAATCCCCCATCGGCGAGCGGCTGCGCCGGGTCCGCGAGCACGTCGCGGGCGACGAGCCGTTCCTGGCCAACTACGCCGACGTGCTCACCGACGCACCGCTGGACGAAATGATCGACAAGTTCACCGAATCCGGCGCGGCGGCCTCGATGATGGTGGTGCCGCCGCAGTCCTCGTTCCACTGCGTCGACATGAAACCGACCGGTGAGGTCAAGGAGATCATGCCGGTGTCCCGAATGCCGCTGTGGGAGAACGGCGGCTACTTCGTGCTCAACCAGGAGATCTTCGACCTGCTGCCGCCCGGCGGCGACCTGGTCGCCGACGCGTGCGGCACGCTGGCCGGGCAGGGCAGGCTGTTCGGTTACCAGCACCTCGGCTTCTGGAAGCCCGCCGACACCTTCAAGGAGCGGGCCGAACTCGACGCCGGCTACCAGTCCGGCAAACGCCCCTGGATGGTCTGGGAAAACGCGTGATCCGGCTGAACGTCGGGGCGGTCGCCGAGATCGCCGTGCTCGGTGCGCATTGCGACGACATCGCCATCGGGATGGGGGCCACGCTGCTGACCCTGGCCCGCGCGCACCCGGGTCTGCGGGTGCGCGCCCTGGTGCTGTCCGGCGGCGGCACGGCCCGGGCAGACGAGGAAAGCCTTGCGCTGGACGCGTTCTGCCCCGGCGCCGAAGTCGACCTCACCGTGCTCGACCTGCCCGACGGCCGAGCGCCCGCGCACTGGGACCGAATCAAGCACGAACTCAACATCTTTCGGGCCCGCGTCGATCCCGATCTCGTCTTCGCGCCACAGCGCGGCGACGCGCATCAGGATCACCGGCTGCTCGCCGAGCTGGTGCCGACCGAGTTCCGCGATCATCTCGTACTCGGTTACGAAATCCTCAAGTGGGAGAGCGACACTCCCGCCGCCAGCGTGTACCACCGGCTCACCGCCGAACTCGCCGAGGAGAAGTCGCGACTACTGCTGAAGCACTATCCGTCCCAAGCCCACCGGGACTGGTTCGACGAGCAGGCCTTCACCGCCCTCACCCGGCTGCGGGGCGTGCAGAGCCACAGCCCGCACGCCGAGGCGTTCCTGCTCGACAAGGCTGTCATCGACTTCGGAGGTTCCTAGCCATGCGGGTTCTGCTCACCGGTCACCAGGGGTACCTCGGCACCGTCATGGCGCCGATCCTGCGCGCCAATGCGCACGAGGTGGTCGGTCTCGACGCAGGCTTCTTCGCCGACTGTGTGCTCGGCGACCTGCCCGGCGATCCGCCCGGGTTGACCATGGATCTGCGCGACGTGACCGTCGAGGAGCTGCGCGGCTTCGATGCGGTCATCCATCTCGCCGCGCTGTCCAACGATCCGCTCGGCGCGCTGGCGCCCGAGATCACCTACGCCATCAATCATCACGCGTCGGTGCGGCTGGCTCGACTCGCCAAAGAGGCGGGCGTGCGGCGGTTCCTGTACGCCTCCACCTGCTCGGTCTACGGTGCCGCGGGCGCGGATCTGGTCACCGAGGACGCGCCGCTGCGTCCGATCACCCCGTACGCGGAGAGCAAGGTGCGGGTGGAGGACGACGTCGCCGTGCTGGCCGACTCCGGCTTCTCCCCCGTATTCCTGCGCAACGCAACGGCTTTCGGCTTCTCGCCACGGTTACGGGCCGACATCGTGCTCAACAATCTGGTCGGGTACGCCGCGCTGACCGGCGAGGTGAAGGTGCTCTCCGACGGCACGCCGTGGCGGCCGCTGGTGCACGCCCGCGATATCGCGTGGGCGTTCGCCAACTGCCTCACCGCGCCGCCCGCGGCAATTCACTGCCGCGCCTTCAATATCGGCACCGAGGCCAACAACCTGACCGTCGCCGACATCGCCCGCGCGGTGGTGGAGGCGGTGCCCGGCTCCCGGCTGAACATCACCGGCGAGAGCGGCGCCGACCCGCGCTCCTATCGGGTCGACTTCTCGGCGGCCCGCTCCGCCATCGGGTTTCGCGCGCTGTGGACCGTGCAGGCCGGGGCGGACGAGCTGTTCCAGGAGTACACCGCGCGCGGCCTCACCTACGACGACTTCTTCCAGAAGTTCACCCGGTTGCCGCACCTGGAGCGGCTGCGCGACTCCGGAGTGCTCGATGAGTCGATGCGCCGGGTACAGCCCGGAACCGCCCGTGTTCCGGCTACCTAGGCACTGGCCGCCGTCACAACGCCGCGAGCAGCTGCTGCCAGCTGCCCGCGGCGGCGTCACGTGCGGACACCAGCGTGACCGGCAGCGGCCAGTCGATAGCGAGGTCGGGGTCGTGGTACGCCACGCCGATGTCCTCGGTGGGGTCGTGCGGGCGGTCGATGCGGTAGCAGACGTCGGCGATGTCGCTGAGCGCCTGGAAGCCGTGCAGGAATCCAGGCGGCACGTAGAGGTGCCGGAACGTCTCGTCGTCGAGCAGGAACGCCTGCTGCCGACCGAACGTCGGCGAGTCACGCCGCAGGTCGACCAGCACGTCGTGCACCGCGCCGTGCGCGCAGCGGACCAGCTTGGCCTCACCGCGCCCGGATCGCCCGTGCATGCCGCGGATAACCCCACCGGCGGAACGGGATTGGGAATCCTGCTGGAATGTGGCCGAGGCACCCGGGGTGCCGAGGTAGGTGTCGAACTCCGCCGCGTCGAACGTTCTGGTGAACAGGCCGCGGTCGTCGCGGAACGGTTCGGGTACCAGTACGAGGACGTCGGCGAGCTCGGTCTGCTCGATGCGCACCACGCCATGGTGCCACGGGTGGCCGTCGCGTCGGCTCGCAACGAAGGGGCGCACCGTGGATCCCGTCGCTAGCGCGCGTCGCTGCCGAGGTTGCGGGAGCATCGATCTCAGCCCGGTACTCGATCTCGGCATGGTCCCCGCCGCCGACTACTTTCCGCCAGCCACCTCCCCGGTCGGCCTCGCCGAGACGGCCCATCCGCTGCGAATGGACCGGTGCACGCCCTGCGGCCTCGCGCAGCTGGCCGAGGACGACACCCGCGCCGAGGAGCCGCGCGGCATCGAACCGGCGGCGCTGCGCGATCAAGCCGCCGACGCGGTCGCCAGGGTCGCGAAAGCCGGTCTGCTGCAGGGCAAGACGGTGCGCGAGTTCGGCAGCCCGCACGGCGGCACCTGGGTGCCGCTGCTGACCGAGCGCGGGTTCGCCGCCACCGACGGTATCGGCGATGTGGTGCTCGATTGCTTCGGTCTCATGCACGAGCCGGATCAGCGCGCGGCCGTCGCCGAGCGGGCCGCGGCGACCGCGCCGGACGGTCTGCTGTTGATCCAGTTCCATTCGCTGGCAACCATCGTCACGGGCGGTCAGTGGAACGCGTTGCGGCACGGCCACTTCGCCTACTACTCGCTGTCCGCGCTACGCCGGTTGCTGGCCGCCGCGGGCATGAGCATCACCACCGCGTGGCAGTTCGACCTGTACGGCGGCACCGTGCTCGTCGCCGCGCGGCACGGCACGCATCCGCTCGATGACGCGGCACGCGAGATCCTTTCGCGGGAAACCGAATACACCGAGTACGCTGCCGTCCGCAGCCTGCAGCAGGCAGCGGACGGGCATGCCGAGGTGTTGCGCCGCTGGCTGACCAGGCATGCGGCACAGGGTGATCGGGTCTTCGCGTACGGCGCCGCATCCCGCGCGGTGGCGCTGTTCAGTCTGGCGGGCGTCGATCGCGGGCTGATCGCCGCCGTCGCCGACGCCTCGCCGGCCAAGCAGGGTCGCCGGATGCCGGGCACCGATGTGCCCATCATCGCGCCCGCCGAACTCGTCGCGGCCCGACCGGATCTCGTGCTGCTGACGCTGCCCGATCTGCTGCCGGAGGTCCGCGCCCGCTATCCGGAACTCGACGGTTGCTGGATTGTCGACGACCCGGCCGACTCGACCGTCAAGGGAGGATGACCTTGCCGCGCATACGCTGTCCCCCAGCGCATTTGTTGCCCGTTTGCTCTATGCGCTTGATCTGACATGATTTCGTTGACCGAACACCTGCTAGCCCCAGATGATCGATGAGGTTCTTCGCTCCCGCGCGGCCGGGGAGCGGGCGTCGAGCGAACTACCCCGCTCGGCCAGGTGTGTGTGCAGAGGGGACAACCTGATGAGGGAAAATACGCAGCAATGCGGCCGAAGTGTCCGTATGTTCGCGATCGCCACGGTGGTGGCGTCGGGACTGGTCTTCGGAACCGGCACCGCGGGAGCGGTCGTCGACAGTAGTAGCTCGATCGTCGATCAGCAGGAACGATCGATCGAGGCGATCCAGTCCGACACGAGGATCGATTTCGTGCCGCCGCTGGACGGAAATCCGTTCACCCGGGAGTGGTTTCACACCGGCGAGGCCGCTTACAAGGTCACCGGTCCGAGCGCCGGTGACTGGCGCGGGCACATCACCGTCGGCTATCAGGTCGGCTATCCGGCGACGCTGACCGGGCGGCTGAAGTTCGGCTACTCGACCCCGGATCTCGGGCTCGATCTCGGCGGCGACAGCGGCGCGCTGCTCAAGCTGAACGGGCTGATCCCGCGGGCAGGCATCGAGTTGGAGGTGGGCCTCGGCCCTGGCATCCAGACGGTCGAATTCGCGGGTGGCGACGTTTCCGGCGCCGCGGGCCTCATCCGGATCGGCGGTTACCACGCCACGGTCACTGGCGTGATCGGGCAGACCACGATACGGCCGTTCGTCAAGGTGGTCACGGCCAACGGCGACACCGTGTACACCTACGGGCGGCTCTGGTCCATCTGAAGACCGTCCAACGCATCGAAGCCGCCCTGATGGGGCGGCTTCGATGTTTGCGCGGTCAGACCAGTAGATCCGGCCGGTTCCGTACGGTCGCCACGGTGCGAACTCGCAAGCGGTACAACGCCGCCCGCGCCAGCCGGGTATCGCCGGCCAGCACGTCGCCGCGGCTCACCAGGTGCGGGTAGTCGCCCGCGATCCGGTGATGGAACCGGTACATGTCGGTCAGCTTGCTCACCGTCGAGGTGCGGCTGCACAGGTTGAACGACGAATTGCGCCATGCGGCCAGGATTTCCGACATGCCGAAGAACACTCCGAAGGACGAGACCCTGGCGAACAGGTCCACGTCCATCGGGAACACCAGGTCGCCGCGCAGCCCGCCGACCAGATCGAAGTGCTTGCGGTAGAACATCGCCGCCGCGGTCGGCCCGAAATCGGCGGGACCGCGCCGCACGATGACCCTGGCCAGCGCCCGCGGGCTCTGCCTGCCGAGCAGTCCGGCCAGACCGAGCCCGCTCTCCAGCAGCGCGCCGTCCTCGTCGATCACCTCGAACCGGCTCGACGAGATGGCGATCGACGGGTCGCCGACCATCACCGCGAGCTGGGTGGCCAGCGCGTCCGGCCGCAGCACATCGTCGGCGCAGACGACCTTGATCAGGTCGCCGGTCGACGCGGCGATCACCTTGTTCCAGTTGTCCCCGATCGGCAGCACGGTGTCGTTGCGCAGCACCCGGATTCGCGGATCGTCGATCGCGCGCGCGATGGCGCCCGTCTCGTCGGTGCTCGCGTTGTCGAGCACCACGAGTTCGAAGTCCACGTCCTGGTCCAGCACCGAGCGCAGCGTCGTGGCCAGTGTGCGCCCCGAGTTGTAGGCGGGAACGCAAACCGACAGTCGTGTCATGACCTATCCCCCTAGCTGATGGGCCGGTCGCACCGGTCCGCTTTCCACCAGGCGGAAGACCCGTTCGAGCCCGGCCCGGCTGGCTTCGATCTGTTCGATGGCCTTCTGTTGCAACGCTTCTCGCACCACCGGCGCCTCAGCCCACGACTCGCGCACGGCCTCGGTGAGCGTCTTGTCCAGTGCCGGGTCGTTGAGGTGCACGATCCGTAGTCCGGTGCCGAACATCTGCAGCAATCCGTGGAACTTGTCGTCGTAGTACTCCGAGGCGGTGATGCCGACCGCCGGAATCCCTTGGGAGAGTGCAAACACCGCGAGATGGTAGGCGCTGGTGACCAGCACCCGGCAGCCCGCGACCTGACGGGCGACATCGTGTGGCGTGCCACCCCGTCCTACCGCGGGCCGAGCGTTTGGCGCGCCCGCCAGCAGCGGCAGTGTGGAAAGCCGATCCTCGGAGGCATATTCGGAGATGATCAACGGCACCACACCGGCGTCGAGCTGCTCCGCGCTGGCACGGACCACCCGGCCCAGCGTCGCCTGCGCGGACGCACTGACGCGCGAGTAGTCCGCCACCCGTAGGCACAGCCCGATGTCCGAGCCGATCTTGGCCTGGCGCAGGCGATAACCGAATTCGACGGCGTCGTCACCGGTGACCAGCACCCGCTCGGGCGCGACGCCGAACCGCGACAGCAGTTCCGGGCCGCGCCGCCCTTCGCGCAGCGCCAGGAAGTCCACGTCCGGCAGCACCTCGGCGGCGCGGCGCATCAGGGCCGGGTCGCGCAGCGGGCCGAGGCCCTGGCCGACCAGTGCCGTCGGGATGCCGCGCGAGCGCGCGTGCTCGAGCAGGTTCAGCGTGCGGTGCGCCTGGTAGCGGTCGACGTCGGTCATGTACCCGCCGCCGAGCGCGAGCACCAGCGACGCCTGTTCGACGGCGGCCGGGATCTCGACCGGGAATTCGGTCTCCTCCGGCGTCGCGACATGTTCGGTGATGCCGGGACCGGCCGACCGTCGCCGCGCCGCGGAGCGCAGTGCCCGCAGCCGGTCTTTCGGTCCGTCGGTGGCCGCCCGCCAGCGCAGCGCGGCCGGACCCACCAATCTTGTTCCGGCAGAACGGCTTAACCGTCCGGACCAGCCGTCGCGGCCCCAGCTCCAGTCGGGTCCGCAGAGCGGCTCCGCCTCGGGCAGCAGCGCCTGCAGAATGCCGGGTTGGTGCGTGAGCACCCCGATCCTGGCGCGCGGCCAGCGTGCCCGCAGCCGTTCGACCGTCACGGCCATCATCGCGATATCGCCGCGGTTACGCAGCCAATACTCGCCGTTTTCGACGAGCACCCTGATATCGCCCTCTGCGACATCGGCGCGCTCGGCCTCGGAACCTACGGTCCCCACTGTCCATACCCTCCCGCCAGTCCCCCCGCGGGTCGGTCCGTGCCGAGCACGAACTCGATCTGAAATCTACCCCACGCTATGCATCGCGGCTACCGCGCGGAGAGTTACCCGACAGCTCCGAGCAACTTACTCCGTTGCGCGCGAAGATACTTCGTGCCGACCGGATTGTTTGGTTATCCGCCCGGTGTACAAGGCACCGAGCGATGCACCGGCGAATGCCGTGCAATAGTCCACGAGTTCGGCCATCGGGACATCCAACCGCCCGCCCTGTTTCTCGACCAGAACGCGCTCGAGCATGCCGACGACCGACAGCGCGTAGATGTCGACTAGTTCGGTCGGCGGGCGTGTCTCGGGCCGCGCGTCGGTGGCGGTCGCGGCGACCAGCCGGGCGAAACGCCACAGCGCCTCCCGCATGCGGTGTTCCGCGCCGGCCCCGGTGGGTTCGACGAACACGATCCGCAGGGTGCGCGGATCCTCGCCCAGCGCCATGAGAAACGTGCCGATGCCCGCGCGCAGCTTGCGGGTTCCCTCGGCCTGCTCGGCGTCCACGGCAACGGCCACCTCCGCGAACAGCTCGTCGATGACCTTGTCGAACACGGCGGCGAACAATTCTTTGGTGCCGCCGAACGATTCGTAGAAGTACCGATCGGTCAGTCCGGCCGCGCGGCACAGGTCCTTGACCCCGGTCACCGCGTAGCCCCGCGTCCCGAACAGCTCCAGGCCGGCGTCCAGCAGCTTGCTCCGCCGCGCCGCGACCCGATCCGCCGCGCCGACCCCGCCGTAGGGCCGCACCGGACGTCGCTTGGCATCACCGGTCATCGCTGGTCCTCATCTCCGCATTGTCTCCCATCGCGAGCGGCCGTCTGCTAAATATGACTATCAGGATAGTCAGAAATGTGAACGGGGTCGTGCAGTGACAGCTCAATATCGGGACAGCGCGGTCAGCAGGCGATCGGTGCTGCGTGGCACGGCGGGTTTGGCCGGTGCCGCCGCGTTGGCAGCGACCGCGGGTCCGGCGGCGGCACAGGTAGCACGCAGGCGAAACGGCCCTCCCCGCAACACGGTTGCGGTGCTCGGCGCGGGCATCGGCGGACTCACCGCGGCACATGAGCTAGCCGAGCGTGGCTTCGAGGTGACCGTGTTCGACCGCAAGGAGCTGGGCGGCAAGTCGCGCACCATCCCGCTGCCCGGAACCGGCAGCGACGGGCGGGCACCGCTACCCGGCGAGCACGGCGCGCGCGGCTTCACCTCGTTCTATCACCACGTGCACGACACCATGCGCCGCATCCCGCTACCGGGCTCTCGGAATACAGTGCACGACAACCTGATTCCGTTCTCGGTCAACGACCCACGCTATCCGCGCGCCAACAATCTGCCGGACGGCTTCCCTCTCATGTTCGGTTTCTACTTCGATCCACGCGAGGCGCTCACGCCCGAAGGGTTGCAGCGCATCCTGATCGAGGGATTCGTCAAGAACAACCTCATCCCGCTGCCCGAGGCGATCCACATGGCCGGGCGGGTCGTCACCTATCTGACCTCCAGCGAGGATCGCCGCTTCGGCCAGTGGGAGCACGTCAGCTGGTGGGACTTCGTCGGTGCCGCGACCCGGTCGCCGCAGTTCCAGGCCCTCGCCGCAACGGGTTTGACGCGTGCGCTGGTCGCCGCGAAGGAGTACGTCGCCAGCACCAGGACCATGGGCAACATGATGGAGGGCTTCTTCCTCGCCCTGCTGCAGGAGCTCACCGGCGGACCCAAGGTCTACGAGGTGCTCAACGGCCCGACCAACGAGGCGTGGCTGGACCCGTGGCTCACCATGCTGCGGGACATGGGCGTTCAGTTCCAGCCCGGCCACGCGCTCGACGGCTTCGAGGTGGCGGGCGATCAGATCGGCGGCGCGCGAATCCGCAAGCCCGACGGCTCGATTCAGTCGTACCAAGCCGACTGGTACGTCTGTGCGGTGCCGACGGATCGCGCGCGGGGCCTCTGGTCGCCCGAAATCCGCAGTCTCGACCCAGGACTCGCGCGGATGGACGAACTCACCGTCGACTGGATGAGCGGCATGCAGATGTTCGTCACCGAAAAGCTGGAACTCGGCGCGGGTTACAACATCTATCTCGACGCGCCGTGGCGGCTGACCTCCTACTCGCAGCGCGCGTTCTGGGACGTCGACTACGCCGCGAAGTACGGCGACGGCACCATCAACGACGGCCTCACCATCGACATCTCCGACTGGGACACCCCGGGCATCCTGTTCGGCAAGACCGCCAAACACTGCACCCGCGAGGAGATCTACCAGGAGACCTGGGCGCAGCTGGCCGCCGCGCTCAACGACGATGGCAAGATTCAGCTGAAAGACGGCATCGTCAAGGACTGGCTGCTCGACCCAGGCATCAGCTGGCAAAACGGCCAGAACCAGAGTGATGAACCGTTGCTGATCAACACGATCGGCTCCTGGGCGGCCCGGCCCACCGCGCACACCAACATCCCCAATCTGTTCCTCGCCGCCGACTACGTGCAGACCAACTTCGACCTGGCGACCATGGAGGGCGCCAACGAGGCGGGCCGCACCGCGGTCAACGCGCTGCTCGACGCCGCGGGCTCCCCCGCCGCGCGGGTCCAGCTGTTCACCCGCGAGTCGATTCCCGCGTTCGAGCCACTGCGCCAAATGGACGCCGCGCGCTTCCGGGCGGGGCAGCCGAATCTGTTCGATCTGGGGTGACCCATCGGTAGCTCGCCGACTGCCCGACCAGAAGTGCCCCTGTCCCCTAGACTTTTGCGGGAGAGGCGAGTTCACCGATAGCGGCTCGTCCGCCATCTTCGCCAGTAGGGGGCATGGGTGACGGGTAGTTCCGAGACGGTTCGGGTCCACATGACGGGATCCGAATGGTTCGCGTCCGCGCCCGGTGGGCTCAATCGGTACTTCACCGAGCTCTTCCACGCGCTCGCCAGGCAACCCGGTGCGGCGGTGTCCGCCGCGGCGTTCGGTGCCGACTCCACCGCGACTGCCGGAGCCCAATCATGGGGCGGCTTAGGCGGTTCCACGCTGCAACGGGCCCGCACCGCGTTCCTGGATCGCGCCGAATTACACCGCGACACCGTGCTCGACCGGCACTTCTGCCTCTACGGTCCGGCCGCCATCGCCCGGCGCGGACGACTACCGCTCGTCATCCATTTCCATGGACCGTGGGCAGCGGAGAGCCGACTCACCGGCCAGAGTGAAACGGCGGTGCGCGCGAAGTATCTGCTCGAACGCGTTCGATACTCGGGCGCGGACCGATTCGTGGTGCTGTCCAATCACTTTCGCGACGTACTACATACCGACTACCGGGTTTCCTTGGATCGCATCGCGGTAATCCCGCCCGGTGTCGACCTGGATCGCTTCCACGCGTCCCCAGTTCCCTCTGAGTCCGACAGCCGAACCGTGCTGTGTGTGCGCAGGCTAGAACGCCGGATGGGCATCGATACGCTGCTACGCGCCTGGCCCGCTGTCCACGCCGAGCATCCGACGGCCCGCCTGGTGATCGTCGGCACCGGCGCGGCTGGGGACGAATTGCGCTCCGCGGCAAGATCACTCGGTGATACCGTCGAATTCGCCGGGCACGTCGACGACGAACGCCTCACCGACCTCTACGAACAGGCGGAGCTGACCGTCGTGCCGACCACCGCCCTCGAAGGATTCGGGCTGATCGCGCTCGAATCGCTGGCCGCGGGCCGCCCGCCCATCGTCACCGACTGCGGCGGCCTACCGGATTCGGTCCGCGGGCTGGACCCCTCGCTCATCGTGCCCGCCGGTGACGCCGACGCGCTCGGCGCACGCATCACCGCCGCGCTGCACGGCACCGTGCCGACACCGGCGCAATGCCGCGCTCATGCGGAAACCTTCTCCTGGGATGTCACAGCGGAGCGGCATCTCGCGATGTACCGGGCAATCAGGCAATGAGCAGGGCCCTGTTTCTCGCGCACACCGCGGCGCCGTCCGGCGCCGAGTTGGCCACGCTGCGGCTGGTGTCGGCCTTACGCGACCAGGGACGGCTAGGTGTCGCCATGGTCTACACGGAGGACGGCCCGATGGTCGAGCGAATGCGTGCGCGCGGGGTCGAAACCCGGGTGCTGCGCGGCCGATTCGACAGCCGGGCGATGACCATCGACTCGGGGCCGCTGGGGCTGGTCGCCGGGTTCCTCCGGCTGCTGCGGCTCGGCTGGTCCCTCGGTGCGACCGCTCAGGAGCTCGGCGCGCACGTCGTGGTGGCGGAGAGCAGCAAGGCGCTGGTGATGGGCGCGGTCGCCGCCCGCCGTGCCCGCATTCCGCTGGTCTGGCAGGTGCACGACCGCATTTCGGCGGACTACTTCGGCCGACTGCCCACCATCGTGTTGCGGCTACTCGGCCGGCTCTTCAGTCGCGGCTACCTCGCCAACAGCCGAACAACCCTGCGCACGTTGCCGATCGGACGCAGGCCCGCGCTAGTCGCCTATCCGGGTGTCGAACTCGGCACCGACCTGCCGCGTGCCGACCAGCGTCCGCCCGCCGAGACCGTGGTCGCCGTGGTCGGCCGGTTGTCCCCGTGGAAGGGCCAGGATGTGCTGCTCCGCGCGCTCGCGGCCACGAAAGTGCGTCCACGCCAAGTCTTTCTGATCGGCGGCACGTTCTTCGACGAGGAGCCGTACCGCGCCGAACTCGAACGCCTCGCCGCCGAACTGGGCTTGCCGGTCACCTGCACGGGCCACGTCGACGATCCCGCCGAATACTTGCGCGACACCGATATTCTGGTGCACAGCTCGGTGCTGCCCGAACCGTTCGGCCAGGTCGTGGTGGAGGGCATGCACGCGGGCTGCGCCGTGATCGCCTCGGTGCCAGGCGGTCCCGCCGAGATCATCGAGCCGGGCGTCGACGGACTGCTCGTCCACAGTGGCGACGAACACCAACTCACCACCGCACTCGACACCCTCATCGGCGACCCGGCACTGCGCAGCAGGCTGGCCATGGCGGCCCGCCTGCGCGCCAAGGACTTCGACATCACCGAAACGGCGCGCACGGTCGCCGCCTTCCTCGACGACATCGCACAACGCAACGACGCTGCGGGCACACCACATTCACCGGAGAGAGCCCCGCATGGCTGACGACACAGCCCCGAACGCCCCGGTCCAGCCGCAAGCGCCCGGCGGAACGCACCGCCGAAATCCCCAGCACCGCATCGGATTTCTCGGCATCATCCGCGATATCGGCTACGTCAGCTTCGGCAAGTACGGACAGTACGTCGTCACGATAGTGACCGTGCCGCTGACGGCCAGGGTGCTCGGCACGCACGGCCTCGGCCTGCTCGCGATCGGCATGTCGGCCTACTTCATCGGCTCGCTGCTCGTCGATCTCGGCATCACCTCGTATCTGGCCGCCCGGGTACACGACGCCAGTCTGGGCGGGGACCGCCTCCAGCACATCAACCAGTTGCGCGGCGACTACCTGGCCATCCGCGCGAGCTCCCTCGGCCTCCTCGGGGCCGCGCTGCTGCTCAGCTACGCACTTGGCGCACCCGACCATCTCGAGATGATCCTGCTCGGCCTGTTCGCGGGCGGTTTCTGGTCGGCCTCCGAAGACTGGTTGCTCATCGGACAGGGCCGCTTCGGCGCCTCCACCGCCTACCAGGGCGTCGGGCGAATCGGGTACCTCGTGCTGCTGGTCGCGGTGCTGCCGCGAATGCCCAACGCCCAGGTCGCGGTGCTGTGCCTGCTGGTGTCGTCCATTCCTACCGTCGTGCTGACCTGGTGGGATTCGCTGCGCACCTTCGGGCCGCCGACGCGGCCGCGCGGCGTGAAGACCGTATTGCGTAACGGCGCACCGGTTTTCATCTCCCGGCTGTTGGTGACGACGTACGGGCAGGGCGCGGCGGCGGTCTACTCGGCGGTGTTGGACGCGGTGTCGCTCGGTCTGTATTCCGCCGGGGATCGCCTGGTCCGTGCCATCCAATCCACCCTCGACCCCATCGGTTTCGCGCTGCTACCGCGGATGGCGCGCAAGAGCGCCGACGACAACTTCTGGCGGCACGCGTTACAGGCGCTGTTCGCCTGCGTCTGCGTAGCGACGGTGGCGGCCGCGGCGGTGTGGCTGACCGCGCCCCTGCTGATCCACCTGGTGTTCGGCGAGGACTTCGCCGCCGCGATCGGGCTGCTGCGGGTGGAGATCTTCGTGCTGCCCGCGACGGCGATCACCTCGTTCGTCACCACCGCCGTGCTGCCGGTCCGCCAGGACACCACCGGTGTGCTGATCGGCGCGGTGCTCGGTACCTGTGTGGCCGCCGTGGCGCTGGTCATCGCGTTTCGCACGCACTCGGTGTGGACACTGGTCTATGGCACCGTGGTCGTCGAATTCACCGTCGCCTCTTGGTATCTGCTCAGAATCCGCACGTTGATCAACCGCGAGCGAGTAACACCACCCCCTGGTCCCGCGATTGTGCTGATGCGGGAGGAGGGCGGGTCATGAGAATTCTCTACCTGGGCGACGACTGGGTCGGCAGCAATGCCCACTCGCTCGCCGACGGCTTCCGGCAGGCCGGGCACGACGTGGCGGTCATCGACACCACCCGAGTCACCTTGCCCCCCAGACTGTCTCCACCATGGGTCTATTCGAAGCTCGCACGACGCCGTGCGCCATGGAATGTCGCCGGACTGCACGCCGAAATCGACCGCGCCGCCGCCGAATTCCGGCCGGACATGGTGTTCGCGTTCAAGGGCATCCACCTCGACCAGCGCAGGCTGCTCGACATCCCCGCCCGGTTACACGTGCACTACAGCCCCGACGATGTGGCCAACCCCGAGAACACCAGCGCGGAATACCTTGCGCACGAATCGGAATGGGACCACATCGTCACCACCAAGCGACACAACGTCGCCGAGTTGCGCGATCGTGGCGCCCGCGCGGTCACCTTCGTGCGCAGCGCCTACGACCCGGCCTGGCATCATCCCACCGCGCGGCGCGGGACCCGGCAGTTCCTGGTCGGCTTCATCGGCGTGTGCCGCCCGGACCGGCGGGCCGACATGATCGGGCTTGCCCGCACACACGGCTCCCGCATGCTGGTGCGCGGACCGGGCTGGCGCCGGGTGCCCGAATTGCGTTCCACCGGAGCAGAAGTCGGTGGCGCGGTCTACGGTGAGCGGTATTCGGAGGTAGTCGCCAGCGTTACCGCCAATCTGGTGCTGCTCAACTCCGACAACCGCGATACCCACACCTGCCGCACCTTCGAAGTGCCTGCGGCGGGTGGCCTTTTCGTCGGTGAACGCACCGACGAGCACGCCGAACTGTTGCAGGACACCAGCGAATGCTTCCTGTTCTCCGACGCCGATGAGCTCTTCGCCGTCCTCGACTGGTGCGCGGCGCATCCCGACAAGGCCGCCGCCGTGGCCGAGGCCGGATATCAACGCATCCTCGCGGGCAACCATCGCTATGTGGACCGGGCGCGGGAGATCATCCATGACATCACCTGAGCCTGCGTTATGACCGCCACCACCGAGGTGCTGCTGATCGCCCTCGCGCTCGCCACCATCGCGGTGGCGGCCGGCACCATTCCCGGCGTCGCCCGGGTGTTCCTCATCGCGCAGGCGGCGTTCTGGTCGCTGTCGTACGTGGCGCGGCCCGTGGTACTGCTGTGGGTGCAGCCGGAACCGCGCTTCGGCGACAATGTGCCGGACCCGCGGCTGGCCCAGCTCGGCTACGACCACGGCATCGCGCTGGTGCTGCAGCACATCGTCTTCGGACTGTGGGTCTACGCGGGATTCGTTGTCGCCTATTCCTTTTGGGCACGGCGGCACCCGCCGGTCAAGCTGCCGTCGCTGACCGGTGACCCGGATTTCGTGCCGACGCTGGTCGCGATGTACGGCGTCGGCCTGCTCGGCCGGGCCGCGTCCTACGCCTCCGGTTCCATCGGCAGCGCGGGCGATGTGGAGAGCGCCAATCCGATCCTGGCCTTCGTCGCCATCCTGGCCACCATCGCCGCGCTCGGGTTGATCATTTTCTACCGCTCGGAAAGCACGCAGATGACCTGGCTGGTCATCGGCGGGTTGCTGCTCGGCGAGCTGGCCTGGACCGCGATCGTCGAATCGAAGACGCCGATCATCGGCGCGGCGATGGCCATCGCGGTCCGCTTCGCCATCCTCGGCTGGACCAAGCGCAAGGCGGTCTCCGTCGCGGCCATCGCGGTGCTCGGCATCGGCGGGTTCGGCTGGCTGCAGTCACTGAAGCAGACCCAGTACGCGAAAGCGGAGTCGGCGCTGACGGATTCGAGCTATCCGCCGGTCGTGCAGCCGTTCCTCAGTATCCTGCGGCGGTTCGATCTGCTCGAGGCCGCGACCGACGCCTACTACCACCAGCCCGGCTTCTGGCTGACACCCGCCGAGGCGCTGCAACATGCCGTATACAGCCTCATTCCCAGCCAGCTGCTCGGCACAACCAAGTTCCAATCCGGCACCGAGTGGGCCAATGAAGTACGCGGCTCCTCGGTCGATATGACCAAGGTGTCGGTGTCGCTGGCCGAGGGCAATCTCAACGAGGGCTTCGTACTCGGCGGCTATCCGGGTGTGGTCGTCTGCGCCGCGTTCACCTTCCTGCTGTTGCTCGCCTGGGCCAAGGCGCTGTACTCGCGCTTCTTCCCGGTCGTGGTACTCGGGCTCGCGATGACCGGCGCCTCCGCGCTGTTCGAACGCGGAATCCTCGGCAGCATGGAGAATCTCGGCAAATTCCTGCAGGCCGCCGTGCTCGCCTGGCTCATCTCGCTGCTGGTCCGCGAGTACCGGCGGCGCACTCGAACCGAACCACCGTCCGCCGCAAGGACATCTCTTGCGGAACCTGTATTCGTCGGGGCATCCACCATCGAAAAGAGAGAATCCCCATGGGATTGATCGACTATTGGCATATCGCGCGCCGACGCTGGGTCATTATCGTCGCGGTGGTGGTGTTGTGCCTAGGCGCATCGGCCGGATATCTGAGCACCCTGCCGACCACCTATGTCTCCTCGAGCAGCATGTACGTGTCGATGGCGACCGGAACCTCGGTCAACGACTCCTACCAGGGTGGGCTCGCCGCCCAGCAGCGCGTCCGCTCCTACCTGGACCTGGCCACCAGCGCGACCGTCGCCAAGCGCGTCATCGACGACCTCGGGCTGAAGATGTCGGTCGGCGAGGTACAGAGCAAGATCAAGGCGTTCTCCCCGCCCGCGACCACGAACATCATCCTCACCGTGCAATCCTCGACCGCCGAGGGCGCGCGCGACCTGGCCAACTCGGTCACCGCCCAATTCCGAAGGCTGGTAGACGAATTGGAGACCATCGAGCGCGACGCGGCGCCGGCCGCGCGGATCACCGTGGTCGACCGCGCCGAGGTGCCCGCCGGGCCGAGCGGGCCGCAGTCGAAACGCATTCTGGCCCTTGGCCTGCTGGCCGGACTCGCGCTCGGCTGCGCGGGCGCCCTCGTCCGCGACCGCACCGACCGGACGCTGCGCACCTCCAATAGTCTGGAAGCCATTCTGCCGGTGCCGATCCTTGGCATCATCGACGCGGGCCGTCCCGGCGCACCGGGCGAGACCCGCAGGCTACGCACCCGGCTACTGCGCGAAGGCGAGGCAGGCAGCATTCTGCTGACCAGCCTTTCGCCGCGCTCGGAGTCCGAAGTGGCTGTCGCACTGGCGAAATCGTTCGCCGACATGGGGAGCAAGGTGGTGCTCATCGACGCCGACACCTCGGGTCAGGGGAGCTCGCATGTCGTCGCGCACACGGGCGTCGGTCTGGCGGCAGTGCTGCAAGGTGCCACACCCGTGCACGAGGTGTTGACCGCGTGGCCGGACACCGGCGTCACCGTGCTGCCCCTCGGCGAGGCCGACGACAAGACGCCCGATCTGCTCGCCTCGGACCGATTCGCGGCCATCGTCGCGAAATTGACCACCGACTACGACCACGTGGTGGTACAGGCCGCGCCGATCGCGCACGCCGCCGACGCCATCGCCGTGGCGCCGCTGTGCGACCAGACCATCGCCGTCGTACTGCTGGGCGAGACCACCGCGCCGCAATTACGTGGTGCCCTAGCCACATTCGGCGACAACAAGCTGACCGGCGCGGTAGCGTACAGCGAGCCGGGCAACCGGCTGCAGCGACTTACCGGGAGGCTGCGGCGATGACCAACGAAACGGTCGGTCGGCGGCGGATGCTCGCCGCGGCGCTCGGCGCGGCGGGTGCCGTGCCGGTGCTCGCGGCCTGCGGCGCCGAGACAACGGCAAAGCCCAGCATCGAATTTCGTTCGCCACACGTCACCGACGCACCGGCGGCGCGCAACGTCCGTGACTTCGGCGCGGTCGGCGACGGTGTCGCCGACGACACGGCGGCGATCGCCGCGGCGGCCGCGGTGCCCGGCGGCGTACCGCTGGTGATGTATCTGCCTGCGGGCCACTACAACGTGACGGCATGGCCCGACCTCGGCGACTACGCCACGGTGCTCGGCGACGGCGGTGATGTCAGCGTGGTGAACTGCATGGTCGACACCACCCTCATCGCCCTGCGCAAGCGCAGCCGGGTGCGGTTCGCCCGCCTCGGCTTCTACCTGGCCGGGCCGAAGGCGACGGCGGTCCTGCTGTCCGAATGCTTCCGGTGCTCCTTCGATTCGGTGGTGATCCGCGGCAACCACATCGCCGAGAACCATCCGCGCTTTCTCGAGCAGCGCGGCGTGGTGATGGAGGGCAACACCGGTGGCACCGCGTTCCTCAACTGCGACATCAACAATTTCGGCTACGGCATCGTCACCTCCTGTATCCAGAACTACGTCACCTCGTCCAAACTCACCAGCAACTACATCGGGGTACTCGGCACCGGCAACGACCACAACGCCGGATTGGCGCTCACCAACGTCGAATTCGTGTCCGACGCCGACCCGAAGACCACCGACAAGCACATCCTCATCGATGGCGCGGCGAACGACTGGTGGCTCACCAACGTCTGGTTCGAGGGCGCCGACATCGCACTGTCGATCGGCCGGGCCGACCGCGGCGGGCCCGCGCAGTTCGGCATGATCAACTGCAAGGTCGCCGCGCGCACGGTCGGCGTGGACATGATCTATTGCCGTCAGCCGTATCTCGCCAATGTCCAGTTCGACAAGGATCTGGACAAGCCGCCGATCGAGCTACGGATCGATCCGGCGAACTGCCCCGAGGGCACCGCGGTGAACCTGATCTCCACCGCGGCAGACGATCTCAACCCCGCACTGTTCCCGCCACGCTGGCATGTGCTCGGCCGCACCAGCACGCACGCGCCGCAGTTCACCGGGACCATCGTCGCCAAGGCCGGGCGCGGCGACGGCGACGTGTTCCAGGCGCAGTCGGCCGACGGCGCGCTGCGTTCGGCCGTACTAGCCAGCGGCACTTGGCTTTCCGAGCAGACCGAGGGCGGAATCGTGCTCAAAGACGCATCCGGGACATACTGGCGGCTGTCCGTCTCCACCGAGGGCGTGCTCAAAACGATGTCGCTGGGCAAGACCCGACCGCGCGAGTAGGCGCCATGTCGAGTCCGAAATCGTTGGCGCGCATCAGTCTCGGTCCTGTGTCGCTGCACGGCAACGCCGTCGTGCTGCGCCAGGCCCGGATCGCGGACTACCCACACTGGCGTCGTATTCGGCTGCGGGACCGGCGCTATATCGAGCCGTTCTGGTACAGCTCGACGCTCGACTGGGCGGCGCGACATTGCGGAACCCATTGGGTGCGTGAATGTTTGACAAGTCGTGCCGAAGCAAGGGCTGGCCGCCGGCTGTCCACGGCGATCGAGGTCGACGGCCGGTTCGCCGGTCAGGTCGAGCTCGGCTCGATCGACACCGCCACCGGCGCCGCGGAACTGGGCATCTGGGTGGACGCCGAGGTGGCCAGGCACGGGATCGGCGGCATCGCGGCGGCGCTGCTGCTGGACTACGGCCTCGAACAGATCGGCTTGGAGCGGATCACCGCGCCGATCTCGCCCGAGAATGTCGCCGCCGCGCACGGTGCCGCCGAGCTCGGGTTCCAGCGGGAAGCCTTGATGGGTCGCTACTTCGACGTGGGCGGTTCCCGCCGTGACCACGAGTTGTGGTCGGTCACCAGGGCGGATGTGCCGCCGAACGGGTTCGTGGGCTCCTGGCTCGACCGCTACGACGCCCGGCCACCGCAGCCACCGGCCGAGGACGTGACCGGCGGTTCGTTCCCCAGGAGCGCGGTGCTCGCAGCGGCCGCGCGCTTCTATGCGGGGCGAGTACTGCATCTACTCGATCCATTGCAGGCCGCCCGGCCTGTCCGGCTCGCCGATCCGGAACGCCGGGGGGTGGTCGTCCGTAGCCGGCGACTGTCGGACTGGAGTCGGTGGCGCGCCGCCCGCTTGCGCAGTCGGGCGGCGCTGGAGCCGGATTCATTGGTCGCCGACGAAGTATGGGCGCGCCAGCACAGCCGACTGCGCTGGCTGCGCCAATTCCTCTATGCCCGACCGGGTTTGCGTGCGCAGAGCGGTCTGGTGCTGGCGATCGAGGTCGACGGCGCGTACGTCGGCGAGGCCAGGCTGTTCGACCTCGACATGTTCGACCGCAATGCGCGCATGTTCGTCTGGACCGAGCCCGGTCACGGCGACGACGTCCGGACCGCGGCCACGCGGCTGCTGCTTACCTACGCCTTCGGCCCGCTCGGCCTGTGCCGGGTTTCGACGGCGGTCGAGCCCGCGGACGGCCGGTCCGCCGATATCGCCGCGCGGGTCGGCATGACTCGCGAGGGGCGCATGCGCTGTTACGTAGGCGCCACTGGACACCGCGGCGACCACGACCTGTGGGCCGTTACCATCGGGCCGGTGGTCGAACCGGACGTGGAATCCTCGGCACCGTCCGCGAGACGAACGATCGGTCCCGATCACCCATGACGACTCGAGATGGCGGGATCACCGGATGACCTACGGCGGAACAGCTTCCGCCGAAACGGCACAAAAGCGACAGGCTGTATATCAAACGACCGACAGGTGACACTGTTGCGCGGACAAGCCGATCCCGCCGACGTACAGTAATGCGCAGAACCGGTGCGCGCAGGGAGGATTCGCGCAGGCTGTCTGCCGTGCGTGTGCGACCCGACTCTTCAGGAGCCCGACCATGGAGTCTATTTCCGCGGATCCGGCGGTACCCCGCCGCTTCACCCGCAGCAACGAGTTGCAGGCCCGGCTGCACGATCTGGTCCCGGGCGGCGCGCACACCTACGCCAGGGGCGCGGACCAGTATCCCGAGTTCATGGCGCCGATCCTGGTGCGCGGCAGCGGCTGCCGGGTCTGGGACGCCGACGGCAACAGCTACATCGAGTACGGCATGGGCCTGCGTTCGGTCACCCTCGGCCACGGCTGCCAGCCGGTGCTCGACGCGGTGCACCGCGCCATCGCCGACGGCATCAGTTTCAGCCGCCCCACCGAGCTGGAACTGCTTGCCGCGCAAGACTTCCTGACCCTCGTGCCGGGCGCCGACATGGTGAAGTTCGCCAAGAACGGGTCCGACGCCACCACCGCCGCGGTCCGGCTGGCCAGAGCCGCCACCGGCCGCACCGCCATCGCGGTCTGCGATCAACCGTTCTTCTCGGTGGACGACTGGTTCATCGGCACCACCGCGATGGACAGCGGCATCCCCGCCGAAACCGCGGCGGGCACCGTGCGGTTCCGCTACAACGATCTGCCCTCGCTCGCCGCCGTGCTGGATTCCGGCGCAGTGGCCGCGGTCGTGATGGAGGCCGCCACCGCGTTGTACGAACCGGAGCCCGGCTTCCTCGCGGGCGTTCGAGACCTGTGCGACCGCCACGGCGCGTTGCTCATCTTCGACGAGATGATCACCGGCTTTCGCTGGTCGGCGGGCGGCGCGCAGGCGGTGTATGGCGTACGGCCCGACCTGTCCTGTTGGGGCAAGGCCATGGGCAACGGCTTCCCGCTGTCCGCGCTCGCCGGTAAACGCGAGTTCATGGAGCTCGGTGGCCTGCGCACCGACCAGGACCGGGTCTTCCTGCTGTCCACCACGCACGGCCCGGAATCGGGTTCGCTCGCCGCGTTTCGCGCGGTCGTGCACGAGTACCGCACCGGCGAGCCCATCGCCAAGATGGAGCACGCGGGTCGCCGCCTCGCGGACGGGGTCAACGCGGTGGCCACCGAGCTCGGCATCGCCGACTACCTCCAGGTGCTCGGCCGACCGTCCTGCCTGATCTTCGTTACCCGTGACCTCAACGGTCAGCCCTCCCAAGAGTTCCGCACGCTCTTCCTGCAGGAGTTGCTGCACCGGGGTGTGCTCGGTCAATCCTTCGTCACCTCGGCCGCGCACACCGACGCCGATATCGACGAGACGATCGCGGCCTGCCGGGAAGCGGCCGCCGTCTACCGCAAGGCGATCGAGCAGGGCAGCGTCGACGGTCTCCTCGAAGGCCGCCCGGTCGCTCCCGCCATCCGCCGCCGCGCGGCACCGCGCCAGATTTCGCCGGTGCACGAATGACACAGCCTCGTATCGCGATCGTGCACGAGCGGTTCACCGAATTCGGTGGTTCCGAAGCGGTGGTCGGTGAACTCTCCGAAACATGGCCGGGCGCCGAGGTTTTCGCGCCCATCGTCGATCCCGCCGGTGTTCGCCCGCCGCTGACCACGGTCCACGACACCTGGCTCAGCCGCGCCTACGCCGCCTCCGGCCGTCGCTCACACGCGCCGCTGCTGCCCTTCGTCCCCCGCGCGCTGCGCCGCCTCCCGCTCGGAAGTCGTTACGACGCCGTCGTTGTCAGCCATCACGCCTTCGCCACCCAGGCGGCCTTCGCCACCGACGCTCCCGTCATCGCCTACGTGCACAGCCCGGCACGATGGGCCTGGGACAAGGACTTCCGCGCCCAGGAGGCGGGCGGCCGCGCGGGCCAACTCGCACTCGCCGCACTGGGCCGACTGGCTCGCAGCGGTGAATTACGTGCCGCCCCAAAGCTTTCCCACATCGTCGCGAACTCCCGCGCCGTCGCCGCCCGCGTCAACGACTGGTGGGGACTACCTGCAACGGTCACCTATCCCCCGGTCCAGATCGACCGCTTCACCCCCGAGCCCACCATCCCCCGCGACGACTTCTTCCTCTTCGCAGGCAGACTCGTTCCCTACAAGCGCCCCGACTTGGCCATCCTCGCCGCCCAGCGCGCGGGCTGCCGCCTGGTCATCCTCGGCGACGGCCGCTTCCGCGCCCACCTCGAAACCCTCGCAGGCCGGGAAACCACCTTTCTCGGCGCAACATCCCACGACGTCCTACTGGACACCTACCGCCGCTGCCGAGCCCTGCTCATGCCCGGCGTCGAAGACTTCGGCATCGTCCCGGTAGAGGCAATGGCCTGCGGCACACCAATTCTCGCCGTAAACCAAGGCGGTGCCCTCGACACCGTCAACCCGGGCAGCACCGGCGAACATATCCCGCACGGCCCCGATGACGCCGTCATCGACCACCTGGCCAAAGCGATGCTCGACTTCGACCCCGCGACCTACAACTCCGCAACCATCCGAGCCCACGCCGAAACCTTCTCCCCCACCGCTTTCCGCTCCCAAATGGCCGCCACGGTCGCCCAGTTCCTCCGCTGACCCAAGGCGCGGCTCAGGCCGAGCAGGTGGGGGCGGGGGGCTTAGGTGCGTTCCAGTCGTTGGCGGCGATCCAGTGGAAGACGGCGAGGCGGCGGTCGATGAAGCGTTGCAGGCCAGCGGTGGTGCCGCAGTCCGGTAGCAGGTTTCCCTGCTTGTAGTACTTGGTGATCAACTCTTTGAGTTTCTCGTTATAGGGGTCCTCCTTTTCACACGTTGCCTTCCGTGTGTCCGGGACGAACGCCGGATTCTGAAACAGTTCGGCGCGGGTTTCGCTGTGCACCGGTTTGTCGAAGATGGCGGGTGAGAGCTCCAACCATTCGCCGACCTCTTGATACCAGCGGTCGTCGTGGTCTTTACCGTCGCAAATCTGCTGCTCTACCTCCGGCGCGACGCCGAACAGCGAACCAGCGGCGTGAGCTGGCGATCCGGGCAGCGCGAACGTGGTAGCGAGCGCGCACGTCACCACCCAGGTTTTGGCTGAGGATTTCAAAGACCGAGCCCTCCATGTGGTCGTGAATTTCACATGCCTGTCCCTTTGACTAGGCAGTATGTCACTCACCGTCCCCTAAAACGGGGCATCCCCGCGCCTATCGGTGTGCCGCATTGAAATTGCGCTCGCCCGCATCGGAATACGCGGTGAACTCGACACGATCACCGCACGAACACCGGCGACGACGGGCGTGTGCGGTGGCAGCGGCAGGCCGCGCGTGGGACAGTCTGAGCATGAACGCGCGCCGTCGCATTGCCGCTGTTGTTGCCGGGGTCATGAGCATCGCATTGGTCGCAGGGTGCGGCACTGCCAGTGAAAAGAGCAGTGGTCCGACGACGTCGACCGCGGCCGGTGTCATTCCCCTGGTTTCGACGAATGATCTACCCGCAGCCAAGCCCGACGAGGTGCACCTGTTCGGGCTCAACGATCTGCACGGCAACCTGGAGCCGCCGGCCGGCTCGACCGGCAAGGTGTCCGGCTACGACGCGGGCGGCGCGGCCTACCTGGCGACGCATCTGGCACGGTTGAAGGCGGCGTATCCGGCGAGCGCGGTGGTCGCGGCGGGCGACGACGTCGGGGCCAGTCCGCTGGTGTCGGGCCTGTTCCACGACGAGCCGACCATCACGTTCATGAACAACATCGGCGTCGCCGCGTCCTCGGTCGGCAATCACGAATTCGACCACGGTGTAATCGAATTGGCGCGCTTGCAGCAGGGCGGCTGCGCGCCGGACGGGTGTTCGCCCGGAGAACCGTTCACCGGGGCCAAGTTTCCGTACCTGGCCGCGAACGTCACCGATGCCGAGGGCAAGCTGCCGCCCTCGCTGAAGCCGTGGACCATCCTGCAGGTCGGCAACCACAAGGTCGGTGTCGTCGGCACCGTGACCCCCGATACCGTGAATCTCGTTTTCCCCGAGGGCATTCGGGGCTTCACGTTCGGCGACGAGGTCGCGGCGATCAACAAGTACGTGCCGGAGATGAAGGCGGCGGGTGCCGAGACCGTTGTCGCGCTGATGCACGACGGCGGCAGCCAGCGCCCCGACGGTGGCGCCCAGGTCGACTACAACGGATGCGCGAACATCAGCCCGAATGTCACCGACCTCACCAAGGGCGTCGACCCGTCGGTCTCCGCGCTGTTCACCGCGCACAGCCACCAGGCCTACGTGTGCACCATCAACGGCAAGTCGGTCACCCAGGCCGCGTCCTACGGCAGGCTCATCACCGACCTGACGCTGAGCTTCAACCCCGACGGGGTGCACGCGTCGGCGGTCAACCGGGTGGTGACTCGCGACGTGACTCCGGACCCGTCCGCCACCGCCCTGGTGAACTTCTACACCGAGCAGGCCCGCCCACGCACGGCCCGGGTGGTCGGCTCCGCCGCCGCCGCGCTGCCGCACGATCCGGACGCGACCGGTGTCTCGCCCCTCGGCAATGTCATTGCGGACTCGATGCTCTCGGCCACCGCCGGACCCACGGCCGCGGTGGCGGCCTTCATGAACCCGGGCGGCGTCCGCGCCGATATCAAGGCCGGTCCGGTCACCTACGGCGACATCTACACCGTCCAGCCCTTCGGCAACCAGGTCGTCACACTCACGCTCACCGGCCAGCAAGTGCTGCGCCTGCTCGAACAGCAGTGGACCAATGCCAGCAAGCCCGCGATGCTGTCACTGGCGGGCATCTCCTACGCCTACTCTGACTCAGCACCCAAGGGCGCCAAGATAATTGGCGATACTGTCCGCATCGCTGGGCAGCCGCTGAACCCGGTCGCGACCTATCGCATCACCACCAACAGCTTCCTCGCCTCGGGCGGTGACGGCTTCGCAGTCTTCACCGAGGGCACCGACAACGTCCCCGGGCCCACCGATCTCGACGCCTTCGAAGCGCTTTTCCGCGACAAGTCGCCCGTCCAGCTACCGCCTGCCCGCGTCGAGACGCGATAGCTGTCCGGTAGCCATGACGAACTGGTCAGTTGACCAGTGAAGGTATACCTGGAAATCGTTGTAACACTTACCCTTTGACCTGCACTGATGGGTGACCAGTCCCACAGCCGAAGACCGTAAGGAACGCTTGCCGGAGTCGATCAGGACCCATTACTGTTCGGTATAAGTCAGGACGAAGGGGTTCCTACTTTCGGCCCGATCGCTGTTACCGCGTCAGGTCTGCGTCTCGCGGCCGAACCTAAATCTCCGCATTCACCGTTGCATGCTGGATGACTTGTGCGACAACACGGTTCGAATGAACAGCAGGAGAGGGCGATGGCTACCTACATCGTGACGGGCGGTACCGGATTCTTGGGACGGCGGGTCGTTCAGGAGCTCCTGGACCATGAGCCCGAGGCCGTTGTTCATGTCCTGGTGCGCGCGGAGTCGCTGCAGAAGTTTGCCGACCTCGCCACCGGATGGAACGGCGGCGAGCGAGTGTTCTCGCTGGTCGGAGACCTCACCGCGGACGGGCTAGGCCTGACCAGAGAGGCGCCGGAGGCCGATCATGTGATCCATCTCGGCGCGGTCTACGACATGACCGCCGACGAGGAGACCGCGCACGCGGCGAATGTCGCGGGCACCCGGTCGGTGCTGGCCCTGGCGCGCTCGATCGGCGCTGTGCTGCACCATGTTTCGTCGGTCGCGGTGGCGGGCGACCACAAGGGCAAGTACTTCGAAGAGGACTTCGACCTCGGCCAGAAGCTCACCTCGCCGTACCACCGGACCAAGTTCGCGGCGGAGAAGCTCGTTCGCGAATCGCGGGGCGTGCGCTGGCGGGTGTACCGGCCGGCGATCGTGGTCGGTGACTCGCGCACCGGCGAGATGGACAAGATCGACGGCCCGTACTACTTCTTCCCGGCCATCGCCAGGCTGGCCGCGCTGCCGTCGGAGCTGCCGATGCCGCTGCCCGATCTCGGTGCGACCAATATCGTGCCGGTCGACTACGTGGCCGCCGCCATGGCCGCCCTGGTGCGCAGGCCCGGCCTGGACGGTCGCACCTTCCACCTGGTCAACCCCGAACCGCAGCCGTTCAGCGACGTGTACGGCGCGCTGGCCACCGCGGCGGGCGCGCCAACCGGCATCGGTGTGGTGCCGCTCAGTGCCCGTGCGCTGAGTGGGCTGGCCCAGCTGCCCGGTGTGCCCGCGGTGCGCGATTTCCTGTTGGAGCAGTTGGGTATTCCGGCCGCCGTCGCGCCGCACACGTCGTTCTCGGCGGAGTTCATCTCCGACTCGACGCGGGCGCAGTTGCGCGGCACCGGACTGTCGGTGCCGTCCTTCGACAGCTACGCCGGCCAGCTCTGGCAGTACTGGCGCGACCACCTCGACGCGCACCGCGGGCAGCCCGCGGTGTCCAACGAGCCGCTGAACGGCCGGGTCGTGCTGATCACCGGTGCGTCGTCGGGCATCGGCCTGGCCACCGCGCACGCGGTCGCCCGGCGTGGCGCCATCGTGCTGATGGTGGCCCGCGGCAAGGACGACCTGGCCGACGCCGCCGACTCGGTGCGCGCGGAAGGCGGTGTCGCCCATGACTATCCGTGCGACATCACCGACGCGGACGGGGTCGAGACGCTGGTGCAGACCATCCTCACCGAGCACGGTCACGTCGACTACCTGGTGAACAACGCGGGCCGCTCGATCCGCCGTTCGGTGCTGAACTCCACCGACCGCATGCACGATTTCGAACGAACCATGGCGGTCAACTACTTCGGCGCGGTCCGGCTCATCCTGGCGCTGCTGCCCTCGATGCGGGCCCGCCGCTTCGGCCACGTCGTCAACATCTCCTCCATCGCGGTGCAGACCAAGGTGCCACGCTTCGCCGCCTACGTGGCGAGCAAGTCGGCCCTGGACAACTTCAGCGAAATCGCCGCGGTCGAAAACCGAGACGTCGGAATCACTTTCACCTCGGTGCGGATGCCACTGGTCCGCACCCCGATGATCGCCCCGACCGACCTCTACAAATCCCTGCCGGTGCCAGACCCCGACCAGGCCGCCACCATCGTGGTCCGCGCCCTCGAGGACCGCCCGCACCGCATCGACACCCCCGTAGGCACTTTCGCCCAGGCCGTCGACCTACTGATGCCCTCGGTCAAGCGAACAATCCTGCACCAGGGTTTCCGCCTCTTCGGCGAATCCACTGCGGCACAGGGCAAGAAGCCGTCCAAGAAGCCCGCCGACAACCCCGGACGCAGCCCGCTGACCGTGCTAGCCCCGGTCCTCATGCCGTTCATGTCGATGCCCGGCCCTGCCGCCCGCGTGGCCAGGGTGGTGCCCGGCCTGCAGTGGTAGTCACCACCTCCTGAACACCGGACGTGCGCAAGCACGTCCGGTGACCACCCCCAACCTCGTTGTCCAGCAACGCAACAACGTCACGCGCCTAGACCACACCCCCTCTTCAGCCGCTCACCGTCTCTCTGAGCCGCTCACCCGCTACAGCGGGTGTGCAGGTTAAGGAAAGGGTGTTCGGCCACCGCAAAGGGCGCGCATCGGAGATCCAGCGACCGCCAAACCTCCACACGACACGCTTATTCCTTCGAAAGCGCTCGAGAACAGCACCACAGCCAGATGACCACGCTGGAACGCGACATCGCGCACCTGACCGATAACTAAGGTCGGGGACCCCACCTCACGTGCCCAGCACTACTCCGGTCATCCGATGAACCAGTCGACAACCTCGGGGACAGCACACCACCGGAGATCTCTCCGCACACCAACCCGAATCAGTACACCTAGAGATCCTCGAAAAGGTGGACCTTTCCGGGCAAGTGCTTCTTAGGACTCCGCAGGTGGGGCAGTTCATAGAAGCTGAAGACCTATCCACGTTTTCCCGTGAGTAGTGCTGGGCGCGTCGCCTGCCGTACCCGGCTTTAGGTGCACGTCAGGTGCGCGATGTCGCGTTCCCGAGGTGGTCATCTGGCTGTGGTGGCGTTTCGAGAGCCCAAAAATCAGCGAAATCTCGGCTCCCGAGGTGGTGAAGCTACCGCCGTACACCCACTGTGTCAGCCCCACACCCAGTACAGGCGGTGTGGGGCTGACACAACGGGTGTACGGATGGGTTCTCACGTCGCGATCGGGTTGCGGTTGCGTCCCAAGCGCTTTGGACAAGAAGCGGGTGGCCGGGTGGCGCGGGGTTTCACGGTGTGGCGCGGGGTTTCACGGTCTGGCGCGGGGTTTCACGGTCTGGCGCGGGGTTTCACGGTCTGGCGCGGGGTTTCACGGTCTGGCGCGGGGTTTCACGGTCTGGCGCGGGGTTTCAC
>NZ_JBITJI010000007.1:512864-545448 GCF_044459885.1 Nocardia sp. NPDC050175
CAGAGCCTGCATACCCTTCACAGGGGCTCAGCTCCCTCAGCTCCCTGTGGAAGGTAATGGCGCTCCGTGGGATCACCCGGCGGGGGCGGACGGATCGAAGTAGACGATGGTCGGGCAATCGCATGATCCGACGGTCGTCGCCGCGCATGAACTGTACAGCCGCGCACGATATTGCTGGCAATCTCGCGCGCGGCAGCACAACTCGTGCGCGGGCAAAGCTTGCTCGCCGTTGGCGGCGTGGATCTGCACCGGGACTCGGGATCTGCACTGGCTTTAGGGCCCTAAAGCCAGTGCGGATACCGAGTGAGGGTGCAGCTGTTGGCGACTGGTGCGCTGGGGGGAATCAGCCAGCGATTTCGTGCGTGGTCGGGCAGACCGTGTGCGTCGCCAGCTCCCTTCCGCTGTGAGCGCCTGGTGTAGGCGCGAATGCTGAGAAACGTTGCAGCGGCGGGAGGGTAGTTGCGCGTGCGCCGCGCGTCGGTTGGTGCGCTGCGCGCGAATCGGCTGGCAATCTTGGGCGCGGCGCGGCGCGGCGCGGCGCGGCGCGGCGAGACGGGACGGGCGCGGCGAGACGGGACGGACGCGGCGAGACGGGACGGACGCGGCAAGACGGAACGGGACGGGCGCGGCGGGACGGGCGCGGCGCGGGGCTTGATGTGGTGGGGCGCGGTGCATTGCGCTAATTGTGCGCGATCGGGTGGGCGATCAATCAGATTCGGGCGCGGTTCGTTGGCATGATATCGGGATAGCGGTAGTGGATTCGGGCGATGCAGTGGCGGACCGTGTGCAGCTCGGCGTGTAGTTCGCGGAGGCGCTGCGCTTGGAAAGTCCTTTCGGCGGTATTGATGGCACGTGCGAGGGTGCGTGCGTGTGCGGCGAGCAAGTCCAGAAATACCCGGGCTTGTGCGATGTCGGGATCATCGGACATTTGCTGTTCCTATCACGCATGCCGGACCCGCACCACTCGAACTGTCCGCGTTCCACGGGATTTCGCCGCAGCGTATCCGAATCGAAAAGGACAGCGGGCGTTTCAGAGAATTTGCTGTGCAGGCGCACAATTGGCGCCCGCACAACCGACAGCGGGGTCCGACGAGATGTCGGACCCCGCTGCGCAGGAGACTTACACCCGGCTCGCGACCAGCTGCGCCGCAGGCCACATGGCCCAGGCGTAGTTGGAGTGCTGGGTCGGATCGCCGCCGCCGGTGCAGACCGGATCACCGGCCGTGCAGTAGTTTCCGGTGCGCCACGCGTACAGGTCCGGCACGTTCGAGCCGGTCAGCCGCAGCGGATCACCGAACAACAGCACTGCGGCGACCCGTGATTCGAGGTCGACCGGCAGCGAGCTGATGCCACCCATCGCCGTCACCAGGCCGGTACCGAGCACACCGTGCGTGACCACCGCGCCCTGCGAGTAGCCGACCAGGACGAACCGCTGGTCCGGACAGGCCGCGGCCTGCCACAGCACGTGCGCGGTCATGTCCTGGGTGCCTCGGCTGATCGACGCCGGATCCAGCAGGTCCGCAGGGTAATTGACCCGGTAGGCGACCGAACTCACCGGCAGCGTGCGCAGCAGGGTGTCGTAGAGCGGGTCACCGGCCACCGCACCGAGGTACCCGGGTTCCTGGGTGCCCCTGGCGACTACGACGTCGACGGCCGCGCAGGGCGAGGCCAGCGCGGGCAATCCCGTCGTCGCTCCGAATCCCGCGACGAGCAGTAGCACAACGAATGCTTGCACCACCCGCCACTTCTCGAAATGAATTACCTTCCGGTTTGCCATCGTGATCACCCACTCACGCCGTTGTGAGAAGCCGAATGACACTTGTCAGAGACAAGTGCCACTCGGCTATATCTGCGAAGGTAAGAACGGCGAAGCGAGCCGTCAAGGAAAACGACCCGAACGATGCGTACTCAGCGCCGAATCGTGTCCTGCTGTACCTTTTCTATGGCACGAGAACCGCTGCGCCGGTGAAACGTCCGTGCGCGAGGTCGGCGAGAGCCTCATTTGCCATCCCTAGGGAGTACCCACGGGTGGTCACTTCTATGCGATGTTCGCCTGCGAGGGTGAGAAATTCGCGCGCGTCGGTGCGGGTGTTCGCGGTGACCGAGCGAATTTCCCGCTCCTGGAACAGATGCCGCTGGTAATTCAGGGCCGGGATGTCGCTGAGGTGGATGCCGGCGATCGCGAGGATGCCGCCGCGATCGAGCGCCTCGAGCGCGGGCGGCACCAGGGTGCCGACGGGCGCGAACAAGATCGCCGAATCCAGTTGCACCGGAGGCGGATCCGCGGCACCCTGCACCGAGTTGGCGCCGAGCTCGCGCGCCAGCTCCTGCGCGGCCGGGTCGCGGGTCATCACGTGCAGCTCCGCGCCGCGGGCCAGCGCGACCTGCGCGGCGATATGTGCACTGCCGCCGAAGCCGTAAAGACCGAGACGTCCACCCGGCGGCAGCTCGGCTCGTTGCAGCGCGCGGTAACCGATGATGCCCGCGCACAGCAGCGGCGCCAGCTCGGTATCGGCGTAACCCTCCGGTAGCCGCAGCGCGTAAGTCGCTGGCACAGTGGCGAATTCGGCGTAACCGCCGTCCGCGTCCCAGCCGGTGTATTCCGAACGCGGGCAGAGGTTTTCGGCACCGCGCAGGCAGTACTTGCAGGCACCGCAGGTGTGCCGCAACCAAGCGATGCCGACACGGTCACCCACGGCGAAGGCCTCGGTGAACCGCGACTCCTCCGCCGCCGAACCAACGGCCGAACCGACGGCAACGACCTCCCCGACCACCTCATGTCCGGGCACCACCCCTACCCGATGCACCGGTAAGTCCCCCTCGGCGACGTGCAGATCCGTGCGGCACACCCCACACGCCAGCACGCGCACGAGTAGCTCGTCGGCCGCGGGTTCCGGAACCGGCTCACGCACCAGGTCCAACGGCACCGCGTCGATCGGCCCGGGGCGGCGCACCCGCCAGCCGCTCATCGATGCGGTCCCGGCAACCTCGTTCATACCGATCTCCCCTCGTGGTCAGGATGCACGGTCGTATCGAGCTGCGCCCACCCTACTCGTCCGATTTCGCCACGTCACAGCTCCGCTTCTGATACATTTATGTATTGAATACATTTCTGTATCCATTTGACCGGCGCTCGCCGGTCGCGCCAGAGGAGGTGCCCGTTGGCGTCGTCCACCGAAGCCAAGACCTCGGCGACCCGGGTCACCCGCCGCCGCGCCGAGACCAGGGATCGATTGCTCACCGCGGCCTACGAGGCGTTCGCCGAGGAGGGCTTCGGCAAGGCCACCGTGGAACGAGTCTGCGAGCGGGCCGGATTCACCCGCGGCGCCTTCTACTCCAATTTCGCCTCGCTCGACGAGCTGTTCCTGGCCATGTGGGAACAGCGCTCGGCCGCCATGCTCGACGGCGTGCAGCGGATGCTCGACGAGATCCCGGTCGGCACCGAAGACGTGCGCACCTCGATAGAACGCCTGGAGCGCGCGGTCCCGGTCGACGAAGGCTGGTATCGGATCACCGCGGAGTTCACCACACACGCCTTGCGCAATCCCGAACTGCGCAGGGTGATGGCCGCACGCGAAGAGGCCATCGTGAACGCCTTGATGCCGACCATCGTCGCCGGGCTGGCCAAGATCGGCCGCACTGTGCCCGATCCGGAGGCGCTCGGCCAGGCGCTCGTCGCCGTGCACGACGGCACCAGCGTGCAGGTGCTCATGGAACCGCGCAGCCGCGTCGTGCGGCGCAGACGTACCGACCTCATCTACCACGTCGTGCTGGCCTACAGCACCGAACTCGAAGGATGAACATGTCCGATTCCGCATTCGCCACCCAGGCAGACGTCATCGTCGTCGGCGCCGGGCTGGCCGGCCTGGTCGCGACCCACGAACTGGTCAAGGCGGGCCGCAAGGTGCTCGTGCTCGACCAGGAGAATCGCAACAACCTCGGCGGGCAAGCGTTTTGGTCGCTCGGCGGGCTGTTCATGGTGGATACCCCGGAGCAGCGGCGCCTCGGCATCAAGGACTCCTATGACCTGGCGCTGCAGGATTGGCTCGGCTCCGCCGGTTTCGACCGCGACGACGAGGATCGGTGGGGCCGGCAGTGGGCACAGGCGTACGTGCGGTTCGCGACCGACGAGAAGCGCGAGTATCTGCACGAACTCGGGCTGCGGGTGACGCCGCTGATCAGCTGGGCCGAGCGCGGCGGCGGTTTCGCCGACGGGCACGGCAATTCGGTGCCGCGCTTCCACCTCACCTGGGGCACTGGGCCCGAGGTGGTGCGGGTGTTCGCCGAGCCGGTGCTCGAAGGTGAGCGGAAAGGCTTGGTCGGCTTCAGTTTCCGGCATCGGGTCGACGAGCTGATCGTCGAGGACGGCGCCGTGGTCGGGGTACGTGGCAGCGTGCTGGAGGAGACGGATCTCGAGCGCGGTAAGGCGTCGTCGCGAAACATTTTCGGCGAGTTCGAGTTCCGGGCCAAGGCGGTGATCGTCACCTCCGGTGGCATCGGGCACAACCACGAGTTGATCCGGCGCAACTGGCCCACCGAGCGGCTCGGCAAATGCCCGGAGACGATGATCTCCGGCGTACCGGCGCACGTGGACGGGCGGATGCTCGGCATCACCGAATCGGCGGGCGGCGCCATCGTCAACCGGGATCGCATGTGGCACTACACCGAGGGCATCAACAACTGGGACTCGATCTGGCCCGACCACGGCATCCGAATCATCCCCGGGCCGTCCTCGCTCTGGTTCGACGCGAACGGAAAGCGTTTGCCCGCACCGTGTTTCCCCGGTTTCGACACCATGTCCACGATGAAGGAGATCCTGGCCACCGGCTACGACTACTCCTGGTTCGTGCTCACCCAGTCGATCATCGAGAAGGAATTCGCGCTGTCGGGTTCGGAGCAGAATCCCGACATCACCGGCAAGGACCTCAAATTCACCCTCAAGAGCCGACTCGCCAAGGGCGCGCCCGGTCCGGTGGAGGCGTTCAAGCAGCACGGCGTCGACTTCGTGGTCGCGGACAACCTGCGTGAGCTGGTGGCCGGGATGAACAAGATCGCGCGGGGCCCGCAGCTCGACTACGACGCACTCGAACAGCAAATCGTCGCCAGGGACCGGGAGGTGGCGAACAAGTACTCCAAGGACAGCCAACTGATGGCGATCACCAACGCGCGCCAGTTCCTCGGCGACAAGGTGAGCCGGGTCGCCAAGCCGCACCGCATCCTCGACCCGAAGGCAGGCCCGCTCATCGCGGTGCGGTTGAACATCCTCACCCGAAAGACGTTGGGCGGCTTGCAGACCAACCTCGACTCGCAGGTGATGCGCCCGGACGGCACCGAGTTCCCCGGCCTCTACGCGGCGGGCGAGGTGGCCGGGTTCGGCGGTGGCGGCGTGCACGGCTACAACGCGCTGGAAGGCACCTTCCTCGGCGGCTGCATCTTCTCCGGGCGCGCCGCGGGCAAGGCACTCGCCGCGAAACTGCGTTAGGGCTTGCAGCTCGCGGACGGTTGCTGCGAGGCGGCGGCCAGCGAGGTCGGCGGCGGAATCAGCTGCGGCTGAGTGGTTTCGGAAGGGACGGGCGGCGGCGTCTCGGCATAGAGCCGAGTGCCGGTCGCGCGGGTACCCGGCTGCAGGGTGATACCGAGAATCACCGCCTGGTCGCCGTGCACGTCGGTGACGCGCGCGTCGAACGGTCCATTCCCGGCGCGGGAGATGGACCAGTAGTTGTCCATGCCCCGGGTGAGGCTCTGCCACGCGCCGCCGGTGTTCGGCCGAATAGCGACCTCCCGCAACGGGTTCCCCGATCCACTGAACAGGATCGCGAACCAGGCGCTGCTGGAGTCCGGCTTCACCTGATAGAACAGCTCCGGCGGCGGCTCCGGATTGCGTACCACGCTGTAGCGGACCTTCGCCACGCCGTCGGACAGATCGGCGAGCTGGGTGAAGGCCGCGACGCTCAAATCCAGTTGTCCCGGAGCACATGCCGGGCAACGGTCCACGATGAGCGCCCGCACGTCACCGCGCGGCCCCTGGATGTCGAGGTACGCGCCGCACGGATCGGCCTTGCCGAACTCCGGCGTCGACATCCCTACATAGAAGCCGTCCATCGGTAGCCCCGGGAACGAGCAGGAAACTCCCGGGCTGAACGCATAGAAGCGCGCCTCGCCCGAGACGACGGGTTGTGGTTCCGCCGCAGGAGCCGCAGTGGGCTCAATGCTGCTGGTAGCCAATGGCGTTCGCGAGGTCGGCGACTGGACCAGCACATTCGAGGTCGCCGACTGGGCCAGCGCGTTCGGCGTATCGCAGTGCAGCGGCTCCGGGCGGGTCAGCCATACGGCCACGCCCGCGATGGCGACCAAGCCGATCGCGGACCACAGCCACCCCGAGCGGAAGTGTCGTTGGTTGATCGGTATCCGGTGCATCGCTCCCCGACTAACGGCTCACCTGATCACGGACTGTCGCTCCTGACGTCCATAGGAAAGCAGCCGAACGGTCGTCGCATGTCGGGAACGAAAATTCTACGCAGTGAAAGACTCACGCTTCAGCAAGCATGGGGCAAATGCCCAGCACACTACTGGACACTCCTGCGGCCCACCGGAAAAACAACGGTCGGCCGAGCCAGGTCGCCACGCGAAACCCCATGTCACGAGGGCCGACTCGTGCTATGCGAAGCCGTCCATCAGCGAGAGCACGCGCAGCATGACCTCGTCCGCGCCGCCGCCGATGCTCAGCAGCCGACTGTCCCGATACGCGCGGGAAGTCCAGGTCTCCTCCATATAACCCGTGCCGCCGTGGATCTGCAGGCACCAGTCCGCCACCTGACGGGACAGCCTGCCCGCCTCGAGCTTGGCGATCGTGGCCATCCGGGTCACGTCACCACCGTCGGTGTAGGACTGAGCGGTGGCCTCGGTATAGACGCGCAGCAGGTCCACTTTGGCGGCGAGCTCGGCGTAGGTGTACTGCAGGTATTGGTTCGCGGTCAGCGGCTGGCCGAACACCTTTCGCTGCTTGGCGTAGTCACGCGTCAGCTCCAACTGCAAGGCGCAGCTGATCGGCGCACTGTAGGCGGCGAACATCCGCTCCATCACGAACTGCGACATCTGCTGCTGGAAGCCGCGGCCGATCTCGCCGATGGTGTTGCGCACCGGAACTCGCACGTCCTCGAAGGTCAGCAGGCCGGTGTCGGAGGCGCGCATGCCCAGCTTGTCGAGCTTGCGGTCCACTCGGAAGCCGGGCACGTCGGTGGGCACGATGATCTGGCTCATCCCGCGATACCCGCCCTCCGGCGAGGTGCGCACCAGCGTGCACAACCAGTCCGCCTGAACGGCATTGGTGATGAACACCTTCGACCCGTTGATCACCCAGTCGTCGCCGTCCCGGCGCGCGCTGGTCCGGATCCCCGCCACGTCCGAACCGGCCTCCGGCTCGGTAACCGCTACGCCACAGACTGTTTCGCCGCGCATGGCGGGCGCGAGATACTCCTGCTTGAGTTCCTCGCTGCCGTGCGCGTGCAGCGACGGCGTCGCCATCGCGACGTGCACGCCGAGCGCCATCGGAAACGACCCGTGCGCGACGCGACCCAGTTCCTGGCACAGCACCACGGTGAACAGATGGTCGGCGCCCTGCCCCGAATAGGCCGGGTCGTACTCCAGCCCGAGGATGCCGAGCTTGGCCATGTCCGCGAAGATCTCGTGCAGCGGCATCATTTCGGCCCGCTCCCACTCGTCCACGTGCGGATTGATCTTCTGCTCGACGTAACGCCGGACCATCGCCCGGAACTCCTGATGTTCGTCGCTGTACATCACGCGATGCTCCTACTCCGAGTGCCGTCGCCCTATTGTCACCGCGCCAGTACGGCCGCGCCGCACCATTTCCGATTTCTCGCACCGGAAATCGCATGCGATTCTCGGTGCCGCAAATCAGAGGTGGTGCGGCTTGCCGGGGCGGGCTGGAGTAACGTGCGCGGCATGTCGCGTTCGCGCATTATTCGGATCGCCACTCGATCCAGCCCCATGGCGTTGGCCCAGGCGGAGCAGGTTGCCGCACTGCTCGCCGCGCAGGGGATGGACAGTGAGCTGGTCAAGGTCACCACCGCGGGTGATCGCTGGATGGGTGATCTGGCCAAGCTCGGTGGCAAGGGCGCCTTCGTCAAGGAGATCGACCACGCGCTGCTGGTGGACGAGGCCGATCTCGCGGTGCACTGTCTCAAGGACATCCCCGGCGATATTCCGGTGCCGGAGGGGTTGGCGTTCGCCGGATATCTGCCGCGCGACGACGTGCACGACGCGATCATCACCGGTAACGGCGCCCCGCTGGCCGACCAGCCCGAGGGCACCGTCGTCGGCACCAGCTCGGTGCGCCGGGCCGCGCAGCTGCGCCTGCACTACCCGCACCTGACGGTCAAGCCGTTGCGCGGCAACGTCAATACCCGGCTGGCGCGCCTCGAAGAGGGCCACATCGACGTGCTGATCGCGGCCGTCTCCGGCCTGCACCGCGTCGACCAGGCCCATCGGATCACCGAAACGCTGGACCTGGACACCATGTGCCCGCCCATCGGCGCTGGCATCATCACGCTGGCATGCCGGGCCGGCGACACCGAACTGCTGGAGCTGTCCGCGCGTCTCGACGACCCGGACACGCATCGCCAGGCCGATGCCGAGCGCGCAATGCTGCACGCGCTGCAAGGGCACTGCAACTCCCCCATCGCGGGTTACGCGACCACCGACCGCACCGGCCGACTCACCCTGCACGGCAAGGTATTCAGTCTGGACGGTGCCAAGTGGCTGGACTCCCATCATTGGGGTGTCCCGGAAGACCCGCAGGCGCTCGGCTTCTTCGTCGGCGCGGATCTGCTCCGCCAAGGCGCGCGGGCCATCATCGACGCGATCCCGCACTGAGCGGGTAACCGCCGCGGCTCAGCGCCAGCGGGCGTGGCGCGGGAAGAGGGATCGACCGGCCTCGTGCGCGACCTCGACCAGCACGCGGGCCAGCCGCGCGGTATCCAAAGCCGCTCGCTCGCTGCCGATTTGACCGGACAACGACAGTGCGGCCACCGCGGCACCGCGACCGCGAATAGGAACGGCGACGCAGGCAATGCCCGCCACCGATTCCTCGTTGTCCACCGCGACGCCCTGCCGCTGCCGGATCCTGGCGAGCTCGCGGTGCAATTCGGCTCTGTCGCAAATGGTTCGGGCGGTCAGCTGCGGCAGGTGATCACGGAACGACGTCTCGACGATGCTCGGCTCGAGCGACGCGAGCAGCGCCTTGCCGAGTGCCGTACAGTGCGCGGGCATTCGGCCGCCGAGCCGGGTCGGCACCGTGGCGGCGAACCGGCCGCCCGCCTTGTCGAGATAGAGCACCTCGCGACCGTCGAGCACGCCGAGGTGTCCGACCATGCCGGTGCGTTGACAGAGATCGTGCAGCAGCGGGCTGACCACATCGCGAATCTCGTTGTGGTCGGCGGCAAGTCCGCCGAGCTCGAGGGTGCGCATGCCCAGTCGATAGCCGCCAGGTGCGTGCGCGAGCCAGCGTAGTCGGATCATCTGGTCGAGGATGCGATGCACCGTGGAACGTGGCAGGCCGGTGCGTTCGGACAATCCGAGTAGGGTGAGCGTCGGTGTCGCGCCGTCGAAAGCGTCCAGTATCAACGTCATTCGTTCGATCATGGACACCGGTGGCTGCGGCGGCCGAGCGGACACCGGTCCCGATAACTCGCCGGATTCGGGAGAGGTTACCGCCTCGACCGTCATAGCTCACCTCCACTGTGGTGCTCGCCTAGAGCTTAGATCACGTTTGTGTCACCCATCACAGTGCCTCGGCGCGCACGAAGTGGAATCCCGGAAACTACGGAGACCACTACGGATCTTCTCGGTAGCCGGGAGCGAAGCTTGACAGCTATGCCGTGCTGTCGTGCTGGCCGACCAAGGCGTACAACCACTCTCGGGTGTAGCGCTCGGCGAGCAGCGGGAGGAAGTTGTCGATGGTGGCGTGGTCGGCGACGTGGTCGTAGGCCGAGCGGAGGAACTGTTCGATGGCGTCGTCGCCGATGAGGCCGTCGAACTCTTCCTCCAGACGGGTCGCCGCGGCGTGCAGCGCGACCGCTTGATCGAGCGACGGATCGTGCGGGTTGGGCGAGGTAACAGGGCTCTTCAAGGCAAACTCCCGATCGTGACGAGACTTTCGGTGCGGTGAGCGCATGCGCTGGCTTCGGCATGCCTCATCGAGTCGAGTACCCATCGGTCGACGCGGGACACCTCCGGGCCGCGAAAGTAGAACAGGTTATTGTCTGGCACGCGGTGGCGTGCCAGGCTGAGCAGATGGATCTCGCCGCCATCGAAGCCGTCCGTCAACTCAAGTACCGATACTTTCGGACGCTCGACCTAAAACGGTGGGACGAGTTCGCCGACACCCTCGCCGTCGACGCCGTGGGCCGCTACGGCACCCACGCACTCGGCGAACCGCTCAACCTGGACGGTCGCGCGGCCATCACCGCGTTCATGCGGGAGAACCTCGGCCGGTCGGTGGTCACGGTGCATATCGCGAGCCATCCCGAGATCGCCGTCGACGGCGAGACGGCCACTGGCTCATGGGGTTTCGAGGACACCGTCATCGCCACCGAATACGGCGTGCTGATCCGCGGTGCCGGGTACTACTCCGACACCTACCGCCTCGACGCCGACGGCAGCTGGCGCATCACCTCGACCACTTACCAACGGATCTACGAATCGATGCAGTCGCTCGCCGACACGCCCAGCCATCAATTGCTGTCGAATATGTGGGCGACACCGACGCCGAAATAGGGCAATCCGCGCATACTGACTAGTTCGGGTTCGTGGCGGGTCGTCGTCGGCCATCGCCTCAGCAGGAGGACCGGCTATGTCAGGCAGCGAATTCGACGGCTTGATCGAGGACTACTGGCGCGAAACCGGTGCCGAATTCGGTCCCTACGGCCGCCCGACCGGTCCGGTGTACGACATCGTCGATCCGGTGGGGCGGCGGCAGTCCTATGAGCGCGGCTCCATCGCGTGGTCGCGCGATCAGCGGGCCATCCTCGGCGCGGCCCGGCTGTGGGATGTCGCGGTGTTCGAGTGGAAGATCGTCGACACCTTCCATTACGACTACTTCCGCTATGAGGTCAGCCACGACGGCCTGGAGGGGCCGCACATCAACCTGCAGATCGTCCGGCCGACCCAGGGGCGAGTGTGGGTGCGGCTGCAGGGTTTCGGCTCGTATCTGTTCCGGGTGAAGGGCTGCGACGGCCCGACCGTGTTTTCCGGAGAGCGCAGCCTGCAGGGCTGGACCGCGCTCGTCGGCGTCGCCGTCGGTGTCACGGCGGGCGAGGCGCCGAGCGAGCACCCGCCGGTGACCGGATTGATCGCCGAGCGTTGGCATCTGTTCGGTGCCTGGGACGGACCGCTCGGCCTGCCGGTGGCCGCCGAGGAAGTCGGTGGCGGTAACTATCACGTCCAGCGGTTCGAACGCGGCACCATTGCCGCTTACCCCGATCTCGGGCCGGAGATGGCCATCCTCGCGTATCAGCGTGGTCCGTTCATCGTGACGCACTGGGGCCATATTCCGAACGTCAATCCTTATCCGGTGGGCAGTGTCGACCTGTCCCTGTTCGAGGCGATCTGCCTCGACTCCGGTTCGGCGGAGCCCGAGTTCAAGGCTCCGGCGCTGTATCCGGACGCGCTCTGGTTCGATTGGGCCCACGATGCGGCCAGTTCGAGCCATATGCGGTTCTATCCGAAGCACCCGGACGGCCAGTACCTGATTCGGGTCACCGACCCGGAAGGCCGGAAGTTCGGCCTGCAGTTGACCTTTCACGCGATCCCGGTGCAGGACGCGATGCCCGCGCTCGACGGCAGTCCCGAGCACGGGTACGCCGGCCAGTCCGGACGCACGGAAGCGTTGGCGCGGCGCTTCATTCGGGATCGCCCGGTCGAGCTGTTCCGGCAGAACAACGGCGAGGACATCACCGCGGTGTTGACCGCGCATCTGCACGCGGCCGGGCAGGACAGCGACTTCCGGTGTGCCCCAGGCGAATGGCCGAGCCGTCTCATCGTGGCGGTCACCCTGCACGACATCCCGCTCGGCCAGGTTGGCACTGATCGCGACTACGACATGACCCTCAAGGGCCTGATGCCGATCGCCTTTCGCTACCCGGCGCTGGTCACCGACAGTCAACGTGATCATCTGTTCCGGGAGTTGGTGCCCCCGGCCATCAGGGGACCGCACGACCCCGACATCGAAACAGTGTCCTACGGCGTATTTCTCGGCCCGGAAACCGAAAACCACCTGTTGATGATCGAGTCGACCCGGTATCTGACCAACCAATACCTGTTCCAGCGCACCGGGGACGCCCGGTACGACAATCTGGCCAACGGCATGTTCGACTAGCTGTTCAGCTATCTGCACGACCGCGCCTGTCACGACTTCATCGAGTTCAATTCCCGTACCTACCAACGACAGTCGACGCATGCGGTGCTGAACCTCTACGAGTTCGCCACCGACCACACCATGACCGTCGGCGCGCGCATCGTGCTCGACTATCTCGCCGTGAAGTTCGCGGTCTCCAGCAACCGAAAGCGGCAAGTCGGGCCGTTCCGGCGGCGCAAGGAACACTCCGATCTCGATGACCTCTACGACATTCACGGCCATCCGCACACCGGGTTCTGGCAGATGTATGCCGGTCCGTCGGCGCCGGACGGCACGCCGTATCCGGGATTCCCCAACGAGTGGGCGATCGAGGGACTGATCGTCGGCACGTCGACCTACCGTCCGCCCGCCGCGGCGTATGTCCTCGCGATGACCACGTATCCGGCTGTGCAGCACCGTTTCTTCCAAGGTCCGCGGCCCACCGCGCCGCATGGCGAAGAGACCGATCCCGGTGTGGAGACGTACTTCAAGTCGCGGTCGTTCCTGCTGACCGCGGGTGGGATGTTCCTCAACAGCGGGTCGAGCTCCGATTCCGATGTCGAACTGTTCACCGGCACCAACGGCACCGCCATCGCCCAGGCCACCACGCTGATGCCGACTCGCGCCGATGTGCTGTTCCACGAACTGATCCGGTTCGATCCGTGGCCGGACTCGCGCAATGCGGTGAACACCGCCGTCGAGCACGGCTTCGCCTGCGGCGTCAACCTCCGCATTCCCGATAAGTGGCTGCAATTGACGCTCACGCCGGCCCAGGGCCCGTGGTACTTCATGAATTTCAACACCGACATGCCGGACTACGGGAAGCTAGGCTTCTATGTCGCGGCCTACCGGACGTCCTCGGGTGCGGGCACGATGGACAACCTCGGCCTGATCTACGCCACCGAGGCCACGACAGATTTCACCGAGTGGACCCGGAAGATCCTCGAGCGCAACACCTTTCCCGATCCTCTTGCGGTAGAAGGACAATACGTCTTCGTCGCGCCCAACGACGAAAGCTTCACCTTCAGGTTCTTCACCGAAATCAAGTACCGGCCTTACATCACGCCGTTCACCGTCGACCACACGCAGACCACACTGGACGTTTTCACTGGGCTGCCGCTGGTCCAGGGTCCCTACCTCAGGTCCGACATGCATACCGGCTACCTGGAGATCAGCTATCCGGACTGCGACGCGCCGTTGCGACTCGACTTCCGAAACCCCATCCACGCCAAGCGAACCGGCACTCCCGCCTGCGCGTCGTGGTACCAGAACCTCACACGGGCCTATCTCCAGCGGGCCCTGAAGCTGTTCCACGACTCGAATTACCGTGCGGCGCACGCGCTCACGATGGAGAACGTCGACCACTTCCGGCGAGCACGCCTCGACGACCACACGATCAGCAGCGACGCCCTCCGCGCCGGCGCGGGCCAATGGCACGCGACCGCGCAAGCCGCGCATCCCCACGACATCCCCGTGCAGCTCGCGGCCGCCCACAATGCCTGGCCGATCTATCAATTCCTGGCGACCGAGGACAACCCGACCGAACAGCAACGCGCCGACCTGGCGGCCACCATCGCCGATCTCAGCGGCTACCTCGCCTTCGGCTCCCCCACCGCCACCGACGCGGCCGCCGCCACCGCCCTCAGCCGCGACCTCTTCGCGCAGCTGCCCGGCGATCATCGCCTCGATATCGCCGGCTCCTGGACCGGAGAAAGTCAATACCACCACGAGGTGTCCTTCCATCCGAACTGCCCCGATCCCGCCGCCGAACAACTCAGCCAACGCAATGCCGCCGCACAGGCCCTCGCGATCCTGGCGCCGATGGCCGAGGCCCTGCCCGATCCCGCATTCACCGATGCCGACCTCGAACGCATGGCGACCACGCTGGTCCGGCTCATCGGACTCACCTGGGGCGCAACCGAAGTCAGTGCCGCCGATCGCGCCGGCGCCCTGGCGCGCACCGTCTACGCCAACCTGCACGACCACGATCACCGCATCGATATCGCCGAGATCTGGTATGCCCTTGCCCTGCGGCACCACGAAACCTCGTTCGTCGCAGGCTGTCCGGACGTCGACGGTGAACGACGCCGCCAACGCGCGGCCGCGGCCGCATCGGCATCCATCCTCATCCCGATGGCACAGCATCTGCCCGACCCATCGCTCAGCAACGACGACTTGGCACGTATCGCCTCGATATTCGACCGGCTCCTCGTCGTACTGACCTTCGGAGCGCCCGTCCCGCCGGACGCCGACGCGCTGGAGAACGAGCGGATCGCCGAGACCGCGGCGACGCTGCGCGACCAGATCCGGGCGCTGATGCCGACATAACGGTCCACTTTCGGGGTGCTGGCGCTGGACTGGTCCGCGACGGCGGCGGATGCTCCTACCATGTCCTCCCTTGCGCCCAACGAGTTCTCATCCGAAGTCAGCTACCTCAACACCGCCTCGTATGGGCTGCCGTCCGCGCGCTCACTGACCGCGATCCGTGACATGAACGCGCAATGGGCAGCGGGCCGCGGCGGTCCCTCGACGAACGATCATCTGGTGCCCCGCCTGCGGGAGTCGTACGCGCGGCTGCTGGCGGGTGCCACCGCGGACGACATCGCGTTCGGCAGCACTGTCGCCCAGTTGATCGGCCCGGTCGCCGTCGCGCTGCCGCCGGGCGCCGAGGTGCTGGTCGCCGAGGGGGAATTCGCCTCGGTCAGCATGCCTTTCCTGCACCGCGGCGACCTGGTGGTGCGCGTGGTGCCGCTGGAGCGGCTGGCCGAGGAGGTGCGGCCGGAGACCGCGCTGGTCGCGGTGAGCGTGGTGCAGTCGGCGGACGGGCGGATGACGGATCTGCCGACGCTGCGCGCGGCCACTCGGTCGCACGGCGCCCGGCTGCTGGTGGATGCCACGCAGGCGGCGAGCTGGCTGCCGCTGAGCCTGGCCGACGCGGACTACTGGGTGTGCGCGACGTTCAAGTGGTTGATCGGCGCGCGCAGCGTCGCCTTCTTCGCCGCGGCACCCGAGGCGATCGAGACGATCCGGCCGGTCGCGCCCGGTTGGTACGCGGCCGCGGATCCGTGGGCCGAGATGTACAGCCCGGCGAAGCTGCCGAGCACCGCCCGTCGCTTCGATTCGACCCCCGACTGGTTCGGTGTGGTCGCGGCGAGCGCGGGGATCTCGCTGATCGAGGAGTTGACGGTCGAGAAGATCAACGCGCACAACCTCGAGCTGGCCGATCGTTTCCGCGCCGGACTGACCGAGCTCGGCCTCACCTGGGTGCCGAGCCGCTCGCCTATCGTCACGGTCCCCGGTGCGGGTGATGCGGCAACACGCCTGGAGCAGGCCGATGTCGTCACCTCGGCGCGAAACGGTGGGCTGCGCTTCTCGTTCCACCTGTACAACGTTGCCGAAGACGTGGACCGGGCGCTGGAAGTCCTTGCCGCCGAATAGCTCACGCCTCGACCGAGGCCGGTGGCGATGATTCGCGCGCCCGCATGGCGTTGCGGCATCGCTGCCGCGCCCGGCCGATCCCCTCGATCTCGACCTCCACCACGTCACCGTCACGCAGGTACGGGAAACGACCGGAAAGGGCGACGCCCGCCGGGGTTCCGGTGTTGATGATGTCGCCCGGTTCGAGCACCGCGTACTGGGACAGATGCCAGACGAGGTAGCCGACGTCGAAGATGAGGTCGGCGGTGCTGGAGTCCTGGCGGGCTTCGCCGTTCACGAAGGAACGCAAGCGCAGGTTGCCCGGGTCGAGCTGGTCGCGTGGGACGAGGGCGGGACCGAGCGGGTTGAAGGTCTCGCAGCACTTGCCTTTCGACCACTGCCCGCCCGATTGTTCGAGTTGGAAGGCGCGTTCGGAGACGTCGTTCGAGATGGTGTATCCGGCAATGTGATTCATCGCCTCGTCGACGGAGTCCAGGTAGCGGGCGCGGCGGCCGATCACCACCGCGAGTTCTACTTCCCAATCGGTCTTTTCGGAGCCGCGCGGGATGAGCACGTCGTCGTACGGGCCGACCACGGTGTTCGGGGTCTTGAAGAAGACGACGGGGGTCTGCGGCGGTGCCGAACCCGACTCTGCGGCGTGCGCGGCGTAGTTCATGCCGACGCACCACACCGCTTGCGGGCGGGCGATCGGGGCACCGACGCGCTCGCCCGCGATATCGACGCGGGGCAGTCGGTCCGCCGCCAGCGCTGCGCCGACGGCTTCGATGCCGTCCGCGGCGAGGAAGTCACCGTCGATGTCCGCGGTGAGCGAGCTCAGATCGTAGGCGTATTCGCCGTCGACAGCGATCGGCCGCTCGGCACCTGTTTCGCCGATGCGCTGCAATTTCATTCGGGTTCTCCTTCGGTCATCCAGGTCGGGGCGAGCGGCAGTTGGTAAGTGCGCCAAGCGACTTCGGTCAGTATCTGCACGCGGTCGGCGGGCGTCAGATGGGCCAGCGTCGCCAGAGTGGTCTGCCAGACGGTCCGATACGACGCGGCGGTGAGCGTGAAAGGCCAGTCGCCGCCGACCATCAGGCGCTCCGGCCCGAAGCAGGCCACCGCGTGATCGACGTAGGGCTGCCAGCGTCGGGCGGTGATCTCGGCGCCGGATACCGTGGCCAGGCCGGAGATCTTGGCGACCACGTTCGGCTGGGTGGCGGCCTCGGCGAGCAGGTCGGCCCACGGTTGCCAGTCGCCGGTCGCGATCGGCGGCTTGCCCAGGTGGTCCAGGACGATGGTCAGGTCGGGGTGGTCGCGGGCGATCAGTGGGATCTGTGCGAGCAGGTCCGGTCGCTCGGCCACCGCGTCGAAGACCAAGCCCGCCTCGGCGAGCTGCGCGAGGCCATCCGAAACCTCGGGGCGCAGTAGCCATTTCGGATCCGGGTCGCGGTGGATCATGTGCCGGACGCCGACGAACTCGGGATGCGCACGCAGCCCGGGCAGTTCGGCGGCGACGAGCTCGGGCCGATGCAGCGGCAGCCAGCCGACCACGGCGGTCGGGTGCGGCGAGGCCGTCGCGGCGGCCAGCAACGCGCGATTTTCGGCGAGCGAATCGGCGGCCTGGACCAAGACGATCGCGCCGACACCATGCTCGGTCAACTCTGGCTGCACATCCGCCAGGGTGTAATTTCGATACAACACATCCGATGTTTCGGTGAGCCAGTCGTACTCGACGCCGAATGTTCCGCCGTCCACCCGCCAAATATGGACATGAGAGTCTACAGTCATCGGAGGCATAGCTTCACATCCTCGAGGGCGAAGGAAACAGGTGTCGGTTACCGACGACGCGATTGCGAAGATCAAGGCGATGATCATCTCGGGCGATCTGGAGCCCGGCGCCCGGCTGCCCCGCGAAGCGGACCTCGCCGCGGAGCTCGGCGTCTCGCGCAACTCGCTGCGCGAAGCGGTCCGGGCGCTGTCGCTGGTCCGGATCCTGGACGTGCGGCAGGGCGACGGCACCTATGTGGCCAGCCTGGAGCCGAAGTCGCTGCTCGACGCGATGAGCTTTCTGCTCGAATTCCACCAGGACAACTCGGTATTGGACGTGCTCGGCATCCGGCGCATCCTCGAGCCCGCCGCCACCGCCCTGGCCGCGCAGTCGATGACGGAGGAGGGGATCGCGCACCTGCGCACCCTCGTCGTGCCGGAGACCACCTCGGTGACCGAGCTGGTCGCGCTGGATCTCGAGTTCCACGCCGCCATCGCCGCCGCCTCTGGCAACAAAGTGCTTGCCTCCCTGTTGGATTCGCTGTCGCTGCCGACGACGCGGGCCCGGATCTGGCGCGGCATGACCGAGGAGCGGGCGTTCGAGCGCACCGTCGCCGAGCATCGCGGCATCTGTGACGCGATCGCCGCCCGCGACCCGGAACTGGCGCAGGCCCGCGCCCTCGCCCACGTGGCGGGCGTGATGGAGTGGTTGCGCCGCGCGGCAGGCTGAGTCGCGGCGGGTCATGCGCATCGGTCCAGGGCGCGCCAGAGGTCTTCTGGGACAACGGTGTTCAGCATTGCGATGGTGTCCTCGACTTCGGTCTTGGTGCCCGCGCCGATGACGGTGGCGGCGACCGCTGGGTTCCGGCGTGGGAACTGTAGGGCGGCCGCACGCAGCGGGACGTCGTATTTCGCGCAGAGTCGGTCCATCGTCTGTGCGCGTTCGATGATGTGGCGCTGGGCGGGCCGGTAGTCGAAGGTGGCTCTGCGCAACGGGTCAGCCAGGATTCCGCTGTTCAGGACACCGGCGACGAGAACTCGAACGCCGCGGTGCGCGCATTCTGGGAGTAGCTCGGCTTCCGCTCGCCGGTCGAGCAATGTGTATCTGCCTGCGATCATTACATGATCGATAGTGGTTTCCCGCATGAAGCGCAGTGCTACGTCCACGTCGTTGACGCCGACTCCGATGCCGGAGACCGTGCCGGCGTCGCGCATCCGGACCAGTTCGGGGATCGCCTCGGCCAGTGTTTGATCCTGATGGTTGTCCGGGTCGTGGATCAGTAGCTGGTCGACCCGGTCCAGGCCGAGTCGTTCCAGTGAGTCTTCCAATGATCGCCGTATGCCTGCCGCCGAATAGTCCCGCCGCCGTGAGCGTTTCGGTGCTCCATAGAAGTCATCGACACCATCGAGGGCCGATGGATCGTCATAGAGCAGCCGTCCCACCTTCGTCGATATCGTGTACTCCGCCCGCGATCGCAGGAACCGGCCGAGACGTTCTTCGCTGCTGCCCGCACCGTAATGCGGGGCGGTGTCGAAGGCGCGAATTCCCGCGTCCCAGGCCGCCGCGATGCCCGCCTGGGCATCCTTCTCGTCGACCGCGCGAAACAGGCCCGCGTATCCCGCTCCGCCGAGGACGATGTCGGCTACGTCATTCACCCGCCTAGCTCCCACACGACTGGCAGCGCCGCATCAGTCCCGACTTCCGAGTAGTCGTGCGACGCTTCGAGATACTCGTTGATCCGCAGCTGCCAGGCAATGTTGACGGGCAGCTCCGCCAACCGGCTCAGTAGCAGATCGTAAGCGGCACAGTCGATCACATGGAACAGATCGGTGCCGCTGCGCCAGATAGTCCAGGACGTGGCTCCGGCATCTTTGATGGCGGCGACAAGCTCGGCAGGCACCGCACGGTGCGCCGCCTCATACTCCGCCGCGGCACCCGGTTTCAGCTTGGTGTGCAACGCGATTCGCACGCTCACTCCTGCCGTCGTCCGCTGGCGATGCGGGTGATCACCAGGGCGACCAGGATCAGCGCGCCGTTGATGAACTTCAGCGAGTCGGCGCTCACCCCGCCGTAGGACAGCAGCTTCTGGATCAGCGTGAGGATCAGCACGCCGAAGAACGCGCCGAGCACCGAGCCGCGCCCGCCGTTGAGCGCGACTCCGCCGATCACGCAGGCGGCGAACACCTGGAAGATCATCCCATCGCCCTGGCTCACCTGCACGCTGGCGAACTGCCCCGAGTAGATGAGTCCGCCGATCGCGGCGAGCCCGCCCGCGACGACCAGCACGGCGATGACGACGTTGTCGGTGCGGATGCCCGCGGCCCGCGCGGCGGCCTCGTTGCCGCCGACGGCATAGAGTGCCCGCCCGGCCGTCGTATAGGTGAGCACGAGATAGCCGACGAGGAACAGCGCCAGGCAGACCGCCACGTCGACCGGAACACCCAATATCCGGGTGTTGCCGAGCCATTCGACCGACGGCGGAATCTTGGTGAGCGTGAAGCCTTCGGTGAGGAAGGTGAGCAGGCCGCGCAGGGCGATGAGCATCGCGAGGGTGACGATGAAGCCGTTCAGCCCGAACCGCACGATCAGCACGCCGTTCAGCGCGCCGACGGCGAGCCCGACGAGTAGCGCGATCGGGATGGCCATCCACGGCGAGGTCCAGGTGTAGGCGCCCACCTTGGCGGTGCCCATGGTCGCCCAGATGGCGACGCCGGGGGCGAGCCCGAAGGTCGACTCGAGCGACAGGTCCATCCGGCCCACGACCAGCACCAGCACCTCGGCCAGCACGATGAGCGCGATGCCGCTCATCGAGGTCAGCACGTTGGTGAGGTTGGTCGACGACACGAAGTTGGTGTTGATGAAGTAGCCGACCACCAGCACCAGCAGGATCGGCGGCACCAGCAGGAAGTCGCGCAGCGCGCCCCAGCGCAGCGCCGGCCGCCGGGTCGCGGTGGACGCGCGGGCGGCGGATTCGCGCCCGGTGGCGATCGGGGTCATGACAGTCCTTCCATCGCGGCGACGAGTTCCTTGTCGCCCCAGCCCTGCTCGAATTCCGCGGCGATCCGGCCCTGCACCATCACCAGGACGCGGTCGCAGTCGCGCAGATCGTCGAGTTCGTCCGACACCACCAGCACGGCGGTGCCCCGGTCCGCGGCGTCGCGCACGACACCGCGCAGCGTCTCCTTCGACCGGACGTCGACGCCCGCCGTCGGCGTGATCAGCACCAGCACCGCGGGCTCGGTGGCCAGCGCACGGGCGAACACCACCTTCTGCTGATTGCCGCCGGACAGTTCGGCGACGCTCTGGTCGGGCCCTTCGGTCTTGATCCCGAGATCGTCGATTGCCTTGCCCGCCACTGTGTTCCGGGCGCGGCGGGACAGGAGTCCGAAGCGCCCCAGTCGGCGCGGCACCGTCAGGGTGGCGTTGTCGGCGACGCTCATCTCCGGAATCAGGCCCTCCTCGTGCCGATCCCGTGGCACGAATCCGATACCCGCGTCGAGCGCGGCCCGAACCCCGCCGTGGCGTAGCCGACTGCCGGATACGAGGATGGAACCCGTTGCCGCCTTGTGCAATCCGACGATGGTCTCGGCGACCTCGATCCGGCCGCTGCTGCCACCGCCCGCGAGGCCGACGATCTCCCCCGGCCGCACCTCGAACCCGACCTCCTCGAATTCGTCTGCCCGCGAGAGGCCTTCGACCCGCAGCGTGGGTGCCGCCGCGGTATCGGGATCGCTCCGTGCGACCGGCGTCTCGAGTTCGACCGAGTCACCGGTCATCGCGGCGATGAGTTCCTTCTTGCCGAGTTCGGCGACCGGCGCGGTCAGCACGTACCTGGCGTCCCGGAAAACGGTGATGTCCTGGCAGATTTCGTAGGTCTCGTCGAGGTGATGGGAGATGAACAGGAAGGTGACGCCCTGCGTCTGCAGGTCCCGAATCCTGCTGAACAACCGCTTGATCGCGGGTCCGTCGAGTTGCGCGGTCGGCTCGTCCAAGATGATGAAACGCGCACCGTGCGAGAGCGAGCGGGCGATCTCGACCAGCTGACGATGTTCCACGGACAGATCGCGGGCCACGGTGTCGACGTCGACGGGCACCGACCAGGTGTCGAGCAGTTCGCGGGCGCGCCCGCGCAGCTTGCGCCAGTTGATGATTCGGCCGCCTAAGCCCTGGCTGTTGACGAACAGATTCTCCGCTACCGACAGGTCCGGAATGATTGTCGACTTCTGATACACGCACGCCACCCGGGATCGCCATGCGTCCCGGTCGGCGGGCGACGGCGCTGGGAGACCGTTGAATCGCACCTCCCCCTCATCGGGAGTCGCGAGTCCGGTCAAGATCGACACCAGCGTCGACTTCCCGGCGCCGTTGCGCCCGACCAGCGCGTGGGTCCGCCCCACTTCCACCCGCAGTCCGACCCGATCCAGCGCAATCACGTTGCGGCCGAATCGTTTCGACACGTCGATCGCCTCCGCGATCGGTTCGCCGGTCATCCGCCGTGACCCCACAGCCCGGGCGCGGTGGTGTTCAGGGTGTCGAGTTCGCCGACCTTGCCGCCCGTTCGGGTGACGATCGGGGCGGGCAGCTGGTCTTCGAGCGTGCCGCCGACGCCGGTGTCGATGATCGTCGACCCGTGATCGGTGGGACCCGGGGTGAACTTGCGGCCGTCGATGGCAGACTTGGCATAGAACGCCGCGTACTGCGCGTACAGGTCAGCGGGCTGGGAGATGGTCGCGTCGATCTCGCCCGCTTCGATGGCGTCCAGTTCGGCCTTGATGCCGTCGTTCGACACGATCGTGATGTGGCCCGGCTCACCGGCTTTCACCAGTTTGTTGCTGCGCCGCAGCAGAGCCATCGTCGACTGCAGGAACACGCCACCCGCCTGCATGTAGATGCCGTTGATGTCGGGGTCGGTCAGCAATTTGTCCTGCAGGCCCGAGACTGCGCGATCGCCCTTCCAGTCGGTCGGGATCTCGATCACCTTGATGCCGGGGTACCGCGTTTTCATGCAGTCCGCGAACGCCTCCGACCGATCGCGGCCGTTGATCGAACTCAGGTCACCTTGGAATTCGACGACTTTGCCTGCGCCCTTGAGGGTTTCGCCGAGATAGAGGCACGACTTGGTACCGTAGGCGCGGTTGTCCGCGCGCACAACCATGTACACGCCGCCGCTGTCAGGGCGGGTGTCGACGCTGACCACCGGCACGTTCTTCGCGGCCGCCGCGGTGAGCGCGGGCTTCACGGCGGCAGTGTCCTGCGGTGCCATGATGATCGCCTTGACGTTCTTGGACAGCAGGGTGTCGACGTTCGACTTGAGCCGGTTGGCGTCGTTGTCGGAGGACGTGTTCTCCAGCTTCACGCCCGCGGCAGCGGCTTTCGGGCCTAGATAGCCCGCGTAGGCACTCCAGAAGTCGGAATCCGAGCGGGGCTGGTCCGCGCCGACGAGGACACCGTTGTCCGCGCCGACGCCGACGGTGACGGCCGGGGCGCTGCCCCCGGTGCCGGTGGACTCCCGGGTACACGCGGCGCCCGAGGCGATGACCAGTGTGGCGCCGAGGGCTACGCCGATGATGCTGGCGGTTTTCATGAGTTCTCCTGCGGTTGGGTCGAGCGGGCCTGCGGATCCGCGCGCCACGCGGCTCCGGTCGGATAGGCGTAGTCGCGGAGCGAGTCGGGCAGCATCTCGGCGCTGAAACCGGGCTCGCGCGGGGCAAGGTAGCGGCCGTGGACCACGCGCACCGGATGCCGGAAATGCTCGTGCAGATGGTCGACATATTCGATCGCGCGGTCGTGCGTGGTCCCGGTGATCGCCACGTAGTCGATCATCGCCAGATGCTGGACCAGTTCACACAGGCCTACACCGCCCGCGTGCGGCACCACCGGGACGCCGAACTTGGCCGCCAGCAACAGGATTGCCAGATTCTCGTTGACGCCGGCGACCCTGGCCGCGTCGATCTGCAGGAGGTCGACCGAACCGGCCTGCAGCAGTTGCTTGAACAGGATCCGGTTCTGGCCGTGCTCGCCGGTCGAGATGCGCACCGGCGCGACCCGGCGGCGGATCTCGGCGTGACCGAGGATGTCGTCCGGGCTGGTCGGTTCCTCGACCCAGGCCGGATTCGCCTGCGCCAGCCGGGAAATCCAGTCCACGGCAGTGTCGACGTCCCAGCGTTGGTTGGCGTCGACGGCCAGCCCGATATCGGGTCCGATCGCCTCCCTGGCGACCTTGACCCGGCGCACGTCCTCTTCCACATCGCGGCCGACCTTGATCTTGATGGTGTCGAATCCGTCGGCCACCGCCTGGCGGGCCAGCCGGGCCAGCTTGTCGTCGGAGTAGCCGAGCCAGCCCGGCGAGGTCGTGTACGCCGGGTAGCCGGTGTCGAGGAGGCGGGCCGTGCGCTCGCGTCGGCCCGGTTCGGCGCGGCGCAGGATCTCCAATGCCTCATCGGGTGTCATGGCGTCGGTGAGGTAGCGGAAGTCGATCAGGTCGACGATCTGTTCCGGCGACATCTCGGATACCAACTGCCACACCGGTTTTCCGGCGAGCTTCGCGGCGAGGTCCCAGGCGGCATTGAGCACCGCGCCCACCGCCATCTGCATGACGCCCTTCTCCGGTCCGAGCCAACGCAATTGGGAATCGGCGGCGAGGTCGCGGGCGAATCCTCCGAGGTTCCCAGCGATTTCGGCCACCGAGCGGCCGACGACCAAATGCGCGAGCGACTGGATGGCCACACGCTGCACATCGTTGCCGCGGCCGATGGTGAACGCGAAGCCGTGACCTTCCGGCCCGGCCGGGTCGTCGGTCCGAAGGATCACGTAGGCCGCCGAATAGTCGGGGTCGGGGTTCATCGCGTCCGAGCCGTCCAGCTCGCGCGACGTCGGGAACCGGACGTCTACTGTGTCCAGCGCCGTGAGGTGCGCCATGGGGTGATCCTCGTTCCGAATAGTGATCTGGGTCACGACTATACATCGGATGTCTGCCTGCGCAATGGGAGATTCGGAATCCGTCAATCCTGGTTGCGCAGTGGCAATCTGGCGCGAGCGCTCGCGATCGGTGTTATGTTCGCCAGAGTCAAACATCGGACCTGTCCGGAAACGAACTCGTGCACCGGAACCCGAGGGGAGAAGGTGGTCGGTATGACGGCACAGGGCACGTTCGACGGACTGGTGGCGGTGGTCACCGGTGGCGCGTCCGGTATCGGGAAGGCCGTTACCGAGACGTTTGCCGCGGCGGGCGCGCGAGTGGCGGTGCTCGATCTGAACCCTGGTGACGCGGCGGAGGTTGCGTTGCGCTGCGATGTCGCCGATGACGAATCGGTCCGGCACGCGATCGCGGGCGTGGTCGACGCGTTCGGGCGGATCGATGTCCTCGTCAACAATGCGGGCATCGGGGCGCAGGGGACCATCGCGGACAACTCCGACGACGAATGGCGGCGGGTGTTCGAGGTCAATGTCTTCGGCACGGTGCGGGTTTCCCGTGCGACGCTCCCCTATCTTCGACGCTCACCCGCCGCCGCGATCGTGAACATCTGCTCGATCGCGGCCACTACCGGGCTGCCGGACCGCGCCGCCTACAGTGCCAGTAAGGGCGCGATACTCTCACTCACTCGCGCCATGGCCGCCGACCACCTCGCGGAGGGTATTCGGGTGAACTGCGTCAATCCCGGCACCGTCGATACGCCCTGGGTGCAGCGGCTGCTGGCCGCCAGTGCGGATCCCGACGCCGAAATGGCCGCGTTGCGGGCGCGGCAGCCGCATGGGCGGCTGGTCACGCCCGAGGAGGTCGCGAGCGCGGTCGCGTATCTGGCCGGTCCGGCGGCGGCGTCCATCACCGCGACGATGCTGGAGGTCGACGGCGGCATGCATTCGCTGCGTCTGCGGGCCGCGGCGCAGGTGGCCGGGGCCGCCCGGTGACCGGGCGCAGGCTGCCGCGGCCACGAGAGCTCGCGCCGCTGGTCAAGTTCGAGCGCCCGTTCGGTGGCCGGGAGCGCAAACTCGCTCGCGCCCAGACGATCTGGGAGCTGCGGGAGCTGGCCCGCAAGCGCACGCCGAAGGTCGCGTTCGACTACACCGACGGTGCCGCCGATGCCGAAATCAGTCTCAACCGGGCGCGGGAAGCGTTCTCCGACATCGAGTTCCGGCCCGCGATCCTGCGCGATGTGGCGACCACCGACACCTCGGTGCAGGTGCTCGGTAAGACCGCCGCGCTGCCGTTCGGTATCGCGCCGACCGGGTTCACCAGGATGATGCACACGGCGGGCGAGCTGGCGGGTGCGCGGGCGGCCGAGCGCGCGGGGATCCCGTTCACGTTGTCCACCATGGGGACAACGGCGATCGAGGATGTCGCGGCAGGTACCGGACCCAACGCCCGCAATTGGTTTCAGCTCTACATGTGGGCCGACCGTGATCGTTCGATGGGGCTGGTCGAGCGGGCGGCGCAGGCGGGATTCGACACTCTCGTCGTCACGGTGGATGTGCCGGTGGCGGGGGCTCGACTGCGCGATGTCCGCAATGGCATGACAGTGCCGCCATCGATCACACTGACCGGCGCACTGGATGCCTTGCGTAGGCCTTGGTGGTGGTGGGACTTCCTCACGACTGAGCCGCTGGCGTTTGCCTCGCTCGATCGTTGGTCGGGAACGGTAGCGGAGCTGCTCGATGCCATGTTCGACCCGACCGTCGGCTTCGACGACCTGGCCTGGATCCGGGCGAACTGGCCAGGAAAGGTCCTGGTCAAGGGCGTGCAGACCGTCGACGATGCGAAACGCTTGGCCGGACTGGGCGTCGACGGCATCGTCCTGTCGAATCATGGTGGGCGCCAACTCGATCGCGCTCCCATCCCCCTGCACCTGCTGCCCGCCGTGGTGCGCGAAGTGGGCGACGACATGGAGATCCACCTCGACACCGGCATCATGCACGGCGCCGACATCGTCGCCGCCCTCGCCCTCGGCGCTAGGTTCACCCTCGTCGGCCGGGCTTACCTGTACGGCTTGATGGCCGGCGGCGAGGCGGGCGTCGACCGCACAATCGACATCCTCCGCACCCAGATCATCAGAACCATGCGGCTACTCGGCGTCAGCTCGGTCGAGGAACTCGAACCGACACACGTCCGGTTGCTCGAGCGATATCTAGCGCGCGAATAGGGTTACCGCTGGGCAGGATTGGTGATCAGAGGCAGATCCAAGGCGGTCAGGATGCCTGGGGGTGCTTGGACTACGGCGGGGATGGCGTTGACGATGCGCATGGCGGTGGCGAGCAGGGTGGCGTGGTTGTGGTCGCCGTTGCGGCTCGAAGTCACCAGGTCCATGGCGTAGCTGGGTTCGCCGGTGATCTCGACACGATAGGAGCCCTCGTGATGGGCGGGTTGGGGCCAGTCCGGGCACAGGTCGGGGTGTAGGCGGGTGATGTGTTCCAGGACGGTGACCGGGGTGTCGCCGACCATGCCGCGGACCTCGAAACGCAGCGCGGCGGCGGTGCCTTCGGCGATGTGGCCGGTGGCGATGTCGAAGGCGTGGGTGGCCGGGATGCGCTGGTAGGTCTCGGTGACGGCGTCGAGGGTGACGCCGATGCCCGCGGCGAGTTGGCGGACGGTGCCGCCCCAGGCGAGGGACAGCACGCCGGGTTGCAGCAGCATCGGGATGTCGTCGAGGGGCTTGCCGAATCCCATGATGTCGAACATGACTTCGCGATTGTCGTAGCTGGCGTAGTCGACGATCTCGATGCAGCGGAGCTCGTCGATGCGCAGGCAGGTACCGGCCAGCGCCAGTGGGAGCAGGTCATTCGCGAAGCCGGGGTCGATGCCGTTGACCCACAGCGACGAATTGCCCTGCGCCGCAGCCTCTTGCACGGGCTTCAGCAGTTCGTCGGGCAGGACGCCGTAGGGGTACTGGAAGAACACCGGGGCGCAGGCGACGACATTGATTCCGGCGCTGAGGATTCGCTGCAGGTCGCCGATGGCGTCCATGAGGCGGTTGTCGGTCATCGAACAGTAGACGACGCAGTCAGGTTTCGCGGCGAGGATTGCTTCGGTGTCCGTCGTCGCGGCGACGCCGACCGGATGATCAAGTCCGGCAATCGTTCCCGCGTCCATCCCGTCCTTCTTCGGGCCCGATACCCATACGCCGGACAATTCCAAGTCGGGGTTGGCGATGACGCCGGCGAGGGCGTGCCTGCCGACATTTCCGGTGCCCCACTGCACTACGCGATAGGTCATGTCACAGATCCTGAATCGGGATGTCGAGGTTGGGAGTGATCAAGCCACCGTCGGGTTCGAGGACCTTGCCGGTGAGGTACTTGCCCGCGGGAGAAACGAGGTAGAGGGCGGCCGCAGCGATGTCCTCAGGGTCGCCTATGCGGTGTAGCGGCGTCTTGGTTTCCAATTCGGTGCGCATCGCGTCGTTGCCCGCGACGATCTCCAATGCGGAGGTCAGGATCGAGCCGGGGGCAATGGCATTCACTCGGATGCGCGGGTTCAGGTCCAGCGCGGCAAGTTTCGTATAGTGCGCCAGGGCCGCCTTGGCGGTGCCGTAGGCCGCGAACGCGCGGCCGGGCAACCGGCCCATCGTCGAGGTGATGTTGAGAATGGAACCGCCACCGGCAGTTTCGAGGATGCGCGGCACCGCGGCGCGGACGAGGGCGTGCGCGTTGGTGACGTTGAAGTTGAACGCGTCCACCAGCGCCTGCGGCGTGGTGTCCAGCAGCGGGCACGGCATCGCGCCGCCGACATTGTTGACCACGATGTCCAGCCTGCCGAAGCGCTGCACCGCCGCCTCGGCGAGTGCCGCGGTGGCCTCGATATCGCTCAGGTCCGCGGGCACCACATGGGCCTGGCGTCCCAAGGCGGTCACCCGCTCGGCGACCTCGTCCAGTTGGCTCTTGGTGCGGGCCGCAATGACGACGTCCGCACCCGCCTCCGCGAAGGCCACCGCGATCGCCGCGCCAAGGCCGCGGCCCGCGCCCGTCACGATGGCGACCTGTCCGTCGATGCGGAACCGATCCAGAATCATTCGCGCTCCCTCCATGCCGTCCGCGAGGCCCGCGCAACCCGGCGTGTCGAATATTCGACAGTCAATGAACTAATATTCGACACATAGTAGGTCGCTCGCCCGAGCGGAGACAAGGGGTTACGCCATGCCGGACCGATCAGCGTCGCCGCCGACGCGCCGTGTCGTGGACATCGTTTCGCTGCTGGCGACGTCGACGGAACCGGTGAGTGTCGCGGGGATCGCCGAACGCCTCGATATCGCCCGCGCTACCGCGACGGCGATCCTGGCAGAGCTCGACGCGGCGGGGTGGGTCGGCCGCGACGCACAGCGCGGTTATGTGATCGGCCCCGCTCTAGCCGGACTGAACGGAGCCGCACTCCCCCACGGTGTCGGCGCTATCCTCGCGACGCTCGCCGCACGGACCGGGTCCGGCGCGACGTTCAGTCGCATCGAGCCCGATCGCCTCACTGTTCTCGACGTCCGGCACGGGACCGACCGCGTTGTGCCGGGAATCCCTGTCGGACACCGCATTCCACTACAGTTCCCGGCCGGTGCCAGTGTGATGCCGTGGCGTTCGGCCAGCGAGCAGAACGCTTGGACGGCGACCGCCGCCGGGGCGGACCGGCGCACGGCGAGCTCGTTGCTCGCCCTCGTTCGAGACCGCGGGGTCGCCGTGTTCCGGCCGCGGGCAGACGATGCGGGCATGGTCGACCTGCTGGCCGATCTGCTCGGCGCGGTGGGATCCGAACTGCTGCAACCACATCTGCGTACCCGTGCGCTTCGTCAGCTCGCCGCGCTCACCTCGCGCCCCTTCACCAGAAGCGAATTGGATTCCGATGAGGCACTGCCGTTGAGCTACCTCGCGGCCCCGGTCTTCGACGCGACCGGCACCGCCGCGTACGAGGTCCAGCTCGGACCGCTCCGTGCGGAGGCGTCCAAACCTGAACGGGAGGAATACATTTCGGCAACGCTCGATGCCGGACGTCAACTGACCGCGACACTTTCGCTCACGACACACCGCTGATCGGACGGACACGCGGCAGCGCGATGGGACTGTGATGTGGATCGGTACGCGGCGGGAGGACGCTTGATCCATGACCGACCCCGTAGCTCCCGTAGACCCCGCACCCGCTGACCCCGCGCCGGTAGATCCGGCACCTGCCGACCCAGCCGATCCCCCCGTAGACGAAACAGGCTACGAGGCCGACGACGAAGCCAGCGACGACGAACCCGCCGCCGAGACCGATACCGAGGAGAGCGACGAAGAGGAAGCCGATGAGGAGGCCAGCGACGACGACAGCGCCTGAGCCTCGCTAGATCACGGCTCAGTCCGAAGAAAGCCCCCAACGTTGCGTTTGGGGGCTTTCCGCCGCGAGCCTCGAGAGCTGACTGTTCCTACCCACGCGACGTCATCGTCTTCGGGTTGCCTATCGTTGCAAGACGACAGGACCGCGAACAGGAGGTGGCGAACATGAGCAAACAGAACCGTCGGGGACGTACCGGCCGCCGCCCGGAAAGCGGTCCGTCCGGCGGCTCCGGCTTCTGGTCCGCGCAACGGCCGCCCGCGGACGCGGAACAGATCGCGAACGCGTTGATGGCTGCCGCGATGGAGACCGCGCAAGGCGCCTCGGCTGCCGCTGGACGTTGCGCGACGGCACTGGCCGGCCGCGATCCGCTGACGCCGCAGCTGGAGCACGGCGCGCACCTCGCGGGTCAGCACATCATCACCCGGGTCTTCCAGAACGGCTGGCTACCCGACGATATCCACCAGGCCGCGCGGCGCAATCTCGACGAGTACGCGATCGGGCTGCTGACCGACGTGATCGCCGCGTACATGCAGCCTTTCGCCGCCGCATCGGTCGACGAGACCTGGCGCGCACAGCTCGACGACCTCGATGCCGTCGCCTGGTGGTCAGCCTCGGCACCGCACCTCGGTCAGTGGGCGGCGAAGCAGCTGCTCACGCCGGTCGAGGCGCTCACCACCGTGGTTCAGGCGCTGGCGCTGCTGATCCGGCTGCCGCGGCTGGAACTCATTCGCCCGCTTCCCGGCACCGCGCAGCCGAGTACCGCAGCGCACCATCATGTCGACGAGAAGATTCTGAGCCGCGTCCGAGGGCTGCTCGCAAAGGCGGAGTCGACCTCGTTTCCCGAAGAGGCAGAGACACTTTCGGCCAAGGCGCAAGAGCTGATGACGAAGTACGCGGTGGACCGGGTACTGGTCGACGCGGACACCTCGGTGCCCGATCTGCCCGGCGCAGCCAGGATTTGGCTGGACACACCGTATGTCGATGCCAAGGCGCTGCTCGTCGATGTGGTCACCAAAGCCAATCGGTGCCGGGCGATCTTCTCCTCGGCGTGGGGGTTCATGACCATCGTCGGCGATGACGGCGACCTGGAGGTGGTCGAGCTGTTGACGACCTCGCTGCTCGTCCAGGCCACCAGGGCGATGATCGCCAGCGGCAACCAGGCCGAGCGCAGCGCGGACTCGCGAAGTCGTTCCTACCGCAAGTCGTTCCTCATCGCCTACGCGACGCGCATCGGCGAGCGGTTGGTGACGGCGAACGAAACCACCATCGCGAAATCGGCAGACGCGCAACGACTTCTACCGGTCCTGGCCTCCCATCAGCTGAAGGTGGACACAGCCTTCGACACCTTGTTCCCGGCGGTGCGCAACCGCGGCGTCTCCATCCCCAACGCCAACGGGTGGGACGACGGGCGCGCCGCCGCCGACAATGCCGAACTCGGCGCGCGGCGCCCTATTCGCAAGTAGCCGAAACCGGCTGCCGCTAAAAGAGATCCGGCGTCGTCGGCGGCACATCATCGAGAAACGCAGTCACCATTGGCGCCAGTACCGCTGACTCTCCCGCGATGCCGACATGCGACGTCGCGGCCAGCATCACCAAGCGCGCGGCCGGAACCTGCTGCAGCATTCCCGATGCTGCCGCCCGCTCATCGCCGCCACCGCGCAGCTTGAACATCGCCAGCGCATGCTCCGGCCGCACCGCATCCGCGTCACCGACGATGACCATCGTCTTCGCGGCAATCGAACGCAGCTGCTCCTCGCTGATGTGCTCCTTGAACGCCTTCTCGACGGCCGTACCGGCGAAGTGCGTGGGCTCGATTGCCATTCGCGGGCCTCGCTACGCCGTCCCGTCCGGGCCGTAGAGTCTGGCGACATCGGGCGAATCGAGCCAGTTGGAGTAGGTGGGCGACTTCGGCCAACCGTCCGGTGAATCCTGCCATTCCTCCTGGCGACCCCAGGGCAGCAGATCGATCAACGCGAAGGTGTAGCTGAGCTGTTCGGTGCCGCGGCCGTTGGTGTGCCAAGTGCGGTAGACGTTGTCGCCGTTGCGGAGGAATACGTTCACCCCGAAGCCGGCACCGGGCGCCGCGCCTACGTCCGCGCCGAATGAGCTTTCCGACGACGAGTACCAGTCCATTTTGTTGCCGACCTTGGTCTTGTAGGCCAGGGCTTCACCGATGGGCCCGTTGGTGACGATGACGAAGCGGGCGTCGTAGTTCTCGAGGAAGCCGAGCCGGACATACTGCGAGGTGAGCCCGGTGCAGCCGCCGCACTGCCACTCCGCGCCGTCGGACCACATGTGGTGGTAGACGATCAGTTGGGAGCGCGTCCGTCAAATACGTCGACCAGGCGCAGGGGTCCGTCCGGTCCGGTCAACGTGTAGTCCGGGAGCTCGACCATCGGCAGCCTGCGGCGTTGCGCGGCAATGGCATCGAGTTCACGGGTGGCGGCCTTCTCCCGGATACGCAGGTCGTCGAGCGCGGCCTGCCAGGTCGGCAGGTCGACGACTGGGGGCAAGGCACTGGTGATCTGCTCGGTCATGGTTCCTCCAGAGGCTCGGATGGATCGGCTCTGCAAGTGTTGACGAGACAGGTCGACGGAAATCATCGCGAAACGACGAAAGCCCCCCAGCGTGAGCTGGGGGGCTTTCGTGAATGATGTTCCGGCGGTGTCCTACTCTCCCACACCCTGTCGAGTGCAGTACC
>NZ_JBITJI010000008.1:0-450569 GCF_044459885.1 Nocardia sp. NPDC050175
GGTCAACGCCTTCGCGATCACCTTCGCTGACCGCTGGCCCAACGCCCAAACCTACTGAGAGAAACCGCCGGAAACACCGTTAGCGAGATAGTCCCCCCGGAGTAGACCGGGCCGCGTCGATACGCGGACCGTGGGAGCTGCGCGGGTGGGGGCGGACGATCGTATGCTCGTCGGCATGGAGTTCTGGGCGATGGTGGCGCATGAATCGGATAGCGGGATCGTGCTGACCAAGCAGGAGGTCGGGGAGGAATTCCTCGGGGCTGGTGAGGTCACGATCAAGGTGCACTTCTCCAGCGCTAACTACAAGGACGGGTTGGCGATCACGCCGGGGGGTGGGGTGGTGCGCAAGTATCCGATCATTCCCGGCATCGACATCACCGGCGAGGTGGTCTCGTCGGAGGACGACGACTTCGCCCCGGGCGACCTGGTGGTGGCGCACGGCTACGACATCGGGGTCTCGCAGAACGGCGGGTTCGCCGAGTACGCCAGGGTGCCTGCCGACTGGGTGGTGAGACTGGACGGCTTGAGCCCCAGGGACGCCGCCGCACTCGGCACGGCGGGCTTCACCGCGGGACTGAGCGTGCAGTCGCTGCTGGACCGCGGCATCACCCCGGAGACGGGCTCGGTGCTGGTCACCGGCGCGACCGGCGGCGTCGGCAGCGTGAGCATCGACATCCTGTCCGGGCTCGGCTTCGAGATCATCGCCTCGACCGGCAAGGCCGACGCGGGCGATCTGCTCAGCGAGCTCGGCGCCAACGAGATCATCGGCCGCCTGCCCGAGGATCCCGACGCCAAGCCGCGCCCGCTGAACAAGGCCTGCTGGGCCGCCGCGGTGGACAGCGTCGGCGGCAAGTCGCTGGCCTACATCCTCAGCGCCATCGGCTACGGCGGCGCGGTCGCGACCAGCGGCCTGACCGGCGGCTCCGGCCTGCCGACCACCGTGCTGCCGTTCATCCTGCGCGGCGTCGCGCTGCTCGGTATCGATTCGGTGTTCGTCCCGATCGAGAAGCGTCGCGAGCTGTGGACCCGCCTCGCCAACGAGCTGCGCCCGCAACATCTTTCATCGCTCACCCAGTTCGCGTCGATCACCGACGCGGCCGAGGTCCTGCATTCGATCCAGCACGGCACCCACACCGGGCGCACCGTCTTCAACGTCCTCGGCGAATTCTGAACGGACAGTAGGAAATAGACAGCGAAAGACCGGTTCGATCATCGAGCCGGTCTTTCGCTGTATTCGGTTGTCCTACTGGACGAGTACTTCTTCGAGCACCTCCGCCGGGGCGGTCTTGTTGTTGCGCATGACGAACAGGGCGACAATCGCCCCGGCCAGGATTCCGACACCCCCGGCGATAAAGCTGACCGACATGGCGGTGGTGAATGCTTCCCGCGCAGTGCCGAGAAGCTCGCTGTCGCCGGTCCGGGCGGCCAGCGCCAGCGCGTCGCCGATCGAATGCCGGGCCAGCTCCGGGGTCGATTCCGGCATGCTGCTGGTGAACGTGCTGGACAGGATGCTGCCGAGCACCGCGATGCCGAGGGCGGCCCCCGCCTGCTGAATGGTGTCGTTCAGCGCGGACCCGACACCGGCCTGCTCCGGCGGCACGGCACCCATCAGCGCGGCGATGGCCGCAGGCTGCGCGAGGCCCGCACCGGCACCGAGCACCACCAGTGCAATGGACAGCACGCCAAATCCGCTGTTCGCGGACAGGCCGGCCAGCAGGCCGAGCCCGACGGTCGAGACGAGCATGCCGGTGACGGCCAGCGTGCGGTTGCCGACCTTGCTGCCCAGACCGGCACCGAGCACGTTGAACACGATAGAGGCAGCCATCATCGGGATGAAGGCGAGCCCGGCCTTCGTCGGCGAGTAGCCGAGCACGAACTGCAGGTACTGGGTAAGCACCAGCAGCAGACCACCATTGGCGACCTGCACCAGCGTCAGCGACAGACTGCCACCGGCGAAGTCACGGTTGCGGAACAGGTCCAGCGGCACCATCGGATGCTCGACGCGCTTCTCCCACACGATGAACGCACTCAGGCTCACCACGGCGATGGCCAGCGTGACCAGTGTGGACGCGTGATCGAAACCGCCCTTGGGGAATTCGATGATGGTCCAGACCAGCGCGACCATCCCGACCATGGACAGCACCGCACCGGGCACGTCCGGCTTGGTCCACGGCCCCTTGGATTCCGGCATCAGCACCAGCGCGGCGATGATGGCGACCGCCGCGACCGGGATGTTGATCAAAAACGCCGCGCCCCACCAGAAGTGCGCGATGAGTACGCCACCGAGCACCGGACCGCCGACCAGGCCGAGCACCGAGGCGGCACTCCAGAAGCTCATCGCCTTCCGCCGTTCCTCGTCGTCGAACACGGTGATCAGGATCGACAGCGTGCTCGGCAGCACCAGCGCGCCACCGATGCCCATCACGGTGCGCGCCACGATCATCTCGATCGGGCTGGCGGCCAGCGTGGCCCCGAGCGAGGCAACGCCGAACAGGACGAGCCCGATCAGCATCACCCGCCGCCTGCCGAACCGGTCGGCGAGGCTGCCCGAGGTGAGCAGCAGGCCCGCGAAAACGAGGATGTAGGAGTCCAGGATCCACTGGATGTCCTGGGCGCTCGCGTGTAGATCCTCGGCCAGCGCGGGCACCGCGACGGCCAGTACGAAATTGTCGATGACCAGGACCAGCGTGCTGAGGCACAGCACGACCATAATCCACCAGCGTCTCGGATTGCGGGTCTCGATCGCGTCCATCGGAAACTCTCTCTCACGGTGTTGCGTACGTCGTTCTCTTGTTGCGAACATCGTACGCAGGATCTTAGTACGTTCGCAAGTGCGAACATTGTGCGCTAAGCTGGTGGTAACCGAAGGGAGTCGACGTGGCCGTCGAAAAACAGCAGGTCGGATCGGTGTGGACGCGCCCGCGCAAAGGCAGGGAACAGCCCGCGCTGACCAGGGAGCAGATCGTGGCCGAGGCCGTCGTCCTGCTGGATGCCGAGGGGATGGAAGCGCTCACCATGCGCCAGCTCGGTGCCCGGCTGAACGCAGGCGCGACGTCGCTCTACCGGCACGTCGCCAACCGCGACGAGCTGATCGAACTGGTCGTCGATGAGGTCTACGGCGAGATCCGGGTGCCCGAGATCGCCGACCCGGCGGCCTGGCGTGCAGCCACCGAGGATTGCGCGGAAAGCCTGCGCTCGATGATCCTGCGGCACCCGTGGATGGCCTCGACCCTCGGTCAGGTCGGGTTGTCCTACCTCGGCCCGAACGTCATGCGGCTCAACGACAGCCTGGTCGGACTGTTCGAAGCGGGCGGATTTCCAGCGGCCGAGACCGGCGATGCCATCAGTGTCGTCATGAGCTACGTCGTCGGGATGGGCATCAGCGAGGCCGCCTGGCTGGCCCTACTCGCCCGGTCTGGGCAAACGGAGCGGGAGTTCGTCGCCGAGTTGCGCCCTGCCGCCGAGGAGGCCGCCAAGGACTACCCCAGGTTTCAGCAGGAAGACTGGGACGCCGACCCGGTCGAGCGGCGGGACCGGAAGTTCCGCTACGGCCTGGATCGCATACTGGACGGGCTCGACGCTCGCCGGGATTGAGCCGAAACGCGGAACTGCTCAGTGCCAGGTGTGATCGGTGAGCGGCGTGCGCGGACCGAACTTCGGCTTGTGCGCCTGCCCGCTGACCTCCAGCAGCCGCACCGCCCGATAGCGGTGCGGCCGAAGCGGTTCCAGGTATTCGACCATCGTGTCGTCATCGATCGGGTGGCCGAGCAGGGTCCAGCCGACGATGGCCGCGAGATGGAAATCGCCGACCGACAACGCATCCGCATCGCCGAACGCGCGCTGCGCGGTCTCGGCGGCAGTCCACACGCCGATCCCCGCGATCGTCCGTAGCCTGCGGGCGGCCTCGGCCGGGTCGACGCCGGCGGCTCGCTCCAATGAGCTGGCCACCCTGGCGACCCGCACGATCGTCTGCGCTCGCTGCGGACCGACATTGGCCCGATGGAACGCCCAGGACGGAACCCGTCGCCAGGTATCGGCGTCGGGCGGCAATCGCAGGCCCTCCGGCGCCGGGCCGGGTGCGGGATCACCGAACTGCCGCACCAACTTTCGCCACGAGCCGCGGGCTGAGATGGTGTGCACCTTCTGCTCCAGCACCGCGGGAATCAGCGCCTCGAGCACCAGGCCGGTGCGCAGCATTCGCAGACCGGGGAAGCGCCGATGCGCCTCGACAATCTTGGGGTGGTCGGGGACGAAACCGTCCATGTCCTCGTCCAGGCACAGCATGTGGTCGAGTCCGTCGAGAAATTCCTCCGCACCCGGACCCCAGGCGTGGCCCTGCACCGAGGATGGTCCTGACTGCGTCAATCGGTAGGTGACCGGGCCCGACGACATGCGTGAGGCGTGCCAGTGCGCACCGTCGGCGGTCGTCTGGTGGCACGGATCGCCGGTGCCGCGACGCAGCGGCGCGATGGTGCACGCCAGGTCGATCGGGTGGTCGGACGTCACGGTCCTGGCCAGACCGGTTGGCTCACCTACCGGCTCGACCATCGCGTTACGCATCGGACCATTCTGCCCGATGACGCGGCCCGGAATGCGCGCCCGTCCGCGCCCGGTCGAGAAACTATTCGCGCGCAACACAATTCGCCGCTATCCGATGCCGAATATGCATCATCGCAGGTACCCGGTATTTTGTAACGCTAAGAATGAACGTGGCGATATTGGTTTCGATCGGCAAACAGCTGGCAGTCGCCACATGGAGGTATCGAATGATCACCAACTTGCTCAACTGGTTGCTCGCCGCCTGGGGCGGCGTTTCCGCAGGCAGTTCGGGTTATCAGATTCCGCCGGGCAGCCTGCCGTTCGGCAGCTGACCGGTCGCGCGCACTCGCCGCGGCCGGCACATCCGGCGAGGGCGCGAAATTCTCACCGCTCCAACAGGAGTTGGGCCAGGTGGCGGCTTCGGCGGCCGGCCAATTGCGCGGCCTGGGTGCGGCAGGAGAAGCCGTCCGCGAGGAAAGTCGACTCGTTGTCGGCGGTCCGCAGCGCTGGGAGCAGGCCGTTCTCGGCTACCGCGACCGAAATGTCGTAATGGTCCCGTTGCATTCCGAAGTTTCCCGCGAGACCGCAACAGCCGGTGATTTCAGTCACATGGATTCCCATTGTGGCTAATAGCTGGCGATCGGTCTCGAATCCGAGAATCGCATGGTGATGACAATGCGGCTGAACCAGCACGGTTCGGCCCGGCCATTGCGGCGGTTGCCAGTCCGGTTGTTCGGTCAGGAACTCGGCGAGCGTGCGCACCGCGCGTGCGGTGGCCGCCGCGCGTGGGTCCTCCGGTAGCAGTTCGGGCAGATCCGACCGCAGCACCGCGGTGCAGGACGGTTCCAGCCCGACCACGATGCCGCCGCTGCGCACATGCTCATCCAGCGCGTCCAGCGTGGCGCGCAGCCGCGCGCGGGCACCGTCCAGTTGCCCGGTGCTGATCCAGGTGAGCCCGCAGCACACGCGTCGCGCGGGAATGCGCACCCGGTAACCGAGTGACTGCACCAATTGCGCTGCCGCCAGGGCTATCTCGGGATCGAAGGCGTCGGTGAAGGTATCGACCCACAGCATGACTGCGGGCCGATCCGTATCGGCTTCCGGTGTGGCGGTAGGACTCTCGGCCGCATCGAGTTCGTCCGCCGATACTGCGGGCGGGACAACTCCGCCGAGGTCACGCCACATGCGGCGAAAACTGCGTTCCGCCAGTCGCGGTACCTCTCGGCGCGGGTCAATGCCCGCCGCGCGCAATCCGATCCGGCGCAGCATCGAGTTGTCCGCCAGCGCATTGGCGGCACGCGGCATCCGGGTCGCCACCGCCAGCCAGCGCGGCAGCCAGCCGAGCGAGTAGTGATCGAGCGGCCGCGGACGGCGCCGGTATCGGCGGTACAGCGCCTCGGCTTTATAGGTGGCCACGTCGACGCCCGCCGGGCAGTCGGAGCGGCATGCCTTGCAGGACAGGCACAGATCGAGCGATTCGGCGACCGCCTCGGACGACCACGGCAGCGCGCCGCGGACCACCTCCTGCAATACCCTGGACCGGCCGCGGGTGCTGTCCTTCTCGTCCTTGGTGGCCAGGTAGGACGGGCACATGAAACCACCGGTCGCGCGCGTGTCGGCGCGGCACTTGCCGACTCCGACGCAGCGATGCACCGCCGTACTCAGATCGCCGTGATCGTGCGGGAAGGCGAAGCCGCCCGAGGCGGGTACCAGTGGCAGCCCGACCAGTCGCAGGTCGGCGTCGATCGGTCGGGGCGCGACGAGCACTCCGGGGTTCAACACATCGGCGGGATCGAAAAGGGTCTTGAATCCGGCGAATACGTCGAGCACCTTGCGGGAGTACATGACTGAGAGCAACTCCGAGCGAGCACGACCGTCGCCGTGCTCACCGGACAGCGAACCGCCGTGCCGCACAACCAGTTCGGCGGCGTCGAACAGGAACCGCCGAAAGCGTTGCGGCGCATCGGCGATCGGCAGGTCGAGTCGCACGTGGATACAGCCGTCACCGATGTGCCCGTACAGCAATCCATCCACACCGTGCTCGTGCGTCAGGTCGGCGAAGTCACGCAGGTAATCGCCCAGCCGCTCCGGCGGCACCGCCGCGTCCTCCCAGCCCGGCCAGGCAGGCTGCCCGTCCGGCGTGCGACCGGCCAGGCCCGCACCGTCCGCGCGAATATGCCAGAGTGCCGCTGCCGCAACGGGATCGGTGACGATGCGGGAGTCCAGCGCGTCGACCGACCCGCGCAGTTGCTCGGCGATGGCCAATGCCTCGGCGGGTGTGTCGCCCGCGGTCTCCACGAACAGCCATCCGCCGCCGCGCGGCAGGTCGGGCACGGTGCCGCGATGGGCCCGGACCGTATCGACGAGCCGCGCGTCGATGCCCTCGACCGCGGTGGGCTTGCACGCCATCACCGCGGCGACATTGTCCGCGGCGGTGGCGATATCGGGGTAGCCGAGCACCGTCAGCACCGCGGCCTTCGGCAGCGCGACCAGCTCGACCGTCGCATCGAGCAGCAGCCCGCAGGTGCCCTCGGATCCGACGAACGCCTTCGCCACCGCCGAACCACGTTCGGGCAGTAGATGTTCGAGCCCGTAGCCGGAGGCTTGACGTTCGAAGCGACCGAGTTCGGTGCGCAGCACCGCGAGATGCGCGCCGGTGAACTCGGCCAGCCCCGGCAGCACCGACAGCTCGTTCGCGAGCGTCCGCTCGACGCCCGTCCCGTCGAGAATCCGCAGCTCCCGCACCGTATCCGAGGTGCGTCCCCAGGCGACCGCGCGTGGGCCGCAGGCATTGTTGCCGATCATGCCGCCGAGGGTGCACCGGTTCTGCGTGGACGGATCCGGCCCGAACCGCAACTCGTGCGGCCGCGCCGCGCGCTGCAATTCGGACAGCACGACACCGGGCTGCACCCTGGCGATCCGTGCCTGCGGATCGACCTCCAGGATCCGATTCATATGCCTGCTGAAATCCAGCACCAGGCCGGGGCCGATGGCATTGCCCGCCACCGAGGTGCCGCCGCCGCGCGCGGTGACCGACAGTCCGTGCTCCGTGGCGACCGCCAGCGCGACGGCCACGTCCTCGTCCGTGCGGGGAAAGACAACGGCCCGCGACGGTACGCGATAATTGGAGGCGTCCGACGAATACTCCGCCCGCCGGCGGTCGGAGGCGTCGACCTCACCGTCGAGCCTGCCGTCCAGCACCTCCACCACCCGGTCCTTGGTCACCTGGCCAGCCTAAGCGCGGGTACGGAAATTTCGCTGAGCGCGGAATCGGAACCTGGCGGAAACGACTTGCTCTCAACCTTTGTTGAGGTCTTAGTGTCAGTGCCGAGGGCTTTGATGGGTGGGGAGCGAGAGGGAGAAAAACGTGAGCATCGAATCGGTGGCTTGGAGCCAGATGTACCGGCGGGCCAACGCGCCGCAGGAGCAGCGGCAGTTCAGCCTGGCCACCGCGCGGCGCATTCTCCGCTTCGCCGCGCCACATCGGCGCCGGATCGGCGTGTTCCTGCTGTTCAGCGTCGTCTCGGCGCTGCTCGCGGTGGCCACCCCGGTGCTGGCGGGCCGGGTGGTCAACAACATCATCGGTGGTTCGGCGCCGCGAGTGGTGGTCGATCTCGCGCTGATCATCGCCGTCCTTGCCGTCTTCGACGCCGTGCTCGGGTTGGGCATCCGCTGGCTGTCCTCGCGCATCGGTGAGGGCCTGATCCTGGATCTGCGCACCGCCGTCTTCGATCACGTGCAGAAGATGCCGATCGCGTTCTTCACCAGGACTCGCACCGGCGCACTGGTCAGCCGGTTGAACAACGACGTGATCGGCGCCCAGCGCGCGTTCAGCGACACCCTGTCCGGCGTAGTCGCCAACCTGGTGACGCTCGCGCTCACCCTCGGCGTGATGCTCAGCATCTCCTGGCAGATCACCCTGATCGCACTGGTCCTGCTGCCGGTGTTCGTGCTGCCCGCCCGGCGCATGGGCAACCGCCTCGCCGACATGCAGCGCGAGGCCGCCAAGTTGAACGCCGCCATGAGCACCCAGATGACCGAGCGGTTCTCCGCACCCGGTGCGACGCTGGTGAAGCTCTTCGGCCGCCCGCAGCAGGAATCCGGCGAGTTCGAGGTGCGCGCCCGCCGGGTGCGCGACATCGGCGTGCGGACCTCGATGCTGCAGACTATTTTCGTCACCTCGCTCACCCTGGTGTCGGCGCTGGCGGTCGCCCTGGTCTACGGGCTCGGCGGCTGGTACGCGCTGCGCGGACAGTTGGACGCCGGTGCCGTGGTGGCCCTGTCGTTGCTGCTGACCAGGCTCTACACGCCACTGACCGCATTGGCCAGCGCCCGGATGGAGGTCATGGCCGCGCTGGTGAGCTTCGAGCGGGTCTTCGAGGTGCTCGACTTGAAGCCGCTGATCGAGGACGCGCCCGACGCCGTGCGGGTGCCGGACGGCCCGGTCGCCGTCGAGCTGGACAACGTGACCTTCGGCTACCCATCCGCCGACAAGGTGTCGCTGGCCTCGCTGGAGGACGTCGCGACCCTGGACACCCGCGGCGGCGTCGACGTGTTGCACAGCGTGTCGCTGCGCGCCGAGCCCGGCCAGCTCATCGCGCTGGTCGGTTCGTCGGGTGCCGGTAAATCCACTGTCGCCCAGCTGGTTTCCCGGCTGTACGACGTGGACGGCGGCGCGGTCCGGCTGAACGGCACCGACGTGCGCGACCTGACCACCGAGTCGATCAGGGAGACGGTCGGCCTGGTCACCCAGGACGGGCACCTGTTCCACGACACCATCCGGGCCAACCTGCTGCTCGCCCGCCCGGAGGCGCAGGAATCGGAACTGTGGGACGCGTTGCAGCGGGCCCGGTTACGCGACCTGGTCGACTCGCTGTCGGACGGCCTGGACACCGTGGTCGGCGAGCGCGGCTACCGCCTCTCCGGCGGCGAGCGCCAGCGTCTCACCATCGCCCGCCTGCTGCTCAAGCAGCCGCGCGTGGTGATCCTGGACGAAGCAACCGCCTCGCTCGACTCCACCTCGGAAGCCGCGGTGCAGGAAGCACTCTCGGAGGCCCTGGAAGGACGGACCGCACTGGTGATCGCGCACCGCCTGTCCACCATCCGCGCGGCCGACCAGATCCTGGTGATGGAGGACGGTCGAATCATCGAGCGCGGCACGCACACTGAGCTCTTGGCGGAAGAGGGCCGCTACGCCGAGCTGTACCGCACCCAGTTCGCCGACGAACCGGCGACGGCAGCCGCCTGACCAATCGAAGTCATAAAACTGTTCGGCACCACCGATTCCGACACACCGATATGCAAGATATCGAGGTGCGGCATCCACTGAGTAGCCCCGCGTATGTTCTTTCTGCGGTCGAAGAAAGCGCGCGACGAGCGAAAGGACGGTAATGGCGGTCCAGCAGCCGAAAACGGCCGATGTGGTGATTATCGGCGGCGGCATTGTCGGCGTATCGACCGCCTTGCAATTGGCGAAACGGGGCATCCGTGACGTTGTCGTGGTCGAACGGGAACAGCTGGGTGCGGGCGCGACCGGGAAATCGGGTGCCCTCATTCGCTGCCACTACGCGAATGTCCCGGAGGCCCGCCTCGCCTACGAGAGCCTGCGCGTCTTCCGTTCCTGGGACGACGAAGTCGGTGCAGGCTCGCCCGACTTCGACCCGGTCGGCTTCCTGCGCCTGGTGGCACCGAGGGACGAACCCCAGCTGCGCGCGAATGTCGCGGCGCAGCAGGCGATCGGCATCGAAACGAGCATCGTCACCGCCGACAACCTGCGCGCGATCGAACCGCTGATCCGCACCGCTGATCTGACGGTCGCCGCGTTCGAGCCCGGTTCGGGTGTCGCCGATCCCAACGGCGCGCTCTACGGTTTCGCCGAGGCCGCAAGGGAACTCGGCGTGACGATCCTGACCGAGACACCCGCGACGGAGATCGTGACGCGCGGCGACCGCGTCACCGGCGTCGTCACGTCGGCGGGACCGATCTCGACGGGGACCGCCGTGCTCGCCGCCGGTGCGTGGTCCGATCAACTGCTGCGCCCACTCGGTCTCGACTTCGGCCTGGTCCCGGTGCGCACCCAGGTGGTGATCTTCCGCTGGCCCGCCGCCGTCGACCACGAACGCAAGCATCGGGTCATCGTCGACTCGGCCCGTGGCTCCTGGTTCCGGCCCGAGCCGGGCGCCGCGACCCTGGTCGGCGTCGGATCGGCGGCCCGCCCGACCAATCCGGACGAGGTCGACGAAACCATCGACGCGCCGGCGATCGCCCGCGCCAGAGCTGCGATGGCGCACCGCTTCCCGGGCTTCGCCGCCGCGACAATGCGCGGTGGTTGGGCCGGTACCTATATGCGCAGCCCGGACGGCCATCCCATCATCGATCAGGTGCCCACCGTGCCCGGTCTCTGGGTGATGACCGGCGACAGCGGCACCTCCTTCAAAACCGCGCCCGCGATCGGCATCTGCCTGGCGGAATGGATCACCGATGGCGCCCCGAAGCTGGTCGATCTCGCACCGTTCCGGTCAACCCGATTCGCCGACGGCCAGCTATGGATCGACGACAATCCGTACACCGATCCCGTCGATCTGACTGTTTTGCATTGACCGCCAGGACAACTCGCTAAGGAATTACCCTCGCGGTGGAATAGTCCGATATCCCGCGACGAAATATCAGAATGGACCGCTGTTCGTCGAATTGCTATACAGACGCTGTCCGCTACTGACTCGCTTGATCCGCATAGCAAGTCGTGTCCTCCGCAGGCAACGTCCCCGCACCGAAGTACGTATTGATTGCCTCGTTCACACAGGCACTGAGCCCAGGCCGAAATGTCATGTGAATCCGCACATCCTGCAACGTGACCAGCCGCGACCCGGACATGTCCTGATGCAGCCGAACCGCATGGCCGTACGGAGTCCGCGGATCGCCGGTCGAATTCAGGATGAGCGCGGGCACCGCATTGCGCACCACGGTGGCCGGTTCGACCGGCCCAGCCCAGAACGCGCACGGCTGAATGTTGCTCGCCAACGCCCCGAACACCGGCTGCGTCGCCCGGGTCTCCTCGATGTTGCGCCAGTACCAGCCCGGATCCCGCGGCGCCCCAACGTCTCCGCAGGCGATCTGCGCCAACGTGGAATCCTCGCCGTCCCGCAACGACTCGACAATCGCTTTGAGCCACGGCGTACGCGCCTTTGTCGGCGGGCCGCCCACGGCATCGGCGATCTCCCGCACCACAGCGGCCAGCTTCTCGTTCAGCCGGAAGTTCATCAGCATCCCGTGCAGCAGGAACGGCAACCAGTGATCGTCGACCGCGAAGCCGTCGAAGACGACCGGTTGCCGCGCCACGCTACGCACCAGCCCCTCCACCGTGGCCCGCACCTGCTGCGGCGTCGCGCCGAGACGGTAGGTGTCGTCCTTCGTCGCGGCCCAGGTCGCCCAGTCGTCCAGGGCGCGCTCGTTCGCCGGACCCCAATCCTGCACGAGCCCTTCCCAATACCGATCCGGATCGATCGCGCTGTCCAGCACGATCCGCCCGCTGCGCTCGGGGAACATCTGCGTGAACACCGCACCGAGGTAGGTGCCGTAGGACAGCCCGAAGTAGTCGATCGTCTGCTCGCCGAGCACGCCGCGCACGACGTCCATGTCCCTGGCGGTATTGCGAGTGGTGAACTGCCGCATCATCTCCGGGTCATGGATCAGGCAACCCGCGGCCATCCCGACCGACTGCACGGTGTCGTGCACGAACCCGAGCGGATCCAGACCCGCCGAGCGGATCATCTCGCCCACCGGCCAGCCGCACCGCGGACTCCGCCCCGACTCCCCGACGCCGCGCGGATCCATCCCGATCAGGTCGTGCGTCGCCGTGACGTCCGGCGTCAGCACATCGCCGAGCAGGTCGATACTGTCCAGTCCTTCGCCGCCGGGCCCGCCGGGGTTGGCCAGCAGAATCCCTTGGCGCCGAGCCGGATCGGTGGCCTTGACCCGGGAGATCGCCACGGTCATGGTCCGGCCGTCCAGCCGACCGTAATCGAGCGGCACCTGTACGTCCGCACACTCGCCGTCGGCTTTGTCCAGATTCGAGATCCCGCAGGGATGCCACTGCAGCTGCTGGCCATAGAACCGTTCCATGCCGACGGGCCGCGTGTCACCGCCTGGCACCGCATTGCTGTACACCGGCACCGCGGCCAGCACCGACACCGCAACCACTGCCACCGACCGCCGGAGTACCCGAACCAACACCACACTCGCCTCTCACACAAACCTTGTCGCGCAGAGAACGGTAGTGGATCGGCCCTGTTTCGGTCAGGTGTACCTCAGGACGGCAGCGCCCGCTCGTCGAGCACGCATCGGCCCGCCTCGACCAGCGTCGCCCGTGCCCGCCGCCGCACCCGGCACCGGTCCACCGTGCAATCGAGGTGCAACTGCATGGCCGCATGAGCCTGGTCGATATTCAGCACGCCCGGATCGGTGCCGCAGGCCAGCATGGCCGCCACGTGCATATTCAGATTGGTGAGTTGCATCAGGCGACTCCCGCCGGATGCGCACCGACGCTCCAGCGAGGTCGGGCCGGGTGCGGACGTTCCTCCGGCCACGAGGATTGCCGTACCGCCATGCCGACCGCCTCCAGCGCGGTCAGCCCGACCTCGTCGGCGAGCTCGCCGACCAGGTCGAGCAGCGCGGGCACCACCTCGGCGACCCGCAGCGCGGCCACGGCTTGCGCACACGTCAGGGTGCGGCCGGGCAGGTAGGACACCACCCAGCTCCCGTGTCCGACGCTGCGCGCGCGATGCGCGGTGAGATCGCTGGTCATCAAGGACGACGCAATGACATGTACAGCCATGACTCCTCGTTCCTGCGGGCGACTCGTGCTCCAGTGCCCGGAAGTGTCGAGGCGGCGACGCCGAGGATGGCGTTCGATCCGTCCGGGCATACTTCCAGCACACCATTGCCGGGTGTACGAAACAACGCCCGCGATGGATATCCAAAGATTTCGCGCGAATTCCCAGCACGAAAACCAGCCGGGAGGGGAGGATTCTCCATAGTGGACGAAAGAGCCCGCTGCCCAAGCGAAGTGACGGGGAACCGAGCTTGCTGGTTGCCCCCGGAAAATCACGGGTGAGCAGCCGAACACAGAACGGAGCGTGCTGTGTCAGCGAGTTCGGCAAGAGCGTCAACGAGTTCGGAGCGACTGCCCGGGTTGGACAAACCGACCGGTATCGAGGGCGCCTCCTCCACCCTACCGCGCAGGCAGCTCGGCCGGTATCTGCGCGACTGGCGCACCCAGGCCGGCCTCACCATCGCCGAGGCCTCGCGGCTGATGGAGTGGGGCGCAAGCACTTTGCAGCGCCTGGAGAAGGGGCAGGCCGATCGGATCCGCACCATCGACATCCAGGAACTGTGCCGCATCTACGGCATCAACGAGGACCTGGCCGACGGCCTCAAGGGCCTGGCCCAGCAGGCCGCGGTCAAGAGCTGGTGGCACGCCTACGGCGACCTGATCCCCGAAAACTTCGATGTCTATGTGGGTTTGGAGGCATCGGCCCAGCAACTGAGTTCCTACCAATCGGAACTGGTGCTCGGTCTGCTGCAGACGGCGGACTACGCCAGGACCCTGCATCGTCTCGGCTATCCGAACGATTCCGAGTCCGAATTGGAGCGGCGCGTCCAGCTGCGGTTGCAGCGACAGGCGTTGATCACCAGACGGGCCGCCCCCGCGAAGGTTGCCGTGGTGTTGCACGAATCGGTGCTGCGCCGCGTGGTCGGTGGCGTGAAAGTGATGGCGGCACAGCTACGACACCTCGCGGATTTGAGCACCAGCGACAATGTCTCGGTGCGCATTCTGCCGTTCACGGCGGGCATTCCGCTCGGGGATCCCACCGGCCCGTTCACCGTGCTGGAGTTCGGTACCGACGGCAAGGGGCAGCCGGTCGAGCCGCCGGTGGTGTACGTGGAGGGTTTCACCGGAGATCTGTATCTGGAAAGACCGGTAGATGTGCAGCGGTACCATCGGGCACACCAGAGCCTGCAGCACGCCGCGCTGGATATCCAGACCAGCCGGCAGCTGCTCCGGCAGGTGGCCAAAGAGTTCGCGGTGTGAGTTATCGATCTAATTGGGGCGCAATAGTTTACGTGCACAGCCGAGTGCGGCGTGGAGGTTCCTCCGCGCCGCACCCGGCTCCAACGAAGGAGCTTTTGTCGTGAGCATCAATAATGGCGCGAATGTCGACCTCGCCGGCGCGACGTGGCGTAAAGCAGGCGAGGGCGAAGGCAAGGACAGTGTGGAGGTGGCCCTGCTCGCGGACGGTCACGTCGGCCTCCGCGACGGCAAGAACCCGGACGGCCCGGCGTTGGTCTTCACCCCGGCCGAGTGGGCCGCGTTCACCGCGGGCGTGCACGACGGCGAGTTCGACCGTCCGACTAGCTGACCACGGCCCGGCGCGTCGGGCCGTTCGCTCTTGCCAACCGGACAACTGATCTCGAACGCACATGGGTAACTCGCCGGGGACCGGCTAACTCCCCCGCAGTGCTGCCGCCGGTCGCCAACGCAAGCCGCCCCGCGCCTGAGTCCGGCCTGAATACTCGGAGAGGCGGATTAGCTTGGATAACAATCGGGTAGACCACTCTTTGTGGACCGTGGGCTCAAAGGCTCCCACTCCCGGTACAAGAAATTGCGACCTGGTGATTGGGTGGAATGGCTGATCGTCGCGTTGCTGTTTGCCGTGACGACGATCGGGCTGTTCATCCTCACCGGCTCGCTGGTGTCGTCACTGGTCATCGGCGTGCTCGTCGGAGTTGTCGCCGTCGGCGTAGTGGCGATGTTGTAAATAGCGCAATCTCCGGCCGAGGGGAATTCCCGGCCGGAGATCACGTCGTCAGCGACGAAACAGCTTGTTGCCCAGCCACACCAGCGGGTCGTACTTATGATCCGCCACGCGCTCCTTCATCGGGATCAACGCATTGTCGGTGATCTTGATGTGCTCGGGGCAGACCTCGGTGCAGCATTTGGTGATATTGCACAGCCCGAGCCCCTGCTCGTCCTGCGCCAGGTCGCGCCGGTCGCCGACATCGAGCGGGTGCATCTCGAGCTCAGCGATCCGCATCAGGAACCGCGGCCCGGCGAACGAGGTCTTGTTCTCCTCGTGGTCGCGCACCACGTGACAGGTGTTCTGGCACAGGAAGCATTCGATGCACTTGCGGAACTCCTGCGAGCGCTCCACATCGATCTGCTTCATCCGGTAGTCACCCGGCTTGAGATCCGCGGGCGGCGTGAACGACGGGATCTCCCTGGCCTTCTGGTAATTGAAGGACACGTCGGTGACCAGGTCCTTGATCACCGGGAAGGTGCGCATCGGGGTCACCGTGATCACCTCGGCCTCGGTGAAGGTGGACATCCGGGTCATGCACAGCAGGCGCGGCCGCCCGTTCACCTCGGCCGAGCAGGAACCGCACTTGCCCGCCTTGCAGTTCCAGCGCACCGCCAGATCGGGCGCCTGGGTGGCCTGCAGCCGGTGGATGATGTCGAGCACCACCTCGCCCTCGTTCACCGACACGGTGAAGTCGTGCAGCTCACCGCCGTCGAGGTCGCCGCGCCACACGCGGAATTTGGCGTCGTAACCCATCGCTACGCCTTTCCCTCTGTCGATTGCCCGGCCGCCGCCGGATGCCCGGCGGTTTCGCCCGGGGTGTAGTACTTCTCCAGCTCGCTCAGGTCGAACAGGGCGAGCAGCTCCGCCCGCATCGGGGTCTGATCCTTGGGCGTCACAGTGACATCGGGGATCGTCTCGCCCGCCGTGCTCGGATCCACCGAGCAGACCAGCAGCTTGTTGCGCCAGCCGGGATCCATCGCCGGATGATCGTCGCGGGTGTGCCCGCCGCGGCTCTCGGTGCGCAGCAACGCCGCCTTCGCGACGCACTCGCTGACCAGCAGCATGTTCTCCAGATCCAGCGCGAGGTGCCAGCCGGGGTTGAACTGCCGGTGACCCTCGACGGTGACCTGCTTGAACCGGGCGCGCAGCTGGTCCAGCTTGGTCAGCGCCTCCTGCACCTCGTGTTCCTTGCGGATGATGCCGACCAGGTCGTTCATCGTCTGCTGCAGGTCGGTGTGCAGGGTGTACGGGTTCTCGCCCGCGCCATCGGCAGGCGGATCGAACGGTGCGAGCGCGACTTTCGCGGCCGCGGTGATGTCGGCGTCGGTGATCGTCGGCCGCTCGCCGAGCTGCTCGACGTAAGCGGCGGCACCGAGCCCGGCCCGGCGGCCGAACACCAGCAGGTCCGACAGCGAGTTGCCGCCGAGCCGGTTGGAGCCGTGCATGCCGCCGGAACACTCACCGGCGGCGAACAAACCGGGCACCGTCGCCGCCCCGGTATCGGGATCGACCTCGACACCGCCCATCACGTAGTGACAGGTCGGCCCAACCTCCATCGGCTCCGCCGTAATGTCCACGTCCGCAAGCTCTTTGAACTGGTGGTGCATGGACGGCAGCCGGCGCTTGATCTCGTCGGCGGGCATCCGCGAGGCGATATCGAGGAAGACGCCGCCGTGCGGCGTGCCGCGACCGGCCTTGACCTCCTCGTTGATCGCGCGCGCCACCTCGTCACGCGGCAGCAGATCGGGGGTGCGGCGCGCGGAGTCGTTGTCGCGCAACCACTGATCGGCCTCCTCCTCGGTCTCGGCGTACTGCCCCTTGAAGACCGGCGGGATGTAGTCGAACATGAACCGCTTGCCGTCGGTGTTCTTCAGGACGCCGCCGTCGCCGCGCACGCCCTCGGTGACCAGGATGCCCTTGACGCTGGGCGGCCAGACCATGCCGGTCGGGTGGAACTGCAGGAACTCCATGTTGATCAGCGTCGCCCCGGCCCGCAGCGCGAGCGCGTGGCCGTCGCCGGTGTACTCCCACGAATTAGAGGTCACCTTGTACGACTTGCCGATGCCGCCGGTCGCCAAAACCACTGCGGGCGTTTCGAACAGGATGAAGCGGCCGGATTCGCGCCAGTAGCCGAACGCGCCGGAAATCCGGTCGCCGTCCTTCAGCAGTTCGGTGATGGTGCATTCGGAGAAGACCTTGATGCGCGACTCGTAGTCGCCGGTCGCCGCGAAATCCTCCTGCTGCAGCGAGACGATCTTCTGCTGCATGGTGCGGATGATTTCCAGGCCGGTGCGGTCACCGACGTGCGCGAGCCGCGGATAGGTGTGGCCGCCGAAGTTGCGCTGGCTGATCCGGCCGTCGGCGGTCCGATCGAACAGTGCCCCATAGGTTTCCAGCTCCCACACCCGGTCGGGTGCCTCCTGGGCATGCAGTTCGGCCATGCGCCAGTTGTTCAGGAACTTGCCGCCACGCATCGTGTCCTTGAAATGCGTTTGCCAGTTGTCCTTTTCGTTGGCATTGCCCATCGACGCGGCGCAGCCGCCTTCGGCCATCACGGTGTGCGCCTTGCCGAACAAGGATTTGCACACCACCGCGACGGAGTGGCCGTGTTCTCTGGCCTCGATCACCGCGCGCAATCCTGCGCCACCGGCCCCGATGACGACGACGTCGTACTTGTGCCGTTCTACTTCTGGCATGGCCGCGAATACTCCTGGGGTTGGGACGGATCAGTTGATGAACCGCAAGTCCGAAATCGTCTTGCTGGCAACCAACATGACGTAGAAGTCGGTCAGCACGAGGGTGCCGAGGGTGGTCCAGGCCAGCGCCATGTGCCGGGTGTTCAGTTTGGAGACCTGGGTCCAGAACCAGTAGCGCACCGGATGGGCGGAGAAGTGCTTGAGCCGCCCGCCCGCGATGTGCCTGCAGGAATGGCAGGACAGCGTGTACGCCCACAGCAGGATCACGTTGAGCCACAGCACGAAGTTGCCGAGGCCGAGCCCGAAGCCGCCGTCCTTGCCGTGGAACGCGGCGATCGCGTCGTAGGTGTTGATCAGCGAAACCACAATGGCCACATAGAAGAAGTAGCGGTGCGCGTTCTGGATGATCAGCGGCAGCCTGGTCTCGCCGGTGTACTTGGCGTGCGGCTCGGCGACCGCGCAGGCAGGCGGGGAGAACCACACGGCCCGGTAGTAGGCCTTGCGGTAGTAGTAGCAGGTCAGCCGGAAGCCGAGCAGGAACGGCAGCACCACGAAGCCGAGCGGAATGATCGTGGGCAGATCGCCGAACGGCGTGCCGAAGTGGCTGGCGCCCTCGACGCACGAGGTGCTCAGGCACGGCGAGTAGAACGGCGTCAGGTAGTGGTAGTCCGGAACCCAATATGCCGTTCGCACATAGGATCTGATCGTCGCGTAGATAACGAACGCGCCGAGTCCGAGCACGGTGACCAGTGGTGGGACCCACCATCGGTCGGTGCGCAGCGTGCGTTCGGAGATTCGGGCCCTGGTCTTGCTGAAGACACCGTTCCCCGTTTCCGGAGTGGTGGTCGAAGCGGCACTCACTGGTGGATGCCTCGCTGATCTGCAGTGCGGGTGGTCATCGATACCTCCGCAAATCGAATGTGATGCCCAGCACCATACGACACCCCCGCTATCGCTCGAGCAGGGTCCCGGGATACCGGACCCAGCCGGATGCCCGTGATTTGCGCCACATTGGATGTCACTTCAACGGCCGAGGTCGAGTGGTGAACGGACCGCTAACTCTTCGAACTCGACTAAAACAGAACAGCATTCGTGGACAGCCCGACTAAACGAAACCGGAAGTCGAAATAGCGACGCGCCGGTTGTCACACGGAGGCAACATAATTGTGGTCCTCTTTCCTCGAGATGTACCCGCTGACGTGCGCTGATGTCCACGTCGCGCCGGACTTGGCCGGGGGAAGGAGCCCAAGATGAGAAGAGCCGCGATCGTTGCGCCGGTGCGTACGCCGAGTGGGATCGAGGGGGGTGCGCTGTCCGGAATGCCGCCGGAATGGATGGCTTCGACGGTGCTGTCGGCGGTGATCGAACGCTCAGGGATCGACCCGATGCGGATCGAGGACGTCGCCATGGCGTGTATCGACGGGGGTCTGGCTACCGGGCCGGAGTTGAGCAGGCTTGCCGCGCGCGGCGCGGGTCTGCCCTTCGCCGTTCCCGGGTTTCTGACCGATCGACGCTGCGGCAGCGGCCTGCAGGCGGTGATCACCGCGGCCATGATGGTGCAGACCGGCGCGGCCGATGTCGTGGTGGCAGGCGGCGTCGAGTGCGCCGCCGATGCCGCTGCCTGCCATGGGGAATCGGCGACCACGTCCGATCTGATGAACGCGGAGGACCTGGCGCGCTACTACGGCATCAGCCGGATCGAGGCCGACGAGTTCGCGGTGGCCAGTCATCGCAAGGCCGCGCGCGCCTGGCGGCAGGGCAACTTCGCCGCCGAGGTGATCCCGGTCGGGGTGGTGGATGAGCCGGGTTGGGCCGACCCGGGCCTCGAAGGCACTGGGGGACACCGCATTCTGCGTGATGAAGGTTTACGCGACGACGTCTCCACCTACACCCTGGCCGCGCTGCGCCCGCTGCTCGCGAACGGCGTGGTCACCGCGGGCAATATGAGCGCCCACCGGCATGGCGCGTCGGCCTGCCTGGTCGTCGCGGAGGACCGCCTGGTGGATCTCGGCTTGACGCCGATGGCGTATCTGGTCGGCTGGGCCGCGGCCGGATGTGATTCGGAGACCGCCACTCTCGGCGCGGCACCGGCCGTCGCCAAGCTGCTCGGCCGGACCGGGGTCACCCTCGACGATATCGATCTGGTCGAGGTGAACGAGGGTTTCGCGGTGGAAGTGCTTGCGCTGGCCCGGGAATGGGATTTTGATCCGCGCGACCGGCTCAACGTGAACGGTTCGGCCATCGCCCTCGGGCATCCGGTCGGCGCCACCGGCCTGCGGATCATGACCACGATGCTGCACGAATTGTCCCGCACCGGCGGCAATTACGGCCTGGAGGCGATCGCCCTCGGCCACGACCACGGCATCGCCGCACTATTCGAATCGGCCGGGGCCGACCCGGTGGTCGAGACGCCGCGCGGCGCCCGCTTCCACGGGGCCCGCCCGGCCCGCCGCTTCGGGCGGCATCGCGCCTGACCGTGTGCGAACAGCACTTCGCGGGCCCGCCGGCACGGACCGGGCCCGCGAAGTTCGGTCTTGCGCTACTTGGTCCTCGGGCGGGAGTGGAAGCCCAAGCCCTCGTCCTGGGCGCCCATCCAGGCCGCCTCGTCGGACTTGCTGTCCGGGACGTAGATGGTGTCCTGCGGGCGACGGTGCACCTCGGGCGGCGGTGACTGCTCGAGCTCGTCGGCGTCGATGACGAGCCGCTCGAGGTCGTTCTCCAGCCGCCGCACCATATTGGCATCGCCGTAGTGGGCCCGCAGTGCGCCGATGGATTGCCGGAGCTGGCCGACCGTGTAGCGGAGTTCAGCGATTTCGCTGCGTGTCATCGATACCTCCTGTGTTCCTGGCAGACCTGCGAACTCGGTGGGTAACGGGTACTTCCATGGTCTGCCTGGAAGCGCGCTGCACCAAGTCGTGTGACTCACCACACAACGTGATCTTTAACACAGTACATAAAGAATTCGGATCTGGCTCGTCAGCTGCCAAAGTTCGGCAGTTCGCCCAATTGTTGCTCGCGCCCGGCCGTCGCGCTTGGTGTGAACCACCGATCGGTCAATTTCGGTGTTCGGGGACCGCCCAGCATTCATCCGGCGACGGCGTACTCCGGCCCCTGCCCGCGCATCCCGGCGACCACCTGATCGACCAATCCGACGATGGACAGCGCCACCTCCTCGGCCCGCTCGAAGATCACGCTGTGCCCGGCGCCCTCCAGTGGAACCAACTGCGACCCGGCCAGCTGCGAGGCGAGCACCACCGAGTGCGCGAACGGCACCACGATGTCCGCGGTGCCCGCCAGCACCAGCGCCGGGATGGTGCCGAGCCGGTGCAAGGTCGCGGTCTCGTCGAAGGTGATCAGCGAGGCAAGGAAGCTCGACATGGTCAGCAGCGGCGTGTCGTTCAGCATGGCGGTGGCGACCGCGACCATCCGCGGATTCACCCGCCTGGTTCCGGTATTCGCCGCCCGCATGATCGGCTCGAAGAGCCTGCGGGACAGTCGCTTCGAGCCCTGCATGACTCGCGGCGCGCGCACCACGGCCACCTGCAGCGAGTTCACCGCGCGCCGCTTCAGGAACCGGCCGAGCCCCACCTCGGTGAGACCGTTCGCGGCACCGGCGATCAGGCCGACGCCGACGATTCGGGTGCCGATCGTTTCGGGGAACAGCCGGGAGTAGGCCAGCACGACCATCGCGCCCATCGAATGTCCGACCAGGATCACCGGACCGGTGGGCGCGACCGTCCGCAGCACGGTGTCGAGATCGCGGCCGAGTTGATCGATGGTGTACGTCGACGGGTGCGCCTCGCCGGATTGGCCGTGGCCGCGATGGTCGTAGAAGACCATCCTGGTCTCGGCGCCCCACTGGCGCAGCAATTGGTCGCGGAGGAAGGACCAGGATTCGGTGCGCAGGCAGTGCCCGTGCACGAAGACCACGGTGAGGGACGCGGAATCGGTCCCGAAGGTGCGAACCGAGATCGGGATACCGTCCTCGGCCGACACCGTGACCCGGTGACCGTCGTAGTCGGCGGCGCAGCGCGCGATCGTCGTGGACATGACGTCCTCCTAGGAGGGTGCATCCTTGCGGAGCGTTCTTGCCCGGTTGTCGATATACATTTCCGCTGCGTTACCAGCTCATACCCGGCGTTATGGACAAGTTGTCCAACTGACGCATGGGATGTATGTACGGGCCGGGCGGCCCTCGGCGATCGGGGAATCTACGAATCACTAGGTCGAGCCCTAGATTCCGGTAGAGAGCCATGATCGGCCCTCGCTTGCCGAGTATCGGCCCATCGACCGGATTTCCTAGAGTCTCCTAGATTCAGCTACGAAGCAGTCACTGCTCCCCTGCCATAGAAATCTACTGCTATCTAGCGATTTGCCGATACGGTCGGATATTCGCCTGACGATGACACCCACGGGGCCGCACGTTCGGCGAAGAACGTGCGGCCCGGTGGGGTTGTCTTCCTGGTCAGGGTGCCGAGTGGCTGCGCGTGGACGGCAGGAACGGGCGCAGCAGGTTCTCTTCGGTCGACGGACCCAGCTGCCATTCGGCGATCCACGGCCCGGTGCCCTCGCTCGGATCGAACACGCCCTCCTCGAGCCAGGTGTAGCGCCCGCTGAGCACACCGCGCGACAGCGTGCGGTCATCGTCATCGGTGTTGTCCCAGAGCGCGTCGAACAGCCTGCGCACCCGGACCCTGGACTGTTTGCAGAAGGCGTCCGCGAGTTCGGTTGCCGCGGTGGCCTCCGGCGCGTTCGCGGTGCGCAGCGACTGCGCCCGCATGCAGGCCGCGGACATCGCGAACAGCTCGGCGCCGATGTCGACGATCCGGCCGAGGAAGTTCTGCTTGTACTCCAGCCCCGCCTGCCAGCGGCCCATCGCGTACATCAGCGACCTGGCCTGCTTGCGCGCGCTGCGCTCGACGAACCGCAGATGCTTTGCCAGCGTGCCGAATTCGGTATAGGTCGCGGGCACCGTGCCCGAGCCGACCGCGAGCTGCGGGAACCACTTGGCATAGAAGCCGGTCGCGCCGACCGCTGCCTTGGCCTTGTCCTTGAACTCGGCGTTGCGGTCCACCAGGGCACCCGCGGCGGACATGTGCGCATCGGCCATCTCCCTGGCGATCAGCAGCCGCATGATCTCGCTGGAGCCCTCGAAGATTCGGTTGATGCGCAGATCGCGGACCAGCTGTTCGGCGCCGACCGCGCGTTCGCCACGGGCCTCGAGCGAGGCCGCCGTCTCGTAGCCGCGCCCGCCCCGGATCTGCACCAGCTCATCGGCGATGGTGCAGCTCATTTCGCTGGCCCAGAGCTTGGCCAGCGCCGCCTCGATCCGGATGTCGTTGCGCGCCTCGTCGCACATGGCGGCGGACAGGTCGAGCGCCGCCTCCAACGCGTATGTGGTTGCGGCGATGAAGGATATCTTCTGGCCGACCGCCTCGTGCTCGCCGACCGGCCTGCCCCACTGCACCCGCTCCGTGCTCCACTCCCTGGCGATCTTCAGCGACCACTTCGCCGACGCGGTGCACAGCGCCGGGATGGCGAGCCTGCCCGCGTTGAGGGTGGTGAGCGCGATCTTCAGGCCGTCGCCCTCGCGGCCGATGAGATTGGCGCGCGGCACCCGCACGTTGTACATCCTGGTGACGCCGTTCTCGATGCCGCGCAGGCCCATGAACCTATTGCGCCGCTCCACCGTGATGCCCGGCGAATCCGCCTCGACCACGAATGCGGAGATGCCGCCGCGATGCCCCTCGCTCTTGGGCACCCTGGCCATCACCACCAGCAGTTCGGCGACCACACCGTTGGTGGTCCACAGCTTGACGCCGTTGAGCTGGTAGGCGGTGCCGTCCTCGATCGGGGTCGCGGTGCTCGCCATCCTGGCCGGGTCGGAGCCGACGTCGGGCTCGGTGAGCAGGAACGCGCTCACCGCGCCCGCGGCGCAGCGGGGCAGGAACTCGGCCTTCTGCTCGTCGGTACCCGCCAGCTTCAGCGGTTCGGGCACGCCGATGGACTGGTGCGCAGAGAGCAGCACGCCGAGGCTGGGGTGCGCCGAGCCGACCAGCATCAGCGCGCGGTTGTAGCCGAACTGGGAAAGACCCTGTCCACCATAGGATTCCGGGATCTTCAGGCCGAAGCAGCCGAGCTCGGCCAGCCCCTTGACGTACTCGTCCGGGATCCGGCCCTCCGCCTCGATCACCCGGCCGTCGATGGATTCGCAGAACGGGCGCAGCTTGGCCAGGTAGGCCGCGGTGCGGGCGGCGTCCTCCGCCCCCGGCTGGGGGTAGGGGTGGATCAGATCGAGCCGGAACCTACCGAGAAACATCTCCTTCGCGAACGATGGTTTGGCCCAGCTGGTTTCGCGGGATTCCTCGACCAGTGCGCGGGCCTGCTCTTCGGTGGCGTCGACTTTCGCGGCTGTCGCCATGATGTCCTCCTCGGACGTGATCAGGATCACATTCGAGTGTAGGAACTTTAGTTACCGGCCGGTAGGGCTGCAGGTCGATTGATTTCTATCGATCTCTAATGATCTTGGTAGACAAGCTAATACGCCGCTATCCCCCGTTGTTCGTATTGTCCGATTCTCGACCTCACACGCTGCGCAGGTAGCGACCGAAGTGCGGCACGGTGAATCCGATGGTGCCGCGCTCGGCCGAATAGATCAGGCCCTTCTTGATCAGCCCGTCGCGAGCGGGCGAGAGCGAGGCCGGCTTGCGGCCGAGTTCGCTGGCCACCGCCGAGGTGGCCACCGGACCGTCGTCGCCGGCCAGATCGGCCATGGCGCGCATGTACTCTCGCTCGGCCGGCGTTGCCCGTTCGTAGCGGGAGCCGAAGAAGCCGACCGCCAGTTCCTCCTCCGCGGTCGGCGCGGCCACCTCGACGTCCTCGGCCGAGATCGGGCTCTCCGGCGCCTGATCCCAGGCGGCCTTGCCGTAGGCCTGCACGAAGTACGGATAACCATCCGCCTTGTGGTACAGCGCATCCAGCGCTTCGTCGGTAAATTTCACTTCCTCGCGCTCGGCGGGCGCGATCAGCGCGAGGTCGGCCGATTCCCGGTCGAGTCGATCGATGCGGTGATAACTGAACAGTCGCTCGGAGTAACTCTTCGACGCGGACAGCACCGCGGGTAGGTGCGGCAGGCCCGCGCCGACCACGATGAGCGGCGCGGTGTCCTGGCTCAATTCGTGGCAGGCCCCGCAGATCGCGGAGATGTCGGCGGGACCGAGATCCTGCATCTCGTCGATGAAAATCGCGATGCCGACACCGATTTCGCTGGCCAGCGCCGCCGCCTCGACCAGCAGCTCGACCAGGTCGATCTCGATATCGCCGGAATCCGCGCGGCCGGTCACCGCGGGCACGTCGATGCCGGGTTGCCAGCGTTCCCGCATCCCCTTGTCCGCGGTGGCGCGCAGCGCGAAAGCCTTGAGGATGCCGAGGAAGTCGTCGACCCGCTCCGGATTGCGGTGCGACATCGCGATGGCGCGGACGGCCATGTGCAGCGCGGAAGACAGCGGCCTGCGCAGTTCCTGATCGGGTCGCGCCTCGATCTTGCCGGTGCCCCAGCCGCGCGAGATGGCGGTGGAGCGAAGTTGATTGAGCAGCACCGTTTTTCCGACGCCACGCAGGCCGGTGAGCATGACGCTGCGTTCGGGGCGGCCGCGCGCGATGCGCTCCAGCACGATGTCGAAAGCGGTGAGTTGCTTGTCGCGCCCGGCTAATTCGGGTGGGCGCTGTCCGGCTCCGGGAGCATACGGATTCCGCACGGGGTCCATGCCCTAACACCGTAGCGCGTTATGTCCGCGAAATCTGTCCGTATCTACGGCGTGTCCTAGATATTGCTAGCGGCCGGTATTGCACGATTGCTCTCGCCCGGTTGAGATGGGCACGGAAGTCATTACGCTGGTGGCGTTTCCAGCGAGTATCGGAGGGTCATGTCCGACGAGCCCACCCCGACCACCGCCGAGGTGGTCGAATCCTGGAACGTGCCGGCCGGCGCGACGGTGGCGCGACGCATCCGCGCCAACATCCTGGTGGCGATAGAGCGCGGCTACGACGATCCGCAGCTGGTGGCCGACCTCGCGGTCGGGCCGTTGGTGATGGCGCTCGGTCAGCTCGAGGTCGGGCTCGCCGACGCGCGGCGCCGGATCGCCGAACTCGAGCAGGCGCTCGCCGAACGTGACGGCGAAGCCTCGAACGGTCGCGAATCCTGAATTACCAGCGGACGATTCGGACATTTGCCACCGATCGGTAACAGACACTTATTCGCCGATATCGTGTCGTGACCCGATGGGCGTGTCGGGATTCCGGGCGATCGTCCAGGGAGTTTGTCGGGACCGGAAAACTACCAGGTCGTTGCGCTGGACAACACCGCGTCGGCATCGTAATCTCTTCGTGACTTAGTGGAGTCCTGTCGTTTCGAAAGAGAAGCGGCGCCACACAGTTACCGCCTTAGCGGCCGTCGGGGCCATCTTCCCGCCTGCCGTGCCGGGAACACCCACAGTGTTCGTCTGGGTGATTCCTTGCGGCCATTTACTGGTCGCTCACCGGTCGGCGGGAGAGTACGAAGATCGGAGACGTAGCTCGGTGGGTAAACACAGCATGCAGCGGGATTCGCGCTTGCCGAATTCCGTCAAGGGTGCCCTCGTCATGGGCGCGGTGGCCGCGACAACCGGCGCGATGCCCGCGATCCCCGCGATGGCGGCAACCATCAACCTCCCCGGACTCGGCAACTTCGATGTTCCTGTGCCACAGGAATACGAGGCGCCCGTCCAGCAACTCAACCAGCAGATCCAGCAGGCCGTGTCGGCCATGCCGAACGCGCAGGTTCCCGGCGCACCGCAGCAGCAGGCGGCGCCCGGCATCCCGAACTTCGCGCCGAACATGCCCGGTCTGTTCAATCCCGCACCCAGTGCCAGCGATATCGCGCTCGACGCCGCCAAGACCAAGGTCGGTGCGATGTACTCCTGGGGCGCCGCAGGACCCTCCAACTTCGACTGCTCGGGTCTGGTCCAGTGGGCCTACCGTCAGGCCGGCGTCGAACTCCCCCGCACCAGCTTCGAGCAGTCGCACGTCGGCGCTCCGGTGGCCTTCCAGAACCTGCAGCCCGGCGACATCGTCGTGACCAACGGTGGCGGCCACGTCGGCATCTACGCGGGTGACGGCAAGCTGCTCAACGCCGTTCAGTCCGGCTCGCCCGTCTCCTACACCCCGCTCCGCCAGGGCGATATCGTCACCGCACGCCGTATCGTCTAACGAGTGACCCCCGCCGAAAACGGCATCCGTGTAAGCGGAAACAAGAGCACCGCGACGCAGGCCCGAGTCGATTCATGGACTTGGGCCGTGCGCCTGTTCAAAACCAGATCCGCTGCCGCCGAGGCGTGCCGAGGTGGGCACGTCCGCGTCAACGGCGCGGCGGCCAAGCCCGCCCAGTCGGTCAAGCCCGGCGATGAAGTGCGCATCCGCATCAGCGGCCTCGAACGCATCGTGATCGTCGAACAGATCGTCACCAAGCGCGTCAGCGCACCCCTTGCCGCGCAATGCCTGATCGACCGCAGCCCGCCGCCCCCCTCCCGCGAGATCATCGCCACCATGCCGCGCCGCGACCGCGGCTCCGGCCGACCCACCAAACGCGAACGGCGCGAGACCGATCGGCTACTCGGTCGCGCCGACGAGTGAGCGCTATGTCGCGGCAGCCTCTTTCGGAGCGTGTGCGGCCACTCGATTCGCCGCCACCGCGGCTGCGGCGATCGTGCACAGCGCGCCGAGCATCAGGGCGGCCGCCTCGCCCGGCACCAGCACCTGCAATTCGGTGCCGACGGTGACCGCGGCGACCGGAACGCCGATCTGTGCCGCCGCGAGTGCGCCGTAGCCGACCGGCTGGCCGATCAGCCGCGGCACCACATGGACGAGCACCGCGCCGACGCCGAGTGCTAGGCCGAGGGCGATGAGGCGCGGATGCTCGCCGAAATCGCGCAGGTTGAGCCGAGCGCCGAGCCAGACGAAGAACAGTGGACCGAGAAAACCGTCATTGATCGCGAACAGTTGGCGGGCCACCCGGCGCGGCTCGCCGATCGCAGCCACCGCGAGCCCGGCGGCGAAGCCCGCCAACATGATCGACACCCGAGTCTGGGTGGCCACGGCACACAGGGCGAACAGCACGGCGAGACTCACCCGCAGTTCGAGCGCGAGTTTGCGGTCCTCGGACAGCCGGTGCGCCCGGCGTCGCACGCCGGACACCGCCAGCCATCGCAGCAGCACGAAGAGCACGATCCCACAGGCGGCGACCGCCAACGCGCCGAGCGCCGCGCGACCGGCATTGTCTGGATCGATGGCCAGCGGCAGCGCGACAACACAGGCGGTATCGGCGATCGCGACCTGGGCGGTCAACGCCAGCACCGGCTTACCCCGCAGGCCGAGCGAGTCGATGATCGGCAACACCAGCGCCGCCGACGAGGAGGCGAGTAGCACCGCGTACATGGCGCCGTGGTCGGTATCGAACCAGTGCGCGATGCCGAAACCCGCTGCGACAGCGAGCAATCCGACCAGCACCGCGCGTACCGCACCGACGCCGAGTGCGGAGCGAACCGCCGGATCTCGCACCGGCACATGGGTGCCCGCCACGAACATGACCACGGCGAAGCCCATGTCCGCCAGGAAGGTGAAGATCGGATCGGCGCTGTGCAGCACGCCGAACCCGGTGGCGCCGAAGACAATTCCGGCAATCACCTCGCCGAGAATCACCGGCACGTGCCACGAACTGCGCAGCGCGAGCAGCGGACCGCACAGGCCGAGCGCGAGGACGAGCGCGAGGGTGGAGAAGGTCACGGCATGGCGGCTATCTTCGCCGGAATGGCGATGTTCTCATCCGCCCAGTGGATCGCGCAGACCCGGTGGTAGCCGTCGGCGATCACCAGCGGCGTCCCGGTGCGGAAATCGCCGCGCACCAACAGGATCGGCGACAGCGCCTTACCATTGTTGATCTTGATCAGGTCCTGCCGGACATGCGGATTCTCCGGCGGCAGCAGCTCGAGCCGGGCCGCCCGCAGAATGTCCTTGGCCTTCTTGTGCACGATGGGGGCGGCCCGCAGATCGTCCACCACGGCACTGACGACCTTCGGACCGGCCAGCAGCTCCAGGTAGTCGGCCGCTGCCGGATAGTCGTGCTCCTCGGGAGTGTCTTTCCACTGCACGGAGATGGTGTCGGTCGCCATGCGCCTCATCATCGCGGCCGACGGGCCGGATCAGCGGGACCTCGCCGGTGTTTCGGGCGAGCTCAGATCATCGCCACCGGGTCGAGCTGACCGGCGATGTAGCGGGCCCGGCATTCGCCGCGGCGCAGTTTGCCGCTGGTGGTCTTGGGGATTCGGCCCGGCTCGACCAGCATGACCGAGCCGGGCATCACCTCGTGCGCGGCTGCGACCGCGGTGCGGATCCGGCGGGCGAGCACCGAGAGTTCGGCGGGCTCGATGGCCTCGACGATGCGCAGTTCGGCGACGATGACCAGGTCTTCGCGGCGTCCGTCGTCGTGCCCGAACGCCGTCACGTGCCCGGGCCGGATCTCGATGGCGCAGGCCTCGACCGTCGCCTCGATGTCACCCGGAAAGTGATTGCGGCCGTCGACGACGATCACGTCTTTGCGCCTGCCCGCGATGAAGAGCTGGTCGTCGAACCAGAAGCCGAGGTCGCCGGTGCGTAGCCAGCGGGCGTCGCTGCCGCGCAGGGTGGCGTGGAACGCCTCGGCGGTGGCGTCGGGCCTGCCGTAGTAGCCGTCGCACACGTTCGCGCCCGCGACCCAGACCTCGCCGACCCGGCCGGTGGGCAGCTCGGCGCAGGACACAGGGTGCACGATGCGCACGTCCTGGCCGACCGGCGCGCCGCAGCCGACGAGCGATGTCGCGCCGAGCGGGTGCGTCTCGGCGGTCGGCGGCACCGCCCGGCCTTCGGCGAGTGCGCTGCGGTCGAACTGCCGCACCACCGGTTCGTCTCGCCAGTCGCAGATGGTCACGGTCAGCGTCGCCTCGGCCAGGCCGAAGCCGGGCGTGTGCGCACGGTGCCGGAAACCGTATTCGGCGAAGGCCTCGGTGAATTCGGTGAGCGCTTCGGGCCGGATCGGCTCGGAGCCGTTGAGCAGCATGTCCAGCCCGGACAGGTCGAGCCCGGCCCGCTCCTCTGGCGTTGTCGCCGAAACAGAAAGGGCCAAACCGAAATTGGGTCCGCCGGTAATGCCGGCGTGGTAGTCGCTGACGGCGCGCAGCCACCGGATCGGCCGCTTCGCGAATTCGGCGGGCGACATGGTCAATCCGTGCACACCGCAGTAGAGCGGCAGTGCCATGCCGAGGATGAGGCCCATGTCGTGGAAGAACGGTAGCCAGGTCAGGATGGGATTGCGCGGCGTCAGGGCCTGTCGCAGCTGTTCCAGCGCCGTTGTCATGTTCGCGTGGGTGACCCGGACGCCCGCGGGCGATTGGGTCGAGCCCGAGGTGTACTGCAGGTAGGCGAGCTCGGCGCGCAGCGGTTCGACGATCGGTTCGGCCGAATCTGCCGGGGGTACAGTGACATCCGAGGGCAGCTCGGCCACCTGGCCGAGCATGGAGCCGAGCACCGCCGCGCTGGTCGAGTCGCCATACGACAGCAGCGCCAGCGTCGGTCGCGCGTCGGCGAGCACCGCGAGCAGCCGTTCCTTATTGCGCGTGCCTGCCGCCGGAAACAACGGCACCGCAATGCGATTGCTGTACAGGCAGGCGAGAAACGCGACGGCATAATCGAGTCCGTGCGCGCAGAGGATGGCGACCCGGTCACCCGGCGCGCTCCCGTCTCGGACGCGCTCGGCGAGTTCGCCTGCGGCGGAATGCAAGCGGGCGTAGGTGAGGGAGACGGGTATCCGCTCCTGCATCCGGTACCGCAGCTCGGTGTAGGCGACGTCATCCGGACGGGTCGCGGCCAACTCGGCGACCCGTGCGGCGAGGCTGTTGCATGGGGTCACGTGGCCTCGCTGGTGTGTGCGACGACTAGCGGGCCGGTCGTATCGGGTGGCGGTATCGAGAACGTCGGCGGGTCGAGGTGGGCTGGTGGCCGATGCTCGGCCACCAGCTTCGGGTCGACCGAAGAGCTCATGGGGGCAAGCAGATTCGACAGCCGCCGCGACAGGGGCGAGGTGTCGGCCGCCGGAATGTAGTCCACCGCTGAGAGGTATGTACCGGCGTACCGCAGTACCTCCGACAGCAGCGCGGCACCGTACCGGGTGTCGAAGGCGGCGATACCCGCCTGTCGCACCGGCGAACCCGTCGCCCACCTGCCCCAGCCGATGCTGAGTACGCCTCGACCCGGATACGTCAGCGCGAGCGAGTCCATTGCCGCGTTGGCGGCGGCCTCGGCGGCGCGGCCCGGCCCGCCGAGCGCTCCGGTGGCGGCGGAGAACAGCAGAATGAAGTCGGTCGGGTCGGCCGCGGTGAGGTGGATCAGGTTGCCTGCCGCAGTCAGTTTGGGCGAGAACAGCGTGGTCAGCTGCCCGGGTGTGATGGTGCCGAAGGCGGCGTCGGCGGTCGTGCCCGCCGCGTGCACGACGCCGCGAATGGTCGAGCCGCATTCGCGGATGTCGTTGAGTGCGTTGGCAAGATCGCGCCGGTCGGCGGCATCGCAACGCACGACGACGATCCGGTCCTCCAGCCCGTCGAGCAGCGGCGGCACCGGGCGGGGCGCGCGGGTGAGCACCACCACGTCGCGGGCCCCGGCATCGAGCAGCCAGCGCACCGCGACCGCGCCGACCGTGCCCAATCCGCCGGTGACGACGTAGGTTCCGGTGGCATCGATGGTGGCCGGGGTCGACCGGAGTCGCGCGGGCGTGAAGCGGCGGACGGCGAGTTCGCCTGCGCGGAGGCGCAATTCGTCGGGGAGTTCGGGTGCGGCACTCTCCGCGACGAGCCGACAGAGCGGTGCGAGGCTACGGGGATCCGCGTCCGCCCAGATCAGGCGTACCGGGTGGCCGGATTCGAGCTGCAGGGACCGCACCAGACCGGCGATCGCGTGCGGGGCGGCGAGCACATCGGGATCACTGTGCTGCGGCTCCGGCACGGCGGGTTCCGGCAGCACGATCGTCAGAGAGGCGGTGCCGTCGTCGGCGTGCACCCGCTGGAGCAGATCGAGGACGCGGCAGGTCGTCGCGGCGGCACTGCGGCCGGGGCCGATGGGGTCGGATTGTGTTGCTGACGAATCTGTTTCGGTCGGCCACACGAGGACGACGGCGGTGTGTGCACGGCCGGTATGTCCGATCGGCAAGGCGGTGATGAGGGGCCGCGCGGCATCGGGCTCGCGGGCCAGCCGGTCGGTGGGCAGGGTGACCGCCAGTGCGTCGGCCAACCGTTCGGCCAGACCCGAGCCGCCGATCACCAAGGCACGCTCGACATTCGGGCCGCCGGACTCGTCGAGGCCGAAGACGGCGGGTGTCTGCCAAATCTGCTGCCGGAACGGCGGAGGACACTCGGCGGCGCGCGGTGCCGCGACGACGCTGGCGGGCGCATCTGCTCCGGCGAACCGGATTCGCACACCAGAAAACGCGAGACAAGGCACCCCGTGCTGGTCGGTGCCGATGACATCGCCGGTGAGTCCGGTGGCCGTTCGCTCGCGCAGGAACGCGTGGGCTTCGAGGACGGTCCGATTCGGTTCGGCGGACAGCCAGCCGGATTCGAGGCCGATCGGCAGCGGGATCAGCTCGGCGGGCAGATCGTCGTAGACGGTCGCAACGAGCAGTTGCAGGCAGCCGTTCAGCGTTGCGGTGTGGTGCAATTCGGCGACATCGAAGAGGCCGATGGCACTGTCCGGCCCCGTCGCGATGCCGCGCAGCACCTGGAAGCGTGGCCCGTACTCCAGTCGCAGGCCGCGCAGTTCGGTGTAGAAGGCGGCGGGCGCGATCATCCGCATGCGGTGGCGCCCAGCCCGGTTGGCATCCACGACCCGCATCCATGCGACGATATCCGCGGGTGTGGGGTCACCGCCGGGCCGCGCCGATGCCAGCGCTGCGGCCTCCGTGACCTCCGCCCGTAGACTTCCGTCGCCGTGCCTGCGATAGCGCACCTGCGGCAGGGCCGAGAGCTCGGTGCGTTCGTGCACCACGAAATCGGTGAGCACCGTCGCTGCTCCCGAGTCGGTGCGCGCCAAATGCAGCAGCCTGCGCAGCCAGAACGCCACGGGTACCACCGGCGCACTGTTGATCACGTGATCGGTGAGATCGTCAGGGGGAAAGCCGGATTCGGTGTCTCCCGGCTCCGCGGGAGTGGTAATCAGGGGGAATCGGCGTTTGCGCCACACTCGCCGTGGCGCGATTCGGAACGGGCCCTGCGCGGACCAGTCGACCGGCCGACCTTCGAGATGCAGCCGAGCCAGGCAGCTGAGGAATTCGCCCGCCTCGTCGTCACGAGTCGCCACCGGGTGCGTGGCGCCACGGAATTCGGGATACTCCTGGACCGCCTGGTTCAGCATCGGATGCGGCGCGATCTCCAGCACAGTCGATAGCCCAGCCGCGGCAGCGCGCTCCAGCGCGGCGGCGAGTTCGACTGTTCCCGTGGCGTTCTCGGCCCAGTACGCGCCATCCATGGCTGCCGTGGTGATCAATTCGGCACGGCGGACGGTGGAGTACATGGGGACATGCGGTGGCATCGGCTTCAGGTCCGCGAGCGCTTCGATGAATTCCGGTGGCACGGTGTCGACCAATGGGTTGTATGTGGCGGAGTCGTCGGCGATCCGCAGCGCGGACATATCCCGGCGTTTGGCCCGCCGGACCAGCGTATCGATGTAGCGCGGTGTCCCGCGGACGATCACCGACCGTGGTCCGTTGACCGCCGCGATACCCACCTGCGCGCGCATCGGCTCCACCAGCTTCGCCGCCTCGTGCGGTGCCGCCGACAGCAATGCCATCGCGGTTCTGCCCTCCGGTGCGGCCGGGATCCTGCTGCGCCGCACCACGATCAGCGCCGCATCCGACAGCGACAGCGCGCCGCCAGCGACGGCAGCGGCGATCTCGCCGAGTCCGTGCCCGGCCACCGCGTCCGGCCGAATGCCCCACGCCGCCAGCAACTCCGCCAGCGCCACTTGGAACGCGAAGATCGCGGGTTGCGCGAATGCCCTAGCGTGCGAGACGTTTCCGGTGCTCCCGTTGCCCGAGGCGGCCATCGCGAACCCGTGTCGCGGCGTCCAGACCCGAGGGCCGCCTACCGCGACGATCGCGTCGGCGGCCTCGGCCAACGCGGCGGCGAAGGCGCTGTGCCGCGCCGCGAGCGCCCGTCCCATCGCGGGATGTTGTCCGCCTTGCCCGGCGAACAGGAACAGCACGCCACCCTGCCGCCGTGTCGTGGACGGACCGAGTACCGCCGTACTCGAATCGCCTTGCGCGACCGCCCGCAGCTGCCGCACCGCATCGCCGCGGTCACGCACCAGCACGCAGGCTCGCGTGCGCGCGGGCAGCAATCTGGCGGCCGCGGCGGCGAATTCGCGCAGCGGCTCGCCACCGAGTTCGAGCCGGTCGGCGAACCGAAGGGCCTGGGCACCCAGTTCCGCGGCGTCGCGCCCGGTGACCGGGATCAGCACCGGCGGGTCGTCGCCGCGGACAACTCGGGGAACCTCGACACCGCGCAGCACCGCGTGCACGTTGGTGCCGCCGAAGCCGAACGAGCTGACACCCGCCCGGCGTTCACCGAGCGGCACGGTGCTCCAGTCGACGGGTGCGGTCGGCACCCGCAGGCCGCGCTCGGCCAGCTTCAGCAGCGGGTTCTCGGTGTGGAATCCGACGGTGGGCGCGATGACGCCGTGATGGATGGTGAGCGCCGCCTTGATCAGGCCGGTGACACCCGCGGCCGCCTCCAAATGCCCGATATTGGACTTCACCGAGCCGATCCAGATCGGTGCGGTGCTCGCTGAACTATCTTGTGCGACAACGGCAGCCAGCGCGCCGATCTCCACCGCATCGCCCAATGGCGTTCCGGTGCCGTGGCATTCGAGGTATCCGGCGGTCCGTGGATCGAGTTCGGCGCGCGACCAAGCGGCGCGCACCGTGTCCTGCTGCGCGCGACCATTCGGTGCGTAGAGGCCGTTGGAACGCCCATCCGAACCGACCGCCGTCCCCGCGATCTCCGCGTACACCCGATTGCCTTCGCGCACCGCGTCTTCGGTGCGCTGCAGGATCACCACGGCGCAGCCTTCGCCGCGCGCGAAGCCGTCCGCGGTGACATCGAACGGTTTGGCACGTCCGTCCAGCGCCAGGAATCCGGCTGCCGCAAGGTAATTCGAGGCATGCGGCAGCAACGTGAGATTGACACCGCCGACGATCGCGAAGGGCACCGCGTCGTCGGCGAGCAGCCGCACCGCCACATCGACGGCGGCCAGCGACGACGAGCAGGCGGTGTCCAGCACCAGGCTCGGCCCGCGCAGATCGAGCACATAGGACAGTCGGTTGGCGATGATGCTGAGCGCGGTACCGGTGACCGCGTAGCGTGCGTCGAAGCCGTCCCGGCCGAGCACAGCGATGCCGTGGTCGTAGCCGCCGACACCGAACACCACCGCCGCACCGGAACCCTTGGTGCGGTAGCCGATCCCGGCGTCATCGATGGCCTCGACCGCGACCTCCATGGCCAGCCGCTGTTGCGGGTCGAGCAGCGCGGTCTCCCGGTCGGCGAGGGCGAACCACTCGTTGTCGAACGCGTCGACACCGTCCAGATATCCGCCGTGCCCGGTGCCGAGCCGCCCGGCCGGTGGTGGCCCGGTGGCATCGCGTCCGGCCAGCAGCAGCCGCCAGAACTCGTCGCCGCCCTCGGCTCCCGGCACCCGGCAGCCGATCCCGACGATGGATATCCCGGTCATCGCATCGCGAGATACTCGACCAATTGGTCTATGTCGGGGTAGTCGTAGATCGCGGTCAGCGAAACCTCGACACCCATCGCATCCTCCAGCCGCGCCGTCAGCCGGGCCAGCTGGGTGGAGCTGAGGCCCAGATCGGAAAACGGCGCGTCGGTGCAGACAGTGGTCGCGTCGACGCCGAGCAGCTCGGCCACGGCCGCTATCGCCGTGGTCGTGAGCGCCGCACGACTGCGTACCATCGAGCTCCGATCCATCCCGAGACGCACTACCCCCGCAGCGGCGGCTCGTCTCGACCGCCCAGGTACACCCCCCGCGATTATGCCGAGATATCGCACTATGGAGAAGAGTCTTTTGCGTGGCTTGCGTCCCGCTGCGCCGCCAAGGCCCGTCACCTACCGTTGCGACGTGAGCGAAAACTCCACCCGACTGGCCGATGGCCGCCCCGGCACGCTCCGAACGCTGGGGCGCTGTTGCGCCGCGCTGGCCGCGACGCCCGGCCGATTGCTCCGGCCGCGCCGCCCTGATCAGGCGTTTCTGGCGGGTCTGGTCGCCGCGCCCGCCCCGAAGGCCACCGCAGCCGTCCGGCTGACCGCGCTGCCGCAGGCGCGGATGGCCGCGCCGACCATCATCGTCGCCGAGGGCGTGCGGAGTTTGCGCGAGTTGCCGATGTCGATGGGGGCCTTCCTGGTCGAGCATCCGCAGGCCAGGTTTCTGGTCGATCCCGCCATCTGCGCCGACGTGCACGCGCGCGTGCTGCCGGGCCACCCCTTCCCTGTCGGCAAACTGGTGGCGCCGGACAAGCCGGTGCTCGGACTGAGCAACGCCCTCGCGGCCCGCGACCTCGCGGTCGCCGATGTCGACTTCACCCTGGCCACCCACCTGCACTGGGACCACGTCGCGGGCCTGCTGGAGCTGCCGGACTCGACCGAACTCCGGGTCCCCGCGGTGGAATACGACTGGGCCATGCGGGGCGACACGGCGCCGATCGGCGTGGTTCGGGAAACGTTGCGCGGGCAGACCATCGCACCGGTGGAACTCGACGGACCGCCCGTGCTCACCTTTCCGCGCAGCCACGATGTCTTCGGTGACGGCGCCGTCGTCCTCGTCGACCTGGCGGGGCACACCCCGGGCAGCGTCGGCGTGCTGCTCGCGGTGGACGACGGCACCCGGGTACTGCTGGCCGGCGACGCGGTGTGGAACACCCTGCAGATCAAGCTGATCCGCGAGAAGGCCCCGATGCCGGGCAATCTCTTCGACGCCGACCGCGACGCCGCGTTCCGCACCATCCAACGGTTGCACGCGCTCCCGGCCGACGTCGAGGTCATCGCCAGCCACGACTATGACGCGGTGCTGGCCCGCGCGGTCCGCTGAAGGCGGCCATCGACCACACCCCGATCGGCGACCGCCGGACCCGGCTCGGGTCCGGCGTCTGATCAGCACATCAGCTGGCGCGCAGGCCGATGATCAAACCGTCCTTGGTGCAGCTGGACGGTGTCGCCGGGTCGGGTTGGGCGCTGCACTGCCAGCCCTGGATCGTCTGGGTGTCGGTGTTGCTGACCGTCGTCGCGTAAGTCGTCGCGACATTGATCGCCTCGGTGCACCCGACGCGACCCGTCGGGGTGCCCACGGCGATGACGGTGCGGGTGCCGCCGCCCGCGTCGGTGACCGGGCCGCAGTCGACGTCCGCCACGACGGGGGCCGGGGCTTGCTTACTCGCCTCGGCGGTGCGGAGGGGCGCCGCGGTGGCCGAAGTGGCGGGGGAGGTGGCGATGGCGTGCACCGAGTGGTCTTCCGAGGCGGCCTTGCTGCAACCGGTCGCACCGGCTACGACCGCGAGGGCGGTGGCGGCGACTATCCCGAGGTTGGTGAGTTTCACCGAGTTAACTCCTGATCTCTGGGCGAATCGACCGAATCGGCGCGGAGGCACCGAGATTCGGCCATAGCGGTCATGTTGCCAATACCCATTCCAGCACGGCACCACCCGTCCGGGCCGAGATCAACGGCGGGTGATCAACTCCAGCGCCTGCGCCGCGGACAGCGAACCAGCGGTGATGAGTTCGAGATTGGCCAGTGCCGCCTCGTGCGCTTCCGCACTGGCCGCGGCGGTGCAGTCGGCCACGGGATGCACGGTGAAGCCGAGATCGGTCGCGTGTCGCGCGGTCTGCTCGACGGTCAGATTGGTCGCGACACCTGTGACGAACAACGTATCGATCCCCTGACCGGCGAACCACTCCGCCAGTTTGCTGCCCGCCAGCCCGGACAGCTTCTGGTTGTCGAACACCTCGCTCGCCTGCCCGGCCACCTCCGGAATGAGCTGACTACCAGGCGAATCCGGCCGGAACTCGGTCTGCGCAGCGCCCACCGAGCGCATGAAGCCGGTGTTGCGCACCAGCTCGCCCTCGCCGACCGGAATGGTGAAGCGGGTGAAGATCACCGGAACACCCTGTGCGGCGGCGGCTTCGTGGAAGTCCACCGCGCGCGCGACGACCCCGCTGGCCGCGACCGGCGCCGCGAGCATTGGCCCGAAGAAGCCTTCGGGCTTGATCACATTCACCTGCCAGTGCAACGCGAGCACGGCCGCGCGGATACGAGGGATCGCCATCTCCCGACCCTACCGCCGGGCACCGAAGTCAGCTTGAATAATCCTTGCGCAGTTGGACTTTCACGACCTTGCCGCTGGCGTTGCGCGGCAGTTCCGCGACGAGCATCAGATCCTTGGGATGCTTGTAGCGTGCCAGGTTGTCGTTGAGGAACACCGTCAGCTCGTCCAGCGTCAGCTCGTCCCCGGGATTGTTCAGCGCGACAACGGCGACCGGCACCTCGCCCCACTTCTCGTGCGCCCGGCCGATCACCGCGGCCTCGCGGATCTTCGGATGCGCGAAGAGCACGTTCTCCACCTCGGCGCAGTAGATGTTCTCGCCGCCGGAGATGATCATGTCCTTTTTGCGGTCCACCACCCAGACGAAGCCCTCCTCGTCCTGGCTGACCAGGTCGCCGGAGTGGAACCAGCCGCCGGCGAAAGCCTCCGCCGTCGCCTCGGGCTTGTTCCAGTAGCCCTGCATGAGCGTCGGCCCGCGATAGACGATTTCGCCGATCTCACCGGGCGCGACGTCGTTCATCTCGTCGTCGACGACCCTGGCCTGGATGGTCGGGATGGGCTTGCCGACCGAGCCGAGCTTGCGCAGCGCGTCCTTGCCGTCGAGCACACAGGTGATCGGCGACATCTCGGTCTGCCCGAACACCGCGACGTTGAACGCGTTCGGGAAGCAGTCGGCCATCGCCCGCAGCACCGTGTCGGAGGCGGGCGCGGCACCCCAGCTGAGCGCGGTCAGCGCGAGCTTGCGCTCCTTGACCCTTGGCTCGGCGCAGATGGCCTGCCACTGCGCGGGCACGCAGAACGCGCTGGTCGCCTGTTCCCGCTCGACCGCGTCGAGGAACTCGGTGGCGTCGAACGCGCCGAGCGGATGCAGCACGGTCTTCGCGCCGAGCAGGAAACACGGTGCGAGACTGCCGAGTCCGGCGATGTGGAACAGCGGCGAGGTGCAGAAGCCGATCGAGCTCTGCTCGGTGGCGAGCGCCCGAATGACCGTCAGCGCTTGGGAATTCATGTTCGCGTAGGACAGGATGGCGCCCTTCGGGCTGCCGGTGGTGCCCGAGGTGTACATGATCAGCGAGGGCGTGTCCTCGGGGATGTCGAGCGGGGTATGCGGCTCGCCGCCCTCGGCGAGCACGTCCTCGAAGCCGAATACGCCGTCCGCGCTCGGCCCGCCGATCACGAAACATGTTTCCAGCGTGGCGGATTGCGACTGAACGGCGGTGGCGAGCGGCAGCAGCATGGTGTCGGTGACGATCGCCTTCGCGCCGCTGTCGCTGACGATGTAGGCGACCTCGGGCGGGGTGAGGCGGAAGTTGACCGGGACCGCGATGGCGCCGAGCGCGTTGATGCCGAACACCGCCTCCACGTATTCGGGGTAGTTCAGCGCGAGGATCAGCACCCGGTCGCCGAAGCCGACACCGCGGCGGGCCAGCGCGTCGGCGAACTTCAGCGAGCGCTCGTGCAACTGCCGCCAGGTGGTGTCGGCGCCGCGGAACCGCAGCGCGACCGCGTCCGGGCGCATCTGCGCGTGCACGGCGATCTGGTTGTTCCAGTGATTGCGCCGCGACCTGAGCGGCTCGTCGAGCGCCTGCACACGGGGGGTCATGCCACGAACTCCTCTCGGACCGTCACCTGCGTCCACCGGGCTGGCCGACAACTGTGACGGGCTGAACTGAGCGCAGAATATCAACTAACTTATCGCGACGGCAAGGGTTCAGGAGATGAACCGTCGTTAATCTGACCGAAGCGGCGTTCGGTTCAGCAAAGGCAGCTTCAACTGCTATTTTGTGGTCACTTTTGGTTGTTCAGTTGAGGTAAGAAGGCCTCGGGATCGACGTGTCGATGCGAATGTCGGCTTACTTATGGGTTGAACCGGAGTGGATCCTCGTGTCACCATTCAGATCTTCGGGCGAACTGGCACGCCCGCGCGAGGCAAGAGGAGAGCGCAATGCTGCGGACCAGGTTCACCGAGACCTTCGGCGTGCAACACCCGATCGTGCAGGGCGGCATGATGTGGGTCGGCCGGGCCGAACTCGTCGCGGCGGTCGCCAACGCGGGCGGGCTCGGCTTCATCACCGCGCTCACCCAGCCGACGCCGGACGACCTGCGCCGCGAGATCGCCCGCACCAGGGAGCTGACCGACAAGCCGTTCGGCGTGAACGTCACCATCCTGCCGTCGATCAACCCGCCGCCGTATGCGGAGTACGTGCAGGCGATCATCGACAGCGGCGTCAAGATCGTCGAAACGGCGGGCAGCAATCCGGAACCGTTCCTGCCGTACTACAAGGACGCCGGCATCAAGGTGCTGCACAAATGCACCAGCGTGCGGCACGCGCTCAAGGCACAGCGGATCGGCGTCGACGGTGTGAGCATCGACGGCTTCGAATGCGCGGGCCATCCCGGCGAGGACGACGTGCCCGGCCTGATCCTGATCCCCGCCGCCGCCCGGGTGCTCGACATTCCGATGGTGGCGTCCGGCGGTTTCGCCGATGCCAGCGGCCTGGTCGCCGCCCTCGCCCTCGGCGCGGACGGCATCAACATGGGCACCCGCTTCCTGTGCACCCAGGAGTCCGCGGTGCACCAGAAAGTCAAGGAACAGATCGTCGCGCACACCGAACGCGACACCCAACTCATCTTCCGCACCATGCACAACACCGCCCGCGTCGCCGACAACGAGATCAGCCGCAAGGTCGTCGAGATCGAAAGGGCAGGCGGCACTTTCGACGACGTCCGCGACCTGGTAGCCGGCGCCCGCGGCCGCCGCGTCTTCGAAGAGGGCGACCTCGACGCAGGCATCTGGAGCGCAGGCCAGGTCCAAGGCCTCATCCACGACATCCCCAGCTGCGAAGCCCTCATCACCCGCATAGTCACCGAAGCCGAATCCCTCATCACCACCCGCCTCACCCAAACCGTCGTCGCCTGAACCCTTCTCGCCGACTTGACGTACGAAGCACGCTCTTGACGCACGTTGCAGCATGCGTCAAGAGCGTGCTTCGTACGTCAAGTGCTACAACTGAGTCAGCGTGATCGGACCCGCCCGGACAGGCCGGGGCCGATCAGTTGTTCCAGGCGTTGGTATGCCTCGGTGGGTGTTATCGGGGGGTCTGCGTCGGCGATCGCGCCGAGTACGCCGACTACGCCCCAGGACAGGAACGTGATGGTCGAATCGAATTCGGCCTCGTCCATGTCGAGCAGCTCGGCAAGGCGCTCGGTGAGGATCTCGGCGACCATTTCCCGCGTCGTTCGCAGCAGCAGGGCACCGCTCTTGCGGCCGAGCAGGGCCTGGTACACCTCAGGATTCGCGGCCGCCAGCTGAAACAGTGTGTGCACCGGCGCAAGTGGCGTCGCGTCGGCACCGGACTCGGTGCCAGGCGCGGTCACCGCGGCACGCAGATAATCGGTGCTGCTCAGCAACAGCAGGTCGTCCTTGTCGCGGAAGTGCGCATAGAACGTGGACCGCCCGACGTCGGCCCGGTGCAGTATGTCCCGCACCGAGATTCGGTCGTAGCCGCGCTCGAGCATGAGTTCGATCAACGCCCGATGGAGCAGGCTTTTGGTCCGCCGGACCCGGCGATCCGTGCTGCCCGTCAGCCTTTTTACTTCCGACGACAATGTGCCTCCCGTACAAATGTCGCGAATCCGTCCCGAATGGAACGGTTTCCGTGGTTTTGCCTCTGGTCGAAGCGGCGGCCCCTCCCGACCATGAACACATGACCAAAAACGCACCCCAGTCTTCCATTCGACAGGGCCACCATGACACCGAAACCGGTGTTCTGCTTACCAAGCCTCGGAGTTACCGCACATTCAAGGCCCTATTTCTGCTCGGACGCGGCGCCGGACTCAACGCTCGACCGGTCGCCCTCAGCGGCGCGGCACTCGGCCATCGGGTCGTCGATATCGGTTGCGGCCCAGGCGATCTCGTCCGAGTGCTGGCGGCGCGAGTAGGTCCCGGCGGCAGCGTCATCGGTATCGATCCGGCCGTGGAAATGATCGACTACGCGACCGAACATTCCTAAGCTGTGACGAATTGCCGATTCGAACTAGGGGCCGCCCAGACGCTGACGCTGCCCGATGCAACCTTCGATGTGGTGACCTCCACCTTTGCCATGCACCATATCCTGGAGGCGCAACGCCCCGCGGATCTGTTGGCGGCGGTCGACATTCGCCGTTATCGGGACATGGTGCGGGCGGCCGGATTCGGCACGCTGACATTCAGCGCGGTGCGACCTTCGACCGGAGTTCTGCTCGCCACCAAGGACATCCGTGGCTAGATCATGTCTTTCGAGGCCATCCAGCGCATGGTGAACCAGCCGCACAGCACCGGCAGCCAGCAGGTGAGCACGCGATAGAGCAGCACCGACGGGACCGCGATGTCCAGCGGCACGTTGAAGGCGCCGAGGCCACCGATCAGCGCGGCCTCGACGGCGCCGACGCCACCCGGGGTCGGCGCGGCCGAAGCCAGCGTGCCGCCGATCATGGTGACGATGGTGACGGTGACGAAGGTGGTGCCGCCGCCGAATGCCTCCACGCTGGCCCACAGCGCACCGGCCATGCCGAGGGTGATCGCCGCGCAGCCGAGGATGATCACCGAGAAACGCTTGGGATCGCGCGCCAGATCGGCGAGCTCGGTGAGCACCTCCTGCAATTGCGGGCGCACCGAATTGTTCAGCCAGTGTCGCAATTTCGGCACGAACATGAAGGTGCCGATGATGCCGACGCCGACACCGGCGATCAGATACAGCACCGTGGCATCGGGGACGAAATGGGAAAGGTCCGCGGAGGTGCCCGCCGCGACGCTGAACACGGCGAGCAGACAGAGGTGGGTGATCACCTGCACCGCCTGCTGCAGCGCCACCGCCGCGGTGGCGCGCACCGTGCCGACACCACCCTTCTGCAGGAATCGCACACTGAGTGCGAGCCCGCCCACCCTGGCCGGGGTGGTGGTCGCGGCGAAGGTGTTGGCGATCTGCATGATCACCAGATTCTTGAAACTCACCGCACCGGACGCACAGGCCCACAGTGCCGCCGCCGCACCGAAATAGGTCAGGCAGGAGACCGCGAGCCCGAGCAGGGCCCACCACCAGTTGGCCGACTTCAGCTGGGTGAAGAAGGTCGGCACCGCGCTGATGAACGGATAGGCGACGTAGACGAGCGCGATCAGCAGCACCAGCTGGATGATCTGGTTGCGGGTGAACCGGGTGATCTGCTCGGCCTGGATCCGATCCTGGCCGGTCTGCTTGCGCACCTCGTCGCGCGCGGCGCCCAGCGCGTCCTTCCAATCCGGGACCGTCTTGCGCAGCCCGGCGGGCATGGCGGACTTGGTCAATCGGCTCGCGGCGGCGAGTACCGGCTGCTCGCCGAGGGATTCGATGGCCGCGCTGACAGCGGGTTCCTTGCCGAAGATCGAGGTCGTCGACACCAGCAATTGGGCGATGTCGGATTGCTGCTGCTTGAGCGAGGCGCCGTATTCTGCGCTGGCGAATCCGCCGAAGAGCGTGGTGCCGTTGTTGATTCGGATCTCGGTCGGGCGCAGGTCGCCGTGCGAGATCTGGCCCTGATGCAGGTCGTCGAGTGACTTCCACACCCCGGCCAGCTGCTCGACGGGCGCCTCGCTGATCCGGGTGCCCTTCGGCATGGTGTGCGCATGCAGCATCCAGCCGCGGTCCAGCGCCGCGACGGCGACCGGCGTGCTGCTCGCCAGGCCGAGTTCGCCGACCGCGAGCGCCATCAGCGCGCGATGCTCGACGGCGCGATGCATGGATCCGTGCAGGGCCGCGGTCTCGCTGGCGCGGAAGGTCAGCCAGCGCCACAGCTGGCGCAGCGCACCGAAGCTGCGCTGGTTCTTGCCGTACATCTCGACGACGAGTCCGCGTTCCGGCCCGTCGATGGCGGCGGCCAGCACCAGCGGGCCGCGCCCGGCCGGATGCACCACGGTGAATCTGGTGACCGTATGCCCGCGTTTGGCCAGCACGCGCACCGCGGCATCGAGCGGCACCTCCAGCGCGGGCGTGCCGACGACGAGCACGATGACCGCGCCGACCAGCCAGCCGACGGCCAGCCCGAACATCGCCCGCGCGGGCACCACCGTGCTGACCACCAGGTGGATCGGCGCGAACGCCAGCAGCAGGAACCACAGATACCGCCGGGGACGGTTGGGCAGCCACGGACTCGACACCGTCAGCACGGCCGCCAGCATCGCGATCCAGCGCGGATCGTCCAGGAACTGCGACAGGAAGGTATCGAGTCGATCCGGCACCTGCAGATGCCATTTCGGCGCGGACAGGCCGGTACCGGTGATCGAGAGCAGCAGTCCTGCGGTCAGGCCCGCCGCCGCGTAACCGGCCAGCAGCTTCCACTGCCTGCCGATGATCAGCTCGAGCAGGATGGCGAACGGCAACGCCAGTATCGCCATGCCATAAACGAGATAGACCAGGTTCGATTGGTCGGGATTCAGGAATCCGACGATATTGGATACCGAACGTTCCAGCGCAAGCCATTCCGGCCGGGTGATCACCGACGCGGCAACGACGATCGCCACCCACACCGCAGCCAGCACGACCCGGATGATGTCACTCGTCCGCCGGATAAGCGGCTGTAGCAGGTTGCCCGTTACCGGGATTTCCCGCCCATCGACTCGCATGTATCGGCACTTTCGGATCGAGTTGGAGCTGCGTCGGCCACCCTCGCTCACCCTTTTGGTGAGTATGCAGGAGACCGGCGTGGACGATACACACCAACACGCCGCGCGCGCCCAGGCCAAATGTCAGCTGGGCCAGTGCCGTGTGCGGTATCTCACGCCATGCGGAGGTTGAACGTGACACTGGTGTCAGGTTTGAGAATTGACGGCATGGACAACGAGCTCTACGACTACCGCCCGATCACCGATCGCGCGCCGATTCAGTGGCCCGGCGGCGCGCGGGTCGCCTTCTACGTCGGACTCAACGTCGAGCACTATCAGGTGGATCGGCCCTCGACGAGCATCTTTCCCGGTACCGCGGGCCTAGCCCCCGATCCGTTGAACTACGGCTGGCGCGATTACGGCCCTCGGGTCGGCATCTGGCGACTGACGGAAATACTGGACCGGCATCGGATCCGCGCCAGCGTGCTGCTCAATTCCGATGTGGTCGAGCACAATCCGCAGATCATCACGGCGGGCTTGGCCAGGGATTGGGCCTGGCTGGCACATGGCAAGAACAACTCGATCTTCCAGGCCGACATGACGATCGAGGAGGAGCGCGGCTATCTCACCGAGGTGGTCGAAACCATCGAGCGGGCCACCGGTCGCAGGCCGCGCGGCTGGATGGGGCCCGCGCTCACCGAAACCTTCCACACCCCAGCGCTGTTGGCCGAGCTCGGCCTGAACTATGTGCTCGACTGGACCAACGACGACCAGCCGTATCCGCTGAATGTGCCGGGGCTGCTGAGTGTTCCGTACACGGTCGAGCTGAACGACAACACGCTGTTCCTCGGCAAGGGGACCAGCGGGCCCGACTTCGTGCAGATCGTCAAGGATCAGCTAGACCAGCTCTACGCGGAATCGGCCGAGAGTGGCCGGGTGATGGCGCTCGCGCTGCACCCGTTCGTGATCGGCCAGGCGTTCCGGGCCAAGTATCTGGACCAGGCGCTCGAGTACGTGACGAATCATCCCGGCGTGTGGCTGACCACGACCGACGAGATCGCCGCGCATTTCGCGGGTGCTCTTGCCGAATCTGCCCGCGCCGAAGACGATCAGGTCAGTTAGACCAACGTTCAGGAGGCAGGGATGGCTGTGCAGGACCAGGATCTGACCGGGAAGACCGTGGTGGTGACCGGCGCGAGCTCCGGCATCGGCGCCGAGGCGGCCGCGATATTGGCCGCGCGGGGTGCCACCGTCGCGGTGGTCGGCCGCTCGCCGGAACGGACGGCGGCGGTGGCGGCCAAGGCGGGTGCCGAGCCGTTCGTCGCCGACTTCGCCCGCTTCGACGAGGTGCGCAAGCTCGCCGACCAACTGCTCGACCGCTATCCGCGCATCGACGTGCTCGCCAACAACGCGGGCGGCTCCTGGCCCAAGCGCACCGCCACCGACGACGGCAACGAGCTGACCTTCCAGGTCAACCACCTGTCCCCGTTCCTGCTGACCACCCTGCTGCTCGACCGGCTGGTGCAGTCGCAGGCCAAGGTGATCAACACGGCCAGCACGACCTACCGGATCGCCAGGCTGAACCTCGACACCGTCAACGCGACGACGGGCTCGTTCAACCAGATGGGCGCCTACGCCGCGTCGAAGCTGGCGAACATCCTGTTCACCAGGGAGCTGGCCCGCCGCACCGAGGGCACCGGGGTGGTCACCGCCGCCTTCCATCCCGGCGCGGTCGCCACCCACGTGTATGACCAGGCGCCGCTCGGCCTCGGCCGGCTCATCCGATCCCCACTGTCCAAGCCGTTCTTCATTCGACCGGACAAGGGCTCGGAACCGTTGGTGCACTTGGTGACCACGTCGGACGAGATCAACGGGCAGTACTTCCACCGGTTCAAGCTGGAGCCGCCCAGCAACAGGCAGGCGGTGGATCCCGCTCTCGCGCAACAGCTGTGGGAGATGTCCGAGCGGGTCACCGGGTAGTTACTGTTCGGCCTCGGCGAGTTGTTCGTTGCGGCCACCATCCGCCTCGGGCTCCACGCCAACGCCGAACACACCGCCGGTGTAGCTGCCGCGGTCGAGCTCGACGATCGCCTGCGCGACCTGCTCGGTGGGGACCAGCGCCGGAAAACTGTTGGGCGCGATGCCATTCGCGCGCACCCCGAACTCGGCGAATTCGTCGGCGATGTTCCTGGTCAGCTGATTGAGCGCGGCCTTCGACGCCGAGTACAGCGTCTGTCCCGGGTACACCTCCGAGCCGGAGATGCTGGAGACATTGACGATGTTCCGGTTCGCCGCGCGATTCTCCGGCCCGGCATGCAGCCAGCACCGCTGCGCCAGTCGCACCGAAAACCGCAGCGGCACGGCGACATTCAGCGTGAAATGCGGATCGAATTGCTCCAGCGCGGCATCGCCGTCGACGATGCCGCGCGGCTGCAACTGGACGTGCGCGGCATTGTTGACCAGCAGATCGACCTTGCCGAACCGGGCGAGCGCGAGGTCGACCACCCGCTCCACCTCGCCCGGCGCGGTGAGATCGGCGCGGACCACGTAGACGCGCGAATCGTTCTCCGGCACCGCCTTTTCCGGCTCGAGCGGATCGACGAACCACTCCAGCTGGGACGGCACCGCGGGCGTGCGGGTGCGGCAGACGGCGACGATGTCGTAGTCGGTGTAATAGGAGCGGCAGAACACGTTGCCGAGCGTGCCGCCCGCGCCCGTGATCAGGCAGACCCGGCGTTCACCAGTAGACAATGCGGTCCCCTCCCCAACGCTCGATCGCTTCGTCCTTGGTCCGGTGCACCCACATCACCACGCTGTTGCGGTCCTTGGTGTTGCCGCCCGCGAAGGTGTGCCAGGTGCGCGGCGTGACCTCGAACAGGATGAGCGAATTGTCCAGCGGCGGAACGAGGGTCAGCTCCGGCAGCTTGTCGCCCTCGGCGATGTGGTCGTAGAGCGCGGTCTCGCCGCCGTCGCCCGGCTGCCAGCCGGGGTTGCCGAAATAGAACAGCATCGCGACCGCGCGGACCGACTCGCGGGCGACCACACCCGACGCGCGCGTACCGAACTTGGTATCCACCCCGTCGCCTGGCAGCCGCACCTCGTCGGGCCCCGGCGCTTCGCCGGGGAACCATGCGGGATTGAGATCGTTGTGCGGCCACCCGTACGGGGCGCCGGGCGAATGATGGTGCACCGAACCCTCGACGTCACCGGTCGCGGTGACGCCGCCGATCCCGGCGACCAGGTCGTGCCACTCGCGGGAGGTGAACACCGCGAGCGAGGTGTCGCGCAGATCGGCGAGGCGGATCCCGTCGGCGCTGTAGTTCGTCGCGACCTGACCGGCCAATTCGGGGCGTTCGCGCTGCACGCGCGCCAGATCATCGGTCATCCGCTGATAGAACTCCGGCACGAATACGTCCCTGGCGTACACGTGCGGGAACGGCTGACTGCGCCGGATCCAGCGCCGATGGGCGAACAGGTCGGCGAACCGCTCCGGCCGTGCCTGTGCCTCCAGCACCGACTCGGTTGTCACATCATCACTCCCTCCCGGTCGAACCACTCGCGATCATATTGCCCAGATGTCGCTGCGCGCTGGTGGTGTTCGTTTTGTGCGCGAGCGATGGAGGGCGGTGCGAATGGTCGGGCCGGGCGGCGGCGGACAGGCTCGATCAGCGGGTGCCGATGCGCGGGAACCACCAGTTCCAGCGGCCCATGATCTGCATCAGGGCGGGCACCAGGATCAGCCGGATCACGGTCGCATCGATGATCAGCGCCATGGCGATGGTGAATCCGATTTCCCGCATGCCGCTGATTCGGGACACCAGCAGGCTGCCGAACCCGACCGCGAGGATCACCGCGGCCAGCGAAATCGGCCGAGCGGTGCGCCGCAGACCCGCCACCACCGAGGCGCGATTGTCGCCGGTGATCCGGTACTCCTCTTGGATCCGGCGAACGAGGAACAGTTCGTAGTCGGTGGATAGCCCGAACAGGACCACGAACACGATCAATGGCACTTGCGGCCAGATCATGCCGTCGGTAGTCAAGTCGGCACCACCGTCGCGCTGGAAGACCAGCACCGTGAGCCCGAATGCCGCGCCGGTGGCCAGCAGACTCATCACCAAGGCCTTCAACGGCAGTAGGAGGCTGCGGAGCACGCCGACCAGTACCGCGAACATCAGCGCCAGCACGCAGCCGACCACCCACCACAGGTGCGCCGACGTCTCGGTGAGGATGTCTGCCATCAGCGCGCTGGGTCCGCCGACGAGCACCGGAAGTCCGGGAGGCGCGGCCGCGGGCACGATCTGGGTGCGAACTCGGTGCACCAGCTCGATCACCGCAGGTGAGTTGGGAATGTGTTTCGGGATGGCGATCACCGCGGTGAGGTCGACGCCGTTGCCGAACGTAGTGGCCACGGCCACTTCGGGATCCGCGCTCAGGGCAGTCAGCAGCGGCCCGGTATCCGGTTCGGCACTGTCGGCAGGTCGTCTCAGCACGATGGTCACCGGACTCGCCAAACCGGGTATGTCTCGTTCGATGATGGCGCCGCCGGCGCGGTACGTCGTATCGGCCAGGGCGTGCCGTTCCGCGTTGAAACCGAGCGTCATGTCGGGCATCGGCGTCGCGGCCAGCAGCAGACCGGCGGTGACGGCGATGGCATACGGCCAGGGGTGCCGCATCAGATGATCGGCCCAGCGGGCCAGCCATGCCCCGCCTCCGGCCGGGCCATCGATGAGCGGAGCCCGCCGGGCCAGCCATCGTGGCTGGTATTCGAGCCGTTCGGTGAGCGACACCAGCACCGCGGGCAGCAGCGAGACCGAGCCCGCCAACGTCACCGCGACCACCGCCATTGTTCCGACCGCGGCCTGGGCGAAGATGTGCCAGCGCATCAGGAACAGACTCGTGCAGGCCAGCGCCAAGATCAGTCCCGAGTACACCACCGTTCGTCCCGTGGTGGCCGCGGCCGTCGCGATGGCTTGCGCCGGGCCCGCTCCGGCCGCCAGCTCTTCCCGATAGCGACTCGTCACGAACAACGCGTAATCGACACCGATGCCCAACCCGGTCGCGCCTACCTCGATCAACAGCATGCCGTCTACTGAGAACACCGGACTGAGTAGGGCGAACAATCCCAAGGTGGTCACCACCGATGCGCAGGCGATCACCATCGGCACCAGCGCGGCTACCGGCGCCCGAAGACCCAACAGCAGCACCAGGATCGCGATGGGTACCGCCACCAGCTCGATGCGCATGAGGTCTTCGACCTCGGCCTGCTGCAGTCCTTGGCCGATCCCCGATGCTCCGACCAGGTAGGCCCGCACCGCATCGCCGGACGCGCCTCGGGTCGCCTGGTCGATCGCGGCCTGCTGCGCCGGTAAGCGGCCTTGCCGTTGCCTGTCGTCACCGGAAGTTCCCACCAGCACATAGGCGGTGTGCTCATCGTGGAACAGCGGGCGCAGCGGTTCCATGCCGCTGGCCAGCGCTGTGTCCGGGTCGTCTGCCAGCGGAAACAACAGTGCCCCGGAGATGCCGTCCTGGTCGCCCAACGCAACCACCCCGGCGGTGATCGCGTGCTGGAACGCCGGGTCCGTCGCCCGCAGCGCGGGAGAATGCAGTACCGCGATCATCGACTCGTTGCCGAGCGTCGGCAGCGCTTCGCCGAGGACCTCGCTCGCCTGTTGCGATTCGGAACCCGCGACCTCGATCGTGGGGGCGACGACCGTTCCGAGTAGATGCGGCAGCCCGAACAGCCCGATAGCTACCGCGATCAGCCACCCGGCGATCACCCGGCGTCGATATCGGGCCATGACGATGGCCAGCCGCGCCAAAGCATCCTTGCGCTCGGCGAGCACGTTCCACCCCTTTTGCTGAACTATTTCCTGTCAGATATCGAGCACCGCGCCGATAGTTACCGGCGCGGGTGCAACGAATTAGACTTCTCGATGCGAATCGAGCTATTGATTCGGATCGTCCGTTGTGATGGAAAAATCTTTCAAGGTAAAGACTGTCGCGAGTGGTACGGCACTCGCTTTACACTCCTTCATTTTCAATCCCGTTATTTTCGCGTTAGCGAGGGCATTTTCACCGGGTTCGTCGGGGCTGTCCTTGGTCGCATTGACATGGGCAAACACTTTCGCCGGCGTATCCTTGCCCAGTGCCACCTCTATCCGAATCGACCCTTTCGACTCGGGCTTGTTGCCGGTCGTCTTGTCCAGGCCCGCGAGATCGTCCGAGATCAACGTGCAGGTCGCCCCATCCTTGGAGACCTGCAGGGCGATATCCGAGGCTGAACCCTCGACTTTGTGGATACACGTCCCGCCGTCTTCATTCTTGAATTTTCCTTCCCCCTTCCCCGAGGCTGTAAGCTTGTCGGAATCGTTCTTGATAGTGAATGTGCCGGTGACTCCGGAGAATGTGCCGTCAGCCGTCTTGCATTCTTCAGCTGCTATCGAGCTCGGCGCAGTGAGAATGCCGTAGCCGATGGCGGATACACCCAACAAGCCTGCGGCGAGGAGAACCGCCGGCCGCGCTCCCCGGCGACGCGTGCGCGGCGCGATTGCCGGCTCGAATTCTTCTGATCGGTTGGTTTCCATCGTAAAACCTTCCTATCGACTGTGCGGTTATCCGAACGTCACTCCCACGCATTGCGCCGCCCGATGCGGGAGTCGCCGAAACCAGAACCTCGCTATCCGGCGTCGTCACCTAGCATTCGTCACCGCGATACACGTGGATGGGTCGAATCCCGGTCGGTCGCACTCTCGGACGCTGGTGAGCGGACCGTCGTGCCAACGTGTTTGACGCCCGAGGCCTGGAAGAGGAACGCCGTCGTCGGGGACGGCACCATCCGCACGGTGTCCTTCCGGCCGGAAAGCCAGCTCAGCAGGTCGAGCGCCGATGGCCGGATCCCACTGAGCCGCAACACAACACCGTGCCGTCGGCATTCCTCGACCAGTGCCGCTCGGTCCACCAGCAACTGTGGATCGTGCATGCCGCGCGGGATACCGCCGGGCACCCGCTCAGCGACGGTGATGGCGAGAAAGCGGGACAGGAAGGTCGCGGCGAGGGTGTCGATGACAAGCAACCCACCTGGCCGCAGCACCCGGCACGCTTCGGCGACCGCGGCGGACAGGTCGGTGACGTGCTCGAGAATCTCGCCTGCCACAACCACATCGGCGCACCCATCGGCAAGTGGCAGCCGGAGGACGTCGGCCCGCACAGTGCGCACCCCGTGATCGGCCGCCTGCCGCAACGCGCTCGAGGAGAGGTCGACGCCGATATGGGTGTAGCCCTTTCCCCGCAGATGCGGGGCCAAAAGCCCTGCGCCACAAGCGAGGTCGACGAGCACGGCCCCATCGCGGACGGCGGGCGGGACCATCCTGGCTCGCGCAGGTGCCAGCCAGTGCAGCCCGGCCAACGCGCCGCGCGGTTGCCACCATTCGTCGGCCAGATCCTCGTACTGGGCCGGATCATTGCGGGCTCGGATCGGACCGCTCGGCCAACGTCCGGTCCTGGCGAAAGCTGCCCGCGCAGTGGGCATGTACCGCAATCGAGTTGGCAGCATCGGCCAGCAGACTTTGACAACGGCGACCAGCACACGCAGCGCCATCGCCTCCGAGCGCCGCATGCGCAGACCGAGTCGGTCCAGGACCACCCGCGGAGTCGTGCCCTTGGCGACCAGCCACAGCAGCCAACTGGCCGGTCTGCAGATCAACGACCATAACCAGTTGGGCAGGTAGGGATTACGCGCGAGCCCTGGCTGCCGCATGATCGCCAGCGTGTGCCGCGCCGAGGGGGTCAGCCGCAGCGTTCGCGCACAGGTATCGGCGATATAAGCGTCATAGTCGGCCAGGTCGGTCGGCAGCACCCTCGGGTTGACGCCGTACCTCGAATACCACTGACACGATTCCTTGAAGAGCAGTTCGCGCTCGGCAGTGGCCAGCGGGCCCTCGAACAGTTCCAGCATGCGCTCTACGGCGTCGACGAACACCACGTGCGACCAATAGAACGCTTGCGGCTCCAGTGCATGCCGGAGCCGAGTTTCGTCGACGCGGGTCACATCACGGTGCAGCCTGCGGATGCGATCCCCGGTCTGCACACCCGCTGCTCCGCCATACACAACAGCGAGGATCTGTGGCAGGGCACGAGAACTGCGGATCCACGGCTGCCGGACCCAGTCGGCGTCGGTCGCGACCGACGCGTCGACATCGGGGTGGGCCAGCTGCAGCAGGACACCGCGCGCGGCGAACAGCAATAGTCGGCGATCTCCCAGGTGCCGCCACAGCAGTCCCTCCGGGCGAACAACTTCACCGGACACGGCGGTCACGCAATCCGCGGCCTGGCGAGCAGCCAGCCGACGACCCACGCGCAACAGATGAAAACCGTAGCGGCGTATACCGGGACCCAACTAGCGAGCCCGTGGCCCCCGCCCTGCAAGGTATCGACGACCAGTCCCGACATCGCCGCGCACACAATCGCCGGAAGCTGCATGGAGGCCAGGAACGTGACGAGGTTCGCCCGTCGGGGGACCCGCATCGCCTCGGTGAGCAGTTGCCGCCCGACCCAGATCGGCAGCGGGCAGGTGAGCAGCATGGCGAAGCAGACCGGCAACGGCAGTGCGCCGCTGACGCCGAGTGCGAGAATGAGCGTGTAGCAAGCGATTTGCCCACCGATATACAGGCGGATCACGATGCGCGGGCCGACAATCACCGCAATGGTGCGTTTATCCGCGAGCCGGTCACCTTCGATATCCGACAGATTCATCAGGAACTGCCGCAACATCTGGATGAACAGGATCGGGACAACGATCGCGAACAGCATGGTCGACCAAGTTCCCGCCTGCAGGCGGTAGCACAGGGGCGCCAGGCCGTAGAGACAGATACCTGTCGTCAGCTCCCCGAGCCCTCGGTAGTTGAGCCGGATCGGGGGTGCCGTATAGAACCACGCCAACGCGACCAGCAGCACGCCCAGCTCGCGGACCAGCAGATCCGGCACGGCAGCCAGGATGAAGAAGGCGAGGAAACCGAGCAGGAACGCGGTTCCGAGACTGGTCTCCGGCTTGACGAGGCCCTCCACCAGCACGCGGCTACCGCCGGTCCACTGGGTGTGCTCGACATTCTTCCGGTCGGCGTCGAGGTCGAAATACTCGTTGCAGTAATGCACCATCAGGTGGCTGATCCAGGCGCCCAGCAGCGCGAATACGTACCAGACCGGATGCAGCGGATGCCCGTCGTAGGCCGCGACTGTCATGCCGAGACCGACTGCGGCCGCACTCTGTAGCAGGAACTTGGGGCGTCCGAGTCGGATGAAGGCACGTAGCCATGCCCATCCGACCGGCACCGCGACGACTTCGAGCTTGTCCGTTGTGACCACGCGAGCTCCTTGTTGAGTCCGTGGCCCACTGATCAGTGGGCTCGTTCGATAGCAAAAGCTGGCGAAACAGGTGGACCAACGGGGCCGCCGACGGCTACGGCAGACTCCCTGAATATCCCTGCCCCCTTCCGGCCAACGGCCATGCGAGAGCCCAGCTCTCGTGCGCGTGGGCACGGACCGAAGCGACGGTAGTGCAGGCGAGTTCGGGGTGGTCGAGCAATGCGGAGGCGTCTAGGCGGACAACCGGATGTCCTCCTAGCCGCGTTTAATATCAACGGTTTTCGGCGTACCTACCAGCCGCGCGGTGATCACGACGGGATGCTGCGGTGGCTTGCCCGCCGCGAGCACCCGAGTTGCCTTGCGCCGCTTGCGACGGCCGATGATTCTGCTGCGCATGTCTCTCCTCGACGCCTAGGTGCGGACGCTCAGTCTGCGGCTGCGCATGAACTCGGCGAGGTCCTCGTTGGTGAACGAGTCCGGCCGGACGTCCTCGATGTCGCCGGTGTACGTGGCGGTAGTGTCACCCGCCATCTTGGTGAACGCGTAGTGGTCGAACGGGAAATGCTTATTCCCCCACCACATTTCGAGATGTGTACTCGGCCGGATCGCCGCCGGGTCGCCCTGATAGTTGACGTAGTACGTATTGGAACCGGCACACGCGTCGGACAGCCACATTGTCTGCGACCCGCGACGCACACACTGCTGGAAGTAGGCGTCGTGCGGCTCCTGCTTGATCTCCACCGCGGTGGCGCCGCGCCTGCGCGCCTCCTTGATCGCCCTGGCCGCGTGCCTGGTGGTGCACTCGATCATCGCGAGATAGGAGCCGGCTGCGAACCCGTACGGGCCGGTGATCAGGAACAGATTCGGAAACTTCGGCACCGTCACGCCCTGGTACGCCTGGTAGTGGTTGCGGTCCCAGAACTCGCCGAGATCGAGGCCGTCCCGGCCGGCCAGCGGATACGGCGGCGTGTAGCCCTTGTCCATCACCCGGAATCCGGTGGCGCACACCAGCACATCGGCCTTGCGCAGCACCCCGTCCGCGGTGACCACGCCGGTCTTGGTGACCTTCTTGATCGCGTCGGTGACCAGCTCGACGTGGTCCCTGGTGAACGTGCGCAGGTAGCGGTTCGACACCGACGGCCGCTTGCAGCCCGGCGCGTAATCCGGCGTCAACCGTTGCGCCAGTTCGGGATTGCCCGGCAGCTGCGCCCGATACAGCGCACCGCCGCCGCGCTGGGCGAGCTTGACCACGCCGGGAATCTGGCTGTGGAACACCCCGACACCGGAGATGCCGAAGTCGATGCCGAGTGTCACCGCCGCGCGCAGTACCCGGCGCAGCGGACCCACATTGACCATGATGTTCTTCGCGAACGCCGGAATCGGGAAGTCCGGTTTCGGGGCGACCCAGATCGGCCGCCGCTGGAACACCGTGAGACTCGACGCGATGTCGGCCATCTCCGGAATTAGTTGCAGCGCAGTGGCACCCGTGCCGATGACGGCGATCCGCTTACCCGCGTAGTCGTAGTCGTGGTCCCACTGCGCGGTGTGCACGATCTTGCCGCCGAAGTTGTCGATGCCCTCGATATCGGGCATCTTCGGCACCTCCAGGCCGCCGACGGCGCCGACGACGAACCGCGAGGTCACCACCTGGCCGGTGTCGAGCTTGCCGCGCCAGAGATGGTGCTGCTCATCCCATTCGCCGCCGACCACCTTGGTGTTCAACAGGATTCGTGACCGCAGCCCGTACCGGTCGACCACCTGGTCGGCATAGGCCTTCACCTCGGCGCCCGGCGCGAACATGCGCGACCACACCTTCGGCGGCTCGTAGGAGAAGCTGTAGTAGACCGACGGAATGTCCACCGCCACACCGGGATAGGTATTGGCCTGCCAGGTGCCGCCGATATCGCTGTTCTTGTCGACGATCAGAAAGTTGTGGATTCCCGCCTTGCGGAGTTCGACGCCCATCCCGATGCCGCCGAAGCCCGCGCCGATCACGACGACTTCGAAATCGGGTTGTTCGACCGAACGCGAGTGCGCCGCCTGCGCAGGTGCTATCGACACGGTTTACCTCCGTTGGTAGTGCTGCGTCGACGATAGCACTGTCTGGGACAGTAAGGCCAGGTCTGGTCAGCCGACCGACATCTGCCGGTTGTCCGTGTCGTTTCGCCGCTTGCGCACCGCGGCCAAGTCCACCGGACGATCCGGGTCGGGCTCGTCGACGGTCCCGAGCGCCTCGGCGAGGCCCGGCATCCAGCGCAGGATCTCCTCGCGGTACGGGCCCTCGGTCTCCAGCTGGCTCAGCACGCCGATCAGGGTGAGCGCGGCCCTGGCGAACGGGGTGAAGTAGGCGGGCATGGTCATCTCGCGCACCACATTCGACAGCCGCGGATTCGTGGTGCGCAACACCTGCTTGCGCAACCAGGGCGTCGTCATTCGATAGGTCGCGTGCTTGAACGGTTCACTGCACGGTTCGACGATGGCGTAGAGCTCTTCGGTGTCGAAGGCCCGCCCGGTCGTGACGAAGCCGTGCCGCCGGGTCGCCAGCTCCAGCTTCTCCGGCCCACCGCCGTTGAAGAAGGCCTTGCAGTAGTCGAGCGCCAGTTCCTCGAAACCCTCTGGCGGCCAAGCGCAGCAGGCGCCGAAATCGACCACGCCGAGCCGTCCGTCCGGCAGCACCCGGAAGTTGCCGGGATGCGGGTCGGCGTAGAGCAGCCCGTGCCGTCCCCAGCCCGAGGTGACGAAGCGGACCATCAGCATGCCGACACGATCGCGCTCGGCCTGTGCGCCGGAGGCCACGATGCGAGTCAGCGGGGTGCCCTCGACCCACTCGGTGATCAACACGTCGCCGCGCTGCGCGATCACCTGCGGCACATAGAAGTCCGGATCGTCGGCGTAGGCCGCGGCGAAGGTGCGCTGATGTTCGGCCTCGGCCGCGTAGTCCAGTTCCTCGCGCACGCAGTCGCAGATCGCCTCGGTGACCGCCTTTACGTCGGCGCCGGGCAGGAAAACGGTGGCCAGATGCGAGATCCGGCGCAGCTGCTCGAGATCGCCCTCGACGGCCTGACGGCCACCGGGGTACATCACCTTGACCGCGACCTGCCTGCCGTCGTGCCACACCGCGCGGTGTACCTGGCCCAGCGAGGCCGCCGCCGCCCGCCGGTCGTCGAACTCGCGGAAATGCCAGCGCCAGTCCTCGCCCATGCTGGCCGCGATGGCCGCGTGCACGGTTTTGGGCAGCATGATCGGCGCCGCGTCCTGCAGCTGGCTCAGCGCGATCCGATACGGCTCGGCGATCTCCGGCGGCAGCGCGAGTTCGTAAATGGCAAGCAGCTGACCGAGTTTCGCGGCGCAGCCCTTCAGCTCGCCGAGTACCTCGAACATGTGCTGCGCGGTGCGCAGCTGGATGTCTCGATTGACTTCTTCGGACGATCTGCCGAATGCCCGCTTGCCGACGCCCGCCGCCTGCCGTCCGGCGAAGGCCAGCGGCAGCGCGGCCAGTTTGGCATTGCGAACAGTCGCGCGAACTGGGGGTTTGCCGCCGGACCTCGACGCGAACAGGCGCGAGCGCCTGCCCGTTGAACCCTCGTCAGAACTGTCGCCGCTGCGCCGGATAGCCATGACTCACCTCACACTGTGCGCGGACCAGTGTTGCACACGTGCAGTCTGGCACAGTAGGGCTTAGACTGTCTGGGACGTAATCTAACGTAGTCGAAAGGTGACTTCGATGGGATCCCAGACGGTAGTCGCCGACGTTGCCGATGAGTTGGCACGCCGGGTTGCCGCGGGGGAGTATCAGCCGGGGGACCTCATGCCGTCCGTGCGCCAGGTAGCCGAAGAGTTCGAGATGAACCGGGCGACCGCGCAGCTGACGCTGGGGCGGCTGGAGACAAACGGGTTCGTCGAGGCGCGCCGCGGCAAGGGTTTCACCATTCGGGACGTCCGCGAGGCGGGCGGCGTCGATGTGTACCGGCAGCTGTTCCGTTTCTCGATTCCGATGCCGGACATCGCGATAGAGATGTTCCGCGACATCGTCGACGTCGAGCGCGGCATCGTGATGGAGACGCTGCTCGCCTACACGGGCAGCGATCAGGCGATCGATCAGGCCGAACTCAAGGCCGAGATCGACAAGCTCGAAGCCATTGCCCGACAGGACGATCCGGACCTGCGCCAGATTCTGAGCATCGAGGTCGGCCTGGTGCGCAGGCTGCTCACCGCGCTCGGGCTCACCATGCAGCGGGCGATTCTGAACTCGGTCGGCGAGATGGTGCTCGAGGTGCCGGAGGCGGTCGAGGCGTTCTTCGCGGGCGCACCGGACCTGCACGTGCTGGTCTGGCGGGCGCTCGCGGCGGTGTGGGACTCCGGTTCCGGGCCGTCCGAGGCGCAGGTCGCACTGTTCGAAGACCTGTTCGGGATGTATCACGAGAAGGTGATCATCCGGTTCGACGAGCTGGTCGGCGCATCCGACGAGCAAACCGACCAGGAGCACGCGGCCACCGCCTGACGGTGCGCATCGCTCGGTCACGCCCGGCAAGTGCCGCTTTTTCGCGCCCCGAATTCGGCCTCCGCTGACGTATTGCCCCATTGCCTCGCTGTCTCAGACAGAATAGGGTGGGTGGTACGCACCGAAGCGAGGTAACCATGGCAGGCAGTAGGCGTAAGGGTTTGGCGCGGTCGGCGAAATTGGCGGGGCTGCCGATGGGCATCATGGCCCGCCGGGTCACCGCGACCGGTCGCGCGATGATGACCGGCGTACCGCGCGGCGAACTCGACGACGAGCTCATCGACAAGGCCGCGGATCAGATGTTCGCGGTGCTCGGCGAGCTCAAGGGCGGCGCGATGAAGCTCGGCCAGGCGCTGAGCGTGGCCGAGGCCAGCATCCCGCCGCGCTTCGCGGACCGCTATCGCGAGGCGCTCACCCGGCTGCAGTCGCAGGCGCCGCCGATGCCGACCAGCTCCGTGCACCGGATGCTCGCCGAACAACTCGGCACCCGCTGGCGCGAGCGCTTCACCGAGTTCGACGACAAGCCGGTCGCCGCGGCCAGCATCGGGCAGGTGCACCGGGCGGTGTGGCGCGACGGCCGCACCGTCGCGGTGAAGGTGCAGTATCCGGGCGCCGACACGGCGCTGATGTCGGACCTGAAGATGCTCCAGATGTTCTCCGGCGCTTTCGGTCTCATGCTGCCCGGCGCGGACGCCAAGTCATTGATCGCGGAGTTCATCGACCGCACCGCCGACGAGCTCGACTATCGGATCGAGGCGGATCACCAGCGGCGCTTCGCCAAGGTGTTCGCGGGCGACTCGTCTTTCCAGATCCCCAAGGTGATCGCGAGTGCGCCGAAAGTGCTTGTCTCCGAATGGATGCAGGCCACTCCGCTGGCGAAGATCATCGTCGACGGCACCAAGGCGCAGCGGGATCGGGCGGGCCGACTGCTCGTCGAATTCTCGCTGTCCTCGCCGGTGCGGGTCGGCTATCTGCACTGTGACCCGCATCCGGGGAACTTCCAGCTGCTCGCGGACGGTCGCCTGGGCGTCATCGACTTCGGCGCGTCGATCGCACTGTCGGAAGGGATTCCGGCGGTGATCGGTGAGCTGGCCCGCTGTGCGATGCAGGAGGACTACGACCAGTTGGTGATCGTGCTGCGGGACAACGGTTTCGTGCGTCCTGGTCACGCGCTGGAGCTCGGTCCGATCGAGCGGCTGGTCGCGCCGATCGTGGCGCAGCTCAACGGTGACAGCGTGCACATCAGCCGAGAACTGTTGCAGGGGCACACCGCTCGCGCGCTCGACATGAAGAACGTGTCGCTGACCAACACCCGCGCGGTGAAGGCACCCACCGAGATCCCGGAGCTGGCCATGCTCGGGCGGGTCTTCGCCGGAGTGGTCGGGGTGTGTGCCCAGCTCGACGCCGAAGGTCCGTTCGTCGAGCTGGTTTCCCGCTGGCTGCCGGGGTTCGGCGAAGACGGCGCCGCCGCTTAGATTCGAGTGGCGAGCCCGCCCAGGCTCCACCGGGCGAGCGGACGGGCCAGCGGCGCGAAGAGCTGATACGGCAGCAACCACCCGAAGCGCGGCTGCGCGGCCAGTGTCCAGGTGAGCGTCGTCGCGCCGGAATCCGTTGGGCTGAGCGCGTATTCCTCGACGATCGACTTCATGACGAATGGCACCGAGGAGGTGGTCGCGGTCAGCGCGAGTCGATGGCCGTCCTCCCTCGCGACCACCTGCTCCGCACCGGCGACCAGCAAGCCGTCGAAGACTCGGGTGGCGCCGACGGCGCGGCCCTGGTCGCGGTAGCGCATGCCGTTGATCAACGGCAGCCAGGAGAACAGGCCGTTGGTATCGAGCGCGGCCCATACCCGATCCGGTGCCGCCTCGAAGGTGCGCTCGGCGGTGACCACGAAGGCCGCCTTGTTGTCGACGAAGTGCCGAAGTTTGTCGGCGCGGACGGGTTTGAGGGGATTGCCGCCACCCGCGAGCGCCGCTTTGGTCCAGTGCCGCAGTACGACGAGCGTCGCCGCTCCGGCCAGTCCGAGGACAACCAGTACGGCGGCGATGATGATCCAGATTGTCATGCGGCGAAGCCTGTATAGCAGTTGGTCATTCGCAGAGCATACACTGTCTCAGACAGTTGAAGATCACTCGTGAGAAGCGGCTCGACGAACTAGCCGGGTTACCGGCGTACCGTTTTCTCCATGACCGTCTCATTCGAGCCGTTGCCCGCGATTCCGCTGGAGTCCTGGCGGCCAACCAAAGAGACACTGCACCGCTTCGCCCAGATCGTGGGCAAGGTGGCGCTGGCCAAGGGCGTCCGGCGCAACCACTGGTGGCATATGACCTACCGGCTCACCGCGCGCGGCTGGACCACCGTCCCGCTCGGCTCCGCGCGCAACGGCCCGGTGTTCACCTGCGCGTTCGACTTCTTCGATCACGTGCTGCGGATCGCGACGGATCAGGGAACGCAGGTCGAGATCGACCTCGTCGACCAGTCGGTGGCCACCTTCTACGGTGACGTGATGAACGGCCTGCGCGACCTCGACGTGGATGTTGTTCTCGCGCACCCACATCCGTTCGATCTGCCGGACGTGCGGCGGCCGTTCGAGGACGACGACGAACACCGTGACTACGACCGGGACAGGGCGCAGCACGCTTTTCGGGTGCAGAGCCAGGTCGGGCGGGTGCTGGAGGAGTTCAGCGCGACCTACTCCGGCAAGATCAGCCCGGTCCAATTGTTCTGGCACACCTTCGATATCGCGGTGCAGCGGTTCTCGCCGCGGCACATCGAGCTGCCCGACACGGTGGATTCGGTGACCAGGGAGGCGTACTCCCGCGAGGTGATCAGTTCCGGATTCTGGTTCGGCGACGACAAGGTGCCCGAGCCGACCTTCTACTCCTACACCGCGCCCGAACCCGCCGGACTGGCCGAGCGCCCGCTGACCCCGGCGGCCGCCCACTGGGTCGCCTCCGGTGCCGGCCACTCGGCCTACTACCCGTACGACGCCGCCCGCGAGACCACCGACCCGGTCGGCGCCGCACTCGAGTTCTTCCAGTCCGTCTACGCGAACGGCGCCGAGCTGGCCGGGTGGGACACCGACCAGCTGACCTGCTGGGGCGGCGTCACCGACCCGGTGCTGCGCGAAAAGGGCTGGCCGGAATGGCCCGAATAGCTACAGGCTGCCGTTGAGCTTGTTGAGGCGGTCGCAGGCCTCGACGTACTCCTGGATCAGCCGATTCACCACGTCGGCGGAACGCTCGACCTTGGTCATCATGCCGACCACCTGGCCGACCGGGTTGAAGTTCACGTCCTTGGCGGCCTCGGGATAGCGGTGCCCGCGCTTGACGCCGTCCAGGGCCACCATCATCTGCAGCGGCATGGGCAGCGGGTCCGGGGTGTCGGCCTGCTCCCAGGCATCGGTCCAGTCGTTGCGCAGCATCCGGCACGGCTTGCCGGTCCACGAGCGCGAGCGCACGGTGTCGTGGCTGGACGCATCGATGTAGGTCTGCATCTGCGCCGGTGGCACATTGGCCTCCTCGACGGTCAGCCACAGCGAGCCGGTCCACGCGCCCGCCGCGCCCATCGCCATCGCGGCGGCCACCTGGCGGCCGTTGCCGACGCCGCCCGCCGCCAGCACCGGCAGGTCGCCGACGGCGTCGATCACCTGCGGCCACAGCACCAGCGAGGAGATCTCGCCGCAGTGTCCGCCGCCCTCGGTGCCCTGGCAGACCACGAAGTCCAGGCCCGCGTTCTTGTGGTTGAGCGCGTGCTTCACCGAGCCGCACAGCGCGCCGATGAGCCGGCCGGAGTCCTGCACCTGCTTGATCACGTCGTCGGGCGGGGTGCCCAGAGCATTGGCGACCAGCTTGGCCTTCGGGTGCCGCAGGATCACCTCGACCTGCGGGGCCGCGGTCGTCGCGGTCCAGCCGAGCAGCTGGTTGTGCCGCTCGCCGTCGGGCAGCGCGGGCACGCCGTGGTCGGCCAGGATCTTCTCCGCGAAATCGCGGTGGCCGTGCGGAACCAGTTCCGCCAGTTTGGCTTCCAGCTCGTCGGGGGTGAGGCCGTCGATGCCCTTGCCCTCGTATTTGCTCGGGATCACCAGGTCGACGCCGTACACGCCGTGCACATGTTCGTCGAGCCAGCTCAGCTCGACCTCTAACTCCTCGGCCGTGAAGCCGACCGCACCGAGCACGCCGAGTCCGCCGGCATTGCTGACCGCGGCCGCCACGTCGCGGCAGTGGGTGAACGCGAAGATGGGGAATTCGATCCCGAGCCGTTCGCAGATTTCGGTACGCATGGCGTGCTGGTCTCCCTCGCTGCCGCGCCGCCGCGAACGACGCACCGCAGCTTGTCCTAGAACGAGTTACATAGTTGTCCGCGGTGCCGTCCGGAGCATGCTCGGATCCCGACTCGTCGAATCAGCCGCGGGCCGTAGCTATCGCCATGACACGGCCGCGGCGTCCTCGACTGGTCGTGCACCATTCTTCGACAGTAACACGTTCTAGTTTTGTAGGGCAGGCCTCTTTCAGACGGCGGCTTCCTCCAGCTCGCTCAGCGCGTTCTCCAGGTGGTCGAGCAGCCGGGGGAGTTCGGGGACGCTGCGTCGGCAGCCGACCAGGCCGAAGTCGAGATTGCCCGCGTTACTGGTCAGCGTGATGTTCACGGCCTGGCCGTCGAACGGGATCGACATCGGGTAGGTGGCGTCGAGGCGGGCGCCGTTCCAGTACATCGGTTCGCGCGGGCCAGGCACGTTCGAGATGACGATGTTGAACGCCGGATTGGTCAGCGGGACCAGGCCGGGCAGCAGGCTGAGCGCGATCGGGCTGACCATGAGCGCGGACAACGCCATCGTCTGGAGGCTCGACAGCGAGCTGTACACGTCCTTGCTCTTGCGCATCGATTCGCTGACCACGCGTAGCCGGTCCAGCGGATCGGCGATGTCGGTGCCGAGGTTGCACAGCACGGCGCCGACCTTCACGCCATTGGTCTCGACATCGTCGGCCGCGCGCAGCGACATCGGCACCATGGCGATCAATGGCTTGTCCGGCAAGGCATCTCGCTCTTCGAGGTAGGAGCGCAGCGCACCGGCCGACATGGTGAGCACCACGTCGTTGATGGTCGAGCCGGTCGCCTTCTTGACCTGCTTGATCCGCTCCAATGGCCAGGAGCGGACCACGGTGCGCCGGGCTCCGCCGATGGGCACGTTGAACATGGTGCGCGGCGCCTCGAACGGCATGGTCAGCTGCTGCTGGAGCAGCACGGAGCGGGCGGTGCGCAGCAGCGTCGGCCCGGATGCGGCCGCCGACAACAGGTTTCGGGCCGCGCCGCGCAGTCCGGAGCCGGACTCGGGCGCGGGTTTGCGCGGCGTCCTCGGCAGATTCCACGGCACCTTGGCCTCGCCCGCGGTCGGTTCGCTGGTCAGCGTTCGCTGCATCACGCGTTGCGCGGAGACGCCGTCGATCAGGGCGTGGTGCATCTTCGAGTAGACGGCGAAGCGGCCGTCGGCGAGGCCCTCGATGAGGTAGACCTCCCACAGCGGGCGGTGCCGGTCGAGCAGGTTGCTGTGCAGCCGGGAGGCGAGCTCGACCAGTTGGTCCATCCGGCCGGGACGCGGCAGCGCGAGGCGGCGCACGTGGTATTCGAGCTCGACGTCGTCTTCCCTGGTCCACGCCATTTGCGGGGCGCCGAACAGGGTGGCCGGGCGCTTACGGAAGGTCGAGTCGATGTCCTTGCAGGCCAACAACTTTTCGAAGGTCTGCCCGGCGAAGTCGGGTCCGGCGTCGTCGGGCGCTTCGAACAATTGAAGCGAGCCGACGTGCATCGGGTGTTCGCGGGATTCGGCGAGCAGGAAGACAGCATCAATCGGTGCGATGAGATCCATGGTGTGGTCGCCCCCTGACGACAGGTGGTGGTTTGTAATCGAATCGACCACGTTGTCGGGCGGGCCCGCGCGCAGCCATGAATCCTGCGCGACACAACCAAGTTACCTGGTCCGGACGGTCCCTGCGCTGTCTTTAGCGAAGCTTTGATACCAGTAAGTAGGCCTGCTGGAATCGTTCGCCCGGATCCGGCTCCCGAACCATTCGGGTGTGCACCGTGAATCCGGCGTCCCGCAACAGTGCGGCAAGTCGCTCCGGTGACCAGCGGTAGGCGCGAGCCACCCTGTGGTCGAACGCTTCTACCGTGTCGGGTGTGTCGGTCGCGAAGAAGGCAAGCAGCGCGTGCCCTTCCACCTCGAGTACCCGATAGAACTCGGCCAACACCTCCGGCATGCGTTCGGGCGGCAGATGGATGAACGAATACCAGGCGACCAGCCCGCGCACGCTGGCATCGCCGAGCGCCAACTGCTCCATCGAACCCTCGGCGAAGGACAACTCCGGATACTGCTGCCGGGCAAGGGCGATCATGGCGGGTGACAGATCGATGCCGAAGGCCGGTAGGCCGAGGGTGTGCAGGTGTGCGGTGAGTCGTCCTTCGCCACAACCGATGTCGGCGACCGCGCCGGAACCGTTGGCCTGCAACAGTTCCGCGAACACGGCCAGCATCGCGCGATCGTGCGCCTGCTTGGCGAGATGACCCTTGACGAATTCCGCATAGACATCCGCGATGTCGTTGTAGGCGTTGCGGGTGATGTCCACGTCGGCGGGGGCGTTCGTATTTCCAACCACCCCAACATCATCCACATCGCCGGACGGGTTCAGGCGTCGGCCTCGAAGGCCTGCGCGACGGCCAGGCTGTCCTCATAGACGTGATGCCTGGTGACCAGGCCCGCCTCGACGGTCAGGTGCAGTGCGAACCGGGCGCGATAGGCGCGCCCGGTGCTGCGCGCGGTCTGCCGGATCTCGCCGAGCACCACCGCATCAGCGCCGTCGACGAGGACGCGCTCGATCTCGGTCGCCACCTCTTCCGGCACATGGTGTTCGGCGATCGCGCGGAAGTGGGCGGCCGATTCGGCGCCCGTCGACCGGTGCCGAATCCACGGTGTCGCGGCCCGGCCGTGCTCGGCCTCCGGCCAATCCAGCTTCCAGTCCACTTCGTCGGCGTATAGCTCAGCGATCGCATCGGCCTCGCCGGAACCGATGCGGCGCAACAATTCAGCCACCACGCTGTGGGTGGTGGACGTCGTCGACGACAAGGTCGATCCCTTCGATCTCCGGCTCGCCTCCCGTCGAGGCGGCCTGCGCATTATTCTGGCCGCGGCCGTCGACGCGGTCGATTACCTCGCGGGTAATGGTGGCCGCCTCGGGTGCCGCGGGGGTGGTGCACAACGCCTCCTCAGGTACCTCGCGGCTGCGGGCGGTGCCGAGGATCGAACCGAGGATCACCAGCGGGAAGCCGATCGCCATGCCCGCGGTGAGTGGTTCGCCGAGCGCCGCGACGCCGAGCACGATGGCCACCGCGGGATTGATGTAGGTGATCACCGTCGCGCGGGCCGGACCGACCTCGGAGATGAGCGCGAAGAACAGCAGGAACGCGGCGGCCGTGCAGATCAGCGCGAGGCCGACCACGGAAAGCGTGGCGTCGGCGGGATAGCTGGCCGGTCTGCGCCAGGCCGCGAACGGCGCGTAGACCACGGCGGCGATGATCAGCGACGCGGTCACCACGCCGAGCGGCGGCAGGTCGGCCAGCGCCCGGTTGATCACGATCGGCCCGACCGCGTACCCGATGGTGGTCAACGCGATCGCGCCAAGGGCCGCGGGATTGGACAGGTCGATATCCAGGCCGACCAACGCGGCGACGCCGGCGAACCCGACCATCAGCCCGGTGACCCGGCGCCGGTCGAAGCGGTCCTGGCCGAGCTTGGTCACGATGACCACCGCGATCAGCGGGACGGCCGCGATCAACAGCCCGACGGTCGAGCTGTTCAGCGTGGTCTCCGCGAATCCGATGAACAACCACGGCCCGACGATCTCGACCACCGTGTACAACAGCAGCGGCCGCCAGCGGCGGAACACCGGCCCTAATGCCTTGGTATACAACGCGATCGGCAACAGCACCAGCGCGCCGATCAACGTTCTGGCGAACGCGACAACCACCGGATCGAAGTCCTCCACCGCGATTCGGATCATCGCGTAGGGCACGCCCCAGATCACGCCCATCGCGAGGAATAGCAGCCAGCCGCGCCGCGTCATCGCGCGACCGCCCGTCGGCACAGAACAATGGGGGACGTCGTAACTGGCATGCTCCACTCGCTTTCGATCAAACGGGAGCTTAGACCGCAGATCCGATCATCCGACAGATCCACTTCTCAGGGCATGGACCAGGCCACTTGCCCCTACTACTCGGGGCATCAGCGCTTTTCGGCCTCAGACGGAATCGACAAGTGGGCGCAGGTGGGCGGCGGCGCCTCGATCGTTGTGCCACGTACAGGCCAGCCCGAATGCGGCAACTCGGCCGGTGTCCACGATGCCGCGGATGGCGCCGGCGACCGTTTCCAGGCTCGGGCCGCCCGGCGCGGGGAAGAGCAGTCCCGGCAGGTCGCCCGGATCGACCACATCGCAGTCGAGATGCAGGTAGAGCGGGCCGTCCGGGAGCTCGCCGAGGTCGTCCACCCTGCGGTGCCGGATCCGCGCCGTGCGCAAGAACTCCGCTTCCGGCGGATCGAGATCGCGGCCGTCGACCAGGATGGCGCGTTCCTCGGGGATGTCGCGCAGGCCGATTCGATCGGCGATCAGGTGCCTGCCGTATCCGGTGAGCATCCGCAGCGGCATGCCGCCGAGGTAGCCGGAGGTGGAGGTCTCCAGCGTCTGGACGTCGCCGTGCGCGTCGAACCAGACGATCGCCGGGTCGAATCCGGCTCGCTGCAGTCCGGCGACGACGCCGAGCGAGGTGGTGCAGTCCCCGGACGCGACCACCGCCGGGTGTTCGGCGCGGCGGATGGACGCCGCCACCTGCTCCGCGACGGTGTCGTACAACACCGCCATGCGGGCCCACGGGTCGTCGACGTCCGGTAGTTCGGGGGTGATCACTTCGTCCGGGGTCACCGGCGCATCCAGCTCGGGTAGGTACTCGTCGAGGTGGTAGGGGACGAGAAAACGCATGGGACCGAGCGTAATTCGGCGGCCGATCACAGGCACCCGATTATTGAGCGGCTCCGGCGCTGCGGCGCAGCGTGCGGATTCGGCTATGTGGTCGAGTCACTTTCGGCATCGATGTGCGCAACGCACTAGGTGATCGTGGCGCTGACCGGCCCAAATGTGGCAGGTCATGGCAGCTCGATGCGCGTAGGCTCAGTAGGTGAAGCAACTGACGATCGGTGTAGTCGCGACCTCCCGCAAAGAGGACGAGCACCGGTTGGCGATCCATCCGGCGCACCTGGACCGGATCGATCCGGGGCTTCGCGAGCGAGTTTTCCTCGAACACGGCTACGGCGACCGATTCGGTTACACCGATGAGCACCTCGCCCCGCTGGTCGCCGGACAACGCAGCCGCGAGGAACTGTTCGCCGAATGCGACGTGCTGCTGTTGCCCAAGCCGCTGCCCGAGGACCTGGAGCACCTGCGTGCCGGACAGATCGTCTGGGGGTGGCCGCACTGCGTGCAGGACCAGCGGATGACCCAGCTGGCCGTCGACCGCGGGCTCACCCTGATCGCCTGGGAGGCGATGAATCACTGGACGAAGGAAGGCAACTTCAGCGTCCACGTCTTCCACAAGAACAACGAGCTGGCCGGCTACTGCTCGGTGCTGCACGCGCTGCAGCTGCGCGGATCCAGCGGCGACTACGGGCGCCGGATGCGGGCCGCCGTGATCAGCTTCGGCGCCACCGCCCGCGGTGCGGTGCGCGCGCTCAACGCGATGGGCATCAGCGACGTCACGGTGCTGACCCAGCGCAGCGTCTCCGCCGTCGCCTCGCCGTTCGCGTCGGTGCGGATGCAGCACTTCGAGCGCGATCCCGCGAACCCCAGCCGGACCCTCGCACTGAAGGCGCCCGAACCCGGCCCGCTGGCCGAGGTGCTCGCCCAGTACGACGTGGTGGTCAACTGCATCCTGCAGGACACCGAAGAACCGCTGATGTTCGTGCTGAACGAGGATCTACCGCTGTTCGCTCGCGGCACCCTGTTCGTCGATGTCTCCTGTGACGAGGGCATGGGTTTCGAATGGGCCCGCCCCACTTCGTTCACCGACCCGATGTTCACCATCGGTGAGGACCTGCACTACTACGGCGTCGACCACAGCCCGTCCTTCCTGTGGAACTCCGCCACCTGGGAAAACTCCGAGGCCCTGCTCGAATACCTGCCCATCGTGATGGCGGGCCCCGACGCCTGGGACGGCAGCGAAACCGTCCGCCGCGCCATCGAAATCCGCGACGGGCGAGTGCAGAACCTCCGCATCCTCTCCTTCCAGAACCGCGCCGCCGCCTACCCTTACGCGGTCGTCTGATCCCGCCGACAGCAAAAGACCCTGCCCGACGCGAAGTGCGTGGGGCAGGGTCTTTTTGGATTCAGTTAACCGACGGCGCTGGTGGTCGGCGTCGGGGTGACGCTGGTGGTGGTCGGTGCCGCGGAGGTGGTTGTCGGAGTGATGGTCGGCGCCGTGGTCTCGGTCGGTGTGACCGAGGTCGGAGCCGGTGCGTTGATTGCCTGCGGTGTCACCGGGATGGTCGAGGTGGTGGTCGGTGCCACCGTCGTTGTCGGCGACGGGGTTGTCGCGGTGCTGCTCGTGGTCGGAGCGGCACTCGTGGTGGTCGGCGTCGCGCTCTTGGTCGGCGTGGCCGTCGGCGACGTCGAGGTGGGAGCTGCGGCCTTGTAGGCGGCGGCCAGATCGGCCTCGGTCGGCTGGGCGTTCGTGTCGACCTTCTTGCCTGCCTGTGCCTGCTGCGCCAGGTGGGTGATCCACGCGGCCGCGTACTCGGCGGAGGTCATCGGCTTACCGTTGGCCGGATCGGCGTCGTGCCAGTAGTCGAAGTGGTGACCGGTGTGGTCCGGGCCGAGGGTCTGCTTGTACGGATCGCTCATGATCACCGGGATGGTGTTCTGGTTGGTCACGATCAGACCGATGATCTCGTTCAGGATCTTCTGCGGCAGGTAGGCCAGCGGCGACATGTTGTCGGCCGCGATCGCGTCCGCCTTCGCCACCGGTTCCTTCGGCGCCTGGCCCGGCTTGTAGTTCGGATCCGACACCTTCAGCAGCACCTGGAGGAAGGTCTCGTCGCTCTTCAGCCAGTTCGGCTGTGACGAGATATCGGCGAACGCGGCGAGCGCGATCCGGCCGAGCACCACCGCGACGTCCTGTCCGGTCGCGGGGGTGAGTCCGTCCTGTTGGAGCGCATCGCCATTGAGCTGGCGGCCGACGTTCACCACCAGCTGCAGCAGTGAAATATTCTGCGGCGCAGAGCAAGTGAGGTCACCGTCGGAGCAGAACGACGCGATCTTGCCGTTCAGCGCGCCGAAGTCGCCGCTGGTACCCGGCAGGGCGCCCTGGCCCGGCGTCGGGTTCTTGCCGTTCTGGTAGTTCTGGTCGAAGCCGTCGGGATGGCTCGGGTCCTTCGCGCCGGGGAACGGCCCGTCGCCCGCCGAGCGACCGGCGTCGGCGATGATGACCACACCGACGACCTTGGCCGGATCGACGATCCCGTATTCGCCGTCCTTGCCCGCCTCCTGATGCCCGACCTTCATCGCGACGCGGCGCACGACGTCGGCGCCCTCGCTGTAGCCGACGATGGAGAACTTGGTGTTCGGGCACGCCTGCGCGATCTGCCGCATCACCTGTTCGGTATTCGCGGCACCGGTGTTGACGGCGTCCTCATAGGTCGCCAGGTTCGCCGGATACGCGATGTAGACGGCGGCGTAGGAGCCGGGATCGACGGCGCCTGCGGCCGGGTTGACCACCGGATCGACCCACTCGCTGTTGTAGTCACCCGCGAGCGCGGCGGGCAGTTCGTTGCCGTTGGCGTCGACCAGCAGCTTCGTCGTGCCCTGCTTCGGTGTGTCGTTACGGCCCGCCACCGAGATGCTGACCATGTCGTGGCACTCGGTGACCGACGAGGTGAGCTGGGTATCCCTGGTCTGCGGCGACGACGTCAGCGCGAACGTGGTCGCGACGATCGCCGCGACGCCGAGCACCGCGGGCGCGGCGACCGCCGAGGCAATGCGATGTCGGGCGAAGAACCCGCGAAAATCCATGTCCTGTTTCCCCATTCCAATTACCGGCATGTTGGACGGGCAGGCCCCCCGAGGCCGTGCGTCACCAAGGACGTCGGAAAAGGGGAGGTGAGCGTTACGGTGCCGAGTCCATAAGGCGCCGCCGGACACGGTCGAGTCACGCTGTGGCAACGGCATTTGCCCCCATCAATAGGGGCATCGACCATTCCTGGTTGAGATCGGCTACACCTGGTGAATGCCGAGGTAATGGAATCGGCGAATTCTGATCATGGCGGTGTCGAAAACCGCTCATATGGCTGAAAAGTGACATTGCCGACTCGGCGTGACCGCACGGTCTCGCCGAAAAATCCGTTGACCTTGACGCTGCGTCGATCACTATCGTGATCGACCGTGACGATCACCGTGCTGGACAGCTACACCGCGACGCGCGCCATCCTGACCGCGCCGCTCGCCGAACGACCCGAGTTGCTGCGCCGGATGCTCGAACCGACCGCGGACATGTACCGCTACTTCCCCGGCACGCCGGACCTGGTGCAGCTGCACCACATGAGCGGCGGGTTCCGCGCCGACCGCGCAGTCGACGGAGCCCTGGCCGGGCTGGAGGAACTACACGACGCGCAGGCCTGGGATCGGATCGAAGCCGCCATGAACGCGGCGCTGTCGGTTCAGTTGACCGCGACACCGGATATCCGGGTCCCCGACATCACGGTGATGATCGTGCTCGGCGACCACACCGACGCACACTTCATCGACGTAGGCCTTGGTATGAGTGGTAACGGCGGCATTTCCGGCTACATCTGGCTCGCGTTCTGGCCGAGCCCGGAGAATCTGGCGCGGCTGGAGGCGGTGGCGGTGCACGAGCTGAATCACAACCTGCGCTACAGCAACGTGCGGTGGGACCCGGAAACCGTGACGGTCGGTGAGCACGTGGTCAGCGAGGGCCTCGCCGACGCGTTCGCCAGGCACCTGTACGGCGACCTCGGCTATACCCGCATCGGCGTGCCGTCGCTGACCGATGATGCGGTGTACGACAAGGTGATCGGCGGCCTCGGCGTGCGCGGCATGCAGAACTTCGCCGCCTACGTCCACGGCGATGCGATCGCGGCGCGATACGGCGGCACGCCCGTCGGGCTGCCGACCGGTGCGGGCTATGCCGTCGGAAACCGGCTCGTGGACGCGTATCTCGCGCGCACCGGACAGCAGTCGCCCGATGCGCTGCTCGTCGACGCCGCGGACGTCATCGAATTGGCGACGAAGGGTCGCTAGCGGGAAAGTCTGTCACGCAACGTTTCCAGCAACCGCACCATTCTTAGGCGCAAATCCTTAGCAAAGAACGCGACCTGTCCCGCTTGTCCGTCCGTGGCAGCGGGGAACCCGGGTTATTGCACGTGTCACCGGTTACCGCGATACGCTTCTGTGGCAGGCAATAGGTGTTGCTCTGGTCAGTAGATGGCCGCGAACGATGTTGTCCGCGTGGAGACTAACCGGATAAAGAAACTGGGCGGTCGGCTTTGTTGCCGGGCGCTCTGTTCTCATGCGAGTCCTCTGAGACAACAGAAAGGCTGCGATCAATGAGAATCCAGCCACGGCGCCAGATATTGAATGTCTGGAGTTCACTGCTGGCCGCCTGCTATCACGACGACACCTGGGTCTGGGGCGGGCGCGACGGCTCCAACTCCATCAGTGACGCCGAGCAACTGTTGTGTCTGCTTTATCCCGCCACCCAGATCGATAGCTTCTCGCTGCACAACCCCGACCGGATCGCCGACGATGTCCGGACGACGCTCAAACCCCTTGGCCGCGAACGCCGCATCGGTCTCAAGATCGTCGAGGTGATGGACGAGTATCTGCGGCGCTACGAACGCGACGATCAGCCGATCTTCTCGGGCGGCAGTTACCTGCGAGCCACCGAGGGGATCGAGGCGAACGAGCGACAGCGCGCGGTCGACGTGGTCGATTCCTACTCGATGTCGCTCACCGTCTGCCTGGCCGGGCTGCAATACCTGCGCGCGCTGCAGGATTCGATCGGTTCCGGCGACCAGCAGCGGCTGGAGCGGCTGATCAAGCCGGTGCAGGCCCGGCTCAACAAGCGACTCACCGCGGCCATGGTCGGGCTGGTGCGCAGCTTCGTGGTGCAGTCGGTGGATCCGGAGACCGACACGGGCGCGGCGATGCTCAGCATGTTCAATCAGACCGGGGCCGAAAACGACGCGATCGTCGCGAGCCTGGCCAAACGGCTCGAGCGGGTCCGCGGTCGGCTGCTCCGAGATGTCACGCTCAACAAGACGCCACAGGCCGACCTTGCCAGCCCGGCGCTGATGTTCGAGTGCGGCTGGAGCTGGGGCGTGGTCGAAGGCGCCGAGGTCATCGACTTCATCGACGTGCCGATCGCCAAGTCGGAGGGTTTCGCGGTCGGGCGTCCGTATCTGTATTTCACCATTACCGCGTTGGACGGCATCAACGACTTGACCCAGCCGCGCACCCGCGAGCTCGATCTGCTCGACGCGGACCAGCGCCGCTTGGCCGACGCGCTGCAATTGCGCTGGGACCTGGCGCAACGCTATTGGTCGGCGATGGCCCGTTTCGGCGAAGGGGATTGGCCACTCGAGGACATTCCGTGGCGCACCTCCGACGGCGAGGAATCGGACTATTTCAGCCTCTGCGTTTCCGGCCTGCTGATCCAGGACCTCATTGCCCGCGAAGCCGATGACGACGACCTCACCAGGGCCACGCGAATTTTCGATGAGCTGGCTCGCCGCGGCCGGATCACCCGCAGGCTGACCGAGAACGATCCCGCGCGCCGCCTGCACGTGCCAGGGGTGCTGCTGCGATTGAACGGTACCGAGGCCATCGACGACGGCCCGCTGCTGTACTGGGCGGTGTCGGACTACGCGCCCATGTTGCTGAAACGGACGCTGCAGGCGGCCCAGCTGTCGCGCACGCTGTCCACCCGCAGGCAATTGCTGGAACTGGCGCAGTCGACCATGGACCATCTGGAATTGCGTGCCTTTCAACGTATTCCGGCCAAGGGTCTGTGGGACGACGCCTTGCGGGTTTTCGTGGAACCATCGCCGACCGGCGAGGTGGTCCCGCCCGCGTCGGACGGGCCGCAGGAACCTTCCTGGTACTTCACCGAGCGCATCATCGAATGTCTGGTCGTCGCCGAATCGTCCTACCAGAATCCGCCGTTCCGATCTCCGACGTCGCTGACCCGCGCGCTGGAACTGCTCGACGAGGCCGACCATCTGCTCAATCAAAAATTCCTGGAGCTCAGCGAACGGGACAACACACCGAATCGCCGGGCGTTGGAGAACATAGAAAAGAATCTGGTGCGCGCAAGCAGATTGGTCGACGAACGTCCGGCCACGGCATTCAGTCTCTGTGTCGACGCGCTGCGTGAATTGGACGGGCTAGAAGTCGCCGGCCTCGATGCCATGAGGGGTGAATAGGTTGAGCGAGCGCATGCTTGTATTCTCTACCTCGGACAAGGGCGGCACCGGCCGTTCGGTGACGAGCTGCAATATCGCCTACCGGCTCAGTGTGGACGGCAAAAGCGTCGCGTACCTCGACTTCGATTTCGGCTCACCGACTTCGGGTGCCCTGTTCGAGATCGAAAAAATGGATCGCGGCGTATCCGGCAAGCAGGGATTGCACGAATACCTGAACGGCCGGATCACCATACCGGCCAGGTGCGATATCCGGTCGGAGACCAATCGCAAAGACCTGCACGCGCTTCGGCATCCCTACCAGCTCACCCTGTTTCCGGGTGATCGCGGCGGCGGGGAGTTCCCCGCGTCCGCGCAGGTGGTGAAGCAGTGCGTCGAGCTGTTGATGATCTGCCAGCAGGAATTCGATGTCACCTTCGTCGATCTCAGCGCGGGCCGTTCGGCGGCATTGGAGATAGTGCTGCGGGCCACGGCGGCCGAACCCCTGCGTGCGGTGGCGGCGCGGTGGCTTGTCTTCCATCGGTGGACCCGCCAACATATCCTCGCGGCGAACGGCCTGGTACACGGCCCGAACGGATTGCTGGAGGCGGGGCAGAAATGCGGCCACGACGTCGGTGACCTGCTCGAGTCGGTGCGCTATATCCGCACCGCGGTGCCGTCGACGAACGAGGGATCCGGCGACAAGGACCGTGGGCCGCAGTGGGCTTGGTTGCGCAAGCAGAACGAGGCGCTGGAACAGCTCGCCCTGGCCAATCAATTGGGCTCCAGCGTCACGCTCGGCACGACACCGATGGAGCCGGTGCTGCAGTGGCGCGAGCAGCTGATCCTCGACGCCGACGTCGATGCGAAGATCGCCAACGAGGAAACCGTGAACGCCTTCACGGAGTTGGCCGTTGAACTCATGGACGACGCGACGTGGGAGAGGCTCTTCTGACGATGAACGCCACTGTGTACAGCGAGGCGGCCGAGCAGGTCCAGACCGCCGGGGTGAAATTCGCGCACCTGTCCATCGAGACCGGGCACTTCTACATGAAGAGCCTGCTCGATGGGGAAGAGAAGATCCGTGCCCATTTCCAGCGGGTAGCCAGGCTGGTCGAGCTGCATACCGCCGAGGCCGAGGCGGAATACGGCAAATCGGCGCGGGTGAGCACCTGCTTCCTGGTCGATGACTACTTCGGGTCGAACACCGACCCCAGCGAGATTCTGGACAAGGTGCTCGGCATCGCCGACAAATGCGGGCTGCGCATCGATTACCTCGCGCGCGAGGCCGGGTGCTGGGAGACACCGCTGTATGTCGACGGCCGCCTGACCGGGCAGCAGATCCCGCTGGCCGAGATGGTCGCGTCCTGGGTGGTCGCCGAACCGTTGAAGCAGACGACGGGCCAGCGTCCGCCCGACGTCGAGTCCGGCTGGCTGTGCAACGGACGTCGCTCCTCCGAACACGACTCGGAGCAGGCGATGCAGGTGGCGGCGGCGTATCGCCGCCCGGAGGAGTTCGCGAGCCGGGAGCACACGATCTTCCTCGACATCGAGCTGTGGAACACCCAGATCAACAAGGACGGCGAGGAGCACACCCGCTGGTCGTGCCCGTTCCTTGCCGCGATCTGGCAGCTGCTGCGCCTTGGCATGGTTCGCTACGAGGGCAGGGCGGTGGTCGAGCCGCAACCTCGCGGTGCGAGCTGGCCGGCGAGCTGGTGGGAGATGCCGTCCGTCATCCAGCTGAACCCCCATGCCGCGCCGTTCGAGGCGTATCGAGCTCTGTCCATCCTGCCGCGCGAGTATGTGAAGATCGAACACGCGGTGCAGACCATCCTCGATCACATCGTGATCGATCAGGAAGTGTTGAACAAGGCCATCATTCGCGCCGATGCGGAGGGGATCGCGATGCCGCGGGAGATCACCGGGCGGCTGTCGCACATGTTCGTCGATGAGGTCGCCAAGCGCCCGCGCGCCGGTAAGGCCTGATATGGCACAGGCACAAGCGAATTCGGATGACGCGCCGCTGGTCGTGCTCGGCGAGATACACACCTGCCTGCTGCCGTCACAGCACGTGCTGGACACCGCGGCATGTATCGAACTGCTGAGCGCGGTACAGCGCGGCCTCACGGTGACCTCCAGGGAGCGGCCGATGCCGCTGGTGGTCTCGCCGAATCGTTTCGAGGGCGTCGACTGCAACCTGATTCCGGTGTCGGGCAAGCACATTCACGTGATCGGCACGGTGGCGTCGCGCACGGTGGTGATCGGCGGCCGGGTGCTGCAGGGCTCGTCCCAGACCCGGGTGATGCGCGCCGAGGAACGGCAGCCCTGGTCGTACTACCTGAGCAGGCCGGGAACCGTGGACGCGGTGAGCAAGCTCGGCAGCGAGCCCGCAGGCCGAGTGGTGGACGGGCACCTGAGCTCGCACGGTGACGACAAGCTCGATCTGACCTCGATCAGCCAGCGGATGTCGACCTTCGCCAGGGTGGATCCCCGGCTGGATCAGAAAATGCCGTTCCGGGCGGGCACCACTCGGCTGCGCTGGGCCGTCGAGGTGGGTGATGAGTCGGATCAGTTGCCCCGCTTCGCCTTTCATCTTGCGGGCAACACGCTGCGGACGGTGCGGCTCACGCTCGCCGGTTCGAATGTGGCTGCGGCGCAACGTTTCTGCGAGGATCTCGCGATCCACGATTGGCTGCTGACCGCGATAGGTCAGGTGGCCGATCGTGCGGGACGTAGCGATCACGAGACCGATGCACTGCTGGATCAGCTGGTGCCGCTACTGGATCAGCTGGTGCCGCTGTGGATGCCGGGCGCGCACACCGCGCCGCAGCTGCGTCAGTTGTGGGCGGATCTGGAGACGGACCCCGGCTTCACCCGCCAATGGACCGCGCGGGTCGGGCAATTGCGCGACCGCATGACCACCGCGACCCTCAAGGCGCTGCGCCATTCCAAGATCATCAGCCACGACTGGTGAAGTCTCAGAGCCGAAACCAGCGACGTACCAGCAGCGCGAAGAACACCGACGTCGATAACACCCCCGCGTACGCCTCCACCACGAACACCAGCTGATCGGTCCCGTCGAGCCCCGCGGTATCCGCGGGGCCGAGGGGATTCAGATAGTTCATGGCGCAGTCGTAGACGATCGACAGGGTCGACTCGGTGGACAGCGCACGCACGACCACAATCGACAATGCGACCTGGAGAATGATCCACAGCAGCATTCGATACGGGCGATAGCCGTAGCCGCACACCAGGTCCGAGAAATAGCCGACGAAGCGACGCCACCGGACCGGCTGCGCCCACCGCTTGGCCCGGGCCAGACTCAGGCCGCAGCGGTCCTCCGCATCGGTATCGCCGTCCTGGCGGTACAGGCTCCACGCCCGCCGGAACGACAGCGCCGCGTGACCGGGCAGGTCGAGCGCCAGCAGGCCGCCGAGCTGTTCGTAGACCTCGGCGAGCCGTCGGCTTTGCGTGCGGCTCAACTTCAGTGGGCCACGGTATTCGACCTCGGCGGCGAACAAGGCGACCAAGATTTCCGGAGCTATCTGCGCCGCCGAGTCCGACGCCTTGCCGAGGTCTGCGTAAGCGCGGGCGAACAACAGGCTGTCGCTGCGCCGTCGAATGCCGGGCGGGTCGTACCCGGCGATGACGGCCTCGACGTGGCGGTTGAACGAATCCAGCAGGTCCTGTTCGCCTTCTCGCCTGCGGTCGACCCAGTTCTTCGCCAAGAACGGATAAAGGTCCAGATCGGCGTATGCCTTGGCATGCCGGTCAACCCGGGTGAACATCGAGCGCGCGAAATGCGAATCCTGTTGTTGCTCATCCACTGCAGCCCCACCATCGACGTCGTTTTTCGGCGCACCGCCACGATAACGCGATACGACAATTGAGCCGACGTTCTCGCCGAGGTGCAAGCCCACACATCGTTTGCCGTGTTCACGGGCAGGTGCGTAGCTAGAATGTTGTTGTGCCGCACCATGCGGCGGGGTGCGACGGGGAGGCAAGCCATGGCCGACGTGTTGTTCATCGTTTCGGCTGGTTCGGGGGACGAACAGCAGTTGGATCGCCTGGCCGAAGAACTGGCCGGCGAGCTACGGGAAGTCTCCGGGGTGACGATCGGTGCGGTGACGACAACCGGCAGTCCCGGCACCAAATCCGGTACCGCAGTGGAGATCGGTCAGCTGCTGGTATCCGGGGGTGCGCTCAGCACCACTGCCTGGGCAATCCGCGATATCGTCCTGCGCTTCCTGGCCCGCGGCCGCGCGGAATCCGTCACCGTGCGCAACGGCGACCGCGACGTCACCATCGTCCGGCCGACCGATGGACAGGTCGACGGCGTCGTCGATCAGTTGCGGAGTCTATTCGCCGATGACTAGCCCGCGGGGTCGCCGGATCGCGCTGTTCGTCGCCAACGACACCTTCTACTCGACGTCGATCTCGCAGCTCTACGCGCCGGTATCGGATGCCAGAGAGCTGCGAAACCTGTTGCACGACCCGAGCATTGGCGCGTTCCAGCCCGCGGAAATACTGGTCAACGAGTCGAAGACGGAGATCGAGCGCAGCATCGAGCGGCTGTTCCGCAATGCGGGCCCGGAAGATCTCGTGCTGTTCTACTACTCGGGCCACGGTTTCCGCACCAGCCGCAACCTGTATCTGGCCGCCTGCAACACCGATCCGAACCTGCCGAGCAGTTCCGCGGTGTCGTCCGCGTTCATCAAGGAGCTGATCCGCGAGTCGAGCGCCGCGGCGAAGATCATCCTGCTCGATTGCTGCTACAGCGGCGCGTTTCTCGGTAATGACGTGATCAAGGCGGTCGGCGGCATCGACGACGGCGTCGGCGAGCACCTGGTCACCGGGGACGGGATCTGCGTGATGACCGCCTGTACCGGCGTGCAGATCGCCGAGGACGGGATACGTTCCGCCGCAGATGATTCCGTACCGCTGTCGATGTTCACCTCGGCGATCGTCAACGGCATCACCACCACCGGGCTGGCGGGCAACGGGACCGGGGAGATCAGCACGCACGACCTGTGGACGTATGTCAGCGACGAGGTGCGCCGCCGCACTGATCGCCAAACACCAAGTCACTACGGCTTTTTGAACGACGAGGTGTACATCGCCCGCACGCGACGCCGGACCGCGGGTGCGAGCGACGGCGGCGATCGGGTGCTGCTCGGCAGTCTGCTCGGGCGTTTGGAGCAGGTGGAGGACGCCGGACTGCGGGCGGAAAGTTGGTGGGGCACCGGCAAATTGGCGGTGCCGATCGGCAGGCAACGCCGACCGGACGGCACCGTCGGCGATATCGTGCAGCTCGAGTTCGCCGGGCCGGACAACGGCCTGCTGGTCGTCGGTCGCGCGGGTTCCGGCAAGAGCACTCTGCTGCGCACCTTGGTGGCGTCGCTGGTCCTGACCCATTCACCGGGCGAAGCGCGCGTGCACGTCCTGGAATCCAGCAATCGGTTGGGCTCGATGCGCGAGCTGCCGCACGTCGCCGACGTGGTCTGCGACGACGAGCCCGAGCAGGTCGCCGCCCTGTTGCAGCGCATGCTCGAGGAGATCAGCAGCCGAAAGCGGCTGTACCGCAAGCACAATATCGACTCACCGGCCAGCCTGCGGGCGGTCCGCGACGCGCTGCCCGAGGGGCCGGTGCCGGATCTGTTCCTGGTGCTCGACCGCTGGGACGATTTCGCGGAGCTGCTGCCCGCGGCGGCGGACACGGTGCGCCGCATCGCCGATGCCGGGCCGGAATACGCCGTGCACGTGGTCGCCACCGTGCGGGACTGGAACGAGGTGCCGGACTGGATGGCCAGGCTGCTGGCCGTCCAGATCGAGCTGCGCATGCATCAGCCGCGCGATTCACACATCGATCCGGAGCTTGCGGTGCGCCTGCCGGAAGGTCCAGGGTGGGCGCTGCACCAGCAACAACCCTTCCGGATCGCGGTACCTGATATTCGTGAGCCACCCGCTGACCCCGCGATGGTGGACGATTTCACCGATGGCGCTGCGGATCTCGTCGCTCGCCTGCGGGCACGGCACACGGCCGCAGGGCTCGGCCCCGGATCGACCGGGCCTGAGGTCGAGGCCGACTTCGCCGCATTGCACGGCCTCGACGATGTCTCGGTGTTCGACATCGGCCAGTGGTGGCGCGAACGCCCCGCGCGGGAGTTGCTGCGTATCCCCATCGGCGCGACGCGACCCGGCGACCCGGTGCTGCTCGACCTCAAACAGGGGGCCGAGGGCGGCATGGGCCCGCACGGGCTGGTGGTCGGTGCGATCGGCTCGGGCAAATCGGAGCTGCTGCGGACCATCGTGCTCGGACTGGCGTTGCGGCACAGCCCGGATCAGGTGAACTTCCTGCTCGTCGACTTCAAGAACGGTGCGACGTTCCAGCCGTTGACCAGCCTGCGGCACCTGGCCGGACATGTCCGGAATGTGGAACAGGATCTCTACCTGAGGGACCGGTTGCAGGATGTGCTCGACGGCGAGATCGACCGACGGCGCAGGCAGCTCGAGGAGAGCGGTCCGTACACCACGATCGGCGAATACGAGCGGGCCCGCGCGGGCGGCGCGGCCCTGCCGCCGCTGCCCGTGCTGGTGATCGTGATCGAGGAGTTCGTGGAATTGCTGTCCGGGACTTCGACGTTCGTCGATGTGCTGGTCCGGATCGGGCGCCTCGGCCGGTCGCTGGGCATGCATCTGCTGCTCGGCACCCAGCGTCCCGATGAATGGCGGTTGCGCGCGCTCGACAGCTATCTGTCGTATCGCATTGCGCTGCGGACCTTTTCGCCCGCCGAATCGCGATTGGTACTCGGCACCACCGATGCTTATCACCTGCCGCGGGTGCCCGGCTACGGGTATCTGCGAATCGGCACCGGCACCGCTACGCGCTTCCGGGCCGCGTACGCGTCCGGTCCGGGACCGTCCGTTCCCGGTGACAGCGATACTGAGCCGGTCGATCGCCCGGTGTCGGAATCGCTCGCCGTCGCCCTAGGCAGGCACGGATCCGCGGCACATCTCGTGTGGACCGACCCGCTGAGCGACTCGCCGACGGTGGGAATGCTTTTGCGACAGCGGAATTCACCGCCGTCGACGGATGGGCCCGGACTGCTGCGGCTGCCGATCGGGGTCGTCGATGTGCCGCGCAAGCATTACCGCGAGGTGCTGTGCGTGGACCTGTCGGACAGTTCCGGTCACATGGCGATCGTCGGAGGTCCGCGTTCGGGGAAGTCGACCGCGCTGCGGACGCTGATGGTGGCCGCCGCGGCCACGCACACACCCGAGCAGGTGCAGTTCTACTGCCTGGACCTCGGTGGCGCCCTGGCCGGACTGGCCGAGTTCCCCCATGTGGGATCTGTTGCCGGGCGACGCGACTCGGATCGCGTGCGCCGCACCGTCGCTGAGGTCGGCGCGCTCGTCGGTCGCCGGGCACAACGGTTCCGCGAACTCGGCATCTCCTCGATGCACGAATTCCGTTCCCGTAAGGCGCGATTGATCGAGATATCACTGGAAAAGCAAGCAGCCGACCCGATCTCGGCGGACCGGTACGGCGACGTCTTCCTGATGGTCGACGGACTCGATGTCGTCCAGCAGGACTACCCGGCACTCGAGCAGGCCATCATCACCATCGCGACGCAGGGACCCCGCTACGGCATCCATGTCGTGGTCACGCTGCCGCCGTGGACCAGGACCCGGCTCGCGCTGCCCGACATGGTCGGCACCCTGATCGAACTGCGGCTCGGCGACCCCGCGGACTCCCAACTGGACCGTCAGGCCGCGGGAACGGTGCCACCCGATCGGCCGGGCCGCGGCCTTTCCCCCGACAAACTGCACCTGCTCATCGCGCTGCCACGGCTGGACTCGATCACCGACCCGAAGCAGTTGCCAGCCGGTATCGCCGCAGCCGCCCGGCAGCTGCGGACAATCTATGGTTCGCGACAAGCCCCCGAGGTCCGGCTGCTGCCACTCGAGATTCCCCGCGCGCACGTGCTGCGGTCGGCCCTGCACGCAGGTGTCGCGCAGGACGTGACACACCTGGCGGTTGGCCTCGGCGAGAACGAATTGTCTCCGCTCATAATGGATTTCGACGCCCACCCACATCTCATGGCGTTCGCGGACCAAGGCTGCGGCAAGACCACACTGCTGCACAACATCCTGCTCGGCATCAGCGAGAATTCCACCCCCGAGCAGGCCCAGATCCTCCTGATCGACTACCGCCGCACCCTGCTACACGCGGTCGACCCGAACCGCCTGACGGCCTATTGCGCTTCGGCGACAACAGTTCCGGACGCCATCGACCAGCTCTGCCACCTCCTCACCACCCGCCTCCCCGGCCCCGAGATCGGCCCCAACCAACTCCGCGACCGCACCTGGTGGACCGGCCCCGAGTACTACGTCGTCGTCGACGACCACGACCTGATCGTCACCGAAGGCGACGATCCCCTGGAGCCCCTCCTCGAGTTCCTGCCAACCGCCTACGACATAGGCCTGCACCTGATCATCACCCGCCGAGCAACCGGCCTGGCCAGAGCACTACACAGCACCCTGCTCGCCCGACTCCGCGAAGAATCCGCAGCAGCCCTACTCATGAGCGCCCCCGCCGAAGAAGGCAAACTCTTCGGCGGCGACCTCCGAGCCACCCCCCTCCCCCCGGGCCGAGGCACCCTCGTCACCAGATCCCAAGAGCCCCAACTCATCCAGATCGCCTACCTACCGCCACCCCAGTGAAACCCGGTTATGAAGGCAGCTTCTGCATGGCCCGCTCGGCCTGCTTACGCACCGAGGCAGCCCGGTCATCGACGAGCGGTTCGATCAGGTGCCGTACGCCGGTCGCCTTCATCTGAACCAGCGCCTTGATCGCGTATCCACGCGCGGGACCGTCGAGATAACGTACTGCGGTATCTCGGGATTCGGCTGTCTCGACTTTGCCGAGGTACTCGACCAACGGCAGCATCGCGGTCCCCTTCGGCAATTCCGCGAGCAGATCGGCGATCTGGGTGAAGTTCTTCGGCCCAGCGTCATGGTGTAGCCGTTGTCCCTGGCCCACTGCTCCTCGATGAGCAGCTGCTTCTCCGCATCGACGATGCTGTTGGTGTTCTTGACTTCGGTGAGCTGCCGGTTCGTATCGTCGATGCGATCGGGGATCGCCGAATGATCGTCGTCGTCGCGGTCCAAGATCGTGATCTTGCGCTTCGGCGCGTTCGGGTCGATCCCCGCGCGCCTTTCCCCTTCGTCACCGGCCGCGCTGTTCTGCTGGATGTCACGGCCGCCGATGTATTTCGTGCTGCGCGGAGTCCGGCCGAGGATCGACTCGAGGTCGGCGGTCTCGGTGCTCACCAGGTCATAGATCCCGGTGTTCGACTTCACCGCCTCGGCGACCTTGGTCTCGATATCGCCGAGTCGGTCGGAGATAGCCTTTGCGTACTCGGTCTTGTTCGAGGTGATCAACGCGTCGATCGCGGCCTCGGCTCCGTCGCTGGCGGGCAGCCGTTCCGCGGCGAGTTTGTCGGCCGCATAGGAGGCGAGAATGACCGAGAGGAGATTCAACGACGTCCGGCAATCGTCCTTGGCCGATTTGGCGGTCGCCGCGACTTGTGTGCAGGCGAGGCCCAGGTAGGAGGAGCCATCGGAGTGCGCCTGGATGGCCCGGCACACGGCACCGGTGTCATCGACGTATTCGGCCAGGATCGGGTCGTCGCGCTGGGCATCGGCGGGGAAGAGCGTGGTGACGCTGGTGTACAGCTGGGTCGCGTAATCCCGAGAAAACGTCAGACCAGTGAGAAGAAAGGACAGCCAACGATGAAACACACCAATCAAGCCGGTCATCGGGAGCGCCGATGCCGACGACGACGCGAACCTGCGGCCACCGGCAGGCGCAAAACCATTGAGACACAACATGATCAGACCAGCCGACCCCCACCGCGACCGAAGGCGCCAGCCATGACGACCCCGACTTGGCCCAGACTATTGGACCTCTGCCGGCCCGATCACCGATTCCAAGCGCGCGATGCCCCCGTCGTCGAGTCGATACGGCGCCGCCACGATCCGCAACCATTCGAATCGTTCAACTCTCGACATCGACTCCCACTCAGGATGCTGCGGGAGATACGCCGAAATCCGCTCAACCTGCCGCTCACCGGCAGACGACAGGGCATACCAGTCGCGCCAGTTGGTGGCCTTCCCGGCATACCCTTCCTGGTCCCAGCCGTCAGCGATGGCCGAAAGCATCTTTTCCAGAGCGCTCGCCATTATCGGGCTGCCCATAAAGATATCCGCGTCCTCGGAACCGCTGAACTTGAACGTTGCCATCGCACGGAAGGCCACCTCAAGCTCCCAAAGGGTGTCAAACCGCACTTCCGGCATCGTCGTGACCACGCTCTCTTCCGAACACGACCGCTCGGACCGCGCAAAAACAGGACAACAGCCGTCGATCATACCGAGCGACCCCGACCTGTCAGTCAGCCTCAGACCCCGCGCCTCCTGGTCCGCCGCAGCAGGCAGCAGGGACCCGACAACCAAGTCCGGTTTGTCGACGGTTTCGAGAAAGTGCCACACCCACGATGCAAGACCAGCGAGAAACCACATGATCTGCCCTGGTCACGGTGAGCCGGAATGCCAACTTCGGCGAGAACCTACAGCGCGGGTCACCTCGGACTCGACCAGCGACCAGTGGTCTGGATTGCCCTCGGTGCCGCCGATCGACAGCTGCGTGGGGTGCAGGTTCATCGTCAGCGTTGTCCCCTTCTGGATATCCGGAATGGGGTCGGGCGTGCCAGGGTGCGAGCCGTTTTCGCTTCGGATGAGGTTCTGGCCGGCGGTGCGGATCTGGATGCCGAGCGCATTGCACGCCATGGCGGCGGTCGGCCCGGCCTCGAAGATGTCGGCTGCCGACTGGTCGAAACTGCGCCCCCAGCTCGGGCCACCGTACGGATACAGCCCGGCGGATCGCGCGACGGCGAGGCCTTTGTCGAGCGTGCGCAGCAGACCTTCCAGGAGCGTGCTGATCTTGATCAACCCCTCGCCGACTCGGAAGTACGTGTCGGCGTCAACTGTGGTCATCGAGAGCCCCGGTGTTCACGAGCGCATCTCCTTGTTGGCCTGCTCGGCCTGTAGATAGTTGCTGTGTGCGAGCGCGATCTTTTCGCGTATCGCGCGCAGCTCATCGACGAGCGTTGTTGTGCCGGAAAGCCATTCGCGCTGACTGTCGGAGAAGGCTTGGGCGGCAGTGCCACTGAACTGAGCAACCTGGCGGAATCCGACTCTTTCTCGTGTGCGGCTGACGAAGATCGACTACACCCGGACCTCGGTTTGTGTCTTCTGTTGAAGTCTCTCATAGGGTGTTTGGCCGTCGAGTCCGCCGTGGGGCCGGTGGTAGTTGTAGTAGTCCTGCCAGTCTTTGAGCCGTGCGTTGAAGACATTGACGTCATCGATGACGACGCCGTCGAGCAGCCGGTAAAATTCCTCGGCGTCGATGCGGTGCGAGCGCTCGACTTTCCCGTTCAGTCGAGGCGTGCGGGGCTTGATGTAGACGTGTTTGATGCCCTTGTCCAGCACGTGCCAGTGGAAGCCGGACTGGAACTCGGCGCCGTTGTCGGTCTGGATCGTCTCGACCGCGAACGGCAGCTGCGAGAGCACGTAGTCGAGGAACTGGATCGCGGTTTTCTGGTTGTTGTGCGGGTAGATCTTCAGGATCCGCAACCGGGTGCAATCGTCAATTGCCGCACATCACACTTTCGCCGACTCTCGTGTGAGCGTTTGTTTCTGGAGCCGTGAGTGGCGCCTCGGTGTCGATACACGGGGCAGTATCGCTCATCTCCAGCGCATACCCATCTAAGTTGTTCATAGCTTCGAATAAGCGGACGTACCTTCAGCCGACTGGCTGGTCTACCTTCTAGAGATGGGAACCGCTTTGCGTGTGGATCGTGGACAAATCGCAGCCCTTGTCACCGCCTGTGGGGTTGCCGCTGCGGCCTGGATTGTTACTGCTCCAGCGGCCTATGCTGCAACCCCGACGTACACCTGCGACACCGAGAGCTACACCCAGGACTACTATGGACGGACTTACTACTCCGGCACCGGCCACTGTGTCGCATCTGACGGCGCAGGCGAAAAAAGTACCTCCGGCAAGGCGAAGATCGCCAGGCGCGACTCCAACAGCTACTACAGTTGCAACAATGTAGAGGCCAAGTTGCCTGACTACGCCGGAAGTAAGAGTTGCACCTATGTTAAGCCCTAGGACGTGCCTCTCCATTGATTTCGGTATCTGGGCCGCAGCATAAGTTGGTATCGCCGCCGGGACGGAGGCGGCGGCCTGGCCGCCACCGCTCGCACGGCATTCACCACCGCGATGTCGAGCACGTTCGTGGTCGCCGCCTGCAGGGTGTTCACTGAGCACGGCTGCAAGATCGCGCCGTCCACCCACTACGGTGCCCGCAACCGCACCGCATCCAAGCGTGCCGTGGCCGATGAGGCGTTGAAGGTCGAGATCACCCGGGTGCACCAGGAGAACTACTCGGTGTACGGGGCCCGCAAGGTGTGGCTCCAGTTGCACCGCGAGGGTAGCCAGGTGGCCCGCTGCACGGTGGAACGGCTGATGCGCGACCTCGGCTTGCGGGGCGCGTTGCGGGGCAGGGTCAAACGAACCACCATCGCCGACCCCGCGGCGGATCGCCCGGACGATCTGGTGCAGCGAAAGTTCAACCCGCCGGCACCGAATGTGTTGTGGGTGGCGGACTTTACGTACGTCTCGACATGGTCGGGGTGGGTGTATGTGGCGTTCGTGATCGACGCGTTCTCGCGGCGGATCGTGGGCTGGCGCACGTCTACCTCGATGACCACCCCACTGGTCCTCGATGCCATCGAGCACGCCATCTGGACACGTAAACGCGAAGGAGTGGAAGATCTTTCAGGATTGATCCATCACAACGACCGCGGGTCGCAAGGCGGATTCAACTGTAGGTCTCAATGGTTTTGGCGGTTGCCACCGGTCCGGGTCACGCGGACCGGTGGTTTCGGAGCCCACTTCGAGGCTGCGTCACCTCTCCCTGACTGGGCCTCACGGAGAGGTGAGGTGGGCATCGCGCTTCGGGCCCCGGGCGAGCAGGTAGAGGAGCAGGGTTGACATGACGGCGACGCCTGCCCACATGGCTTGCTGCCAGCCGTCGACGAAGGACTGTTGGGCGGCTTGGATCAGCGCTTCGGCCTGTGAGCCTGTGTTGTTCGCTGCGGCAACGGCATTGGCGACGCCTTCGCGTGCGGTGTCGGCGGCCTCGGTGGGGACGCCGCCGAGCTTGTCATCGATGGCGTTGCGGTAGCCGGCGGACAGGAGCGCGCCGAGTAGGGCTACGCCGAGTGCGGTGCCGAATTCGCGGGTGATGTCGTTGAGTGCGGAGGCGACACCCTGGCGTTCCCGCGGCAGCGAGCTGGTGATGGCCTCGGTGGCGGGTGTCATCGACAGGCCCATGCCGAGGCCCATGACGAGCATGCCGGGCAGGATGGACAGGTAGCCGCCGTCGACGGAGACGAGGCCCGCCATGAGTGCCAGACCGGCGCCGGATAGGGCGATGCCCGTGGCCATGGTCGAACGAGAACCGATGCGCCCGGCGAGCTTTGGCGCGAGACCGGAGGCCGTCATCATCAGCACGGCCATGGGCATGAACGCGAGGGTGGACAGCAGTCCCGACCAGCCGAGCACGGCTTGGAAGAACGGGAACAGGACCACGAAGATGCCTGCCTGCACACCGAAAACCGTAAGCAGGGTGAGCGAGCCGCCGGCCAGCTCACGCTCGCGGAAGAGGCGAACGTCCAGTAGCGCGGTCTCCTGACGACGCTGCTCCCAGAGCACGAAGCAGACCGTGGCGACGATTCCGACGACGAGGCTGATCAGGGTGGCGGGGGCGGTCCAGCCGCGTTCCGGTCCCTCCTGCAGGACGAAGATGAGGGCGACCACGGCGACTACGGAGGTCAGCGCGCCACCGGTGTCGAAGGCGTGTCCCGAGGTCTCGCGGGAGTTGGGGACCGAGCGCAGCGCCATCGCGAGCGCCACGATGACCAGCGCCACCGGCAGGACGAACAGCCACCGCCAGCTCGCCACGTCGACGAGCGCGGCGGAGAGGAACATGCCGAGGATGCCGCCGCCGCCCGCGACGCCGGTCCAGACGCCGATCGCCCGGCTGCGTTCCGCTTCGGGGAAGGTTGCGGTGATCACGGCAAGGGTGATGGGCATGATCATCGCCGCGCCGACGCCGCTGAGCACGCGTGCGGCGAGCATGACCTCGGTCGAGGGCGCAAACCCGGCGAGTGCGCTGGCCACGCCGAACACACTCAGACCGGCGATCAGCATCGGCTTGCGACCGAGCCGGTCGCCGAGGGCGCCGAGTGGCAGCAGCAGCGCGGCCAGGGCGAGGGTGTAGATGTTGATGATCCACAGGATCGTGCTCTGCGAGGCGCCGAATTCGATCGCGAGATCGGGCTGGGCGACATTCAATCCGGAGACCGAGGCAATGACGGCCATCAACGCGACGCAGACGGCGATCAGGATCATCCGCCGCTGACGCTCGTCCGGCGTGCGGGTCGCCTCGGCGGTGGCAACCGGTGCTGGCTGGTTCGTACTCATGGATTCCTTTCGAAAACTGCAGGCAGGGGGCCCGGCGCTGGGCAGGGGAGCAGGCCCGCTGTTGCCGAAGCTAACTGCGTTTTGCATGAAAGGCATAGACTCTTGCTTATGGCGCAAAATGATGACGACCTGGACAGCCTGGTGCGCAAACGCATCCGTGCTTTGCGGGTGGCGCAGGGCTGGTCGTTGGAGGAGTTGGCGGGTCGCGCTCGGCTCAGTCAGTCCACGCTCAGCCGCATCGAGAACGGCCAGCGCCGACTGGCACTGGACAGCCTCGTCACGCTCGCCCGAGCCCTGGACACCACCCTGGATCAGCTCGTCGAGACCGCCCCCGATGACGTCGTCACCAGCCCGATGATCGACGGGGCGCACGGGTTGATGCGCTGGTCCATCAAGGGGGATCCGGGCATGAGCGTGGTGCGCCAGCGGATGACCGAACCGCCGCCCGACAACCCCGCGCGGATGCGCGCGCATCCCGGCCGGGAATGGCTCGTCGTCCTGTCCGGCACCGCGATCCTCATGCTCGGCCAGCGCCGCTTCCGCATCGAGACCAATCAGGCCGCCGAGTTCCCCACGATGCTGCCGCACGCCATCGGGACCGCGGGCGGTCCGTGCGAGATTCTCGGGATCTTCGATCGCGAAGCCCGCCGTGGCCACCAACGCGCCGAGGGCGGCTCCGGCACGTAAGGCGCATTGCGCGTTCGACACCGTCCGCGACCATCTTCTTGCCAATACGGAAAGGGATCGTGCTGTAGACGCATGATCGTCATAGCGTGTCGATATGCCTCATGACCACGCACATACGGCGCAGCACGACACCGACGGTCAGGCGGAGATTCTCGACCTGGACGCGGAAGTCCTCGCCGAGCGCATCGCCGCCATCACCGGGTGGCTGCCCATCGCGACGCCCCCGCGCCAGATCGTGGATCTCGGCTGCGGGACGGGAGCGGGCACGTTCGCCCTGCTCGACCGTTTCCCGGAGGCACATGTCACCGCGGTCGACACCTCGGCCGGTCATCTGCGTCGCTTGCGCGAAAAGGCCTGTGCGCGAGGCGTGCACGAACGCGTGCGCACCGTAGCGGCCGACCTCGACACCGACGACTGGCCCGACCTCGGCACCCCGGACCTGATGTGGGCCTCGGCCTCGATGCACCACCTGGCCCACCCCGACCGCGCACTGCGCAAGGTGCACGACACCCTCGCACCGGGCGGGCTGTTAGCAGTCGTCGAGCTGGCCGGATTCCCCCGTTTCCTACCCGAGAACGCCCCGGACGAGCGCCCCGGCCTGGAAGAACGCTGCCACACCGCGAGCGACCGCTACCACGCCGAACACGTCCCGCACCGCGGTGCCGACTGGGGACCGAAGCTGATCGACGCAGGCTTCACCCTCGACGGCGAACGCACCTTCACCGTCGACATCGCAGGCCTCGGCAATCCGGCGGTCGGCACCTACGCCCGCAGCAGCCTGCAACGCCTCCGCACCAGCGTCGCCGACACGCTCGCGGCCGAAGACCTCGCCGCACTCGACCGACTGCTCGACACCGACAGCCCGCACAGCATCCTGCGCCGCGACGACCTCGCGGTACGCACCGAACGCACCGTGTGGGCCGCGCGCCGCGGGTAGGGGTGAACACCCGTCCGTCCGATGAGAACGCTCACCAGATATCGGCCCAGATGGGCCGTTTGGGAATGTCGAATACTGCGTAATTCTTGTGCACCACAAGGGGAACCGAGCTACCGACGCTCAGTCGCTCGGCCAGCGCGCGCGCTTTGACCTCGTGGAATTGCGGATAGAAGTACCGCTTCTGGACGCGCGCATCCGTACCCGAGTCCGGGTGCGGGAACTGCACTTCGACCTGTACCTGCCACAAATCGAAATTGAACATGGCCCGACCGTGCTTGCGCCGCAGATCAGAATTGACCACCACTGCGGACATCGCGATCCCGATCCGCCGCAGGTAATTCCGACGCACCCGCCATGCGGCAGCCAGCACGAGCATCCATCCACCGATGCCGACCATGACGCTTATCGGAATAGACAGTGCCATGGCGACTTCCGAGTCGGTCCACTGGATTATCGCGAAAACCAGGTTAAGCACGTCCCCGGCGAAGGCCACCGCCGCCACTGCGGAACTCAGCATCCACACCAGTGTCATGGCACCGATCAACTTCTGGGACCGCCCCATACCCCAACTCCCCCTGTGTAAAGCCGCAGCCCTGCGCCGCAGACTATGAACTGCGGCTTTAGCGTTGTCCGACAAGGGTTTCAGTGCCTGGCTGTCTCATCGGACGCTGTGTTTCCTCAGCCATAATGTAGTGCCTCTGGAAATTGCGGAGGCCCTACAGCGATTGCTGCAGGGCCTCGGAGTCGGCACCTGACCCACACGTGGCGTGCTGGGCCGGATGCGACGATCTCGGAAATGGTTGGCGCGCTAGCAGATCCCGGGAACTTCGCCGTGGATCAGGACTTGGATCAAGCACTGAAGGTTCGAGCTGCCCGAACTCGGCGCAGGCGCGGGTGCCGGATCCGCGCTCGCGGTCGGCGCGGCCACCAGCGCCGTCAAGACGAAAGCGGCAGCCGATACCGATACAGCCACACTGTTTCTGATACGCATACCAATCTCCTTTGGTTAGGAAGCCAGACCACGGTAGCGATGCCCGAGCAATCCCCCCAGCCCCTACTTTTGCGGTGCCGGACCGGCGCGGCCGCTGGGTAGCGTCACCGCCCGTGGCACCGGACACCAGCACCGAGCTCGTCCCGAGCCTGCTACTGATCGACGCCGACACCGTCGACGTAATCGCCGAGCGCCCTCGGTAGCGGGTGGGCTCCGAGCGGTGGAGTCGCGGTTATAGCGTGATCACGATTTTGCCGTGGACGTGGCGTTCGGCTTGCTGTGTTACGGCGTCGCGGATCTTCTCGATCGGGAAGGTCGCGGCGATCGGGACGGTGATTGTGCCGGCGAGGATTGCGTCGGTGATGTGGGACATAGCATCTGGGCTCGCATCGATGCCGCCGGTCGCGCGTACGCCGCCGGGAGGGTTGGGGCCCGCGGCGACGGTGGAGATTCGTTCGGGCGGTACGCCCAGTGCGAGTGCGGTTTCGGCAGTTTCGGTGCTGAACAGATCGGTTGCGGCGGTTACGCCCTCCGGAGCCAGTGTCCGTACCCGGTCCGCCAACCCGGGGCCGTAGGTCACGGGCGCGGTGCCGAACCCGCGCAGGAACTCGAATGTGCGCTCCGAGGCCGTGCCGATTACCTTGGCGCCGGCCAGTTTCGCGAGTTGTACGGCGAACACGCCCACTCCGCCCGCGGCGCCGCCGATCAGGATGGTGTCGCCGGACCGCAGCTCGATCGCGGCCAACGCGGCGGCGGCGGTCATGCCTGCCACCGGGAGCGTGGCCGCCACCTCGTCGCTGATGCCTTCTGGTGTGTGCCAAAGCATCCCGGCTGCCGTCGTGGGTGTCTCGACCACTACGAAATCGGCGATGGCTCTACCCAATGCGCCACCGTAGACGCGGTCGCCCACCGCGAAACCCGTGGCGCCGTCGCCGATTTCGTCGATGACACCGGCGAAGTCGTAACCGAAGCCGGACGGCACGGTGATGCCGAACTGCGCTGCGGCCTCGGGTCGCGCGGCGATACCCCAGTCCATGGGATTCAGGCCTGCGGCTGTGACGCGGACGCGGACCGCGCGCGGCCCGGCATGCGGTTGCGGAACCTCCCGCAGCTCCAGGACCTCGGGACCGCCGAACGTTTCGTAGATGACGGCTCGGCTCATGACTACCTCCAGCAATCTAACGGGACTTGGTCCCATCACTGTACGCCCAGTGACGGGACCAAGTCCCGTAATATGTTTGCCATGGCCCGCTGGCAACCCAACGCCTCGCAGCGACTCGTCGTCGCTGCCCTCGAGCTGTTCGAGGAGCAGGGCTACGAGAACACGACGGTGATCGAGATCGCCGAACGCGCCGGGCTCACGAAAAGCACCTTCTTCCGGCACTTCCCGGACAAGCGGGAGGTCCTCTTCGGCGGGGGCACGATGGCCGGACTGCTGGTCGACGGGATAGCCGCGGCGCCGGCCGAGGCCGGACCGGTCGATGCGGTGGCGCACGCCTTGGCGGTGATCGGGCGCGAAGCCTTCACCCCCGATCGCCGCGAGTTCAGCGCTCGGCGGCGCGCCGTGCTGGCCGCCCATCCTGAACTGCGAGAACGCGAGGCATTGAAGGGCCTAGGTCTCACCGCGGCAATGGTCGAAGCGCTCGCGCGCCGCGGCGTCCTTGCCCTGACCGCGCGTGTGGCCGCCGAACTGGGCGCGCTCGCCTGGAAACTCGCCTACGAGCGCTGGAGCGACCCGACCAACAGTGACAACTTCGGTGACCTCGCGCGGCGCACCCTCACCGAAGTGCGAGCGGCCAGCGCCTTGTGCTGACCGCAGCGCGGGGTTCGAGCGCTTTCTCAGCGGACGAGTTGCGGATAGAGCAGCGCCGGATCCTCGCCGAGGCGCGCCTTCCACGCCACGGTCTGCGGATCGGCCAGCACCTCGAGGGCGCCCGCGCGCACACCGTCGAGTGCGCGGCGCGCGATCAGGGCCGGATCGATCTTGTCGACGTCGATACCGGCCATCATGTCGGTATCGACGCTGGCCATGGCCAGTCCGGTGACCTGGGTGCCTTGATCCGCGAGCTCGAGGCGGATGCCGTTGGTCAGCGCCCAGGCCGCGGCCTTGGAGGCGGAATAGCTGTTGGAATGTTCGTAGGCCATCCAGGCCATCACCGACAGCACATTGAGCACCGCGCCACCGCCGTTCGCGGCCAGCACCGGCGCGAAGGCGCGGACCATGCGCAAGGTGCCGAAGTAGTTGGTCTCCATCTCCTGCCGGATATCGGGCATCGCGCCGTCCACCAGTTTCGCGAACGTCGACATACCGGCGTTGTTGATCAACAGGGTCACGTCACCAGCCGCTGCCGCCGCGGCCGTCACGGACGCATCGTCGGTGACATCCAGCCGGATCGGTACCACCCCGGGCAGATCCACCTCCTCCGGATTGCGGGCTGCCGCATAGATCTTCGCTGCACCCCGGCTCTGCAATTCAGTGACGAAGCGTCGGCCGATGCCACGATTGGCGCCGGTCACCAGTGCGATCGAGTTCTCGAGTTCCATGACCGCTACGCTAAAACCTGACGTCGGCGTGAGAGGCAAGCCGATCCAGCGTGAAAGACGGCACATCTCATGCGAATCGGAGAACTCGCCCACCGCGCCGGTGTCAGCGTGCGCGCCCTGCGGTACTACGAGGAACAGCAACTACTCATCCCCGACCGCACCGCCTCCGGTCAGCGCGTCTACACCGAGGAAGCGGTCGAGCGGGTACGCGTTTTCCAGCTGTTCTACGCGGCCGGACTCGGCAGCCGCACCATCGCAAAGCTGTTGCCCTGCATCGATACCGGCCACACCACCCCCACCCAGCGCGACGAACTACTCGCCGAGCGCAGCCGCCTCGCCGGCCACCTCATCACCATGACCAACGCCCTGCACCGCCTCGACGACCTGATCACAGCCGCCGACCAGCGCACCGAAATACAAGCTGCCCCTTAGCCGCGGGCCATATCCACGAACCGACTCAAATGCAGCTGGTGTGCGACGGTGATGGTGGCGGTCGGGCCGTTACGGTGCTTGCCGACGATCAGGTCGGCTTCGCCGCCGCGCGGGTCGTCTCGTTCGATGGCGTCCGGGCGGTGCAGCAGGATGACCATATCCGCGTCCTGCTCGAGGGAGTTGTGAACTGAAATTCCTTGAGCCACAAAGTTATGCGTGCCTGGAACGGTGCCGTCGTAGACGTCCTGTTCGCCGAGGCTGGTGATCTCGACGATCTTGTCCCAGAAGACGTCGTTGGTGGCGAGCATGTCGATTTCGGCGTCGTCGAGCACTGCCGCGACGCGGGCGAGACGTGACCGGCTGGGGGAGCATTTCCACATGGTCGAGCCGCAGAAGCGTGAGCCCATTGCTGCCGAGAACTCGCGGTGTGTCATGTGTTTGGTGGACAGCAAACCGCGGACCTTGGTCCAGACTTCCTTGGGCACGGTGTCGACGTTGGTGTTGCGCACCACCGGCGCCAGCTCGGCCAGTGCCGCTTCCGCGGCCTTGCCACGGGCGCCGTGCACGCCGATGTCGCGGAGGAAGATGGTCTGGTTGTCCGAACCATCGATCATGAGGTGCCAGCAGGGACGGTAGCCGGTCTTGTTGACCTGCTTGATTCGTCCGTGCACGCCGAGGCGAAGCAGTAGTTGCGCTACGTCATCGACGAGTCGGCGGCTGGTCGAGGCATAGTAGACGCGCGCTTGATGGCCCTTGGCGTCCCAGCGCACCGAGCCGTCCGTCGCCCAGAGGTGCTTGAGGAACAGTGCAACCTGGTCGTTGGGGAGTGCGAAAACGGGTTGGGGGACGAACTTTTCGTAGCTGCGTAAGCCGAACAGGCCCAGTTCATCGAGCCATGCGGCGATCGGATTGCGCTTACCGTGGGTGAGGCGTTCGGGGGCACGCAACCGTAACGTTGTCACACGCGCCGCCGGATAGTCGTCGCGTGCGGCGGTGACACCGAAATGAGTGGCCGCCGCAGTGACGGCGGCGAGGTTCTCCTCGTCGATGCTGGCGTAGCGGATCGGTTGGCGCTTGACACAAGAACCATCACCGATCATATGCGCCAACAGGATCACCTCGGCATCCGCCATCCGCGTGGTCTGCACCGGCTCGGGGACGACGCGCGGGGTAGCCAGGCGATCGTCAATGGCCAGCTTCTCCAGCGGGATCCAGCCGTCGACGGTCAGGAAGGGATGGTTGCCGGTGGCTTCGACCTCACGTCCGGAGGCGAGGCGGAGCCGGAATACTTCTTTGCGCCCGCTGGGGAACACCTTGACCATCGGGCGAGCGACCATCCGCATACGATCGTCCAGCGACCACACCAGCGGCTGTTCCCCGCTGGTGAGGAGCTCGCCCAGGGTGGTCTCGCCACCAGTGTCGGCACGGAGGATGCGGGTAGCCGCAGGCAGACAACCCGATTCACGGAGGTCGGAGACCATCGGCCGCTTGTCGGTTCGCTGTTCGGGACCACGGTTCAGCTGGCTGATCGCGATCACCGGAACCTCGAGTTCCTTGGCGAGCAGCTTCAGACTTCGCGAGAAGTCCGAGACTTCCTGCTGCCGGGATTCGACCTTCTTACCCGAGGACATCAGCTGGAGGTAGTCCACGACCACGAGTTTCAGGTCATGCCGCTGCTTCAGGCGTCGCGCCTTGGCTCGAATCTCCATCATGGTGAGATTCGGCGAGTCGTCTACGAACAGTGGCGCTTCACTGATCTCGCTCATGCGGCGGGCCAGTTTGGTCCAGTCGTCGTCGCTCATTCGTCCCGAGCGCATGTCACCGAGTTTGATCTTCGCCTCGGCCGACAGCAGACGCATCACAATCTCCGTGCGGCTCATCTCCAGCGAGAAGATGACGCTCGGCAGGCCGTGCTTGATCGAGCAGCTGCGCATGAAGTCCATGCCGAGGGTGGAGTTGTGGGTCGGCACCATGGTCCGCCCGGCGAGGTAGAGATGGTCGCCGTTGTCGACCTCGACGCACCGCACGGGGATCGTGTCGATTTTGCGGACGTCCACGATCTGTCGCGACTCCGAACGCGCGGTGGCGGGCACGGCGTGGTTCAGGTTGTCGTCAGCCGATCGAAGGGTGTGGCCGATGTCGCCAGTTGTCCGTACTGCCGACCGAGTCCCTGGGGAGCGGGCGACGGTGAGCCACTGGTGTTCCTCGTCCGCGACGAGCACTGTGCCGTCGGAGAATTCGACCTCGTAGCACGGGCGGTCGGTGAGGACGTCGGTGGCGGCTACGACGCGAGTGGGGTGGCCGTTGGCGTCGAGGAGTTCGTCGCCGACGCGGACTTCGCCCATGGTGGTCCAGCCGGTGGGAGTCGGCAGGGGAGTGTCGAGGGCGAGGGCCTTACCGACGCCGGGTCGGGCCGCGACGATGATCATTTGGCCGGGGTGGAGGCCGTTGGTGAGTTCGTCTAGTTCGGTGAAGCCGGTGGGGACGCCGAGGGAGATGCCGCCGCGGCTGGCGATGGAGTCGATTTCGTCCATCGTTGGCTGCAGGAGTTCCTCGAGGGGGAGGAAGTCTTCGGTGGTGCGGCGCTCGGTGACCTCGTAGATCTCGGCTTGGGCGCGGTCGACGACCTCGGCGACGTCCTGGCCGTCGGCGCCGGCGTAGCCGTACTGGACGATCCGGGTGCCTGCCTCGACGAGGCGGCGCAGGATGGCCTTTTCGGCGACGATCTCGGCGTAGAAGCTGGCGTTGGCCGCGGTGGGGACGGTCTGGGTGAGCGTGACGAGGTAGGGCGGTCCGCCGATGCGCTTGAGTTCGCCGCGGCGGTCCAGGCCGGCCGAGACGGTCACCGGGTCGGCGGGTTCGCCGCGACCGTAGAGGTCGAGGATGGTGTCGTAGATGAGCTGGTGCGCGGGGCGGTAGAAATCGCCGGGGCGCATCACCTCGATGACGTCGGCGATCGCGTCCTTGCTCAGCAGCATGCCGCCGAGCACGGACTGCTCGGCCGCCATGTCGTGCGGTGGCTGACGCCCGAAGTCCTCGCCGGGCGGCTCGGGCGGATAGTTCGCGTGCCCTCGGTCATCGACGACTGCCATGAGACTCGACCGTCCTCTCTCCACCTACCGGGCTCACCCTATTGATGATTGGTCCCACTCTCGGGCTCCGACACGTCTGCCGCAGGGCAGCGGTTGCCACCCGCGTGATGGTTGGTGCCACCTGCGAGTTCCAGCTACCGTTGCGATATCGATGGATCCGGACGTTCGGGGCCGCTTGATTCACGTCGTAGCGACGAACCTAGGCGACCCGAGGGCGGTCAACAAACCGTACTGTGCACACACCTGTGGATAAGTTGGGGACTGTTCACCTAACGGTGTGCACCCCCTGTGTACTACTTGGGGAAAACCCAGGTCATCCCGCGAAAACTCGCAGATAGATATCGATTTCCTGATCTATCCACGTGTGGATGAATAAAGTCGCGGCGTGTCGGCCAAGTTGAACAGCCGGGCGTGTTGAGTTAACGGCACGGGTAACGGTTATGAGCTGAATCACATTGCCACCGGTCGGTTTTCTGAGTAATCCACAGGCCCAGCACAGGGAACCCCGGTGACCAGCGGTGATTTGCCGAGAATGTTCCGTATGGCAGAGCTGCCCATGAGGCAAACAATTAGTTACTCAGAAAAGTGGGCAGCGTCGCACAGCCGAAGACCACCCCCGTGCCGAACACGGGAGTGGTCTTCGAAGTGGTGCTATATCAGCTGGCAGCGACCGTGAGGTCGAACTTGGCCACCACGTCCGGGTGCAGGTGCACTACGACGCCGTGCTTGCCGGTCGACTTGATGTGCGACTTCGGCAGCTCGATGCTGCGCTTGTCGACCACGGGCCCGCCGGCCGACTTGATGGCCGAGGCGACATCCGCCTGGGTCACCGAGCCGAACAGCTTGCCGGTGCCCGCCGTCTTCACCGAAAGCGCGACGGCATCGAGGTTCTCGATGGCCTGCTTCAGTTCGTTGGCGTGATCCAGGTCGCGCACCTTGCGCGCGTCCTGGGCCCGGCGGATGCCCGCGACCTGCTTCTCGGCCCCACGGCTGGCGACGATGGCCAGTCCGCGCGGCAGCAGGAAGTTACGGCCGTAGCCGTCCTTGACCTCGACGGTGTCGCCGGGCGCACCGAGGTTGTCCACGTCTGCAGTCAGAATCAACTTCATTTGCGTGTCTCCCTTACTCAGCGAGCCGTCGACACGTAAGGAAGCAGGGCCACCTCACGCGAGTTCTTGACGGCAACCGCGATGTCACGCTGGTGCTGCACGCAGTTGCCGGTGACGCGGCGGGCGCGGATCTTGCCGCGATCGCTGACGTACTTACGCAGCAGTGCCGTGTCCTTGTAATCGATGTTGACGATTCCGGACTTGGCTTCCTTGCAGAATGCGCAGGCCTTCTTCTTGAGCACCTTTTCGCGCGCTGGCGCTTTAGGCATGGTCTTTTACTCCGTAATCAGTGATGGTCCACGCAAGGCAGACCTATGAGTTGCCGTTATCAGAACGGCGGTTCGTCATCTACGCGGCCGCCGCCCCCGAAGGAGCCTGCCGCGGGCGCACTGCCCCAGGGATCGTCCTCGGCACCGCCGGAACGTCCACCGCCACCACCGGAGCCGGCCGGGGCGTTGCCGCCGCCGGAGCCACCGCTGCCGCCGGACCCGAAGCCGCCGCCGCCGCCGCCACGACTGGTCTTGTTGACCTTCGCGGTGGCGTACTTCAACGAGGGGCCGACTTCATCGACCTCGAGCTCGACGACGGTGCGCTTCTCACCCTGAGCAGTTTCGTAGGAGCGCTGCTTCAGCCGCCCACTCACGATGACTCGGGAACCTCGGGTCAGGCTCTCGGCGACATTTTCCGCAGCCTCGCGCCAAATATTGCAGCGCAGGAAAAGCGCTTCGCCGTCTTTCCATTCGTTCGAATTACGGTCGAACATCCGGGGAGTCGACGCGACGGTGAAATTAGCCACCGCCGCTCCCGCGGGCGTGAATCGAAGCTCGGGGTCGGCCGTCAAGTTTCCGATGACGGTGATGACCGTGTCGCCTGCCATGTGGTTCCTCCTGCTCGGGGTGCAGTCCGCGTCTCGCTGTTGCGCTAGAGCCTAGAGATAGACACCGACGCAATCGAGGGTTGCGGGACTACTTGTCGTGGCGCAGAACCTTGGTGCGCAGCACCGACTCGTTCAGGCCGAGCTGGCGGTCGAGTTCGCTCACGGTCGCGGGCTCCGCGGTCAGATCGACCACCGCGTAGATGCCCTCGGCCTGCTTGGCGATCTCATAGGCAAGCCTGCGGCGGCCCCAGATATCGACCTTGTCGACCTTGCCGCCTTCGGTACGAACCACGGTGAGCATCGTCTCGAGAGACGGGGCTACGGTGCGCTCGTCCAGACTGGGATCGAGGATAACCATCACTTCGTAATGACGCACGGACCAATCACCTCCTGTGGACTAGGAAACGGCCACGGGCTCTCCGTGGCAGGAGGGTCGTTGCGTCAGCAACCCGACAAGGCTACATGAACACCCTCTGACCATTGAAATCGATCTCATCGGCGAGGGAACGGGGGCATTGACGTATCTCGCCGCTTAGGGTGGTCCACATGCCGACCGGACTCGCCAGCAGCGACCTGATCGCGCGCCGCGTCGGCCGTCGCGCGGCGCTGGCGGCGGTGGTGCTGGTGCTGTGCGGGCTCACGCTCGTGCTCGGATATGCGAACAAGGCGCGGTGTGCGGGCGCGCCGTTCAGCGCGGACGGTCGCAGCTCGGTGTTCGATACCACCAAGGATTCGGATGTCTGTTACTCCGATATCCAGTTCCTCTGGCTCGGCCGCGACATCAACGAGCACGTCTTCCCGTACGTGCGGGGCGGCATCACCGACGACGGCACGCTGGTCGGCGGCGCGGTCGAATATCCGGTGCTCAGCGGCACTTTGATGTGGCTCGGCGCGCTGGGCGCGCACAACGACGCCGACTTCCTGCGGCATTCCGCACTCCTGCTAGCGCCGTTCGCGCTGCTGACCGCGTGGATGCTGGCCCGGCTCGCGGGCCGCGCGGCGCTGCTGTGGGCGGCGGGGCCACCGCTGGTGCTCTACGCCTTCCACAACTGGGAACTGCCGGTGGTTTTCACGGCCGTCGCCGCGGTCTATGTGGTCGCCACCCTGACCCGATACTCGTTGCGCACCAGGGGAATTCTGGCCGCGATCCTGCTCGGCCTCGGGTTTTGCCTGAAGCTCTATCCTGGGATTTTCGTGCTGCCGCTGCTGGCGTACGTGCTCACCGGCGGCGTCGAACGCGATCCCGGCGAGCGGCGGATGGATGTGCGCGGCGCGCTGCTGACGGCGGGCGCGGCCATCGGCACGGTGATCGCGGTGAACCTGCCGTTCGCGCTGGCCGGGTACGAGGGCTGGCGCGCGTCGATCACCTTCCAGCAACTGCGGCAGGCCGACATCACCACGAATTCCATTTGGTACTGGGGACTTCGGCCGCTGTTCGGCGCGGATACGCAGAGCGAGGCGCTGTTCCAGCAGGTCGTTTCGGTCGCCTCGCCCGCGCTGGTGCTTGCCGCGTTCGCGCTCGCCATGTGGCTCGGCTGGAAGCGCTATCTCGTGACGGGTGTGTTCCCGTGGGTCGGGGTGAGCGGCGCGATGCTGTGTGGATTCCTGTTGTTCCACAAGGTGCATTCGCCGCAGTACACGCTGTGGCTGGTGCCGTTCCTGGTGCTGCTCGAGGTGCCGTGGACGGCGATCGGCGCGTATCTGGTCGCCGACGCGGCGCTCGGGATCGGCGTGTTCCGGTACTTCTACGCGCTCGGCACGGGCAGGCCTGCGGAGCAGATGGAAAAAGTCGTGCAGTTCGGGGTGTGGGGCAGGGCGGTGCTGTTGGTCGCGTTGTTCTTCCTGTTTCTGCGTGCGCTGCCGCGCGGCTTTCGGCCGGTGCCGCCGCAGGTGCCGAGGTTCGCGCCGGGTGAGCTGATCCCGGTCGGTTAAGCCGGCGGATTCCACCCGCTGTTCCACCCTCGGGTGGTGCCGGGCAACCGGCGATTCCCGGAGTCTTACGGGCATGACCTCGAACAACTTGCTCACCGCCGTGTTGGTAATCGCGATACTCGGCTGGATCATCTATCGCCAGAATCAGTGGCGCCCGTTCGATCCGGCCCGAATGTGGCGCGGGCCGCTGGTTCTCGGCATCGTCGGCGTGGTGCTCTTCGCATCCTCCGACAACGCCCCCGCGGTGCACACCGTGGATATCGCGCTGCTGGTCTTCGAGGGTGTGCTCGGGCTCGCGGTCGGCGCGCTGATGGGTGTGCTGTCGAAGTTCAGTCGGCAGGACGGTCAACTGATGGTGCGCACCGGCGTCGTCGCCTCCGCGCTGTGGGTGGTGCTGATCGCGGTGCGCATCGGAGTGGACGTGGTCGCGGTCGACATCGGTGCGTCGGCGGTGGTCTCGGTCGGCGCGATCATCGCGCTGCTCGCGGTGAACCGGCTCGGCCGCATGCTGGTCATCTCGACGCGGGCGGAACGGTTGACCGGTCCGCGTGCGATGGTTCGGGCAGACTGAGCGAATGCCGCCCCGCGCGGACAACGCGCCGACGACCCCGACCAGGCTGCTGCGCCTGACCGGGGTCATCGCCATGGGTGTTCTGCTGCGCGATGACCAGTTATCGCGGCAGGGGATTCCGGTCCTGGTCCTGATCGGTCTTGCCGGGCTCGCGATGCTGGTGTTGGCGGTGGATCCCCGAGGCAGGCCGTGGTTGAGCAGGGCCGCGCTCGCCGTGATGGCGGTGTGCGGTGGTCTGACGGTCGCGCAGGCGGGCGCCTCGCTGGTCCCGCTGCTCGTCGCCGCGTTCGCCGGGTTCGCGCTGGTGCAGCACTCGATCCTGTTCGGGGCGTTGATCATTGGCGTCGAGCTGATCACGGTGGGGGTGTCGTCGGTGGTGGCCGACCACACGCCGAGCGCCTACCTCGGGACGCTGGCCGGTGTGCTGTTGGTGGCGCTGCTCGGCCTGAGCCGCAGGCAGTTCCGGGTCACCGCCGAACAGAATCGGCTGCTGGTGCAGCAGAGCCGGGAGATTCGCGCGGAGCGCGACCGCGCCGCCGCGCTGGCCGAGCGTGGGCGGATCGCTCGTGAGGTGCACGACGTGCTCGCGCACACCCTGGGCGGGCTGGTGCTGCAGCTCGATGCGGCCGACGCGCTGCTGGAGGCGGGCGAGACGGAACGGGCGGCCGACAAGGTTCGTGCCTCGCGGGAACTCGCGGCGTCGGGGCTGGCCGATGCGCGCCAGGTCGTCGGTGCATTGCGGGCCGAAAGAGTTGATCTACCAACAGAATTCGATGCATTGGTAGCCGAACATCGCGATGCGGGCGGCCGGGTGGACGTGCGGTTGGACGGTGACACCCAGCATCTCGGCGAGCAGGTGAATGTCGCGCTGCTGCGCGGCGTGCAGGAGTCGCTGACCAATGCCCGCAAGCACGCGCCGGGCGCGGAGGTCGAACTGCGGCTGCGGGTCGGCGCGGAGCAGGTCGAGCTGGTCGCGTCGAATCCGCTGTCCGATCGGATCGGGCTACTGTCGGCTTCGGGCATGGGCGCGGGCCTGCTCGGTATGCGCGAGCGGATCGGCGCACTGGGCGGCACAGTCGAGGCGGGAAAGGTGGGTGACCGGTGGACAGTGCGAATAACGGTGCCGCGCAGGTGATCACGGTGGTCGTCGCGGACGATCAGACCGTCGTGCGGGAGGGGCTGACCACCGTGCTTTCGCTGCTGCCGGATATCGAGGTGGTCGGCGAGGCTCGAGACGGTGCCGAAGCGGTCGAGCTGGTGAGCCGTCTCGCGCCCGATGTCGTCCTGATGGATTTGCGGATGCCGATCCTGGACGGTGTCGCCGCCACCGCTGCGATCACCGCGGATCACCCCGAAACCGCGGTGTTGGTGCTGACCACCTACGCCGACGACGAATCGATCGCGGGCGCGTTGCGTGCCGGTGCGCGTGGATATTTGACCAAGGACGCGGGCCGCCGCGAGATCGCCACGGCCATCCGCGCGGTCGCCGGCGGACAGGCCACCTTTGCCGCGGAGGTCGGCCAGCGCCTCGTCGCTTCGCTGTCGTCCGTGGCGCCCGCTCCGTCCGATGCGGCTGAATTAGGACTCAGCGCAAGGGAACTCGATGTGCTGAGGTTGATTGCCAAGGGGCACAACAACTCTGAGATCGCCAAGGAACTGTTCATCGGTGTCAGCACCGTCAAAAGCCACATCAACTCGCTGTTCGCGAAGCTCCACGTCCGCGACCGCCCGCAGGCGATCGCCCAGGCCCACCGGCTCGGTTTGAGCTAGCCCGGGTCTCGGTCATTGCTGTGGTTGCCAAGTAGTAGATGGATCGTGCCTCGACTACCGCGGTGTGCGGTCGCTTCGTCTCCTGGTTTCGCGCTGCGAGGTGTGTCACTGCCCTTCGGGGTCGCGGTGTGGTCGCCGATTGCCCATGGATTGCTGAATGCCCAGCTCAGGAAGAGGTCGGGCGGCGGTCGGACAAAGGTCACCTCGGTGTGGGCCGAGCCATGCGCTGCGGATGCGTCGTGCTGACTGGCCGCCGGCCCGCTTACCCTGATCCGGGGCTAGGCGACACATCGAGGCGGTGGCGAACGGATGGATCACGCGGACACGGGCACCCTCGTGCCCGATGTGCTGCGGTTGACGCTGCTCAACGGGGTGGAAGCGCACCTTGCCGGACAGGTTCTCCCGCTCGGTCCGCCACAGCGGCGGGCGGTGCTGTGTGTGCTGGCGTTCCGGCGGCGGCAGTGGGTGTCGGCGTCGAGTCTGCTCGCCGCGTTGTACGACGGTGTGCCGCCGGCCAGCGGCGTCGGCGTGATTCAGACCTACGTGTCGGCGTTGCGCCGGGTGCTCGAGCCGGACCGCAAGCCACGGACACCGCCTGCGGTGCTGCTGTCCGGGCACGGCGGGTATCAGCTGCGGATCGAGGACGAGCAGACCGATCTCGGTGTGTTCGACCGGTTGGTCGGCGAGGCGGCTCGGGCACGCGAAGCGGGCGATTGGGCGCGCGCCGAAGATCGGTACGCGCAGGCACTTGCACTGTATTCCGGCGAACCTTTGGCGGGGCTGCCCGGGCCCTTCGCGCAACGACAGCGGGCCGGGCTGGCCGAGCGGCGACTCGCCGTTGTCGAGGACAGTCTCGATGTCGTTGTCGCACTTGGTCATTCCGACGATGCGATCGATCGCCTGCGTATGCTGACCGCGGAACATCCACTGCGCGAACGTCCGCGGGCGGTGCTGATGCGCGCGCTGTACTCGCACGGCCGTCAGTCCGAAGCGCTCGATGTCTACCGCGATACTCGGAATCTGCTGGTGGATCAGCTGGGCGTGGAGCCGGGCGAAGAGCTTCGCGCGCTGCACAAGCAGATATTGGCGGGTGAGAGCGTTGTGCGACCGCCTAGATCTGTCGCCGCGCTCACGTCGGCAACCCGGGGCACCGGCGTACCGGCGGACGGGTCAGCAGATCGTGAGACCCGAACGCCGACTGCCGAAATGTCAGGCCCGACCGACGCGGCCGATGGGGAGACCGCCGCCGACTCGGCAGCTGACCCAACGCCCCCGGTCGAGTCGAGCTCGCGCACCGGCTTGTCGGAAGAGGCTGTTGTACAAGAACTTCCGAGTTCGACGACCGCGAACGGAGCCGAACACCGCCTGGCAATGGTGGGAGCGTTGTGGCCGACGCCGACGCCGGCACCGGATTCGGCAGCGCCTGTCGTATTCGAGCGCGATCAGGAGTTGACCAGGATCACGGCGTGGACGGAGCGCGCGGCCGCGGGCAACGGTGGGCTGGTGGTGATCTCGGGACGCCCCGGCTTCGGAAAGACACAACTGCTGGACGAGGTCGCCCGGCGCATGCCTGGTGCACGCAGGGTGGACCTGCTGCCGTCATGTGACGGTACACCGCCGGTCAGCCTGGTCTCGGAACTGCTCGGCACTGCGATATCGCGGGACGACAGCGACGCCCAGGTAGTAGAAGCTTTGTCCGCCACACTGATTCAGGACACGGCAGCGGGACGGCTCATCGTCCTGGTAGACGGCGCGGAACAGTTGGACGAGCGTTCCGCGCGCGTACTGGCCGCGCTGGCCCCGCGACTGCGCGGCATGCGGGTGCTCATCGTGCTGACGCTGGACGAACGTTCCTGGGAGCCGGCGATTCTCGCCCTGCACGCGCGGCTGGAGCCGATCGCGGTCGCGGTATTGCGGCCGAGCGGACTCAGCGTCGCCGCGATCGCGGGACTTTACGAACGACGCACCGGCACCGTATGCCCGCCGGGTCTGGCCGCCGACATCCAGCGCGCGGCGGGCAACGTCCCGTTGCTGGCCGACGCGTTGATCACCGACCTCGCCGCACTCCGCGACCACGGCCGCATTCCGGAATACCTACCGGAGGGCTGCTATTCACGCTCGATCAACCGGCTGCTCGGCCGGTACTCGCCGGGTGGGGTCGCCATGCTCCGCGCGCTTGCCGTGCTGCAAGATGTCGCGCCGACCATCGAGGTGCTCGCCGCGGCCTGTGCCGAACCGGCCTGCGTGGTGCGCCACCGCTGCGAATTACTCGCCACCACCGGCGTTTTGGCCTCGGTCGAACCGCCGGCTTTCCGGCATCCCTTGATCGGTAACACGATTCGCTGGCTCGGCGGCGACACGGGGCAGATCCGGATCGCCGCCGCCGAGCAGGCCCGCAGCGCCGGATACTCGGCCAGGCAGGTCGCGGCCTACCTGCGTGACCTGGTCGGGGTGCGGTACTCCCGGTGGACGGTGGTGCTGCTGGACGCGGCCGAGGAATGCCTGCGCAACGGCCTGATCGCCGACTCCGTGCGGCAGCTGGCGGCGGCCTTGCGGATCACCACGCCCGAAGGCCGCGACGACATCCTCGTCCGTCTCGGCCAGCTCGAGTTGTGGACCAACCCGGCCGCGGCCCGCGCCCACCTGGAGGAAGCGCTGCACAGCCAGCGCGACCGCCGCGTCGCGCCGACCGCGCTCATCCCGCTGGCCTGGACGATGTCGACGCGGTGGCAGGCCGGTGCGGCGATGGCGCTGATCGGCGAGGTTCTCGCCGAGACCGAGGAGCGAGACCCGCTGGCAGCCAAGAACATCAGGGCCGCATCCTGGGCGGTCGCGGGACTGACCTCGACGACGTGGCAAGGGTTCATCGCCGAGTTACGCGCCACCGCATCGACCGATCAGATCAGCACGGCGGTACTCACCTGGGACGACGCCTTCAGCGTCCGGCACTCCGCACGTGAGACGCTCGCTCGTTTCCCCGCCGGACCCGATCCGGCGCTCGGCTGGGATGTGTTGCCGCAGCAGCTGATCGGGCTGCTCGCGCACCTGTCCATGTGGTCCGGCGATCTCGCGTTGGCCAAGCAACTCAGCGAGCAGCGCAGGGATCACCACTTCGGCACCATCGATGTCTACCGGCTCATCCTGCGCTCGGAAGTGCTGCTGCGCTGCGGTGACTACCGGCAGGCGCTGCGCGAGGTCGCACCGACCGTCGGCACCCTCGGCGACGAATCCATCCGTCCGCCACTGGCATTGGTCGCCCAGTACGCCCATGCCCTGCTCGGGCTCGGCCGACTGACCGAGGCCGAGCAGTGGCTCGACAGCGTGACCGACCACGCCAACCCCGAAACCTGGGAGTGGACGGTGGTCATCCACGTCAAGGGCATGCTCTGCACCGCTCGCGGCGATTCCCGCCAGGCCATCGCGCACTACCTCGACTGCGGACGCCGGGTCGCTGCGGTCGGTATCAGCAACCCGGCCCACATCCCATGGCGCAGCTCCGCGGCCATGGAACTCGTGCGCCTCGGTGAGCACGAACAGGCCCACGAGCTCGCCGCCGTGGAACTCGAACTGGCCCGGCAGTGGGATACCCCGGGCACCATCGGAAGGGCTTTGCGCGCAATGGCTTCGGCTGCCCTGGGTGGCGTGGACGCGGAATTGCTCGACCAGGCCGTCGCCCAGCTGCGCCGCTATGACTCACCGGTCGAGCTGATCCCGGCGCTGCTGGAGCTGGCCGCGGTCCGGCACGACGAAGGTGCCATCGAGCGTGCGGCCGAGCTGCGCTGGGAAGCCCGATCGCATGCCGAAACCATCGGCGCCACAAGGTATCTCGAGCTGATCGGGGACCTGCTCGGCGCGTCGGCCGATGGCGTGACCACCGGCTGACGGCAGCCTCACTGACCGGCGGCGGCCCGCGCGATGAGGTCGGCGATCGCGTCCGGCTCGGTGACCATCGACGCGTGCCCGGTGGCCAGCGACACGATGTGGTCCTCGGTGGCCACCTGATACGCCATCTTGGTCTCCAGATCCGGGTGGATCATCGCGTCCAACTCCGAGATCTGGTACCAGGTGTTGTCCCGCAGCGTTTCCCACGCGGGTGTCGCGGCGCCCGAACCGGCAAGGGAGAGCACGGAAGTCGGCTTCTGGGTGGCGGCGAGCAGCGCGGCCTCGCGCGGGTCGGCGTCGGCGGCGAAGTCGACGTGGTAGCGGTCGCGGGCGATGATCAGGTCCGGGGTGTCCGCGGCGCCGATGTTCACCAGATCCGCACCGCTGGGCAGCTCCTGCCCGAATTCCTGGTTGATCTGGAAGGCGGACTGGCCCGCGACGGGGGTGTACGCGGCAACGAACACCAGCCCGGTGACGTCGGTCCGGCCGGAACCGGCCTGGCTGATCACCGCGCCACCGTAGGAGTGACCGACCAGGATCGTCGGCCCGGTGAGCGCGTCCAGGTCGCGGGTGACGGCGGCGACGTCGTCGGCGAAGCCGCGCAGCGGCAGCTGGCCGGCCACCACGGTGCCGAAGCCCCGGTCGAGCAGGCGCTCGATCACCTTGTTCCAGCAGGACCCATCGGCCCAGGCGCCGTGCACGAGCAGCACATTCGGGGTGGTCATCGACATCCTCCAGTTCGTGTCGGATCGCCGGAACAGGTGGGCGATCGATCGCCTACAGCATCGGGAGCCGACTGAACGTGGTCTGAATGTCCACCGAACGCGCTGGTCAGCGCCTCACTCGGCGTGCCGGGCGCGGAAGGCCGCGCTCTTGACGCGGTTGCCGCAGATCGTCATATCGCACCAGCGTCGGGTGCCGCCGCGGGAGGCGTCGACGTAGAGGCGGGTGCACTCGGGTCGGCCGCATTCCTTGATCGTGGCCGAGCTGCCGAGGAGTTCGATGGCGGAGCGGGCGATCGCGGTGAGCGCGGCGGCGGGCGTGCCGGATCGGGTGACGGTGCCGTCGGGTCGCAGGCTGATGGCGGGGAGTTCGCCTGCGGCGCAGTCGTTCACGATGCGGCGGTCGGCCTCGGCGAGTGGTTCGCCGAGGGATACCGCGACGGCCATGCGGTACGCGGCCTCGCGCAAACGCACGGCGCGGTCGAGGGTCGCCGCGTCGCAGTCGGGGGCGTGGTCGAGCAACTCGGCGGCGACCAGCCAGTCGGCCAGGGCCGAGGGCGCGTCGAGGGCGTCGTCGAACGAGCCGGTCCTGGCCTTGACCGTGCCCGCGAAATCCAGGGCGAGGTTGCCGCTGACGAAGGTGAACACCTTCTCATAGTAACCACCTTGACAGGTTATGTGGCGAGGTGTCACGGTAGTAACCATCTAAGGCGGTTAGCTCAGGAGGGCTCGTGAAGGCTCAGTTCATGTCGGTGGCCGCGCAGCCGCTGTTCGTCGTGCTGTGGAGCAGTGCGTTCATCGCCGGCATCGTCGGCGTCGGTGCCGCGCCGCCGATGATGGTGTTGTTCGCGCGCTACGCGATCGCCGGAATCCTGCTCATCGGCTATGCCTTCGCCGTGCGCGCGACCTGGCCGCGCGGCCGTCAATGGCGACATGTCGCGGTCGCCGGGTTGCTGATGCAGGCGGTGCAGTTCGGTGCGTTCTACACGGCGATGGGCGAGCACGTGTCCGGCGCGGTCATCGCGCTGGTGCAAGGCCTGAATCCGGTGGTCATCGCGTTGTTCGCCGGGGTGCTCGGCGAGACGGTCACGGCGCGGCAGTGGTTCGGCTTCGGCATCGGCGGGGTCGGCGTCGCGATGGCGGTCATGGATCAGTCGAACTTTTCCCGGATCGGCTTGCTGCTGTGCGTGATCGGCTTGCTCGGCTTGAGCATCGGCACGGTGTATCAGAAGCGATTCGTGCCCGAGGTCGATTCCCGGGCGGCCACCGCGGTGCACGTGGTCGTGAGCGCGCCCGTCGCCGGTGTACTGGCCTGGCTGACCGGTCAGCTGCACGTGACGGATGTGACCAGGTTCGCCGGATCACTCACCTGGATGGTGCTGGTGAACTCGATGGTCGCGTTCCTGTTGCTGAACTCGATGCTCCAGCGTTGGGACGCCACCAGGGTCGGCAGGCTGTTCTTCGCCACCCCAGCGGTGACCGCGCTGCTCGCCTGGCTGCTGATCGATCAACCGTTGCGGCCGTTGACCGTTGCCGGACTCGGGGTCGGGCTGATCGGCCTGGTCTTCGCCTCACGCAAACCGTCGGCGGTGCCCACTCCCGAGCCACGCCTCGCGGTCGCGGCGCGCTGAACTACTTGCAGGCCCTGAGTTACTTGCGGGCGCTGTGCCAGTTCATGCCCCAGCGGTAGGCCTCGTCGATCTCTTTCTGCGCACCGTTGATGTAGTGCACCTCCCGATGCACGGTGATACCGCTGCCCTGGTTCTGCAGCAGCGCGATCGCGCAGGAGCGAGCGCCGTCCACGGGGGAGTCGAGGCGGACCTCGATCTGCGGGCCGGCGGTGGGGAACAGCGTCACGACACCGTCGGCGGCGGCCCAGTTCGGCACGCCCTCGTAGATGAAGGCGAAGATCAGCACCCGCCGGAACAGTTCGGGCCGAGCGAGATTGATGTGCATGTTCTCACCGCCGGTCGCGGTGCCGCTGCGGTCGTCGCCGTCGAGCTTGATGAACGGCTCGGCGTCGAGCGTGCCGAAGTTGTTGCCGATCGCCTGCACAACACCCTTGGTGCCGTTGGCCAGTTCGTAGAGGCAGCCGAGGTCGAGATCGACCGGCTTGGCCCGGCGGAAGAAACCCTTCGAACCGGTGGACCAGTTCAGGTTGACCCGCATGGTCCCTTGCTGCTCACCCGGTTTGGTGAGGTTGATGCTCGGCGTCGCCTTCGACAGGGTCACCTTCGATAGGTTGACCCCACCGGCGTTGCTGTCGTTCGCCATCGGCGTGATCCCCCTCGGACAGAGTGCATGACACAGATATGGGAGCGGCAGCGGTCCCCCCGAGGGAGTGGCCGCTGCCGCACGAGTCTTCGGCTTGCTTGCCGAAAATCAGCCTACCGGGGTGGGCTCTCGTTCGCTGTCCACTTTTTCGTCGTCTTCACGCCGGTTGCGAATGACGCTGGTAATGAACGCCGCACCGATGAACGCGACGCCGACCAGACCGGTGATGATCTCGTTGATGTGCACGCCGATGGAGACGAACAGGATGATCGCCAGCGCGCCGATCGCCCAGTGCGCGCCGTGCTCCAGGTACACGTACTCCGACAGCGTGCCCTTGCGCACCAGGTAGACGGTGATCGAGCGGACGAACATGGCACCGATCAGGCCGAGGCCGAGCGCGATGATGATCGGGTCGGAGGTGATGGCGAACGCGCCGATCACGCCGTCGAAGGAGAACGACGCGTCGAGCACCTCGAGGTAGAGGAACAGGAAGAACCCGGCCTTACCCGTCGCCTTGACCAGCTCGGACGGGCCGCCTTCGGAGTGCTCCTCGGTGTGGAACATCGAGCCGAGACCGTCCACGACGATGTAGACGACCATGCCGAGCAGACCGGAGATGAGGACGGTGGCGCGCTTGTCGTCGGCTGCGATCACTTCAGCGGTGAGCACCAATACGACGGCCGCGACGACCACCGAGAACATGTCGAGCTTGCCGAGTTTGGCGAGCGGGCGCTCCAGCCAGGACAGCCAGGTGATCTCGCGCTCTTCGAAGATGAAGTTCAAGAACAGCAGCAGCAGGAACATGCCGCCGAACGCGGCGATCTGCGGATGCGCGTCGGTGAGCAGCGTCTCGTAGCTCGGGTCGCCGTTGGCGAAGTGCGCGGCGCCGTCGGCGGGCGGGTTCAGCGCCAAGTCGAAGGCCTTCACCGGGTTCAGCCCGGCGGTGACCCAGACGATCGCCAGCGGGAACACCAGGCGCATGCCGAACACGGCGATCAGCACGCCGACGGTGAGGAAGATGCGCTGCCAGAACGCACTCATCCGTTCGAGCACTGTCGCGTTGATGACGGCGTTGTCGAAGGACAATGACACTTCGAGGATGCCGAGGATCGCGGCCAGCGCCAGCGCGGTCGGTCCTCCGTAGAGCAGCGCGGCGGCGAGCGACAGCACCGTCACGATGATTGACATGCCGAAAATGCGCAGGACCACGCGGGGGACCTTTCGTTTGCGTCGGCCGGACATCCGTCCGAGCGCTCGTTTTATGTGACCGATCTGACGCCGCTGTTACCAGCGTGGCCGCTGAACCGCCGGATGTCCAACGGTGTTCGCGCCCACCGCGGCGGGTGCGTTCTCGGGTCGTCCCGGTTGGCCCGGGCGCATGACGAGGGGGCCCGTCGCCGGGCCCCCTCCGAACGACAAAGTGTTCCTTAGACGTTCACGCCGTAGTCGCGGGCGATCCCGGCGAGGCCGGAGGCGTAGCCCTGGCCGATCGCGCGGAACTTCCACTCGGCGCCGTTGCGGTACAGCTCGCCGAACACCATGGCGGTCTCGGTCGACGCGTCCTCGGTGAGGTCGTAGCGGGCGAGCTCGTTGTTGTTGCTGCGGTCGACAACGCGGATGTAGGCGTTGCGCACCTGACCGAACGACTGCTGCCTGGTCTCGGCATCGTAGATGGAGACCGGGAAGAAGATGCTCTCGATGGTCGGCGGGGTGTTGGCCAGGTCGACGTTGATGACCTCGTCGTCGCCCTCGCCCTCGCCGGTGGTGTTGTCACCCGCGTGCTCGATGGCGCCTTCCGGCGACTTCAGGTTGTTGAAGAACACGAAGTGCTGGTCCGAAAGCACCTTCTTGTCCGCGCCGGTCGCGATCGCGCTGGCGTCCAGGTCGAAGTCGGTACCGGTGGTGGTCCGCACATCCCACCCTAGGCCGACGGCGACGGCGGTCAGGTTAGGCGCCGCCTTGGTCAGCGAGACATTGCCGCCCTTGGACAAACTGACACCCATGCGGGATTCCCTTTCAATAGTCCGTCATTGGTTCCCAGCATGTCCGAATCGCCGGGTACGCCTTACGACAGTAGTAGGTTTCCGCGAACTTGCGTAGGAACCCGCAGAACCCCCGGTGAACACGGGAGATCTCTAAGATCGGGGCGTGGTAGGTCGCAGGCGCGGATGGTTTCGGTCCGCCGGGAACAACGAATGGATCGAGTCGGCGCGACAGGCGCTGGCCTCGGCGTTCCTCGACATGGACAAGCGGCAGAGCGCGGCGGAGGCGGCGGTGCACGCGGCCGAGCAGGTGTTCCCGGACCGCCGGATGGCGGTGGCCTGGGAGCCGGTGCGGAGTCGTTGCTACGACGCCGCCGGTGCGTATGTGGCGCTGACCGAGCAGCTCGAGCAGGCCGAACGCGACGGAATCGCGCTACCGCAGGGACCGCAGCAGGCTGAGACGGTGACCAGACAGCTGACCGACGCGGCCCGCGCCGTCGACGAGTTCTACCGCGGCAATCAGGCACAACTCGAGCACGCGGTCGCGGTGCTCGGCACCGTGCCGCAACTGGCCCAGCAGGTGAAGATCGCGGCGGCCGGGGTGCGTGGGCAGGCGGCCGAATCCGAGTACGCGGACTACCCCTCGGTGCGCGAACACGCCGCCGCCGTGGATGAGGCTCTCATCACATTGGAAGCGGCCGGTTCGGGCGCGTCGGCGGCTGTGGTGCGCGAGTCGGCGAACCGGCTGGAGGCGGAGACGAAGCGATTGGCGGATGCGTTGGCGCAGGCCCCATCTCGGGCCGCCGCCGCGAAGACCGCGATCTCCTCGGTGACCACCCGCTTGGCCGCCGCCCGGACCAGGGCAGAAGGCCTGGCCCCGGCCTACTCGGGGCTGCTGCGCGAATTCAACGCTGCGAGTTCCGCGGATTTAGCTGACAATGAGCGGGAAAGCCAGCGAGCCATCGACGCCGCGGATGCTGCCCTTGGCCGGGCGCGTGCGGCAGCGGCGGAGAACAACCCGGAGATTGCACTTGATCTGACCACATCCGCCCGCGGGTATCTCACGGAGGCCGAACACCAGGTCGACGCCGTCACCAAGCGGCTCGCCACGTTGCGTGCGGTCAGGTCCGACCCGCAAGAGAAAGCCAAGGCCGTACGATTTCGGCTGCGGGACGCCCAAATGCTCGCGGTGAGTCGCGGGCTCGTCACCGAATGGGGCTCTGTGCTCGACGCACAGGCCGCCCGGATCGATCGAATCAGCGAGACACTGACGGGGCGCCACCCCGACTACTGGGCCTATGTGGCGGAGCTGGATACCATCACCGACTTCATAGCCGGGGTAGTGGATCGAATGAGAAAACAAGCAGGACCACGACGAGAATGAGGGTGGGATAACGATGACCGCAGGCATCGCCGTCCAGCGGGAAGTTTCCCTGCGGAAGCGAATGCCGCTGCGCCACTTCCGGCAGCTGCACGGCCCCGAGGCACGCAATCTTTTCTATCGAGAACCGGAGCCGTTCGGCGACGATTACACCGATCGAGAACTACTCGCCGTCGCGCTCGGCGCGACGCTGTACGCGCCGGCCACCCGGCCGGATCTGGCTTTGACCATCGGCAAACGCGCCGAGCGCGGCGTGTGCTCGATGGTGATCGACCTGGAGGACGCGGTCGCCGACCACGAGGTCGAGTTCGCCAAGCGGCAGACCGTAGAAACGCTGAATTTACTTGCCGCTAACGGGGATTCGAATCCGTTGCTGTTTGTTAGGGTGCGTGACGCGGACACCATCACCGAGATCGTCGAGCAGTTGGGCGCGGGGGCCTCGGTGCTGACCGGGTTCGTCTTCCCCAAGTTCGACAGCAGCACGGGGCCGCAGTATCTGGCGGCGTTGAGTGCGGCGGTCGAGCGGTTGGATCGGCCCATCTATGGGATGCCGGTGCTCGAATCGGCGGGGCTGGTGCACCGGCAGACGCGCGATCAGGAGCTGACCCGGATCGCCGAACTGCTGGCCGCGCATCGGGACCGGGTGCTCGCGGTGCGGGTCGGCGCGACCGACATGTGTTCCACGTTCGGTATCCGGCGGGACCGGGATCTGACGATCTACGACGTGCGGGTGGTCGCCGATGTGATCGCCGACATCGTGAACTATCTCGGGCGCGCGGACGGGACCGGGTTCGTGATCACCGGGCCGGTCTGGGAGTACTTCGCCGATCACGAGCGGATGTTCCGGCCGTTACTGCGCACCGCGCCGTTCGAGGAATCCGATGCGGTGCCGTTCCGGCAGTACCTGGTGAGCCGCGACCTGGATGGGTTACTGCGCGAGATCACGCTGGACCGGGCCAACGGGATCCAGGGCAAGACGGTGATCCATCCGTCGCATGTGGCGGCGGTGCACGCGCTGTCGGTGGTGACGCACGAGGAGTACTCGGACGCGTTGGACATCCTGCAGGTGGATGTCGGCGGCGTCGCGGCGTCGGGATATCGGAACAAGATGAATGAGATGCGGCCGCACCGCAGTTGGGCGCGGCAGACGCTGTTGCGGGCGCGGGTGTTCGGTGTGGCCAATAAGGGAGTTTCGTTCGTGGATTTGCTGACGGCGTTGGTGACGGTATGAGCGGCGCCGCGCTCGAAATTGTCGGAATTCCTTGGGCGACAAAAAATCTCGGTCTTCGGCTGCAGCATGCGGAGTCGTATGGCGTGGTCGAGGAGCGGTCGGCCAGTGCGTTGCCCGCCGAGTTGGCCATCGCGGAGCTGATTCAGCCTGGGCTGCGGCGCAATCCGAAGCGGGCGCATCTGCTGGTGTCCACCGTGCTCGGTAAACATCTGCCGACCGACCCCCGGGTCGTGCTCGACGGCGGGAATCGGCTGGGCGATCTGGTGCGGGCGGTGCTCGGCGATCGCGAGGCGCTCGTGCTCGGATTCGCCGAAACCGCAACGGGTCTCGGGCATTGCGTGGCTGCGCGGATTGGCGCGGTCGGTTACCTGCATTCGACGCGGCGCGATGTCGCCGAGGCGCAGACCCTGACCGGGTTCGAGGAGGGGCACTCGCATGCCACCTCTCATCAGCTGCAACCGATGCCCGCCGATATCTTCGTCAACGATCTGCCGCTGGTGCTGGTCGACGACGAAATCTCCACCGGCGCTACCGCACTCGATGCGATCCGTGCGTTGCACGCGTTCTCGCCGCGTTCGCATTATGTGCTGGCTTCGCTCGTGGACATGCGGTTCGAGGCGGATCGCATTGCCTTCGACAAGGCGGCAGCGGAGCTGGGGGCCAGCATCGATACCGTCTGCCTGGCGTCGGGGCACACCGTGCTGCCGGAGGGATTGGTGGACGCGGTCGCGGAGCTGCCGGAGCCCGAACTGAATCCACTTGCTGCGCAGCGTGGCTCGTTCACCCGACTCGATCTGCCCTGGCCGACTTCGGTTCCCGAGGGCGGCAGGCACGGGGTTTTGCGGTCGGACTACGCGGCCTTCGATGCCGCCGTCGGTGCCGCGAACGACGTACTGCGGTCGCGGCTCGCGGCGGAGTTCGCCGGTCGGCCGGTGATCGTGCTCGCGCACGAGGAGCTGATGTATCTGCCGCTGCGGTTGGCGGCGGCGTTGGCCGATTCGGGTACGCCTACTCGATACCAGACCACCACTCGGTCACCGGCCTATGTGCTGGATGAGCCCGGGTATCCGTTGCGCCGTGGATTCCGGTTCACCGCACCGGAATCCGGACAGGAACAGCCTCGTTACCTGTACAACGCGCACTGGGCCGCCGAGTTCTCCGGGCAACCCGGCGGTGTGGATTCCGCTGGCGTGCCGGGTGATCCGGTGTTGGTGGTCGTCATCGATCCACCCGCCGATACCGAGGAACTCGTCGCCGACGGCGGACTCGTCGACGTACTGACCGCCTCCGGCGCCGACGTGCTGGTCGCGCTGCTGCCCGGCGCCGATCCGCGCACACTGCACGCCGAGCGCAGCGCGGTCGCGGCACTGCCGGAGCCGCTGCACGGTCCCGCGTTCGGTTCGTATGCGGCCGAGGAGGTTTCCTGGCTGCTGAAGGATCTGTCCGACGTCGACCTCGAGGCCGACGTGGCCGAGCGGGAACGCCGCATCCAGTCCGGCGCCGCGCACTACGCGGAATCGCTGCCGATCGAGTATCAGCCGGACGCCGCCTACCGCTCGCTGTTCGACGAGGTGCTCGCCGACAGTGCCGAGCGGCTGGCATTGGCCGTGGCGACCGTCGCGGAACTCGTGGTGGCCGAACGCGGCGACGACATCGTGCTGGTGTCGCTGGCGCGGGCCGGTACGCCGATCGGCATTCTCATGCGGCGCTGGCTGCTTTCGGGGCGCGGTGCCGATCTGCCGAGTCTGGACGTGCCGCACTACGCGGTGTCGATTGTGCGTGATCGAGGTATCGATGCGGTCGCGCTGGATTACCTCGCGCGGCATCATGATCCGGCGTCGATCGTGTTCGTGGACGGCTGGACCGGCAAGGGGGCCATCACCCACGAGCTCGCCGAGGCCCTCGACGCCTATCACGCGGCGGGCGGGGCCCGGTTCAACGCCGAGCTCGCCGTGCTCGCCGATCCAGGGCATTGTGTCCGCACCTATGGCACGCGCGACGACTTCCTGATCGCCTCGGCCTGCCTGAATTCCACGGTGTCCGGCCTGGTTTCCCGCACGGTGCTGAACGACACGTTGATCGGGCCCGGCGAGTTCCACGGCGCCAAGTATTATCGCGAGCTGGCCGAAGACGACGTTTCGTTGCGCCTGCTCGACACGGTCGGTGCCGCGTTCGACGCCGTCCGCGATCGGGTGCCCGCGGCGGTGGCGGCTGTACTCGGCAGCGATCGCACGCCGACCTGGACCGGCTGGGCCTCGGTCGAGCAGGTGCGCGCCGAATACGGCATTGCCAGTGTGAATTTCGTGAAGCCCGGGGTCGGCGAGACCACCCGGGTGCTGTTGCGACGGATGCCGTCGCTGGTGCTGGTTCGCGACGCCGAGGCGCCCGAACACGCGCATATCCGCCTGCTCGCCGCGGCCCGCGGCGTGCCGGTCGAGGTCGTGCCCGACCTGGCCTACTCGTGCATGGGACTGATCAAGGACGTGCAGACATGATGGACCTACGCAGGCTACGAAGACATACGCTGGTCGCCACCGACCTGGACCGAACAATGATCTACTCGCGCAACGCTTTCAGCGCGAACACCGACGTGCCGACCGTCTGCGTGGAACACCTCGAGGGCGCGCCGCTGTCGTTCATGACGACGGCCGCCGCGCTCCGCATGCAGACCCTCACCGAGCCCGCCGCGGTCATTCCGACCACCACGCGGACCATCAAGCAGTTCAACCGCATCCAATTGCCCGGCGCGCCATGGCGTTACGCCATCACCAGCAACGGCGGCAATATCCTGGTCGACGGCGTGCCGGACCTGCGCTGGCGCATCGACATCGACGCCAAGGTCCGCGCGGGCGGCGCGACGCTCGCCGAGGTCACCGCCGAACTCCGGGCCCGCATCGACGATTCGTGGGTCACCAAGTTCCGCGAGGCCGACGACCTCTTCTGCTACCTGGTCGTCCGCCCCAAAGAGGTCCCCGCGGGCTTCCTGGCCGAATGGGACGCCTGGTGCCGGGCCCGCGGCTGGTCCGCCTCCCAGCAGGGCCGCAAGATCTACTCGATGCCCGACGTCGTCTGTAAGAGCCACGCGGTCGCGGAGGTCCGTCGCCGCCTGCACGATTCCGGCGAACTCGACACCGAGGCAACAACTTTCGCGGCAGGCGACGGCGCCCTCGATGCCGAGATGCTGCGCGCCGCCGACTACGCCATCCGTCCCCGTCACGGCGAACTCGAACACCTCAACTGGACCCACCCCAACCTCACCGTCACCCGCGCCACCGGCATCCTCGCGGGCGAGGAAATCATCAACTGGTTCATCAAGGGCGCACCGTCGGCTGAATAGACGGTTCAGGCCGGTTTCGGCTTGCGCGTCCGAATCGCCTGGGGTGCAGGGCCTTCGAAGGTCGACTTGAAGTCGGGGCACGCCACGAGCGGCTCGTGGGTGCACGTCGACGCGTGCCGGAGGCTGTCGCGCATGCGGGTAAGCCGGGCGATGTCTTCGTCGAGTTCGCCGGCTTTGCGGGCCATGCCTGCGCGGAGTTCGGTGTCACTGGGGGTGGCGCGGAGGAACCTGGCGATTTCGGTGATGGTGAAACCGGCGCCGCGGGCGCAGGAGACCAGGGCCAGGCGGCCGAGTACCTCGGGGTGGAAGGTGCGGCGCAGGCCGTTGCGCCCTGCCGGGGTGATGAGGCCGCGCTTTTCGTAGAACCGCAGCGCGGACGGGGCGAGCCCGGACTCCTCGGCCACCTCGGCGATGTCCAGCAGGGTGTCGGTCATTGTTCTCCTTGACTTGAAGCGCGCTTCAAGTCAGAGACTACTCGGCATGAACATTCATCACCTCAATTGCGGCTCGGTGCGACAGATCGAAGCGACCTACGACGGCCCGGCGCCCGCGCACGCGGTCAACCACTGCCTGCTGGTCGAAACCGATTCGGACGGACTGGTTCTCGTCGAAACCGGGATGGGCCTGGACAATGTCCGCGACCCGAACGGCACCCTCGGCGCGGACTGGGTGACCATGGCCCAGCCGCTGCTCGACGAGGACGAGACGGCCATTCGCCAGGTCTCGCGTCTCGGCTACGCGCCGGAGGACGTCGGCCACATCATCCTCACCCATCTCGACGTTGACCACTGCGGTGGTCTGCCCGACTTCCCGCAGGCTCAGGTCCATGTCCTGGCGGCGGAACTCGAAGCGGCAGTGGCGGAGGCGCCGAGTTTTCGCTATCGCGAAGCACATTGGGCGCACGGCCCGCATTGGGTCACCTATGCGCCGGAGGCGGGCGAGGACTGGTTCGGGTTCACCTCGACTCCATTGCAAGGCCTGTCCGCCGACTTCAAGTTGATCCCGCTGGGCGGCCACACCGCGGGCCACACCGGAGTCGCGGTGCGCGACGGCGAGCGCTGGTTGCTGCACAGCGGCGACGCCTACTACTACCACCGTGAACTGGAACAGTTCCATCACCCGCACCCGATCATGGACATCGTGCAAACCACCTCGGAGGTGCACCACGACCTGCGCGTCGGCACCCAGGCCCGGCTCCGCGAACTGGTGCGCGACCATGGCGACGAGGTCTCGGTGTTCAGTGCGCACGATCCGTGGGAGCTCAACAGCTACCGGTGAGAGCTATGCCCGACAATTGCTCGGTGCGGGTACTGGTGACAGGAGCGAACGGGTATCTCGGCGGGGCCGTTGTCGAGGCGCTGCGTGCCGACGGGCATGACGTGGTCGGACTTGTGCATCTCGCGCGGACGCGCGTGCCGCAAGGGGTGGGGGTTCGGTCCGCCGACTTGCTCGATACCGAGGCGCTGACCGCGGCTGTCCAAGGGGTCGATGCGGTATGTCATTTGGCCGGGCTCACTCGCGTTCGCGAATCGTTCGCTGATCCGCTGCGGTATTTCGAGGTCAATGTCGGCGGGACGGTTTCGCTGCTGCGGGCGATGGCCGAGGCGAAGGTCGGCAGGCTGGTCTTCGCGTCCACCGCGTCGATCTACGGGACGCCGGAGCGGCAGCCGATGTCGGAGGAGTTGCCGGACCAACCGCCGCATCCGTACGCGGCAAGCAAGCTGGCCGCCGAATCGGTGATCGCGGCGCAGGCGGCGACTGGTCCGCTGGCCGCTGTGGTCTTGCGGCTGTTCAACATTGCGGGCGGCGCGGATCTGGATCCGACCAGGATCGTGCCGCGCATTCTGGCGGTGGCGGCGGGTGACAGTCCCTGCCTGGCGATCAACGGGGACGGTACCGCCGTTCGCGACTATGTGCATATCGACGATGCCGCAACAGCTTTCGCGGCAGCGGTCGCGCATATGCCGGATCCTGGTTCGTGTCGCCGATACAACATCGGCAGCGGTACCGGAACCAGCGTCAACGAACTTGTGGCTGCGGCGGGACGAGTAACCGGCCGGACCATCTCCGTCGAGCATCGTCCTGCGGTACCGGAGCCGGCACGGCTGATCAGCGACTGCAGCCGGGCGCACGACGGATTATATTGGGAGGCAAGAACCTCCGATATCGACGCGATTGTTCGCGATGGGTGGGCGCAGGGCGGCCGGTGATCACGGCCTGCGGTCGCGGACCTGGTTGAGCCAGTCGAGGCCGTCGCGCAGCGTTGGCGAGCGATCGGTTCGCGGCCGCTCCCGGTAGCCGCGGTCGTCTCCGCGTTGGTCGTATCGTGCGTCGGCGGGCGCGGACTTGCGCAGGTACTGGTCTTGATCGGACCGATCGCGTGGCGGGGTGTGCCCGAAGTCGCGGTTCGGCAGACCTGGTTCACGCGGCTGCGCTGTCCCGGGGTGCCCGAGGTTGTTCAGGAAGCGGTCGAGATATGAATTATCCGCTCCGCGTTGGTTATCCGCAGCAGATCGAGCCGCGGCCTTCTTGTCCGGCGCGAAGGGAATACCGCTGGACAACGCCCGCAGCCCGAGCGTCAGCATCTCGCCGAGCATGCCGATGCCGATCGACAAGGTGACGGGTTTGGCATCGTGATGCATACCCATCGTGCTGCCGAGCAGGCTGATCCCGAAACCCGCGGCCACCGAAGTTCCCCATATGACAAGGGTTTTCACGGTATACCGCTGCCAGAGATGCCCGTCGCGAGCGAAAAGCACAGTGGTGGTGCCACGCACGGCCCCGAACGCGATGCCGACCACACCGCCGATCACCAACCACACGATGTCGATCCCACTCAGGTCCTCGACCTTGGTCACGCTGTAAACGCCGATCCCCACCAGGATCAACGGCGTCACAAACGTATCCCGTGCGTCCACCGGTTCCCCCATGAACCGCTTCACGATCAACACGATCGCTCCGACAATGATGACGAATATCAATCCGACACTCATAACCCCTCCCAGCAAGAAGTCCTGCCGGAAAACTAACGCCGCCCCGGCGAACGCTGAGTCCGCCGAACGGATGACCCGAGGGAGGATTCCCGGATCCGACCGCCGGGCTCAGTGCCCCTGCTGCCCACCCAACTGCTGGGCGATGATGCCCTGAAGTCGTTGCAGGCCGGTCGGCGTGATGCCGCTCTGGATCTGGCCCTCGATGGTGCGCACCAACATGGCGTCGCTGAGCACCTTTTCACTGGATTGGATCAGCACGGTGCCCGCGCCGGTGAAGTCGAATTGGCGTTCCTCGCCGGAGTTCACGCCGAACCGGGCGGCACCGGCGGCGAGGAAGCTGGAGATCCAGCGCTGGTCGTAATGGTGGCTGGGGGAGGGGCAGTCGGCCCAGCCGACCAGAGCTTCCGGGTCGACCCGCAGCGGCGGCTCGGCGAACATGACCGGACCGTTGGAGGAGGCGAGGAACTTGCCGGTGCCGATCAGCGTGAGGAAGCCGGGCACGATGGACTGGTTCAGCGACAGGCCGGGCTCGAAGGCGAGCAGGTTGGCGGCGCGGATGGTGAGGTTGCCGTTGTCCTCGAGGTCATAGGAATTGATGTCGTAGCCGCGGTCGCCGATGATCAGCTTCCCGTGTCCCTCGGCCACCACATAGTCGCCGGTGAACAGCGGCGCCGAGAATTGTTGCGCCACCATGTGCAACAGCCCGCCCTGCAGGCCGTGGGTGAGCATCTGGAATCGCATGTCGCCGTAGTAGGCGATCATCGCGCCTTTGCGCATGAACCACGGTTTGTTCAGGTCGATGCAGTAGGCGTAGCTGTTTCCCGGAAGATTGTCGCTCTCACCGAGATTCATCGGATTCAGAATTTCCGGCATGGTCACAACTTCTCTTCCGAGGCCTGCACGTACACGACACCCTGTCCGACACAATGCAATTGCATGGCTTCACCGGAGCCACGGCCGACGGCGTCGCGCCAGCTGAGCGCCGTCTTCAGTTCGGTCTGCACATTGCCGTAGGCGGCGACGAAGGCCTGCGGGTCGACCACGATCGGATTCGGCCCGCCCACTGGCAATTCCAGGAAGCCGCCGTGCGCCAGCAGTACCGCCGCGCCCTGCCCGGACAGTTGGGTGGTGAACATGCCCTGACCGGTCAGTGCGCCCGTCGCGGCACCGCGCAACGCACCCATCAGCCCGCCGCCACCACCGCCCCCGCCACCCGAACTCATCACCGAGACAATGGAACTCTGTAATCCCGCGGTATTGGCGAGCAGCCGCGACGCCTCGACCCGCAACGTCGCGCCGGGCTGCATCTGGACCACGTGGACCTCCAGCCCCGCGAATCCGTAATGCACTTCGCCGGTGCCCTGCGCGAGCATGGTGCGCTCGTGCTCACCCGCCATCATGCGACCGGCCACCCGCATCAGCCCACCGCCGCCACCCATCCCCTGGCCGCCCGGAATCTGGTGCGGCGCAAAGGAAACATCGCCGGTATAGAACAGCATCGCGCCAGTGCGGGCGGCCACGCCACCCGCCATGCCGACATTGACCTTGACGACCTTGCCGTTGACTTTCTCGAACATCCGCTCGCCCTTACCGTTCCGCAGGCTGGATCAGCACCACGCCCTGGCCGTCCCAGCGCAACGAGAACGCCTCGCCCGCGTCTTGGCCGACGAACGTGCGCCAGGACACGTCGGTGACGAACGACTGATTGAGGTTGCCGCGCGCCGCGACGAACGCGTCCGGGTCGACCACCAGGGGGTACTGCGGCGCCACCTCGAGGTGGATCAGCGGCCCGCCCGCCGACAGCAGCGCGACCTGCCCCTGCCCGGTCACCGTGGTGGTGAACAAGCCCGCGCCGGTCGAGGCGCCGCGTAGCCCGGCGAAGCGCACGTCGGTGCGCAGGTTCCCGGCGAAGGCGAGCAGTTGCTGGGATTCCACCTGCAGCGTCTCGTTGTTCAGGTTGACCACGGTCACGTGCTGGCCGTTCACCGCGAAGAAGACCCGGCCGTTGCCGGAGCATTCCATCAGCGAGAGCTTCTCGCCGGTCGCGCGGCGCTTGAGCCCGGCGAGCACGCCGTCGCCGCCGCCGAATCCGGCCGCCTTGAACTGCACATTGCCTTCGTAAGCGACCATCGAGCCGGAAATCGCGCGGAGACTGGTCCCGGCGAGATGCGCCTCGATCACCTTCTTGGATTGTTCGAACAGTTGCGCCATGAGGGTGTGCTGCCTGCTGTCTCGATCGGGAACATGGAAAAACCACCACATTCCAACTGCGTGTCGTCACATTAACCGATGGCCCCCAGAACTGCCGGGGTTCATCGACCCGATTAGCGGAACCGTCACCCGAGCGTTTCTCGTAGAGTGGCATTCGAACGCACCGACAAGCGAAGGGTCTAACTTGTCCGCAACACTCGCCAAGGGCCAAAACGGTCCGCTGGCCACGAACGACGTGGTGGTCTCCATCCAGCTCACGGCGCCCGCGGATCTGTCCGCACTATTGGTCACCGAACAGGGCAAGGTCCGTACCGATGCGGACTTCGTCTTCTTCAACCAGCCCAGCGGACCTGGGGTCAACTTGCAGCCCGCACCCGCCGGGCAGCCCGCCTCGCTTGCGGTGTCGCTGAACGCGGTGCCCGCCGAAATCGCGCAGATCCGTGCGGTGATCACGCTGGACGACGCGACCAGCAACTTCGGCCGGTTCCCCGCGCCCACCGCGATCGTGTCGGACGCGACCGGTAATCGGTTGTTCGAGTACCAGATCGAGGGTTTGAGCACCGAGTCGATCGTCATCGCGCTCGAGCTGTACCGCCGCCAGGGCAGCTGGAAGGTGCGCGCCGTCGGACAGGGGTACGCGGGTGGTTTCGCCGCGCTGGTCACCGACCACGGTGTGACGGTCGATGATTCGCCCGTGCAGCCCACCCAGCAGGCCCAGCCCACTCAGCAGGCCCAGCCCGCACCGCAGGCCGCGCCACCGCCGCCCGCCTACCAGGCCCAGCAGCCGCCGGCCTACCCCACGCAGCCCGCGCCGAACTACCCGCCGACCGCGCCTGCGTACCCGGCCCAGGGCGCGCCGACCGGTGGCTACCCGCCGCCCGGACCCGGTTACCCCCCGCCGGGCCCCGGTTACCCGCCCCCGCCCGGCCCCGGCGGTTACCCGCCGCCAGCCCAGGGTGGCTATCCGCCGCCCGGGCAGCCGGTTCCGCAGCAGCCGCCCGCCGAGGTGAGCCTGAGCAAGGACCGTCCGGTCAGCCTGACCAAGGGCCAGCGGGTCACCCTGCGCAAGGAGGGCGGCGCCGCGCTGACCTTCGTCAAGATGGGCCTCGGCTGGGATCCGGTGAAGAACCGCGGCATGTTCGGCAACCGCACCGTCGACGTCGATCTCGACGCGTCGGTGGTCATGTTCGCCGACAACAACCCGGTGGACGTCGCCTACTACGGCCAGCTGACCTCCAAGGACGGCTCGATCCGGCACCAGGGCGACAACCTCACCGGTGAGGGCGAGGGCGACGACGAGGTGATCCTGGTCGATCTCACCCGCATCCCGGCGCACGTGAGCACGCTGGTGTTCATCGTGACCTCCTACAAGGGCCACACCTTCGAGCAGATCCAGAATGCGTTCTGCCGCTTGGTCGATGGCACCAACAACGCCGAATTGGCCAGGTACACGCTGGCCGGCGGCATGCCCTTCACCGCGATGGCGATGGCCAAGGTGTTCCGGGTCGGCAACGACTGGAAGCTGCAGGCGATCGGCGAGGGCTTCGCGGCCAAGCATCCGGGCGAAGCCGTGCCGCACCTCGGCCGGTTTCTGCAGCACGTTTGATCGGGTGACGCGGACAGCAAGGCAGACAACGTGATTCAACTGAAGGCCGGTCAGAACATTCCGCTGACCGGTAAAGTCGTTCGATTCGGTGCGAAAGCCGAAGCCGCACTGGATGTTTCGGCGCTGGTGGTGGCGGAGAATCTCAAGGTCTTCGCTACCGAGGATTTCGTCTTCTACAACCAGCCGAGCGCCGCGGGGGTGCGGCTGGACGCGGACCAGGTGACCATCACGCTGCCCGAGGTGCGCGGCGACGCCAAGGCGGTGCTGCTGGTAGTGAGCGCCGACCCAGCGGTGCCCGGCCGGACGGGCGGCCTCGGCTCGGTGACCGCGACGCTGTCCGAAAACGACCAGCTGGCAGCGGAATTCGTGATCACGCCGTCGTCCGGCGAGGCGGCACTGATCTGCCTCGAGGTGTACCGCCGCGGCACCGACTGGCGGCTGCGCGCCGTCGGGCAGGGCTACTCCGGCGGCCTCGGCGTGCTGCTGACCGCGCACGGCGTCGAGGTCGAGGACGATCCGGCGGACCCGGCGGCGCAAACCGGTTCGGCGGCACAGACCGGCGACTCGCCGCAGCCGAGCGTGACCCAGCAGCCCGGCCCCGGCGTGCACACCATGGCCGGGCCGATGGCCAGCGAGGCCCGCTCCGCCAAGGCGGCGCCGCTCGAGGTCGGGCACGGCCTGGAACGACTGTGGATGATTTTCGAGGACGCCGCCCGCTCGGCCGCCGCGCTGGTCTCGGCCCGTGACTACGCGGCCAAGCGGCTCGATCACGAATTGTCCGTCGCCGTCTCGGATCCCGCGACCCGCAACACCCCGGCCGCCGATGCCGCGCGCCGGGCCGCGCAACAGCGCAACGACGAGTTGATCGCCACCGCCGAAAGCAACCATCAGCGCGACAGCGTGCAACTCGTCCGCGAGCTCGCCGATGCCGACCTGATGCTGCCGCCCGCGCTGGCGTCCTGGGACGCACCGGCCTGGGACAAGCCGATCACGCCGAGCGACGGCATCCGGCTCGGCGAGCTGTACGCGCGCGAACGCGGGACGCTGCGGGTGCCGTATTGCGTTCCGGTGCCGTTGAATCGGCCGCTGTGGATCGACACCGAGTCCACCCGCGCGGTCGCGCCGGTGGTCGGCGCGTTGCTCGCGCGGCTGCTCACCTCGACCCCCGGTCGGCGCACCCTGGTCGACATCATCGACCTGACCGGGGCGTTCAGCGGCTTCACCGGGCTGCTCGCGCCGGTGCTGAACGGGCCGCCGATCACCGACCACACCGAGATCTCCGAGCGCTTGCAGGCCCTGGTGCAGGCGGCCGAACTGGCCGAATTGGCCTTCACCAGCGGCATGGGCAGTGCGCCGTCGGAGCACCGGATCCTGGTCGCCGCCGACTTCCCGCACGGCTACCAGAGTTCGGACGCGCAGCGGATCGGTTCGCTGATCATGCGCGGCGACCTGATCGGGCTGTCGACGGTGATCATCGGCAGCGACGAATCCGACTCGGGCGACAGCACCGTGGCGATGCTGTCCCAGTCCTGCAGGCACCTGCCGACTGTCGACGGGACACCGCTGTTCGATCCGTGGACCGGCAGCCCGTGGCAGCTGGACCTGGACCTGCTGCCCCAGGAACCGGCGCTGCTCGCGCGTTACCTGCGCACCCACTGAATCGGATCGGCGACGTTCGCTACCCCTACGTGGTTACGCGTGGTGGAATCGCCGGCCTGCGAGTGCCACTCGCGGGTCGGCGCCACCCGGGGGCGCAAGAACTCGGGCAGCCACGCCAGCAACGGATCCGGTGCCCGGTCGAAGACGCCGCCGATCGGGTCGTCGACGTAGTCGCGGCGGACCAGGTCCTCGTCGGGGCGATAGATCTGCCGAACGATCAAGGCGCACAACGCGATCACCGCGAGGTCGCGCAGCACCACGGTGCCGGTGAACCACTGCTCGGGCAGGCCCTTCTTGTCCAGGCCGAGGTAGTAGAACATCCGCGGCGCCCAGACCAAAGCGTCGATCGTCATCCAGGCCAACAGGATTCGCCGGTGCGGCAGCGCGAGCACCGCGATCGGCACCAGCCACAGCGAATACTGCGGGCTCCACACCTTGTTCGTCAGCAGGAACGCGGCGACCACCAGGAAGCACAGCTGCGCCAGCCTCGGTCGTTGCGGCGCGGTGAGCGCGATGTAGCCGATGATCGCGCACGCGGCCACGAACACCAGCAGCGACACCGCGTTCAGGATGACCGGCTGTTGCGCGTGGGTGAGCGTCCCGTCGAAACCGGTCCAGCCGGTGAACGAGGTGATCACGTTGTACAGCGAGTCCGGGTCGGCGTGCCGGGAGGTGTTGAGCCGGAAGAACTCCCGCCAGCCGTCCGGATACAGCGCGGCGATGGGCAGGTTCACCACGACCCAGGTGCCGAGCGCGGCGGACACTGTCACGGCCGCGGCACCGAGCGGCCGGGTGCTGAGAAGGTGGACGCGATAAGGGGTTTCGCGGATCCAGTCCCGCGCCGTCGACCAGCTGTCGATATCGCGCAGCCGCAGCCCGAGCTGGGTGCTCGGCATCCGCTGCATCGGATCGGCGCGCAGGCACAGCACCACGATCGGGCCGAGCAGCAGCAGTGGATACAGCTTGGCGGCGCCGCCGAGGCCGAGCAGCAGACCGGCGAGCACCGGGCGTCTGCGCGCCCAGGCCAGCAGCCCGGTCGCGGCCAAAGCCGTTGCCAGCGCATCGAAATTGGTGAAGATGTGCACGATCACCAGCGGCGAGCAGGCGACCAGCGCCGCGTCCCACACCCGGCGCCCGGCCAGCTGCGCGGTCGCCCACACGGTGACCAGCCAGGCCAGCGCGAGGCCGAACGCGACCACGTTGAAGTAGATCACCACCTGCAGCGCGCCGGGTAGCGGCGCGGCATCCCAGGCCTTGGCGATCCGCATCGAAAGATATTGGTACAGACCGGATAGCACCGGATATTCCATGTACCGGGTTTCCCGGCCACCGTCCGAGGTCGTCTCGGTCCAGTCCTTCTTGTACGGGAAGGCGCCCTCGTTCAATCGCTCCGCGCCGTACAGCGGCACGGTGTCCGAGTAGCACATCGCCACGTACTGGCGGCCGTTGTTCCAATCGAGGGTGAGCGATCCGTCCGTGGTGCCGGTCTGCTGGATGCAGCCGGCCTTGCCGAACCAGCCGAACGCGAGGAACACCACGGTGAACGCCAGCAGCACCCGCATCGGCGTCCAGAACCGCACCCGCCCGATCAGCGCGTGCTCACCGACCGGCCCGCCGATGACGGTGGACAGCTGCGCGGTCAGCGAATCGTTGCGGCTGGGCCGATCTCGTGCGTCGGCCGACCGCAGATCCGGCGCGAGCGGGCCGGGCGCGATGTAGTGCGCGCCACCGGAAGACGCCCCACCCGATTGCGGCACGCTCCCGTTCGTTCGCTGGTCCACCAGTTCCTGATCGGTCACGGCACCCGACGCTACCTTGAGTTCGGCTATGGGTTCGGATCGCGTCGTCCCCACTCGGCTGAGTAGCGGCGGTACGCGCAGTGCGGATTGCGTTTCTCGCAGGCTTTACCGAAACCCTGCGGCCCCTGGCGCCAGGGGCCGCAGGCTCGGACTATCTGCTGCGGGTGGTCGGCGGAGCTCCGGTGCTCTCGCCCTGATTGGTGTATCCGTTGGCGCCGGGCCGTGGCGAGTTGGTCGAGCTCGGCGACGAGGGATCGGTCGCCATCGGCTGGCCGGGCAGCGGCGTCGGTCCGTCCTCGCGCTGTTGCTGCTGTTGCGGTTGCTGCTGGGCCTGCGGGCGTGGCTGGGCACCGGGGATCTGGATCGGCCCGAACGGGGTGTCGATCTGCGGCGGCAGCATGATCGGCGGGATCAGCGGCGGCGCCTCGGTGGTGGACGGCGGGGTGAACGGGGCCGACCACGCGGGCACACCGGCCTGTCCCTTGATCGGGGCGGGCTTCGGGAAGCTCTCGTTCTTCGTGCCTTCCAGCGCACCGTCCATGGTGGCCTTCCAGATGTCGGACGGCAGCCCGGAACCGTAGATCATGCCGCCCTGGTAGTTACGCAGCGCCGTGCTGTCGACGGCGCCGACCCAGACCGCGGTCGACAGGGACGGCGTGTAGCCGACCATCCAGGCGTCCTTGTTGTCGAGGGTGTCGCCGAGCTGGGCGGTGCCGGTCTTGGTGGCCGACTCGCGGCCGCCCGCCAGATTGTGGTTACGCGACCAGGCCGCGATGGGCTTCATCGCGTCGGTGACGTTGTCGGCCACCGCGGCGTCGACCCGCTTCTCGCCGGCCACCTCACCGCGATCGAGCACCACCGTGCCGTCGGCGGCGACCACCTTCTGCACGAAGTGCGGCTTGTGATAGACGCCGGAGGCCGCCAGAGTGGCGTAGGCCGAGGCCATGTCGAGCGGACGAGAGTCGTACTGGCCGAGCACGATGCCGTTGTTCGGGCCGTTGCCGTCCGCTTCGGTGAGCGACTTGCCGACGCCGGGAATGTTCTCCGGGATGCCGAGCTTGTGCGCCATGTCGGCGATCTTCTGCGGGCCGTTGCCCATGTCGACTTCCATGCGGTAGAAGCTGGTGTTCAGCGACCGCTTGAGTGCCTCGGCGATGGTGCAATTACCGCACCCTTCACCCTCGACATTGGTGATCTTGATGCCGTTGACGGTGACCGGCGAGCTGTCGTACAGCTGCGAAAGCGGAACGCCCTGTTCGAGATTCGCCGCCAGACCGAACACCTTGAAGGAGGAGCCCGGTTGCAGGCCTGCGTTGGCGTAATCCCAGCCCTGGCCGTCCTCACCGCCGTAGTAGGCCTTCACCCCACCGGTCTTCGGATCCACCGAAACGACTGCGGCACGCAGCTTTTCCGGCTCGCCCTGCATCTTCTTCTGCGCCGCGTCGACGGCCGCCTTCTGCGCCTTCGGATCGATCGTCGTGGTGATCGACAGACCGGAGGTGTTCATCTGCTGCTCGCTGATGCCCTCCGCGGCCAGCTCCTTGAGTACCTGCGTCTTGATCAGGCCCTCCGGGCCGGTGTCCAGGGTCTTGTCCTTGGTCGTCGACACCGGGGCCACCCGCGGATACTGCATGCCCTGCCGTTCGGCGGCGGGCAGGTTGTTGCCGGCGACCATGCCGTCGAGTACATAGTTCCAGCGCGTCTTCGCGCCCTCCGGGTTCTTCTCCGGATCCAGGCCGGACGGCTGCTGGATGGTGGCGGCGAGCACCGCGCCCTCGGCGGGAGTCAGTTCCGTCACCGGCTTCTCGAAGTACGCCTTGGCGGCGGCGTCGATGCCGTAGGCGCCGCGACCGAAGTAGATGGTGTTCAGGTACGCGGCGAGGATGTCTTCCTTGCTCCACTGGCGCGCCATCTTGGCCGAGATGACCAGCTCGTGCAGCTTTCGGGTGAGCGAGCGTTCGTCGCCGACCAGTGCGTTCTTCACGTACTGCTGAGTGATGGTGGAACCACCACCGGCGCTTTCCTTGCCGAGGACGTTGTCCCTGGCGGCGCGGGCGAAGCCGGAGATCGAGAAGCCGGGGTTGGAGTAGAAGTCCCGGTCCTCGGCGGCGATCACCGCGTTGCGGACGTGCGCGGGGATCTGCTCGATCGTGACGTCGGTCCGGTTGCCTTCCGGCGGAACGACTTTGCTGATCACCGATTCGCCGTCGGAGGCGAGGATGGTCGCGACCTGATTGGTTTTGAGGTCACCGGGCTTGGGTACCGAAACAGTCGTGTAAGCGATGAGGAAGACGCCACTGGGGATCAGGATGGCCATGGCCATCATCACGTAGATGACCCGGCGCACGATCCGCCACGGCGACTTCTTCTTGGCGCCCGGCTTGCGCTTGCCAGGGCCGGAGCCGTCGCCGCCGCTGCCACCGTTGCGGCGCGGGGGCGGGCCGGACGGCGGACCACCTGCGGTCTGCCTGCGTTCGCCGGTGCCGTTGCCGGGGTCGCCGACGCGGCGGGCTCGCTCGGCGGTCGGCCGCGGCCCGGTGGGCGGGCCGCCACGGCGGTTGCGCTCGGAGACCGCGTCGGTCAGCGAGTTCCGCTCGATCTTCTGGGTGGCGCCGGCGCCGGGCGGCGGGGCCGGGTTCGGTCGGCCCTGCGGCGGCCGCTGCTGCGGCGGCGGGGGCGGACCGGGACGACGCTGCGGCTGCGGGCCACGAAGCTCCCCCGGGTAGGGGGCGGGGCGCTGCGCGGGCGGCGGTCCGGGCCGGGGGCCGGGGCCGGGGCCGGGCGGCGGGCCGGGACGCGGATTCTGATACGGATTGGGACCAGGCTGTGAACTCCGTGGAGGACGGCCGCCATGCGGTTCATCGCCGTAGGGGGAAGTCTCGTAGGGCGAATTCACTGACAAGATCTCCATAACTCGTAACGTTGCGGATGGCTCGGGGCGGTCATCTCGACCGCAGCGGACACGTGTTGGCTCCGCGAGTCATCCGACGGGCAGATGACCAGGCACTTCATTCGGCTGCGGTGCGCCGGGTCCCGGTGCGACGCCGCGTTGGCGCCGGCGTGGTACCGAGGACGTAAGACTGCACCAGATGATTCCAGCTGCAGCTGCGGCATACCTCGACGACATGGACCGAGAACTCCTCACGAGTCTCGGCGAGGCGGGTCAGCTCCTCCGGTGTGCGAGCCGAGCCCGCCACCGGTCCGAGACCGTCGCCGTAGACCCAAGATACAAGCGTGAGTTGTTCTTTCCGGCAGATCGGGCATGTGACCTCGCTCCCCCGGCCGTGGAACTTCGCCGCACGCAGCAGGTAGGGATTCGCATCACACACCGAGGCGACATCGACACGGCCCGCATACACGTCAGCCAGCAACGACCGACGCCGTAGGGCGTAGTCGACCACCTGCCGCTGGATTCGCACGAGAACCAGAGTAGCGGTGTTGCCGAGGGGCCGCCCCGGCTCAGGGGTATGAGATGCCCGGTAGATCCAGGTTTATATCGACCAGGACTGTGCACAGTTATATCGGCCCGATATAGTGTGGAGTCGCATCCATCGGTTAGGTCTGTACATAGTCAGGGAGGTGAAGCCCGGTGCTCGAGCTGGCAATTCTCGGGCTGCTCCTCGAATCGCCCATGCACGGCTACGAGTTGCGCAAGCGGCTCACCGGCCTGCTCGGCGCGTTTCGGGCCTTCTCCTACGGTTCGCTCTATCCCACGCTGCGCCGCATGCAGTCGGACGGGTTGATCGCCGAGGAGATTCCGGCGGGCGTGGTCACGCGCCGAGCCCGCCGCGTCTACCAACTGACTCCGGCGGGCCGCGAGCGGTTCAGCGAACTGCTCGCCGATACCGGACCGCAGAACTACACCGACGACGGCTTCGGCGTTCATCTCGCCTTCTTCAGCCGCACCCCCGCGACCGCGCGGATGCGGATTCTGGAGGGCAGGCGACGCCAGGTCGAGGAGCGCCGAGAAGGACTCCGGGAGGCGATCAAGAAGGCCAGCGGGTCACTCGATCGCTACACCCGGCAGCTCCACCAGCTCGGACTCGAATCAAGCGAGCGCGAAGTGCGCTGGCTCAACGAGTTGATTGCGGCGGAGCAATCGACGAAGGCGGCACCACAGAAAGAGGGAAATATCGGCCATGAGTGATGACAAGAAGGCTGACAACGCCACAGAAGTTCGCGTCGCCATCGTAGGTGTGGGCAACTGCGCTTCCTCGCTGGTCCAGGGTGTGCAGTACTACAAGGACGCGGACGAGACCGCGGTCGTGCCCGGACTCATGCACGTCAAATTCGGCAAGTACCACGTCCGGGACGTGAAGTTCGTCGCCGCGTTCGACGTCGACGCGAAGAAGGTCGGCTTCGACCTCGCCGAGGCCATCTTCGCCAGCGAGAACAACACCATCAAGATCTCCGACGTGCCGCCGAGCGACGTTGTCGTGCAGCGCGGTCCGACCCTCGACGGCATCGGCAAGTACTACGCCGAGACCATCGACCTGTCCGAGGCCGAGCCGGTCGACGTGGTCAAGGTCCTGAAGGACAACAACGTCGACGTCCTCGTCTCCTACCTGCCGGTGGGTTCGGAGGAGGCCGACAAGTTCTACGCACAGTGCGCCATCGACGCGAACGTCGCCTTCGTCAACGCGCTGCCGGTGTTCATCGCCTCCGACCCGGTGTGGGCCGAGAAGTTCACCAAGGCAGGCGTTCCCATCGTCGGTGACGACATCAAGAGCCAGGTCGGCGCGACCATCACGCACCGCGTCATGGCCAAGCTGTTCGAGGACCGCGGTGTGCAGCTCGACCGCACCATGCAGCTGAACGTCGGCGGCAACATGGACTTCAAGAACATGCTGGAGCGCGAGCGCCTGGAGTCGAAGAAGATCTCCAAGACTCAGGCCGTCACCAGCAACCTGAAGAAGGAAATGGGCGCCAAGGACGTGCACATCGGCCCGTCCGACCACGTCGGCTGGCTGGACGACCGCAAGTGGGCCTACGTCCGGCTCGAGGGCCGCGCCTTCGGCGACGTGCCGCTGAGCCTGGAGTACAAGCTCGAGGTGTGGGACTCGCCGAACTCGGCGGGCATCATCATCGACGCGGTCCGCGCGGCGAAGATCGCCAAGGACCGCGGCATCGGCGGACCGGTCATCCCGGCCTCGGCCTACCTGATGAAGTCCCCGCCCAAGCAGCTCGCCGACGACATCGCGCGGACCCAGCTCGAGGCGTTCATCATCGGCGCCGAGTAGTTCGGTAGCGCTGAGTAGTTCGGTAGCGCAGCGCGCGAATGAGCCGGGCCCCACGAACTTTCGTGGGGCCCGGCTCATTTCGCGTGTTCTCGCGGATCAGTCCAGCGAGACGTAGACCTCGACCGAGGTCGGTCCGGTGTAGCGCTCGATCTCCGCGGTGTGGGATCGGGTGATGGTTCCGGCGCTCTCCGCCTTGCGGACCTGAGCCCACGCGGTGCGCAACAGGTCGTAGGGCTTGTCGGAGACGACGAACTTGGCGTAGCGGCCCTGTGGGACGCGGGTGAGCACGTCGCCCGCGTCCATCTCGTCCATCGAGGCCACCTCGTAGCCGAGCACGGCGACGGCGTGGTCGTTCTGGCCGATGTAGGCGGCCACCCGCGGCACGCTCTTCTCCCGCGCCAGGTAGCGGTCCCAGGTGAAGTTCACCAGGTCGAGGTCGCGCGCGGTCACCTCGCGTCCGGCGAGCGGGACGGTCAGTCCGGCGACCAGGCTCTCGTCCAACGTGACAATCTCGAAGTCCACAGTGTTGTTCCTACCCGTCGACTTGATCGTCTGCCAGCGCTACGAATACTTCGGCCGTGCGCGCGTCGGGATAGTGCTCCCAATCCCCGGTGTAGGCGCGCACGAATCGGCCTGCGGCCTCGGCGTCCCACACCGAGCGCCAGATGTGCACGATGGTGTCGCCGAGGTTGTCTCCGCTGGCGATGAACCGGGCGAATTTGCCCGCGGGCACCCGGGCCAGCACGTCGCCGGGTAATAAGTCGTCCACGCCGCGGCAGCGGTAGCCGACGATATGGGTTAAATACGAATTGATTTCCGGCGCGTGGTCGACATACGCGGTCGTCGGCGGCCCGGGCAGCTGGCGGGCCAGGTTGCGCTTCCACGCCTCTTCGACTTTCGCGCGGCGCGGTCCTTCGACCGCGAGCGCTGGGCTGCGAAGTACTGTTCCCGCCACCAGCGTCTCGGGTTGGTCAACGACATTGAAATCCACCGGCGTAGCCCCTATGTCTCGTCTGTCTCCAATTGGCGGCGTCGTCGCTCGAGCGCATATCCTTCCGCATCGATCCCGCGGCGTCGGCGTCGGCCTTGTCCGACACACTCGCTGTTCGCTCTCACTCTGGCAAACGATGCTGCCATGTCATCCGTTCCCCTGGGTGCGGGAAGGTCACAGCATCATCGCTATCCCGGCACCGGGATGGTCAGTCCGGGAAAAATTTCCACTTCCTTAGGTGTTTGTGGCGCGGGCGGGATGATGATCACCGGCTCCCGCGGCGGGCCGGGCGGCGGATTCAGGATGTCGTAGGTGCCGCCGGACGGCTTGCTCGCGGACGGCGGCGTGATGGCCGCGGCGGCGCCGGGCGCGGCCGGGAACTGCTCGACCGGGGTGCCGTCGAGCGCGCCGTCCATCACCTGTTTCCAGATGTCGGCGGGCAAGCCGGACCCGTAGATGTCGGTGCCGCGGGCGGTGTGGATCGGCTGCGACTGTTCGGTGCCGATCCAGACCGCCGTGGACAGCGAGGGCGTGAAGCCGATCATCCAGGCGTCCTTGTTCAGCTTGGACTCGCCGAGCTGGGTGGTGCCGGTCTTCGCCGCGGACGGCCGGCCACCGGACAGGGCGTGTCCGTTGGAGTAAGCGGCGATCGGCGTCATCGCCTGGGTGGTGTTCTCGGCGATCGCCTTGGGGATGCGCTGCTGGCCGTCCGGCAGTTGCTTGCCGGTTCGCTGCTCGGGCGCGCCACGGTCGAGCAGCACTCGTCCGTCGCCGGTCACCACGCGCTGCACGAAATATGGCTGGTGATAGACGCCGGACGCGCCGATCGTCCCGTACGCCGACGCCATGTCGATGGGCCGAACGAGATACTGCCCCAGCACGATTCCGTTCAGCGGGCGCCCGCCGTCCTCGGTCAGCGTCTTGCCCGCCACGCCGGGGATCTCCTCCGGAATGCCCGCCGCGTGCGCAGCGTCGGCGATGGCCTTGGGTCCGTCGAACATCGACATGGTCAGCCGGTAGAAGCTGGTGTTGAGCGAGCGCTTCAGCGCCTCGGCCATGGTGCACCGGCCGCATGACTCACCGTCCACATTGGTGATCTTGGTGCCGCGGTCGGTGACCGGGGAGCTGTCCAGCAGCCGGTTCAGCGGAATGCTCTGCTGCTGTGCGGCGACCACCGCGAAGGGCTTGAACGCCGAACCGGTCTGCAACGGCGCCTGGGCGTAGTCGTAGCCGATGCCGTCGGTGCCGCCGAAGTAGGCGCGCACCGCGCCGGAACGCGGGTCGATCGACACGATCGCGGCACGCAGTTCGGGCGGCTGCCCAGCGAGCCGGTCATGCACCGCGTCCAGCACGGACTGCTGCGCCTTCGCGTCGATCGTGGTGGTGATCTGCAGGGCGCCGGTGTCCAGCTCGTGTTCGCTGATGCCGGACGAGCGCAGTTCGCGGACCACCTGGGCGCGGATCAGGCCCTCGGGGCCGCGGGCCACGTTGTCGTCGGGGATCTCGTTGAGCGGGATGATCGCCGGGAACACCGTGGCGTCCCGGTTGCCCGGCGAGAGGACGCCCATCTCGACCATGCCGTCGAGCACGTACTTCCAGCGCGCGGTCAGGTCGGGCAGGTGCGTTTCCGGGTCGAGGATCGACGGCGTGCGCACGAGTGCGGCGAGCACCGCGCCCTCGGCCAGCGTCAGCTGGTTCACCGGTTTGTTGAAGTAGGCCTTGCTCGCCGCGGCGATGCCGTAGGAGCCGCGGCCGTAGTAGATGGTGTTGAGGTAGGCGGCGAGGATGTCGTCCTTGCTCCACTGCCGTGCCATCTTGGCCGAGATGACCAGCTCGCGCATTTTCCTGGTGAGCGTGCGCTCGGAGCCGAGGAAGGCGTTCTTCACGTACTGCTGGGTGATGGTGGAACCGCCGCCCGCGTTGTCGCGGCCGAGCAGGTTGTCGCGGGCGGCGCGCAGGAAGCCGGAGGTCGAGTAGCCGGGGTTGGTGTAGAAGTTGCGGTCCTCCGCGGAGAGCATCGCGTCGCGGACCGGCTGCGGCACCTCGGCCAGCGGGATCGGGCTCCGATTGCCGTTGGGCGGCACGACTTTGGCGATCACGGTGCTGCCGTCGGCGGCCAGGACGGTGGCGATCTGATTGGTCTGTACCGAATCCGGATCGGGGATCTCGGCGCTCCAATAGACGAGTACGAAAAGGAGTGCGGGCACCGCGCCGAAGATGATGAACAGGGCGAGCACCAAGCGCCGGAAGCGTTCCCCCCGGGTGCGCGGCGGGCGATGCGGATCGGGTGTCGGCCGCGGGGTCTTGGGCTCTTTTGCCGGGCGGGCGTGCTTTCGCCGTGGCGAGGTGTCGAGCTCATTGAAACCGGCGATCGACGTATAGGGCGCGGGTTCCGGTTTGGCTCTCGCACTACGTCGCCGCTTGCCGAACGAACTCACGACTGCGCCTCGCTGCAACTCGTGCGTCCGAACGCGCGGCAACCCCGGTTCACTCGCTGGCGCTCGCTCACGATCATCTCCTCCCGGAGCGTCGGCCGAAACTCACCTGCACGAACAACGATCGGAAATGGGCCCCCACGGGCACGACTTTACTCGCGCCGTGGGTGACCCGCGATGCTATCACCGGGCCGCTGCGGCACATCGTCATTCCAGCTATTGCCGGAAAAACGTGCGCTGAGCGGTGTTTCTAGCTCTTGACGCCACCCGCGGTGAGGCCGGAGATGATGCGACGCTGGAACAGCAGCACCATGATGACCAGCGGGATCGACACCATCACGCCGGCGGCCATGATCGCGGCGTAGGGCTCGACCAGCGGGTCGTTGCCGGAGAAGCGGGCCACCGCGACGGTCACCGGTTCGGTGCTGCCGCTGGAAAGCAGTCGGGCCAACAGGTATTCGTTCACCGCGGCGATGAACGCGAGGATCGCGGTGGTGAAGACCGCGGGCGCCGCCAGCGGCAGCATCACCAGCCGGAACGCCTGCAGCTTGGTGGCGCCGTCGATCCGCGCGGCCTCCTCGAGTTCCCAGGGGAGCTCGGCGAAGAACGAGGCCAGGATGTAGACGGTCATCGGCAGCACGAACGAGATGTTCGGGATGATCATCGCCTGGTACTTGCCGATCCAGCCGATGTTGGTGAACAGCTGGAACAGCGGCGTGACCAGCACGACCACCGGGAACATCGACGCGCTCAGGATCAGCCCGGACACGATGTACTTGCCCCGGAAGGTGAGTCGCGCCAAGGCGTATGCGGCCATCACGCCGAGGACCAGCGCGGCAACAGTGGTGGCCGAGCCGATGATCACGCTGTTGGCCAGCGCCTTGCCGAAGTTGTTGCCGCGACTCGTGTCGAACGCGTTGCGGAAGTTCTCGAAGGTGACATGCGTCGGCCACGGCGTGCTGTCGAAGGTGTAGTCGGGATCGCGGAACGCGGTGACCGTCATCCAGTAGAACGGGCCGAGCCCCCAGATGAGCACGATGGCCACACCGACGTACAGCCGTACCGACCGAAGCCGTTGTGTCCACGAAACGGCTTGTGCGGCAGGCTTTTCAGCAGTCCGAACAGACATCAGTGCGCCTCCCGCTGTTCTTCCTGAGTGCGGACTGCGTTGGCGCCCAACACCTTCACCAGTACGAAGGCCACCGCGAAGATCATCAGGAAGGTGATCGTCGACAGTGCGGCCGCGCTGTTCGGGCCCTGCCGGACCTGATCGACCACCAGGATCGACACCACCCGGGTTGACGGGTTGCTCAGCGTCATGATGGCGGGCAGGTCGTACATGCGCAGCGCGTCCATGGTCCGGAACAGCACCGCGACCAGCAGCGCCGGCTTGAGCAGCGGCAGCGTGATCTGGGTGAACCGCTGCCAGGCCGAGGCGCCGTCGACCCTGGCCGCTTCGTACACGTCGGCCGGGATCACCTGCAGACCGGCCAGCAGCAGCAACGCCATGAACGGTGTCGTCTTCCACACGTCGGCCGCGATCACCGCGAACCGCGCGGGCCACGCGTCGGAGGTCCACAGGATGTGCGTGCCGAGGACCCGGTTCACCACCCCGTTGTACTGGAACATGAACTCCCACAACCGCGCCGTGACCGCGGTCGGGATGGCCCACGGAATCAGCACCGCGGCGCGCAGCAGCGCGCGTCCCTTGAACGTCTTGCCCATCACCATGGCGAAGCCGAGGCCGAGGGTGGCCTCCAGCGTCACCGTGATCACGGTGAAGAACAGCGTGACGCCGATCGCCAGCCAGAACTGCGAACCGAGGTTGCCGGTCGGGCAGCTGACCGTTTCACCGCCCGCCTGACACTGTTGCAGCAGCCAGTGCGTGTAGTTCGAGAAGCCCGCGCCGCCGCCCTCGACGAACATGCCGGTCGCCGGGTCCAGACCCGAATCCTTCTGGAACGACATCCACAGCGCCCGGATCACCGGGTAGCCGATGACCACCGCCAGCGACAACAGCACCGGCGTGACGAACAGCCAGGCTTTGCCGGAGCGCCGCATTTCCAAAGCCAGGGTCTCGCCGAGGCCACGCTTGCGTGGCAGGAACTCGTCACTCGGCACAGTGCTGGCCGCTCCCGAAGGATCCGACACCGTTTCTCTCTCCTACGGGTCTCGTCGGGTCCGTTGCGCTATCCGCCTACGATCCCGCGGTCTCGATGCCCTTCTGCATCCCGATGATCGCGTCGTCGACGGACTTGGACTGCTTGAGCGCAGCATAAGCGTTGTCCTGGATGGCTTTCGACACCGCCGGGTAGAACGGCGTGACCGGACGCGGCACCGCGCTGGCGATGGAATCCTTGAGCGCGGGCAGGTACGGCATCTTCGCGATCAGCGCCGGGTCGTCGTACATCGAGGCGCGCACCGAGGGCAGCGCGCCCGAGGCGACGATGTGCTGGGCGTCCTCGCTGATCAGGAAGCGCAGGAAGTCCAGCGCGGTGGCCTTGTTCTTGGAGTACGAGCTGATCGCCGCGTTGTAGCCGCCGAGGGTGGAGGCGCCGACGCCGTTCTCGCCGGGCAGCGGGGCGACACCGAACTTGTCCTTCACCGAGGACGCGTCGCCGCCGACGTCACCGTAGGTGGATGGCCAGGAACGCAGGAACATGAGCTTGCCCTGCGAGAACGCGGTGCCGCTCTCCGGCTCCTTGAAGGTGATCGCTTCCTGCGGGATGTTGCCGTCCTTGTAGGCGTCGACCAGAACCTTGAGTCCTGCGCGCGCCTGCGGGCTGTTCACGGTCGGGGTCTTGCCGTCGGCGCCGACGAAGCTGCCGCCGTAGGCGTTGATCGCCTCGGCCGCGTTCACCGTCAGGCCCTCGTACGGCGCGAACTGCCCGGCGTAGCAGCCGATGTTCTGTGCCTTGGCGATCGGGCACTGGGCCATCATCTCGGTCCAGGTCTTGGGCGGGTTCGGCACCAGGTCCTTGCGGTAGAACAGCAGGCCGCCGTTGGTGTTTCGGGGCGCCGCGTACAGCGTGTTGTTGTAGGTGGCGCTGGCGACCGGCGGGGAGAGCAGCGCGGAGGTGTCGATGGCGAAGGAATCCTTCAGCGGCTGGATCCAGCCCTTCGCGGCGAACTCGGCGGTCCACGGCACGTCAAGGGCGACGACGTCGTAGGTGGACTGCTTGGACCGCATGTGCTCGACCAGGTCGTCGTACTGCTGCGAGGCGTCGTTCGACTGTTCCTTGAACGTCACCTGCTCGTCCGGGTGCGACGCGTTCCAGCGCTCGATGAGCTGCTTGACCGCACCGGTCTCGGTGGTGTCCTTGCCCTCGACGTAGGTGATCGGCCCACGCCCGCTGAGGTTCTGGCTCGTCGGACTCCCGCCGCTGTCGCTGGAGCAGGCGCTGGTGAACGTCGCCGTCAGCAGCGCGACCGAGACGGCCGCGTACACGGCCTTCGGTACGAGCGACGCTCGTAGGGACGACACCTTTTTCACAGCCATCGCGGACACTCCAAGTCGATCGTGAGCATTAGCACACCCTGCCGGTTGCACAACGCAAGATACATGGTGTGGGAGTGACTCGCGGGATTGTGGCGGGAAGTCCTCGCTACTCTGGCGTGTGATGACATCGCCGAACCCGGTTCCCGAGCGGATGCTGACCCGCATCGGCGGGCTGCTGCGCCAGGCCGAATCGACCGACAACGAGCACGAGGCCGAGGCGTTTCTCGCCGCGGCCCAGCGACTCGCGACCAGATCGTCCATCGATCTGACGGTGGCGCGTGCGCACATCGCGGGACGTGAGCGCAGGCCGACGCCGATTCAGCGGATCATTCCGATCGGCGAGCCCGGCAAGCGCGGATTGCGCACCTACGTCCAACTGTTCGTCGCCATCGCGCACGCCAACGATGTGCGCTGCGATGTCGCTCGCACCTCGACCCAGGTGTACGCCTACGGTTTCGATTCCGATATCGACACCTGCGAGGCGCTGTACGCGAGTCTGCTCGTGCAGATGGTGCGGGCCTCGGATCAATACATCAAGTCCGGGCAGTACCGCTCGGCGACGGTGGAGAAGGTGGTCACCGAAAAGCGCTGGGGACGCAAGGTGCAACGGCGGGTGCAGGCCCCGGTCGCCGGTGTCACCGCGCGGTTGAACTTCCAGATGGCGTTCGCCGCGCGGATCGGCCAGCGGCTGGCCGCCGTGAAGGCGGAGGTCGAAGCCGAGGTGGTGCCCGGCGACACCGCGGGAGCGGGCACCGCGCTCGCGTTGCGCAACAAGGAGATCGAGCTCACCGACTTCTACACCAGCACCTCCGAAGCGCGCGGCACCTGGCGCGGGCCGCAGGCCTCGGCCGGACACTCGGCGGCCGCGCGGCGCGCGGGGGACCGGGCGGGTAAGGCGGCTCGGCTCGGTACCTCGCCCGAACTCGGTGCGGCGCGTGGGCAATTGACGCGGAAGTCGCGTGGTTCGGCCAATGGGTCGGCGTGAGTGCTGCGGATTTCCCGCGCCGGAACGGTGGACGTGGGAATTCGGAATGGTCTGCGGCGTGTCTGTCCGTGGGCGCGCGGGGGAGGGCTGACTCGGGTCGCGCAGGTGTCTTTTGTGGACGATGCTCGTGACCGAGCGCCAGCGAGTGAACCGAAATCACAGTGCGCACTCGCGCACGACGGAGCCGAGCACTAGCGAGGGGGATTCGTGAGTGAGCGTCAGCGGAGTAACCGCAGGCACAGTGCGCGTTCTCGTATGACGGAGTCGAATGCTTGCGAGGGGGATTCGTGAGTGAGCGTCAGCGTGTGAACCCGAGACACAGTGCGGCCACGTGTACGACGCAGCGGGGCGCTAGCGAAGGGGAGTCGTGAGCGTGCGAGATACGCAGCGCGCCAAGGTGTATGATGCCGAGCAGTTGGTGCGTGGGATGTTCGACCGTGCCGATGAGCATGGCAGTCGCACTGTCGAGCTGTACGGTTCGCACATCACGCTGCCGATCGAACGACGTTTCGCCTCTGTCGATTCCGTGCAGAGCTATGCCGACAAGGTCCTGGCGCTCAATTGGGTTCGGGCCCAATGGGATCGCGCGGGCACCTCGGTCCGGGTCCGCTCGCGCGCGGGCGCGACCGCCGCCCACTACGAAGCCGCCGACGCTGTCCTCGCCGTGCCACTGCACACCGGCGGCACCGCGTGGGCGCTGCGCGAACTCGTGGTGCTGCACGAAATGGCGCATCATCTCGAGCCCGATCCCGGCTCGGTCGCACCGCACGGCCCCGAATTCTGCACCCGCTACCTGGAATTGGTCGACGGCATCATCGGGCCGGAGGCAGCCTTGGTGTTGCGCGCGACACTGTTGGGTTGTGGTGTGCGGCTCGGGTAATGCATCGTGCCGGTCTGCACGGTCAATATCGAAGCTGTAGCGGCTATTTCGGTGTGACAGTCGCGAAAAATGTCCGCTCAGAACGACTTCGGTGGTGCCTCGACCATTCGCAGGACGCGCGCCAGCCGGTCTTCCCACCATGCGGTCCGGTCCGGGTCACGCTGCCGGTACTGCTCGGCCAGGGCAGGATCGGGTTGCGGTGGTGTACTCGGAACGGGCAGGTACCCGTCGACAGGGCGCAGGGAATCGACCACCACGTCACCGGTGAGCAGCGACAATGTGCCGAGCCCGCAGGCGAAGTCGAGTTCGGGCAGCGTTCCGGCGAGCGCGAGTTGCGCGGCCAGTCCGACGCTGGTTTCCAGCGCCGAGGACACCACGCAGGGGAGTCCGGCTGCTTCGGCCACGCGCAGCGCGCGGCGGACTCCGCCCAGCGGAGTGCATTTCAACACCGCGATGTCGGCGGCCCCCGCGACGGCGACCCGCAGCGGGTCCTCGGCGCGGCGGATGGATTCGTCGGCGGCGATCCGCACGTCGACGCGACGGCGAACCGCGGCCAGTTCTTCGATGGTCCGGCAAGGCTGCTCGACGTACTCCAAACCGCCTGCGGCCTTATCGATTCGGGTGATGTGCGCGACGGCAGTCTCCACATCCCACACCGCGTTGGCGTCCACCCGAACGGCCCCACTCGGTCCGAGCGCGTCTCGCACCGCCTCGACCCTGGCGAGGTCCTCGGCGAGCGAATCGCGATGATCGGCGATCTTCACCTTCGCGGTGCCACACCCCGACTCCGCGACAATCGCGTGCGCACGTTCCGGATCGACCGCAGGCACCGTGCAGTTGATCGGAATCCGATCGCGCACCGGCTCCGGCCACCCCACCGTCACCTGTTCGAGCGCGGTGGCCAGCCATCCGGCCGCTTCCCGATCGTCGTACTCGGTGAACGGACAGAAGTCGCCCCACCCGAGCGGCCCCCGGATCAGCATCCCTTCGCGCACGGTGATGCCACGGAACCTGGTGCGCATCGGGATCGCATAGACGATGCTCTCAACAACGTGATCGGTCATCGCCGCCCAGCTTAACGGGCGCCGCCAGGTTCGGGCCTGGCTCCGGCAACGGTCACCTGACCAGCTGTTTGCCGAATTCTCCCCATGCGGTCTGAGTAGTTTTGCGGTCCTCCACACGCAGGCCGATCGCGATGCTGAGTACATGACCTACTACCCGACAACGCAGCAGCAGTGGCAACAGCCGCAATGGCAGCAGCCGACGCCACAGCCGCAACAGCGGACCTGGGACCTGGTCCTCACCATCGTGCTGTACTCCTGCGCCGCACTGCTCGGCCTTCTCGCCGCCTACGCCACCCTCTTCTTCGCCTTCGCCACCGACGCGTGCGGCACCAACAACTGCAACGACAGCTATCTCGGCGCCGCCTTCATCGTCTCCTGGGGCGGCACCGCCCTCGCCCTGGTCGGCTCCCTCGTAATGATCATCGTGGCCGGCCTGAAGCGCTGGTACATGTGGTACTGGCCCGTGCTCGCCGCACTCCTGATCGTCGCCTCATTCGCCAGCGGCGTAGCCCTTGCCTCCCACGTCTACGCAGGCCCCTGACCCACCCCGCGCACGAATTGTGCCGCTGCGCACGAAATCGTCCGCAAACTCGTCCGCAGCAAGCAATGTCATGTGCGCGCTCACAGCTGCTGCACACGCAACGCCTGGGCCAGTCAGCAACTCGCGTACAGCAAGTGCTGCGCGCTCAGCTGAACAGGCGTGCTGCGCACGAATTGTGCCGCTGCGTATGGATTCGCCAGCAATTTCGTGCGCGTCGAGCAATGTTGTGCGCGCGAGCATCCGGCGCATCCGCCACGCGTGGGACCGTCAGCAACGTGTGCTCGGCGCGCGTGCCGCCGATCAAGGGTGCTGCGCACGAATTGTCCTGCTGCGAATGAGATGGTCGGCAAAGGTGTGCGCGGCGTGAGACTTTGCGCGCGGACTGCACGGTAGGTCTGAACGGGTCATCCTGGGGTATGGCATGGGAACGACCGGAGCGATTGCCGGACCTCGTGCGCGCGGGGCTCGGGTCGCTGATCACGGTCGCCTTCGCCTGGTTCGTCGGGTCGTTCGTGCCGCTGTACGAGGTGGTCGCGCGCGATGACGAGGATGGGCGAGCGTGGCGCTACCTGTCGGTGGCGCAGGTCATCGGTTGGGGAGGGATCGCGGCGTCGGTGATCTGGGCCGGTTGGCTGATGGTGCGGAAGGCGCGGGCGCGCAGGCAGATCGGGTGGACGCCGTTGATCGCGGTGCCGTTGATCATCGAATCGTGGGTGGTCGGATTTCTGATCGCGCTGGTGCTCTGACGCGGTGCCCACCGCGCGATGGGCACCGCGTCGGCGCGATTCAGAGGCGTTCGAGAATCATGGCGTTCGACAAACCGCCTGCCTCACACATGGTTTGCAGGCCGTAGCGGGCGCCGCGGTCCTGCATGGCGTGTACCAGGGTGGTGGCGATGCGGGAGCCGGAGGCGCCGAGCGGGTGGCCGATGGCGATCGCGCCGCCGTTGACGTTCACCTTGGCGAGGTCGGCGCCGGTCTCCTGGGCCCAGGCGAGCACGACCGGTGAGAAGGCCTCGTTCACCTCGAACAGATCGATGTCGGAGATCTGGAGTCCCGCGCGCTGCAACACCTTTCGGGTCGCCGGGATCACGGCGGTGAGCATCAGCAGCGGGTCGTCACCGACGACGGCGAAGCTGTGCAGCCGGGCCAGCGGCTTCAGTCCGAGTTCTTTCGCGCGTTCGCTGGTCATGATCAGTACTGCGGCGCTGCCGTCGCTGACCTGGCTCGCGGTCGCCGCGGTGACCTGCCAGCCGATCTGCGGGAACCGGGTGGCCATCGCCTCGTCATAGAAGGCGGGGCGCAGCTTGGCGAGGGAGTCGAGGGTGCTGCCGACCCGGATGCCCTCATCGGCGGTCAGTCCGTTGATCGGCGCGAGTTCGTTGGCGAACAGACCGTTCTTCGTTGCCAGCGCGGCCTTTTCGTGGCTGCCGAGCGCGAACTCGTCGAGCTGGGTGCGGTTCAGGCCCCACTTGGCGGCGATCAGTTCAGCGCTGATCCCTTGCGGTACAAGGCCTTCCGGATAACGTGCGGCGAAGCCGACCCCGGAGACATCCTCGGAGCCGATCAGGTTGGCGCCCATCGGGATCCGCCCCATCGATTCGACACCGGCGGCCACGACGATGTCGTAGGCCCCGGAGATCACGCCCTGGGCGGCGAAGTGGATCGCCTGCTGGCTGCTGCCGCACTGCCGGTCCACCGTGGTGGCGGGGACGGATTCGGGATACCCGGCGGCCAGGGCCGCGCGCCGGGTCATGTTGGCGCCCTGCTCGCCGATCTGGGTGACGATGCCACCGATCACGTCGTCGATCAGCACCGGATCGATGCCGCTGCGATCGACCACTTCGCGCAGGCTGTGTGCGAGCAGATCCACCGCGTTGACGTCATGCAGCGCGCCGTTCGGCTTGCCCTTGCCGATCGGAGTGCGTACCGCTTCGACAATTACCGCGTCTCTCATCGTGCTTCCTTTCGGACCGAGAACCGGGCGGCCTTGCCTGGCTCTATCAACACATAGTCAGGTTACACCTGACGATAGTTGAGACAAGTCAGCAAGGGTATGATGTTGGTCATGGCAGCAGTGATGGAAGGACCGTTGGCCGATCTGAGCTCGTGGCAGACCACGGATTGCTCGATCGCCAAGGCGATCGAGCTCGTCGGCACCCGCTCGACCGTGCTCATCCTGCGCGAGGCCTACTACGGCACCACCCGCTTCGATGGCTTCGCCCAGCGTGTCGGCATCACCGACGCCGCGGCCGCCACCCAACTCCGCAAACTCACCGAAGCGGGCCTGCTCACCAAGCAGCCCTACCGGGAGCAGGGCAAACGCACCCGCCACGAATACATCCTCACCCCCAAGGGCCGCGACCTACTCCCCGTAGTCCTGGCCCTCATGCAGTGGGGCGACACCTACCTCCAGCCCGGCCCGCCGCCACTCCTGCTGGTCGAAGAAGCCACCGGATCACCCGTCCGCGTCCAAGTCCGCAGCGACTCCGGCCGCGAGATAGCCCTCGAAGAACTAGGCATCCGCGTCAACGACGACTACTTGGACTCCCGCCGCGCCCGCAAAACCAAGCGCTGAAACGCCCACCTGTCGAAGGTGTTCTGCTCATTCCGGAAACCATCGGCTCGCCCATCGGTTGAGCGCGGCGACCGCTTCCTGTAGGTCTCGGCCCATCTCGGTGAGCTCGTACTCCACGCACACGGGAGTCTCGTCGTAGACGGTTCGCGACACGATGCCTGCGGCTTCGAGCTCGCGCAGGCGAGTCGACAACATGCTGTCGGTCAGGTCCGGGATGGCTCGCCTGATCTCGACGAAATGCTTTGCGCCGAGCAGTAACTCGCGCAGGATGACGCCGTTCCAGCGCTTGCCGATCAGCTCGACACCCCGGTGGTAGCTCGCGCAGAACCCCGGTCGCAGGTCGGGGTGCGCCACCGCTGCTTCGTCCATTCTCCGACGGTAACACGGATCGGGTATTGACTCTAAGATTGGTAGTCACTATAAATTTCATAGTGTCTCCATGGGTCGGGAGGACCGGAGCCGGCACAACAGAGTTGGAGATGGACGTGGACACCGTCGACCACAAGAAGGCTTTCCGCGCGGCCTGGGAAGACCCGGCCAACACGACTTACGAGCTGCCGCCACTCGATGTCAACCAGGTGCTCGCCGAGCGCTACGAACTCGCGAGCCCGCTGGTCTTCACCCGAACCATGCTGTGGGACATGGAGACTCGCAAGGCCCGCCGCCCCGACATCTACATCCCCGCCGTCGTGACAGGCGGCGCGCAATCGTGGGGCGAGGGGGATGTTTTCGTGCGGAAGTCCCGGCAGCGGCTGTGGCTGCGACCGGACACGGACGGTCTTGTCCTCGAACAGACCCACCTCGATCATGCGAACCAGGTCGTCACGTTCATTGGCGCCGCTGAATTGCCCGGCCCCGCAGGTGAACTCCTGCACGCCGGAACCGAGCAGCCGATCTTCCACGTCGAGCACGGTGCGTCGGGCGGCGAGGAACGGCCACTCAACACCTGGCGGATCGTGCACTTGACCGAAACGCCCGACCCGCGCTTCGCCGAGGTCTTCGACCGGATAGCGGCGGATCCATATCTGCCGGTGTTCTTGGAGATCTACATCCGCGACGTGCTGGAGATCGGACTCACCCGCCGCTGAACGCCGCGGTCGGCTGTCGAGCCACTGCGGATGTCACAGCTGCGGTGGCTGCTTCGTCGTCTCTGTGACGGCGGATTGCAGAGGTTGGGAGTGGAAAGTGGTTGCTACGAAAGAAATTGCGCAGGTTGAGTCGGTGGAGAACGTTGAGGTAAGGACGGGCAACGGGCATCCGGCGAAGTGGAAGTTCTGGCTACTGACGCTGATCGGTCTCTACCCGATGCTCACCGTGCTGGTGACGGTGACGGCTCCGCTGCTGGAACCGCTGCCGACGCCGCTGCGGCTGGCCTGCATTCTGCCGGTGGCGGTGGGCGCGATGGTGTGGGTGATCATGCCGTTTCTGACCCGGCGCTTTGCCGGATGGTTGGCGCGCTGACCCTTGGTGGTCGAGAAATGACCGAGCCCGGTCCGTTGCGGACCGGGCTCGGTGGCTGGTGCTGACTGAGCGGGCTCAGTGCAGGCGGCGCCCGTCCTTGGCGGAGAAGAAGTAGGTGTGCTGGGGGTCGGTGGAGAGCCGGACCCGGGTGCCCTTGGCGGGCGGGTTGCGCCAATCCGCCCGCGCCACAATGGTTTCGCCGATGGCGTTGCCTTCGGAGGTGGTGCGGCCGTAGATGTAGGCGTCGGAGCCGAGCTCCTCGACCACGTCGACCTCCATCTCGATGCCGGAGCCGGCACCGTTGCCGAGCTCGAAGTGCTCGGGGCGGATGCCGACCGACACCGAACCTTCGGCGGAGTCGATGACCGAGCGCGGCAGCGGCAGCACGTGCCCGCCGAGTGAGACGGAACCGTCGGACACCGGAAGTGTGAACAGGTTCATCGCGGGCGAACCCATGAAGCCTGCGACGAACACGTTGACCGGGTCCTGGTACAGGTCGCGTGGCGTCGCGCACTGCTGCAGCAGACCATCTTTGAGCACCGCGACCCGATCGCCCATGGTCATCGCCTCGACCTGGTCGTGCGTGACGTACACGGTGGTGGTGCCGAGCCTGCGCTGCAGCTGCGCGATCTGGGTGCGGGTCTGCACGCGCAGCTTCGCGTCCAGGTTGGACAGCGGCTCGTCCATCAGGAACACCTGCGGCTGGCGCACGATCGCCCGGCCCATCGCGACGCGCTGGCGCTGACCGCCGGACAGCGCCTTCGGCTTGCGGTCCAGGTACGGCTCCAGGTCGAGCAGCTTCGCCGCCTCGAGCACCCGCTTCTGCGTCTCCGCCTTGGCGACCTTGGCCAGCTTCAGCGCGAAGCCCATGTTCTCCGCGACGGTCATGTGCGGGTAGAGCGCGTAGTTCTGGAACACCATCGCGATATCGCGTTCCTTGGGTTCGGCGTGCGTCACATCCTTGGCGCCGATCAGGATGCGCCCGTCGCTGACGTCCTCCAGGCCGGCGAGCATGCGCAGCGAGGTCGATTTTCCGCAGCCCGACGGGCCGACGAGAACCAGGAATTCGCCGTCTTCGATTTCCAGATTCAACTGGTCGACAGCGGGTTTGGTCGAGCCAGGGTAGAGCCTGGTCGCGCTGTCGAAGGTCACTGTGGCCATGACAAATCACATCCCATCACCGGCAGGAACGTGCCGGACGATCCGAGTAAGGGTTGACCGGCGACATTACTAGGTCTGCTCGATTCGCGCTCGAAATGCTCGAGTTCGCGCGCGAAGTGCGGAGGACGCAACGCCTCTGGGCCGCGGATCGGATTGCCGAGAGCTCCGGCCGGATACCGTCCGCGCCGGTAGCCTCGATCGGGGACCAATCCGGACGACGAGGAGAGTTTCATGAGCCGAGCGGTTCGTATCGGAGTTCAACTGCAGCCGCAGCACGCGCCCAAGTACGGACTGATTCGCGACGCCGTACTGCGGTCCGAGGACGCGGGCGTCGATGTCGTCTTCAACTGGGACCACTTCTATCCGCTCAGCGGCGACCCCGACGGCGCCCACTTCGAATGCTGGACCATGCTCGGCGCCTTCGCCGAGCAGACTGAGCGGGTGGAGATCGGCGCGCTGGTCACCGGCGGCGGCTACCGCAACCCGGACCTGCTCGCCGACATGGCGCGCACCGTGGACCATATCAGCGAGGGCCGCCTCATCCTCGGCCTCGGCGCGGGCTGGTTCGAGAAGGACTACGACGAATACGGCTACGAATTCGGCACGCCGGGTACCAGGCTCGCGCTGCTGAAGGAGAACATGGCCCGGCTCAGCGCCCGCCTGAAGAAGCTGAACCCGCAGCCGACCCGGGAGATCCCGATCCTGATCGGCGGCGGTGGCGAGAAGAAGACGCTGCGCCTGGTCGCCGAGTACGCGCACATGTGGCACACCTTCGCCGACCTCGACTCGCTCGCGCACAAGAACAAGGTGCTCGCCGAGCACTGCGCCGTCGTCGGCACCGACGAGTCGCGGATCGAGCGTTCGGTGCAGTGGCCGGGCGTCGAGAAGGCGTCGGCCCTCGTCGAGGCCGGTGTCTCGCTGTTCACCGTCGGCGTCAGTGGCCCGGGCTATGACCTGAGCGAGGTCGAGCGAGCGATCCGCTGGCGCGACGAGGTGAACCCCGAGCAGGTCAGCAGGCTCGCCTGATCCCTGCGCCGAGTCGGGCCAGGCTCGCGGCGAGTGTGCACCGGCAATGTGATGCCAGATCCGGCCCGACCCGGATTGCCGACCGGGGCATGCCCCCGTGACGCCGAATTCGGATCACGTTGATCCGAACTCTGTCGCCGCTGGTCCGACTTGTCGCATTCCAGGTGGCGCAACGTCGGCGGCGGGGTAGCTGCGAGTTAACACTTGGTCGCGGCTAGGGTTTGTCATCATGGCTGGTCTGCCCGCTGTGCGGTCTCGTGCGTTGATCGCCGTGATATTGCTTGCTGTCGGTCTCGCGGCCACGGCGTGTGGTTCCGGCTCCGATGATGCGTCCTCGGAACGCAACCTGTGTTCCCCGCCGGGGGTGAGCGCGGCGTCGGCCGCGCCGACCAACCTGGCCTCCGCGCAGACCGCGGGCGCGGACAAGTACACGACGGCGAGCGCCGCGCCGGTGTCCTCGATCGACACCTCGAAGCTCGGGCTGATCACACCGGGCAAGCTGAGCGTCGGCACGCTGTCGGACGCGCCGCCGAGCATCTGCGTGAACGGCAAGGGCACCTTCACCGGCTTCGACAACGAGCTGCTGAAGGCGATCGCCACGAAACTCGGCCTGCAGGTGGAGTTCTCGGGCACCGAGTTCGCCGGACTGCTCGCCCAGGTGGCGGGCAACCGCTTCGATGTCGGCTCGTCGAGCATCACCACCACCGATGCACGCAGGCAGCTGGTCGGCTTCACCAACGGCTACGACTTCGGCTACTTCTCCCTTGTCGCGCCGAATTCCAGTGGCATCAAGGGCTTTTCGGACCTGAACAAGGGCACCCGGATCGCCGTGGTGCAGGGCACGGTGCAGGACGAGTACGTGATCAATACGTTGCACCTGGACCCGGTGAAGTTCCCCGACTACAACACCGCCTACGCCAACCTGAAGTCCGGCCAGGTCGACGCCTGGGTGGCGCCGTCGGCGCAGGCCGAGGGCGCGATCAAGCCGGGTGACGGAACGGCGGTGGTGCAGAACACCTTCAGCCTGGACAACTTCGTCGGCTGGGCGGTGTCCAAGAACAACCAGCCGTTGACCGACGCGCTCAACAGCGGCCTCGACGCGGTGATCGCGGACGGCACCTACGCCAAGCTCTACGGCGACTGGGTGCCGCGGGAACTGCCGCCGGGCTGGAAGCCGGGCTCGAAGGCGGCGCAGCTGCCGCAGCTGCCGGACTTCGCCGCCCTTGCCGCGGAACACAAACCGGCCGACACCACGGTGGTCGCGCCGAAATCCACGCTGCAACAACTGAAGGACACGTTCTTCGACTGGTCGTTGTACCGCAAGGCATTTCCCGACCTGTTCAAGACCGGCTTGCCGAATACCCTGATCCTCGCGGTGGTTTCGGGTGTCCTCGGCACCGTCCTCGGCATGCTGCTCGCGGTGGCGGGCATCGCCCGAACCCGCTGGCTGCGCTGGCCCGCCCGGGTCTACACCGACATCTTCCGCGGCCTGCCCGCCGTGGTGATCATCCTGTTGATCGGCCTCGGCATCGGCCCGGTGGTCCGCAACGTGACCGGTAGCAACCCGTACTGGCTCGGCGCGGTAGCGCTGGCATTGCTGGCCTCGGCCTATATCGGCGAGATCTTCCGTTCCGGCATCCAGTCCGTCGAAGCCGGTCAGCTGGAGGCGGCCCGCGCCATCGGCTTCGGCTACCGGCAGGCAATGACGCTGGTGGTGATCCCGCAGGGTGTCCGGCGGGTGCTGCCCGCGCTGATGAACCAGTTCATCGCGCTGATCAAGGATTCGTCGCTGATCTACTTCCTCGGCCTGCTCGCCACCCAGCGCGAGCTGTTCGCGGTCGGTCGCGACCTCAACGCGCAGACCGGCAACCTGTCCCCGCTGGTGGCCGCAGGCCTGGTCTACCTGCTGTTGACCATCCCGCTCACCCACCTGGTGAACTACATCGACCGCCGCATGCGCACCGGCAGGCCGGACCGGCCGATCGACCCGGTCGAGGCCGCCACGATCACGGAAGGGCGCGGTTAAAACATGAGCGAGCGCAGCGAGCGAATCGACAACACAGCGCCCGGAGGCGATCAGGCCGGAACCGAGCGCCAGCGAGGTGGAGGTCTGAGTGCCTCCCTCACCGGAACCAATTTGCACCTCAAGCTCGGGCACAACCACATCCTTCGCGGCATCGACATCCACGTCGACGCGGGCAAGACCACCACGGTCATCGGCCCGTCCGGCTCGGGCAAGTCCACGCTGCTGCGCGTGCTCAACCGGCTGCACGAGCCGGACCAGGGCGATGTGCTGCTCGACGGCAAGTCGGTGCTCAAAGAGGACCCGGACAAGCTGCGCCAGCGCATCGGCATGGTGTTCCAGCACTTCAACCTGTTCCCCCACAAGACTGTCGCCGACAATGTCTCGCTCGGCCCGCGCAAGCTGCGCGGACTGTCCAAGGATGAGGCGCGTGCCGTGGCGGCGGAGCAGCTGGAGATCGTCGGGCTGTCGGACAAGCTGGACTCGCGGCCGGCGAACCTGTCCGGTGGGCAGCAGCAGCGGGTCGCCATCGCCCGCGCGCTGGCCATGAAGCCGGAGGTGATGTTCTTCGACGAGGCCACCTCGGCGCTGGACCCGGAGCTGGTCAAGGGCGTGCTCGCGCTGATGGCCGATTTGGCCGCCGGTGGCATGTCGATGGTCGTGGTCACCCACGAAATGGGCTTCGCTCGAACGGTTTCCGACCGGGTTGTGTTCATGGACGAGGGACAGGTCGTGGAGACCGGCACGCCCGACGCGCTGTTCGACAATGCCGAGACGCCGCGCCTGCAGCGCTTCCTTTCGCAGGTGTTGTAGCGCACCCTCGGCTAACTCGCATTGATGCGCATCTGTTAATGTGTCTGCGCTCACATATCCATCTGTCCACGCTTGGAAAGAGGGAGATCTGATGACAACGGCACATATGCAGCACACCGCGCACGATCACGCGCACGGCCCGGGTTGCGGGCATGCGGTGATCGAGCACGGTGATCACGTCGATTACGCGCACGACGGTCACCTGCACCGCGAACACGACGGCCACTACGACGAGTGCGAGCCGCAGGGCCACGCCGAACACACCGATCACGCGCACGAGCACGGCCCCGACTGCGGCCACGACACCGTCCAGCACGGCGATCACGTCGACTACGTGCACGACGGCCACCGCCACGCGGCACACGACGGCCACTACGACGAGCACTGAGGCTCCCCCGCCTCTCCGAGTATTCAGGCCAGACCTAGGCGCGGCGATCGGAACGTTGGCGGCCGGCGGTGACCACGTGGATGCGGTAGCCCGTACCCGGCGAGTTACCCATGTGATTGCGAGATCAGTCGGCCCGTTCCGTGACCGTGTGACTGCCTGCCGAGATGCCGAGGGGTTCTAGAGTCGAGCATGTGATCGAGGCAATCAAGATTCCTACCGCTGCCGGAACGTTCGATGCGTTGTCCAGCGGGGAGGCCGGGGGACGGGAAGTCATGCTGCTGCACGGCTTTCCGGAGGCGGCCATCGAGTGGGAGTTCCAGCTGCACGCGCTCGGTGGCGGTGGGTGCCACGTGGTGGCGCCTGATCAGCGGGGGTATTCGCCCGGTGTGCGGCCGGACCAGGTCGCCGACTATCGGCTCGACGAATTGGTCGGCGATCTTGTCGCGATCGCCGACGAATTGGGTTGGCAGCGCTTCGATCTGGTCGGGCACGACTGGGGGGCTTATGTCGGGTGGGCGGCAGCGGCAGACATTCCGGAACGGATCCGCAGTTTCACCGCGGTGTCGCTGCCGCATCCCGCCGCGTTCCTGCGGGCGATGACCGAGGACGAGGATCAAGCGCAACGGTCGCAATACTTTTCGCTGCTGCGCAAGCCGCGGGTGGCCGAGCGGGCGCTGCTCATGGACGAGGGGGCCGGGCTGCGGAAGATCTTCGAGTGGAAGATTCCGGAGGAACGCATCGACGAATACGTTCATCGTCTTTCGCAGCCGGAGGCGCTGACGGCGGCCCTGAATTGGTACCGAGCGATGCACCTGTCCGGGCCGACCGGACCGGTCTCGGTGCCGACGCTGTACGTGTGGAGCACCGAGGACAGCTCCATCGGCTCCACCGCCGCCCTGGCCACCGGGAAGCACGTGACCGGACCGTATCGATTCGAAATGCTCGAGGAAGTCTCGCATTGGATCCCGGAGCAGGCGCCGGAGGAATTGACCCGCCTGATCATGCAGCACCTGCTCGCGCACCGCACCTAACGCGGCCGTTCGCCTGACACAGCACCGCCTGGGGTGAATTGTGGACTACAGGGTCTACGCACCGGAGGCGAGTTCATGGACGTCAAAGAAATCAACCGCACCACCATCACCCAATTCCGCGCGGGCGGCGAGATCGAGGGCATGCATCGCGACAAACTCGTGCTGCTCACCACGATCGGCCGCCGCACCGGCAAACCGCACACCACACCGATGATGTTCCACCTCGACGGCGACCGTCTGCTGGTCATCGCCTCGAATATCGGTGCCCCGACGCATCCGGACTGGTATCAGAACCTGGTCAGCAACCCCGAGGTGATCGTCGAAGTCGCCGACGAACAATACGACGCCCTCGCCACCCCGCTCACCGGCGCCGAACGCGACCACATGTGGACCATGTTGAAGCAGCTCTATCCGTTTTTCGCCGACCACGAAACCAAAACCGACCGGACAATTCCGATCGTTGCGCTAACAAGACGGTGAAACTCCGATCCAAAAGGGCAGGCCGCTCCGAATGCGGAGCATGCCCAACACGAACACACGCAATCTCCACGAGCTGTCTGCCGACATCACCGCCGTTGTCCGCGACGTAATAGCGACCGGCGAAGACGCCGTCATCACCGACGACGGCACCGAAGTCGCGGTCATCATGTCGATGGCCGACTACGACCGTCTGCACCTCTACGCCGAACTGGCGGACGCGGCGCGACCCGGCTACGCGGGCGCGACCGAATTCCGGGCGATGTCCATCTCGGAGATGCTCGATGTGCTCGGCGTGCATCCCACGGTGGACCGCGGGCTCCGTGGCTGACTCAGGCGCCCCGTTGCTGACTCAGGCGCACAGCGTGGCGAACGCCGACCACAGCAGCGGCGAGTGCTCGACGGTGCGTTCGGTGCGCCAGGCGTGCAGGCGCTCGCGCTGCCAGGTGGCGAGCGCGGCGACCGGGTCCGGCTGTTCGTGCGCGGCGTCGATGGCGCAGATGGCCTGGTGCAGCGGGTGGGCGTCGGGTGGCGCGCCCGCGATGCGGTGGAAGGCGAGGTCGGTGGGCAGCGGCCAGCGGCTGGCCGTCACCAGTTCGGCGCCGCCGTTGATCATCGCCGCGGTCAGTCCGAGTGCCTCGGTGAAGCGCAGGTCGCCGCCGCTCTCGCAGGCGATCAGGGCAACTCGGCTCGGGATAGGCCAAAGGTCCTGGCCGTCAGCGGGTTCCGGGGCGAGGGTGTGCGTGCCTAGCAGGAAGTCCTTGGCGGACAACGGGCGATGGGTGCGGGTGGGGATGGCGAAGCCGAGTGTGTCCGCGGTGCAGGCCAAGTGGAGTTCGGCGTCCTCGCTCTGGCCGGATTCGGGTGCTGCGGCGGTGACGTGGCCGACGTAGATCAGGCGGCTCGCGCCGTCGCGTAATGCTGTGCTCAGCCAGGTGCGGTCGATATCGGTCCGGCGGAAGGCCTCCGTCGGGTCGAGCACCGCGGGCCGCAGGCGATCCTGTGCCGCGTACTCGGCGATCCGTTGGGTGAGTGGGGCATTCGCGGGCATGCGGCCGAGCACCGAGCCGAGGATCGAGTCGGCGCGAAAACCGGGAATGCGCGGATCCAGCACGGCGACGACGGGTGCGCCGTGCGTCGCGGACCAGGTGCGCGCGGTGCGTCCTGGCGCGTGCACGATGCTCGCCGGTGCGAGCAGGCTGACGTCGGCGATGTCGATCAGGCGGACCTCCGGACCGGGAGCGATGATCTCCCACGGCACCTGGGCCACCCGCGGCGACGGCTGGAGTCGGATATGCGGGCGGATGCCGCGTTGGTACAGCTCATACAGCTGTGCTGCCAGCATGTGCGGCAACAACGCACGAGAAAGAGCCTGGGCAACAAGGTATTCGGTGTCGAGCTCGGCGAAAGCCCCGGTGGTCATGGCGCGTTCGAGCCGACCGGGCTCGGCCGGATGCGGCAGGGCGTCGGACAGCCGCCGCACGGCCTCCACTACCGGTTCGCCCGGCAGCATCGCGGCACCCCGTGGTGCGGAGTCCCCGACCCAGCGCCAGGACATGTACACGTCACCCGCGTCCGCCATGCGCACCACGACGGTCGGCTGTTCTTGCGTCATACCGTCAATACCCGGCTGTCTCGGATCACTCGTCCGTAGCGTTGCTCGGCAGCGGCGATATAGGGGGCCAACGCGATTCGGCCCTCGGCGGCCAGTGCGAGGCGCGGCGGCGGGGAAACCGGCAGGCCTGCGCTGGCCGCGACTTCGGCCAGCGCCGCGCCCAGCTGGAGCGCGGTGGCTCCCGGGCGCTCGGCGAGATCGGCTGGGGGATCGAGGAGTTCGAGCGGCAGTCGGATCGCGCTGCGGTCGTCGGATCTATCGATGTTCAAGGTGGTTCCCGCGCATTGTGTTTCGATCAGGTCGGCGAGGAGCAGTCCGTTGCCGGACAGGTAGGCGAAGCGGAAGGCCAATCGCATGGCAGGGTCGGCGATCTGGCGGTTCCACTGGTCGCGCTGATTGCCGTTGGGCAGGGTGTAGCGCACCGCGTCGATGGCCAGTGCGGCCGGGACCGCGACGTCGACCGCTTGGGCGAGTAGTTCGGGCGAGTCCGCGAGGGCACCTTCCAGCAGCGTCGCATGCCAGTAATCGAGCTGGGCACAGTGCAACCCGAGACCACGCTCGGCGTACGCGTCGAAAGCCTCGGCGAGCAACGCCTCGCACTCCTCGTACCGGCCGCTCTTGAACGCCACCGTGGATAGGCGCATGCGCAGGTCGGCGGCATCCAGCACCGCACCGGATTCGATGAAATAAGCCAGGCTGCGGCGGTAGAGCTCCTGCGCCTGCGCGAGATCGTCGCGACCCTCGGCGAGGAAAGCCAGTGTCTTGAGCCCGATTCCGGCGCGGTAGCCGAGCCCGGCCTGCTCGAAGTACTGCTGGCTCGCCCGCAGCGGCGCCTCGGCCTCGTCGAGGCGATCGGTGCGGACCAGCATGGTGGCGAGGTTCTGCTGGGTCTCGGCGACGGCGTTGCGGTCGCCCGCCGCCTCGAACGCGGCGAGTGCCTGCTGGACGAAGTCGACCGCGAGGTCGCGGCGGCCGGTCTCGAAATACGTTGCGGCCAGGTTCATCAGCGGATGCCCGGCCAGCTGCGGCGCGAATCGCCATGCCGCGTCCAGGGATTCGGTGGCGAGCTCGGCGGCGTACGCCCAGTGCTGGCGGTGCAGGGCGACGGCGGTCAACGACAGCAGGCAGGCCACCCGGAGCACGCCCTGATCGGTGTTGTCGGCGAGCAACCCCCGTGCCTGCTCCAACGCATCCTGGGCCGCGTCGAGTTCGCCGAGGTGCTGCAACGCCTGCGACATGTTGACCAGTGCGTTGGGGCGCAGTTTCGGAGCGTCCTCGGGCATGGCGGCGAGCGCCTCGCGGTACAGGCCGAGCGATCTGGCGTGATCGCCGAGTTCGTCCGCCATGCTCGCCGCGTTGACGATGGCGCCGATGCGGACGTCGCCGGTGGTGTTGCGGGCGGCGTCCTCGAAGATGCGCAGAGCTCCGGCGGTGTCGCCGCGGGTGTACGCGTCGGCGCCTGCGGCGAGCAGAGCGCGACCGTCATCGGGTGTTTCGCCGGTCATTTCAGAAGTCCGAATCTGAAGCAGCAGCGTCTATTTCGGCGAGCAACGGCGCGTCACCGGCCTCGTCGGCGGGGTCGGCGGCACGGCGCAGTCGCTGGACGGCGAGGTCGCGTATCCGTTGGCGCACCGCTGGGCCGCCGTGCTCCGAGCTGTCCGAGCCGACACCCGGCACGTAGATCGCCACGGTCACAGCGGATTCCGCGCCTTCGGGTGCGGGCACCTCGGTAGTCCAGATGTCACCGGCCAGGGTCAGCGCCGCGTCGGCGGTTCCGGCGCTCGTGCGGACCAGCACATGAGGATGCAGGTACGAGGGAAAGTGGCTCTGCGGCGCGGTGACCGCGCGTACCGAGACCGTCGTAGTTCCGGCCTGGCGCACCACTTCCCACGACACAGCCTGCTCGGAGGCGTCGAGCAGCCTCGGTGGACAGCGGCGCCAATCCCAGCCGCCGCTGCCCCTGGCCAGTACCAAGGCGCCAGGCGGTGTCGCCGACGCCGGTCCCGCCGCAAGGGCGTAGTCCTCCGCGCGGCCGCGCGCCTCCGGTACCCGGTCGGGCGTTTCGGTCACCTCGAACGGCGCGTCCGCGCCGTCGACGATCATCTCGCATTCCTCGGAAAGCGTCGCGATGTCGTCCAGCAGCAGCCGTTCGTCCAGTGGCGCAATGCCATCGATGATCGATGCGGGCCACCATCGCGCCGCCCAGTGCGCGTATCCGAGCCGCCGCGCGCTCGTGACGAGCTCCGGCAAGCCGGGCACGGCGGTCAGTTCGCCGGTTTCGCCCGCGTCGACCGCCAGCGCGACCTCCTCGCCGAAGACTGCCCACAGCCAGTCCTGGGCCAGCTTCACATCATCGATCACCGCGGCCGGAAGTGCCGGTCCGTCGAGCAGACTCCACGTCAGGTGTCCGCCTGCCGCCTCGAGCACCAGCACGTCGATCTCCGGTGCACCGTCGAGGACGGTCGGCGCACCGTCGGGCGCGATGATCAAGAGCCCGTCGGCGGCCCGCCGCAGCCGCACCGTGCCGTTCATCAGCTCGCCCTCGATTCCGTCGAATCCGATTCGGCCGCACTCGCACTCAAAGCCTGTTTGACTCGCGTCCGGTGATCGAGGATGACCGAGCGTGCCACACCGTCGAGCAGATCCCACAGTTCATCCGGGTCGTCCACCGCGAACTCCCGAACATCGCGCCCGTGCAGGCGAACCCACAGCCGCCGCAGGTACGGCCGCCACGGTGTGGACAACTCGGCCGCGATCGCGGCGAGCGGCCCGGTCGGTGGCGACGCGGTGTCGGCGCGCACCACCAGCCGCCGGGCCTGCAACACGTAGGCCTCACGTTGCCAGCGGCCGTTGATAACTCGGTGCGCGGTGGTCTCTCCCGCGGCAGCCGCAGGCAAGCGTGCCATACCGACTTCTACACGTTGCCGCCGAACGGCCCCGATCGGCGCAAGCCCATGCGCGAGGGCGACGCCCGCCGTCGCCGTCACCCGGAGCGTCTCGTCCAAAAGTGCCCACGGCGAACAACTTCGAGCGATCTCGGTGGTCACCAACTCCGGAATCGGCGGCAGCTCGGCGCGTTCGCTGGAAGCCTGCAACGCGGTGAACACCCGCTCGTACACGGTGCGGTCGAACGGCAGCCCCAGCGTTGACTTCGAGGCCGACGCGCCGACGGCGGGCGGCTGCGGCACCGGATACACGGTGAGTCCCAGTTCGTCTGCGGTGTAACCGGATTCGGCCCGCCACAGTCGTATTCCGGCATGCGTCCCCGCATGCGCGCCGACCAGCGCGTCCAGTGCCGCCTGCCCGTTGTCTCGACTCTGCGCCAGCCGGGCCGCGGCACAGGCGTCGAGCAGTTCGGCGACCGTGGCGTGGTGGTCACCGCCCGCCGGACCGGTCAGTGGCCGCCGTCCCCACGCGACCTCGACCAGACCCGCGAGCTCCGGAGTCCGTTCGGCGACATACTCCTTCAACGCCTGGGTAGTACGGCCCGCCGCGTACTCGTGCACGTCGCGCAATGTTGCCTCGGCTATGGGCCTGTCCCGCACCGGATCCGGCATCCCCGACGTCGTCGCCAGCTCGAAACACCGTTGGAAGTACAGATCCTGCGGATGCCCCTCGGTGATCCGCAACGCCCGCCGCACCTGCTTGAGCACCGTGAACCAGGCCGCCGTCGCGCGCAGCACATCCGCCGCGGCGTGCACCCGCGCGGCCAGCAGCACTGCGCCGTCGGCCGTCACGATCGGCCCGGCGCAGGCCGGATGCTGCACCGGCCGGATCACCAGCGGATCCAGGATCAGCTTCACCGTGCGGCGCAACGGCCCGCCGTGCGGACCGCTGAGCGGTTCGACGCCGTCGAGCTTGCGCCACACCTCGTCGAGCACCATGGCGCGCGGTCGTCGCATTCGACCAGGTTAACGGACTTTTGTCCGATTCGACCCGGCGAAAACCTGGGATCGGTAGGACGCGAACCGTTCCTAGGTTTCTCGTATCGGCCCAGACACCCGGGCCGCACGAACACAGGAGACACCATGAACACCAAGTCCATCACCGCAGCCCTCGTCGCCTCCGCCGCCGCGGCCGCCTTCTTCGTCACCGGTTGCAGCGACAACGCGAGCAGCACCCCGCCCAAGTCCTCGGCCGCCCCGCAGACGAATTCGGCCCCGTCGGGCAAGTCGACCGCGTCGGTCGACGGCAAGGCGTTCGACGCGAAGTTCACCACCACCTGCGCCAAGCAGGGCGGCACCCTGGCGCTCGCGCTGACCGACGCCGCCAACACCGCCTACGGCAACCTGTCCGTCAGCGCCACCATCACCGGCACCGACACCGTGCAGGCAATCGGTATCGCGGGCAGCAAGGGCGGCGACGCGGGCCAGCCGTACGCGGTCGGCTTCGGCAACGGGATGCCCGGCGGCTCGGCCACGCTCACCAAGGACGGCAACACCTACAAGGTCACCGGCGAGGGCGTCAGCGCCGATCTCAGCAACCCGCTGGCCGGCCCGAAGACGTCCAAGTTCGACGTCACCTTCGCCTGCTCGACCGTCGTCGGCGGCTGAATCGTCCGCGGCCCGCTCGGGTTTCGCTCGAGCGGGCCGACAACGTGGGCGACCACTTTCGAATCATCGAGGAACATCATGAAATCCCTCCGCTGGATCACCGCCGCACTCGCCGCACTGGCCATCGGCTACTACCTCTTCCACGGCCTCACCTACGTCAGCCCCAACGAATTCGAGCCCGCCGAATTGGCGTGGGTCGGTTGGCAGATGGCGCTGCCGATCACCGCGATCACCCTGGTCCCCATTGTTTTCGCGTGCACCGGCGAAGGTATTGTCGCGGCCTTCAGCGGCCGCAACAGCGCCGAATTCCGTGACGCCCTGGTCGGTCTCGGCACCATCAAGTCGTTCAGGCAAACCGGGTTGAGCGTCAACGACCAACCGCAGGTGCGCATAGAATTCAGTGTGGAGGGGGTAGACGGCAAGAACTTCACCGCCGCCGCGAAAATGATTGTGCCGCTTACCGAACTGGCGCTGCTCCAGCCCGGTGTCGTGCTGCCGGTGCGCTACCTGCCGGACCGGACCGACAAGGTCGAGGTCGATAGGTCCGGCGACACGACCATCGCGCAGCGGGCCATGAACGAGTCGATGATCCGCAAGGGCATCACGACCAGGCACAAGCTCGACATCGCCGAGCGCGGCATCGCCACTCAGGCTGTGGTGCAGTCGCTTTCGGTCCCCGGCGAGATCCGGGACGGTCACTCCAAGATCGAACTCGGCCTGGTCGTCACCCGCCCGGACGGCTCGACCTTCAGCACCCGCGTGGAGAAATTCCTCGCCCCGAGCCTTGTCGGACAGGTACAGGTCGGCCGCATCCTGCGGGTGCACTATCTGCCCGATAACGAGCAAGAGGTCGTCATCGCCCTCGCGGTGAATGCCTAGCCCCAACGAATGCCGCGTTGCTTCGAGCTTCTCGAACAACGCGGCATTCGCCTGTGCGGGGCACTACATGTTGGCGAAGCGCGCGAAATCGCCCTGGGCGCCGCTGTATACGTTCAGATCGGTGTTGCCCGCGATGCCGTCGATGCCGCCGCTGTCGGTGGTCTGCCAGAACGTCCAGGTCGGCCAGCCGCCCGGCACCTCGGGTGCGTCGTTGCCCCGGTAATCGGCGATCCACAGCGGGTACCTGGTGAACTCGTTGGTGTCGGCCATCGCCGTGCGCCAGAAGTTCGGATAGGTGTAGACCACCGGAGTCCGTCCGGTCAGCGCCTGCACTGTGTTCAGATACCGGTGCGTCCAGTCGATCAGTGCGGCAGGCGGCAGCCCGCCCGTGGTCTCCAGGTCGAGCACCGGCGGCAGATCCAGGGCGCCGTTTTGGCCGAGCACCACTGCGGCGTACATCGCGGCCTGCGGTTCCGGCGCCAGGTTCGGCCTGGCGTAGTGGTACGTCCCGCGTGCGACACCGGCCGCGCGCATCAGCAGGCTGTCCGCGACGAAGTACGGGTTGATGTAGCTCACGCCCTCGGTGGCTTTGACCATGGCGAACGTGTGACCGGAGCGCCGCACCGCGAACCAGTCGATCAGTCGGCCGTCGATGTGCTGCCAGGACGAGACGTCCGGGCCCGTCGGTGTTGCCTCGGCGCGTGCGGAAAAGGTAGCCGTAAGGATGCCGGATAGGGCGATCAGTGACAGCGCCGTGCCGCGGCGACGGATGGTCGAGCTCCAACGCGAGGTGTCCATGGTGTTCGACGATAGCTATTTGATCTTAAAGTGACCAATGTTGCACAAGGTGCAGTTGCGCAATGTTTACCTGAACATCGGTCAGGCCGTCATCAGCCGAGCCAATCGAGCACCGAGGCCGCCGTCCACGACTGCTGCATACTGCCGAGCGGTTCCCCGGTGAACGGCTCGTAGTACTCGGCGAAACTGCCGTCGCTGGCCTGACGCAGGCCCTCGGCCCGCAGCATGAACGAGCGCTCGGCCCAGCCGCGCCGGGCGAACACCCAGGAGAACAGCCAGCTCATCACCGGCCACACCGGGCCACGCCAGTACTCGCGGGACCGGAAGTCCCGCGACACCGGCGAGGTCGACGGCGGCAGCGCGTACCGCAGATCCGGATGCCCGCAGAAGCGCGGCCCCTCGAACGTGCGCAGCAGGCTGCGTTCGGCGTCGCGCGGCAGCCCGCCGCACAGCAGCGGCGCGAACATCGCCAGCGTCTCGGTGCCGATCCAGCGCTGCAACCGCACGTCGAAGTCTCTGGCCGCGCCGGTGCGCGCATCGGCCGTCGCGACAACGCCGGCCCGGAAGCGATCGGCCCACCCGTACAGCTCGCGGACATCGGCGAGCGGCTGTTTGTACTCCTCACCGATATTCGCCAGCACCTCACAGGCCAGCGCGAAGATCCCGGTGACGAACACATCCTCGACGGCGAAACTCATCGTCGAGGACAGCTGGTAGTCGTCGTAGCCCGCCCGGCGCATCTGCTCGACCAGCCACAGGTACCGGTCGTATTCGCGGTCGCTCGGCCGCTGCGTCGGATCGGCGACCACCCGCACGTCCTCGCGGTGATACGGCGGCAGATCGCCGGGGATCACGTTCTCGTAGGCGCGGTCCCAGCGCGGCGAGTTGTCCATGCCGGATTCCCAGCCGTGATACAGCGTGATCCGCCCGGTCTCCTTGGGATCGCGCGCGTGCGCCAGCCAGCGGTGCCAGCGCACCAGGTCCGGCCAGCGGCGGTTCAGGAATTCCTCGGCGACCGCGCGGGTGCTGCGGCCGTGCCGCCGGGAGTGATCGAGAATGCGCTGCACCGCGATGGCGTGCACGGGCGGCTGGGTGATCCCCGAGGTGTCCGGGCCGTCCGGCGCGTTGGCGGCCAGCTTGCGGCACTCCCAGCGGGACGGGCCGGGAAAGTAACCGTCGACGCCGTTGGCGAAGACGATGTGCGGGATCATGCCGTTCTTCCACTGCGCGGACAGCAGCGTGTCCAGCTCGATCACCGCGCGTTCCACGCTCAGCGGGGCGAGCCCGACCGCGACGAACGCGGCGTCCCAGCTCCACATATGCGGATACAGCCGGGGCGCGGCGCTGGTCATCGTGCCCAGGTCGTTGCCACGCAGCAGGTAGGCGGCGCGGGCCGCGAGCTGTGTCGGAGTGAAACCCGGGTGTGCCATCCCCCTATTCTGCGATGCCACCGGCAAGTACGCCCGCTCGGCGGTGTCCGACTCGGCCGCGTCCCACCTGCCGGTGGGTGGCTCGTGCTCGGCGCTTCTCACTCTCGAATGCCCCGTCCGTAATTCGCTGCTCGAGATTTTCGCATAGATGTATGCGTGCATCGTTCCGCTTTCGCGGGCTATTACGGTGGGGCGCATGACCAATGCCGTGACCAGCTCCCCGAAGCCGACCGCGCTGATCACCGGCGCCAGTCGTGGACTCGGCGCCGCCATCGCCCGTGAGCTCGCGCCGACGCACGACCTGCTGCTCGGCGCCAGATCCGCCGACGCACTGCGCGACATCCGCAAGGAACTGCCCGAGGCGACCGGGTGGCCGGTCGAGCTGACCGACTATCCGGCGGTGGCCACGGCGGCCGAGCCGATCCGGCGGCTGGACGTGCTCGTGCACAACGCGGGCATCCAGGACCTGGCCTCGATCGCCGAGTCGACGGTCGATCAGTGGCGAAACACGTTGGAGGCCAACCTGATCGCGGTCGTCGAGTTGACCAGGCTGTTGCTGCCCGCACTGCGCGCTGCGGACGGCCATGTGCTGCTGATCAATTCGGGGGCCGGGCTGCGCGCGAACGCGGGCTGGGCCTCCTACGCCGCGAGCAAGTTCGGGCTGCGCGCCTTCGCCGACGCGCTCCGGCTGGAGGAACCCAAGCTGCGGGTTACTTCGATTCATCCCGGCCGCATCGACACCGACATGCAGCGCGAGATCATCGCGATGGAGGGCCGCGAGTACCGGCCGGAGCAGTTCCTGCGCGCGGAGACGGTCGCTGGTGTGGTGCGCAACGCGATCGAGACGCCGCGAGACGGGCATCCGACGGAGATCGTGCTGCGACCAGCGTCGAGCTAGTCGGCGCGTCGTTCCCGCGTGATCAACGGTTCAGGCTGTGGACAGATTCGATCGGTAGCCTGTCGCTGTTTGTGCGCCGTCGCGCCGGGTGTGGGTGACGGCTCGTTCGACCAGAGCAGGGGTTCAAAGCAGTGGACAGACGTCGGATGTTGATGCTTGCCGCAGGTACTGCGGCCGTATTGGCTGGGTGCGCGGTCGCGGAGGGTGATCCGATCAACAGCGGGTCGGCCGGCGGCGGACCGCTCGCGCCGCCGAAACCGCCGCTGCTACCGCCGCCGCCCGGTGGGCCGAAGACACCGATTCCCGCCGCCACCATCACCGGGTTGCCCGGTCCCGGCACCAGCATGGCGCTGACCGTCGACGACGGGGCCAGCCCCGAGGTGGTCGGCGCGTACATCAAGTTCGCCAAGGACACCGGCGCCCGGCTCACCTTCTTCGTGACCGCCTACTACGACTCGTGGGCGATCCACCGAGACGCGTTGCGCCCCTTGGTCGATTCGGGCCAGATCCAGCTCGGCAACCACACCTGGGACCACCCCGACCTGACCAAACTGTCCGCAGGCGCGGTAGCCGATCAGCTGCAACGCGCGAAGACCTACCTGCAGAACAACTTCGGCGTCGACGGCGCCCCGTACTACCGCCCGCCGTTCGGCAGGCACAACGCCACCGTCGACAAGGTCGCCGCCGACCTCGGCTACACCGTGCCAACCATGTGGTATGGCTCACTGTCGGACTCCGGCGTGATCACCGAGGACTACCTGATCGAGTGCGCCCGCAAGTACTTCCACCCGCAAACCATCATCATCGGCCACGCCAACGCCCCCGCCGTCACCCACTGCTACGGCCAACTGGTCGACATCATCAAGGAGCGCAACCTCTCCCTGGTCACCCTCAACGACGTCCTACTACCCCCGCACTAACCCATCGAGACGAGCGACACCGTCCAATCAGCTTCCTACGCTGAACCCCTCACCCTTTGTGTAACCCGCCCACCCGGTATACGCGGTGAGCGGCCTATACAAAGGGTGAGCGGCTTCCAATTACCCACGTGGTCAGCGGAATCCGCACCCCGTGTCGAGATCGCGCACCCGGATTAGCGCCCAAGTACCGGGCGGATTCCGAGGGAGGGTGCGGATCCGTGGTCGAACCGAGCACAACCCCCGCCACGAGTACCCAGCCCCCCCAAGCCGAACCCAGAATCTGCGCACTCTCTCGGGATCGGCACTGGCTTTAGGGTCCTATTCCGAGTGCCGATCCCGAGTGAGAGTGCAGATCTTGGGTGTACCGGTTGGAGGGGTTACTTCGCAGGCTGATTGATCACCCGACGTCGCGCACCCCGCACAGAGGAAGCGCACCTCGCGCAAACGCTGTGCGACCCCGCACTCGCCACTCTGACTACAGAATCCGCACTCTCACTCGGGATCGGCACTGGCTTTAGGGCCCTATTCCGAGTGCCGATCCCGAGACAGAGTGCAGATCCCGGGGACACCGGTCGGGGAGCACCTCGCGGGTCTGATCGAGCATCGAAACCGCCGCCGACCACCCGCTCTTGTCCAAAGCGCTTGTGACGCAACCACAGCCAGATGACCACCTCACCAACGTGACACCGCGCACCTGACGTGCACCTAAAGCCGGGTACGGCAGGCGACGCGCCCAGCACTACTCACGGGAAAATGTGGATAGGTCTTCAGCTTCTCTGGACTGTCCACCTTTGGAGTCCTGAGAAGCACTTGCCCGGATAGGTGCACTATTCCGAGGGTCTCTGCGTGTACTGGTCCGAGATCGTGTACTGAGAGATCTCCGGTGGTGTGCTGTCTGCGAGGTTTTCGACTGGTTCATCGGATGACCGGAGTAGTGCTGAGCACGTCAGGTGGGGTACCCGACCTTCTCTTCCGTAACTTGTGATGGGCAGCGTGTGTGTTCCAGCGTGAGGACTGGCTGTGGTCCGGTTGAAAGATGCTGGGGAAAACGAGGCGAGTCAAAGGGTCGTTGGGCGTCATCGAGGCGAGTCAAATGGTTGCTGTTGAAGATCGTTTAGCGACCATATGACTCGACTCGATGGGGCTCAGGCGACGATGTTGATCAGGCGGCCGGGGACGACGATCAGCTTGCGGGGGGCGGCGCCGTTCAGCAGTGCGGCGATCTTCTCGTCGGCCAGGGCGGCCGCCTCGATGGCCGCGTTGTCCGCATCCGCTGGGACCTGAATTCGGCTGCGTACCTTGCCGTTTACCTGGATCGGGTACTCGACGGACTCGTCCACCAGGAGCGCCGGGTCGGCGATCGGGAACGGACCGTGCGCCAGGGAAGCGGTGTGGCCCAACCGCTCCCACAGCTCCTCCGCGATGTGCGGCGACAGCGGGGCCAGCATCAGCACCAGCGGTTCCACCACCGCGCGCGGGGCGCCGTCGGGGTAGGTCTTGGTGAGGTGGTTGGTCAGCTCGATGAGCTTCGCGCCCGCCGTGTTGTCCCGCAGCGCGGCCAGATCCTCGTCGACACCGGCGATCGTCTTGTGCAGCAAGCGCAGGGTTTCGTCCGCTGCCGCGGCCTCGGTGACCCGGATGCCGCCGGTCTCCTCGTCCACCACCAGACGCCACATCCGTTGCAGGAAGCGGTGTGCGCCGACGACGTCCTTGGTCGCCCACGGTCGCGAGGTGTCCAGCGGGCCCATCGACATCTCGTAGAAGCGGAAGGTGTCGGCGCCGTACAGATCGCACATCTCATCGGGAGAGATGGCGTTCTTCAACGACTTGCCGATCTTGCCGTACTCCTGGTTCACCGAGATCTCGGTGCCGGTCGGGTCGGTCCAGAAGAACTTGCCGTCGCGCTCCACCACCTCGGCGGCCGGGATGTACGCGCCGCGCTCGTCGGTGTAGGCGTAGGCCTGGATGTAGCCCTGGTTGAACAGTCGCCGGTACGGCTCGTAGCCGGACACGTCACCCAGGTCGAACAGCACCTTCTGCCAGAACCGCGCGTACAGCAGGTGCAGCACCGCGTGCTCGACACCGCCGACGTACAGGTCGACGCCGCCGGGATCGTTCGGGCCGTGCTCGCCCGTGCGTGGGCCGAGCCAGTACTGCTCGTTCTCCTTGGCGCAGAACGCTTCCGAGTTCGTCGGGTCGGCGTAGCGCAGCTGGTACCAGGAGCTGCCCGCCCAGTTCGGCATCACGTTGGTGTCGCGCCGGTACCGCTTCGGCCCGTCGCCCAGATCCAGTTCGACATTGACCCAGTCGGTCGCCTTGGCCAGCGGCGGCGACGGCTCGGAGTTCGCGTCGTTCGGATCGAAGGTCACCGGGGCGAAGTCGTCCATCTCCGGCAGCAGCACCGGCAGCATGGATTCCGGCAGCGCGTGCGGCGCGCCGTCCTCGTCGTAGACGATCGGGAACGGCTCGCCCCAGTAGCGCTGCCTGGCGAACAGCCAGTCGCGCAGCTTGTACTGGATGGTGCCCTTGCCGTGGCCGTCGGACTCCAGCCGGGCGATCACCGTCGCCTTGGCCTCGTCGATCGAAAGTCCGTCCAGGTAATCGGAATTCACGATGGCACCGTCGCCGGTGTAGGCCGCGGCGCTGAGGTCACCGCCCGCCACGACCTCCTTGATGGGCAGGCCGAGCGCGGTGGCGAAATCCCAGTCGCGCTGGTCGTGGCCGGGCACCGCCATGATCGCGCCGGTGCCGTAGCCGCTCAGCACGTAGTCGGCGATGAAGATCGGCATCGGCGCGCCGTTCGCCGGGTTGGTGGCGTAGCTGCCCAGGAAGACGCCGGACTTCTCCTTGTTCTCCTGGCGCTCCAGATCGGACTTGGCCGCGATCGACTTGCGGTAGGCCGCAACGGCATCCGCAGGGCTCGCGCCACCTTCGTTGGTCCAGCGGGCATCCGTGCCTTCGGGCCATGCGGCCGCGGTCAACGTGTCGACCAGCTCGTGCTCCGGCGCCAGCACGACATACGTCGCACCGAACAGCGTGTCGGGCCGGGTGGTGAAGACCTCGATCTGCGCGCCGTTCGCGTCGAACTTGACCTGCGCGCCACGCGAGCGCCCGATCCAGTTGCGCTGCATGGCCTTCACGTTCTCCGGCCAATCCAGGTGATCGAGATCGTCGACCAGCCGGTCCGAATACGCGGTGATGCGCATCATCCACTGCCACAACCGCTTACGGAACACCGGGAAGTTGCCGCGCTCGCTGCGGCCCTCCGCGGTGACCTCCTCGTTGGACAGCACCGTGCCGAGGCCGGGGCACCAGTTGACCATCGAATCGGTCTGGTACACCAGGCGATACGAGTCGAGCACGGCCGCGCGTTCGGCGGCGGTCAGCGTCGCCCAGTCCTTGCCGTCGGGGGCGGGGCGGGCGCCGCTGGCGAACTGGTCGGCCAGCTCGCCGATCGGGCGGGCCCGGCCCAGCTCCTGGTCGTACCAGGCGTTGTAGATGCGCAGGAAGATCCACTGGGTCCAGCGGTAGTACTCGGGATCGGTGGTGGCGAACGAACGTCGCCGGTCGTGCCCGAGTCCCAGACGATCGAGCTGGCGCTGCATGGTGCGCATGTTCGACTCGGTGGTGTCGCGCGGGTGCGCGCCCGTCTGCACCGCGTACTGCTCGGCGGGCAGGCCGAACGCGTCATAGCCCAGCGCGTGCAGCACGTTGCGGCCGTGCATCCGGTGGTAGCGGGCGAAAACATCGGTGGCGATGTAGCCGAGCGGATGCCCGACGTGCAGGCCTGCCCCGGACGGGTACGGGAACATGTCCTGCACGAACAGCTTGTCCGCGGGGGTGGCACCGGCCAGCGGGCCGACCGGATTCGGCGCATGGAAGGTCCCGCGCTCGCCCCACGTCTGCTGCCACCGACGTTCGATGCGGCCCGCGAGGTCCGCGGTGTACCGGTGCTCGGGTACGTCGCTATCGGTTGCACGAGTGTCCTGCACGGTCCTGCCTTCTTGTGATCGCCGATCCCCGACAAACTTCGTCTATCAGGGTAGAACGTGTGGACCGCAGTACTGAAAATCGGGCTGTGCTGCCTGCGTCGGCGCGTCCGCGTTCACGCCTCGGGGAAAGCTACCCGCCCGTCGGGATCGGACTGTGCCGCACCGTCTTCTCGTTACTCGCGGGTTGTCGTTCCCATCCGAGCGGTCCCAACAGTGCGTTTGGTTGCTACAGCTCCGGCCTGGTGTCGCGCGGTGTGGAACACGCCTGTCCGGGCTGGTGCGTGGTCGGGTGCTGATCAGTTGCGGGGAGCTCTCGGCGGGCCAACGACACCGATGCGCTAGCCTGCATGAGTGCTCGTCGTCGCTCTCGTCCTGTTCGTGCTGGCCCTGGTGGCCATCGCAACCGGCGCTCTCGGACTGATCGGCAGGCTGCCGCGCAACCGCTTCGTCGGGGTGCACACCGAGGCCGCCCTGTCCGATGACGAGACCTTCCGCATCGCGAATCGTGTCGCCGCCCCCACCTCGCTGGCTGCGGGGGCACTGCTGTTCGCCGGTGGTCTCATTGCTCTCGCCGCGAGTGCCGTCGTCGCGCTGCTCGTCGGTGCGGGCGCGGTCGTTATCGCCCTCTTCACCCTCGGTGCCGGAGCCAATGCCGCAGCCTCGACGGCTGCCGCCATCGCGCCGCCCGCAGAGGTCGGCGGTTGTGGCAGTGCGTGTGGCGCGTGCTCGCTGCGCGACGCTTGCCAGCCCGCGACCTAACGACCTTTTTCGCACTCCGGTGCGGGCACGCTGCGGGACAGCGGACTCCCGAGCGGATTGACGTAAAGCACGCACAGGTGAACCGGCACTGAGCCGCGGTTGCGTGCGACATGTGGATAACTCGGGCCACTCGGCTCACGAAAGACGCGCCCGCGACGGTAGACCACCGGTGCGCAGTCCGCGCCGGGATGATCGAGGGTGCCGCGCGTGACCACAACCAGCAGCGTGCCGTCGTGATAATGCCAGCCGCTGCTGCCGCCGGGCTCGATGATGGTCTGGCGCAGCACGAACTCGCGGCCGCCGAGGGCGAAGCGGAACAGCACGCGACTCGCCGTGCCCTGCGCGGGCGCCGCGTTCACCTGATACTCGCGTCGCATCAGACCATCGAACCATTTCCCCGCGGTCCGCGTAGCACTGTGCCGACCAGGCCTTTCCGTGTGGCGCTTCGATATCCGGGTGGGTTGAATCGACCGAGTTACATTTCGGGTCGAACCCTGTCGGCCGCGGTATCGGCAGTCCATACTTGGGGCGTTGCAGTACAGCTTGATTTTCGGGGTGGAAATGAACTCGCTCGACTTTGTTGCCGCAGGCAATACCTGGGGAATCTCCGGACCCGACTTCATGGCGCTGTATTGGCCATTCATCGGCCTCGCGCTGCTATTCGGATTGTTGATGCGATTGCGGGTGACCCGCGGCGCCGTCGACAAGCGCGGCATCGAGCGACCGGGCATGGACCTGTCGCTACCCGAGATCGCCATGCTGTTCGACGATCGCCGCGCGGTGCTGACCGCGCTGGCCCGGCTGCGCAGCCACGACCTGATCGACTCGGCGGCCGCACCGGCGCGGCCACTGACCGACGCGGACAAGCATCGCCTCGACCCGTTCACCCGGTCGATCTACGACCGGATCGTCGCCGGAGCCAAGCCGACGGTCGTCTCGCTGACCGCCAATTCGGCGGCGGCCCTCGGCCCGCTGCGCGACTCGATGATCAAGCGCGGCTACTTTCCCGACGCGGCCTTCCGGCGCAGGCTGTGGGACGCGGGGCTGCCGTTGCTGATCGTCGGCGCGGTCGGTGTGGTGCGATTCATCGCAGGGACGCTGAATCACAACCCCGTCGCGTTCCTGGTCATCGCTCTGGTGGTGCAGGCGTTCGGTTTTTGGCTCGTGGTGGCCAAACCCCGGCTGACTCCGCTCGGCCGACTGGCCCGCAAGAACGCGACCAGTAGCAATATGCATCTGCGGCCGTCCAATTCGCCCGCCTACGCCACCTACGGCGCCGAGAGCGCCGCGCTCGCCGCCGCGGTCTTCGGCGGTGCCGCGCTGCTGTCCCTCGATCCCGGGCTCGCGAATGCTGTTCAGCCCCCGAGCTCTTCGGGCGGCGACGGCGGTAGCAGCGGCGACAGCGGCGGTGGTGGTGGCTGTGGCGGTGGTGGCGGCTGCGGTGGTGGCTGTGGCGGCTGACCACGGCCCGCATCGGATGAGTGGACCGTTGCCGGACGGGGCGCTCGGTATCGGCTGGCGCCCGGAGATCTGCGGGGTGATCGCGGAGCTGACTGGTCTCGGATTCGGTGAGGTGATCGCGGAGTCGCTGCGAGTGCGGCGACGGCTGCTCGGCCGGTCGGAAGTTGCGATTCCCGATGAACTGACGGCATTGATCGACCGAGGGGTAGCCATTGTGCCGCACGGCATTTCGTTGTCGCTCGGTGGCGCCGAACCCGTGGACGAGCATCGGATCGAACATCTCGCCGCGTGCGCGCAGGCGGTTGGCGCACCACTGGTGAGCGAGCACGTCGCGTTCGTCCGGGCCGGCGGAGTCGAAGCAGGACATCTACTTCCGGTACCCCGCTCTAAAGCGTCCTTGAATGTCTTGGCCCGCAACATCTCCCGCACCCAGGAAGCGCTCGACGTACCGCTGGCTGTGGAAAACATTGCGGCACTGTTCGATTGGCCGGACGACGAATACACCGAGTCGGAATTCCTCGCCGAACTCGTCGACCGCACCGGGGTATACCTGCTGCTCGATATCGCCAACGTCTACGCGAACGCCCGCAACCGCGCCCGCGACCCCCTCGACGAACTCCTGCGCCTGCCCACCGAACGCATCGCCTACTGCCATGTCGCGGGCGGCCACGAATCCGGCGGCCGCTACCACGACACGCACACCGACCCGATCCCCGCCGAAGTCCTCACGCTCGTCAGCGAATTCACCGATATCCACCCCGTACCTCTGATGCTGGAACGCGACGGCAACTATCCACCCGCCGCCGAACTCCTCGATGAACTCGACGCTATCGCGGCGGCCGCGCATCGCCCGTCCATCACGGGCCACGCCCGATCGGCGCGTACATGAGGTCGCCCGAGGCGCAGACCGACGCCGACGTGCTTGCCGAGCGACAGGCAGCATTGGTCCGGGCCTTGGTAGCCGGGAGCCCGGCCCCGGACGGCTTCGATACCGAAGCCGTCGCCGCGGCAGCCCGCGCATTGCTGCACAAACGCGCGGGCGAAGTCGCACGCCGCTTCCCAGTGCTGGTGCACACCTGCGGCGACGACTTCACCGAACGGTTCATTGCCTGGGCCGCAGACAAACCGAAGACGTCTACCGCTTCGGACGCAACGACTTTCGCTGAATACCTGGGTATCGCACAGCAGACGAGCAGCCGCTCCCGTGTGTGGTTCCTGCGCCGACGTCGATAGCCGGGCTATTCGCCGTGCGTTGTCGCTAAAGCTCCGAGCTCTCGTGATTCGCCCGGTGCCAGCACGGTGACGTGCACACCGAGGTCGGCCGCCGCGGCCTGGAACTTGGCCAGCGAGTCGTCGACCTCCACGTAGTACGGCGGGCTGTCGAGGCCGAAGTGAATCGGGATGATCGTGCGTGCGCCGAGGATGTTGCCCGCCGTCGCCGCTTGCTCCGGGGTGAGCACGGCGGGCAGCGGGCTCGCCGGGCGCAGGTGGGAAAACCGCACTGCCGCACCGTTTATCGGCAGTATCGCCGCGTCGATGGGACCGCACCGGCGGGCGATGAGCCACCACAGGCCGTGAAAGATGGTGTCACCGCCGTGGAAGATGCGGTGGCCGCCGGCGCTGACGACCCAGTTCACCTGCAGGTCGCCGAGGCCGTCGACGGCAGGAACGGCAGTGACCTCGAACGGGCCGATCGTGGTGGTCTCCCATTCGTCCATCACCTGGGTCGTCAGATCGTGTGCGGCAAAACCTTTTTCGGCATCCCTGGTCCACACGAGATCATCGCCTGAACCCACCATCGGTGCCGGGCGCAGGACGATCCCGTCCGTCGTCAGGATGCGGCGCAACGCGGCGGGGTCGGCGTGATCGGAATGTAGGTGGGTGACCAGGGCGGCCAGCGCGGCATTCGGCTGGCGCGGGGCGGTCAACGCGTCGTGCGGCAGCGAGCTGCGCAGCGGCTCGCTGTCCTGCACCGCGTCGATCACCAGTGTGGCCCCGTCGAATTCGACTTCTACGCCTGCCCAGCCGAGTCTGCGGATCTTCATTGCTGCTCCTTCGTTCGCATACGCTGCAGAAAGTGTACGGACGAACGTTCGTATTTTTCTAATATGCCAAGAGGTCCTATGGTGTGACGAATTACGTACTTTTCGGTTCCATCCGGACACACCCTCGGCGTTAGCGTGTGGTGTGCGATTCCTCAGCAAGTTCTATATCGACGGATTCATCTTGTCGATCCTCGCTACGGTTGCCCTGGCCAGCGTGTTTCCCGCCCGGGGTACCGCTGCCGACGTAGTCGGTGTGCTGACGAAGATTGCCATCGCATTGCTATTCCTGCTGTACGGCACCCGCCTATCGCCGAAGGAGGCCCTGGCCGGCCTCACCCACTGGCGGTTGCACATCGTCGTGCTGGCGAGCACGTTTGTGCTCTTCCCGCTGCTCGGCCTGGCGGCCCACCTGTTGGTGCCGGGGGTGCTCACCGACGATCTGTACACCGGTTTGCTGTTCCTGTGCCTGGTGCCGTCCACCGTGCAGTCCTCGATCGCCTTCACCTCGATCGCGAAGGGCAATGTGCCCGGCGCGATCGTCAGCGCGACGGCGTCGAACCTGCTCGGTGTCTTCGTGACCCCGCTGCTGGTCATCCTGTTGATGAACACCACCGGCCAGGCCAGCGTCGACTTCTCCTCGATCGGCGACATCGTGCTGCAGCTGCTGGTGCCGTTCGCCGTCGGCCAGCTGATCCGGCCGAAGGTGCACCGCTGGCTCAGCCGGTACGCCGAGCCGACGAAGCTGGTGGATCGTGGCTCGATCCTGCTCGTCGTCTACAGCGCGTTCAGTGCGGGCATGGTCGAAGGCATCTGGCACATGCTCTCGCCGTGGCGGATCCTCGCGCTGGCCGGTGTGTGCTGTGTGCTGCTCGCGCTCGTCATCGCCGCGACCATGCTGATCGGCCGGATCTTCGGCTTCGCCATGCCGGACCGGATCGTCATCGTGTTCTGCGGCTCGAAGAAGAGCCTCGCCACCGGGCTGCCCATGGCGACAGTGCTTTTCGCCAGCCAGCCGGTTGGGCTGATCGTGCTGCCGCTGATGATGTTCCACCAGATTCAGCTGATCACCTGCGCCGCGTTGTCGCAGCGCTGGGCCAAGAAGGCGGCGGAGTCCGGCGAGGAAGGCGAACTGCCTGCCGCCGCTTAACGCAGCGTCGCCAAGGCCTCCAGCACCGCGTGATCCGCCGCCGGATCGCCGACCGAAATACGCGCGCTCCCATCGGGATACGCCTTGGCGGCAATGCCCGCCCGCCGCAGCGCGGTAGCAACACCGGGCCCCGGCAGGTACAGGAAGTTCGCGTGACTGAGCGGCACCGCGATCCCGCAGCGGCGCAACGCGTCCCGCAGTGTTTCCCGCGCGGCGGTGATCCGCATGGTCCGCGCGGCGAGTTCGGGTTCGGCGGCGTAGGACGCGGATACCGCGGCCACCGCCGCCGAACTCACCCCGAACGGCAATTGCAGCCTGCGCACCCTGGCCATCAGTTCGCGCCTGCCGAAGGCGTACCCGATGCGCAGCCCGGCCAGCCCGTACGCCTTCGAGAAGGTCCGCAGCACAAGCAGATTCGGATGCCTGCTCAGCATGGCCAGCGGGTCGATGTAGTCGGCGGCGCCGAGGAACTCGACGTACGCCTCGTCCAGGATCACCGGTACCCGCGCGGGCACGCTACTCAAGAACGTCTTCAACTCGCTGGCCGAGACCACCGTGCCGGTCGGATTGTGCGGACGGCAGACCACCACCAGCTCGGTCCACTTGTCGATGGCCTTGGTCATCGTGCGCAGATCCTGGTTGCCCGCGGCGTCCAACGGCACCGGCACCATCTCGACGCCCGCCATCTCGGCCATGATCGGGTACCCGTCGAAGGTCGGTGCCGCATAAACCATTCCGGCGCCAGGCGTGGTCAGCGACTGGATGATCTGCATCGCCACCCCGGTCGCGCCGGAGCCGACCACCACCTGATCCGGCTGCACGCCGAGATGCCGCGCGATCAGCTTCGGCAGCCGCAGCGGCAGGAACTCCGGATAGCGATTGGCCTGTGCCAGCACGCTGTTCACCGCGCGAAGCACCGAAGGCAGCGGCGGGAACGGGTTTTCGCTGAGGGTCAGATCGAACCGGGGTGGCGTCGACGAGCCGCTAGGCCGCCGTGACGGCGTGGTCTCGTCGACGAGGTGCAGGCTCATCGCGCCGCGCCCCACCGGATGGCCGCGGCGCCGGCGAAGTCACCCGCGTGCGCGAACGCCGACATGAGGACTACCGAGCCGTTGCGCAGTCTGCCCGCCCGGTTCTCCACATCCAATGTCACCGGAATACCTGCGGCGAAAAGGTTTCCGCACATGTCGAAGGTGTCCGGATGTCGTTCGGCGGGCAGCTCGAGCGCGTCGTGCCAGTTGCGCAGGAACAGCCGGTTCGGCTGATTGGTGACGAACGTGTCGATGTCACGCCCCTTCACCCCGATCCGATCGCACACCGCCAGTGCCACTTCCGGCACCAGCCGGTTGCCACGCGCGAACACCTTGGTGATCTTCGATTCGGTGAAGCTGACGCAGCCCTGGCCCTCGCCCGGCTCCCAGTACTTGCGCTCGCCGTTGGTGGAAAACTCCATGTCCCCGGCGAATTCGGGATAGGTGCGGCATTCGATGTCCAGGATCGGCGCGCTGTCGTCCTTGACCAGCAGCCCGACCCCGCAGCCGTCACCGGGCACCGGCGCCTGCGCCAGTTTGCGAATGTCGGGTTGGGTGAACACCGGGCCCGCGCAGTTCTGCGTCGCCACGATCAGCGCGGTACGAGCGTTGGTGGTCTGCAACACCATTCGAGCGATCGACATCATGTGCACGAAGGCCGCGCAACCACCGTTGTGCACGTCGTACACGAAGGCGGGGTGCGCGCCCAGCCGCTTGGCCACCTCGGGCCCGGCGCCCAGCACCGGATTATCCGGCAGCTGGGTGTGCGTGATCAGCACGTCGATGTCCGAAATGAACTGCGCGCCATGACGTTCGATCAACGGCGCGACGGCGCGTTCGACCATGTCCACCGCGGTCTCGTCCCGATCCACATGGTGACGGGCCTTGGGCGACCGGAACATCACGTTCTTGGCCATCCGGTCCGAACGGGAGAACTGGGTGAAGTATTCGGTGCCGACCGGCTCCCCAGGCAGGTAGCTGGCCACATCGACCAGGCTGACCGAGGGCAGCGCGGGTGCGTCCGGGTTGGTGGGGGTCATGCCGGGTCTCATTTCATCCAGTCGGGCTTGATGGGCAGGCCATGCGCCGCCCGGTACTCACAGATCGCCTTGAGGTTGTCCATCTCCAGCTGATGGCCGGCGGAGAACATGTCCCAGAAGTCGCCGACCCACACCGGGCGCTTCGCGGGAGCGGTCTCGGGATAGGGGTTCTCGTCGTAGAACGGGTGCCGGCAATTGACCCACAGCACCACCGAACCCGGCTTGTTGAACACCGTCTGCGCGTCGACGACCCGCAGCAGGTAGATCATCCACAGGTGCTGCGACTGGTCCCAGGCGCAGTGGTAGTCGACGGTCATCCCCTCGGGGTGCGCGACGGTGCGGGTGAAGATCTCGGTCTCGTCGCCGAGCCGGTCGTAGGCCAGCCACAGGCCGGGTTCCTCGGTCGGCACGAAGCCGCGCAGGCTGTAGGTCCACTCCTCCAGCGAGCGGGTGTCGGCGAGGTATTCGTACACCTCGCGCGGCGGCGCGGCGATATAGGCCTGCACCGGGCAGTATTCGCCGAAGATCTGGTCGTGCGGGTACACCGACCGCAGCATGTCCACGATGATCGGGGTGGTCGCGTCCTTGTCGGAATTCTCGATCCGCAAGAGCCCGGGCGGCAGCGCGTGCTCCGGGATATCGCTGAGGGCTGGCAGGGCGCTTGTCGTCACGGCTTACTCCTGGATTGTTCGATGGTCGTCAAGAACGGAAGAAACGGTGGTACCTCGTCCGGGTCGACGTCGATCGAAATGAACGACGGCCCTGGGGTTTCCATGCAGTGCCGCAGCGTCGCGGCCAGCTCGGTCGGTAGCCGCACCGAGAAAGCGGGGAGTTCGGGGAACATAGCGGCGACGCCGTCACCGAGGTGTGCTGGCCGGAATCGGTTGAAGCTGTAGCGATCTCGGTAGTACAGCTGTTCTCTGGTCACGCACATGGCGTGGGCGTTGTTGTTGAGCACGATGAACGTGATCGGCAGCGCGTGTTCGATCGCGGTGTGTATCTCCATGCCGTGCATGAAGAACGCGCCGTCACCAGCCACCACCACCGTGCGCCGCACCCCGTCGGACCCGTGCCCGCGGGCGAACGCGGAACCGATGCCCGCGCCGAACGCGTAACCCATGCCGCCCATCCCGAGCGCGACCACGAACCGGCCACGGCGCGGTACCCGCAGGTGATGCACCACGGCCGCACCGGTATTGCCCGCGTCGGCGAAGACGTCGGTGCCGTCGGGCAGCCCCGCGTCGATCGTCTCCACCAGCTGCCGATAGCGCAGCCCGGGGCCGGAGGCTTTCGGAACATGCAGTGGGGTAAGCGAAGTGGTGGTGCGCCGCTCGGGTGCCGCAGTGGCAGCAGCGAATTCGTCGGCCAGCTCGCCCAGGGTGCGTGCCAAGTCGGTACTGGTGGCATGGGTTGTCGGCAGGTGTGGCGGTGTCACACCGATACTCGCCACCGTGCCGTTCGCCAGCGACTCGTCCAGCCCGGTCCGGGTTGTCATGGGCATCGTTGTGCCGATGAGCAGGCACAATGCCGCCGACCGGACGGCCGCGCCGAGTTCGGGATGCCCCATGGTGCCCGCGACCCCGCAGAAGCCGGGATCGGTGTTGTCGTAGGTGTCCTTGGCATCGGGCGCGACGCCGACCGCGGCATCCAGGACGGTGGCCAACCTGGCCAGTTCGTCCCGCGCGTCGTCGCGGGCGACCTGGTCACCGGCGATGATCACGATCTTCCCGGTCCGCCGCGCCGTCGTCAGCGCGTCGCGCAGCCGGGTCAGACCGGCCTCGTCGCGCCGATATACCTTGCTGGGCAACCGAATCGGCCGAGCCGCGCCTATGTCCGCCTGCTGCACGTCCTTGGGCAGCAGCAGCACGGCAGGCCCACCACGCCGGGCCGCGCCGACCGCCCTGGCCAGCAGATCCGGCAGGTCGGCGGCGGATTCGACGCGTGCGCAATAGCGGGTGATCTCCTGGAACATCCGGGCAGCGTCGATGGTGCCCGCCTGTCCGCTGGTGTCTTGAAAGGCGCCATTGCCCTCCAGCGCGGTCGGCGGCTGGCCGACCAGCGCGAGCACCGGTACCCGCGAGGCGAACGATTCGGCAAGTCCGGCAACGAGATTCATCGCGCCACCGCCGGACGTCGCGGCGACCACACCGAGTCCACTGGTCGAGCGGGCGTACCCGTCGGCCATGGTGGCCGCCGAGAATTCGTGCTTGGCGATCACCCCGGTGACGTCGTAGGGCGCATCGAAGATCGCGTCGTATAGATCCTCGATATTCGCGCCGTCGACGCCGAAGATGTGCCGGACTCCCAAGGCCGAAACCGCCTGCACCAAATAATCCACGACCCGGCTCTGCATCGGCACTCCTTCCCGCGGTGTCCCCCTGTGCCCTGGGCACACGCGAGATCACTTCCTGCGTACAGCAGTGATACGGGTTGGGAGCACGGACGGTTCAACGCCGAACCGGAAGTGCGGCGCCGGCGCCGCTACCGGAGGGCGGTCAGCTCAGCTCGATGGGGTCGCTGTAGACGACCTCGCTGGTCTGTCCGCCGGGCGTCACCAGGGTGAATTTGACGAAGGTGCGCACGGTCACCGGCCCGAACGCGCCGGTGACGGTCAGGTGCGTGTTGGACAGGTCGGCGTAGGCCATCGGCTGGGTCAGCGCGACCGTCGCCAGCGTCGTCGCGACGATGCCGCCGTGTCCCACCTGGAACGACGTCTGCTGGGACGGCAGCACGGTGGCCAGCGCGCCGAACTCGCCGCCGAGTTCGTAGTTCAACGGGGTTTCCGACGAGGCAGACTCGGATTCGGACTGGGACTCGGATTGGGATTGAGACTGGGACTGGGACTGCGATGAGGTGGTGCCTGCGATCTTCGGCTTGGCGTTTCCGGTGACCGCCACCGACGGCGAGTTGAGCGTCGCGGTGATCCCGTTGGGCGCCAGCGCCACCGGATAGCCGATTTCGTAGCCGACCTCGAGCACCGCGCTGACGATCTTGCCGCGTTTGGGCCCGTCGACCTGGCCGATGCCGATCCCGGACAGGAACGCTTCCTTGCTGAACGGATTCTGGTCCAGCGGCGGCGTGCTGTTGGCCGCGGTATTCGCCTCGATGATCATGAACGAGTAGCCGTCCATGGTCCGTTTGACCAGCTGGTGGCCGATTCGGACGGGCAGCGTCGCGGGATCGACGAACTTGGCCGACGCGGGTGTCGCGGCGGTCAGCGGCAAGGCCAGCGACAGCAGGCAACTCCCCAGCACCAATCGCATGCTGTGCTTTCGCTCGGCGTTCAGAGGCTTCACAGCCGCACCTTCTCGCAATCCGCGTCCAGCAGCTGGTGCCGAGCTGGCGGTTCGCTGCCAGTCGGCGGATAGTGGTGACCTTCCAGCAACCTACAAGAGCCGGATTCCGAAATGCCGCATTTCGCCGGGCGGTGTCGCAAGGCTTGCGTGTACGTATACATCTACGTATAGTCGAATCATGCCCAACAAGACGATCTATGTTGCCGATGACGATCTGCCGCTGTTCCAGCGGGCCCAGGAACTGGTAGGCGGCAATCTCTCCGGGGCGGTGACCACGGCGCTGCGCCGGTTCATCGAATTGGAGGAAGGTCGGCAAGAAGGGTACGACGAGGTCATCGTCCGGGTCGGGCACAACGGTGTCCGGCAGGTCCGGTTCTCCGGCGCGCTGCTCTTCGAGACCAACGACGTCAACGACCATCGGATGGAACACGTCCGGGTGTTCCGCAGCCGCAAAGGCAAGTTCGTGCTGCACGCCCACTACGCCAGCTGGGACGAATATCCGCAATCGGCCAACTGGATCAAGGATTTGAAGAACTGGCGGCGCATGCTCGGTGTCGGCGAACAGGATTGGGGCGATTTCATCCTGGAGATCGTCGACTCGATCGAGGAGTTGAAAGGCAAGCTGCCGGACAAGGTTTACGAACGGGTCGTCGATATCGCGAAGCGGCCGCAGATCGAAGACCTCGACATCTAGCCGAATCGTGGTTCCGCACAACTGAATAGCACCTGTCCGACCCGAAAAGCCGCTCCCTGGGAGCGGTGTCGATGATGCATGCGCGCATGCGCATTCAATGATGTAATTCACTGAAAGGACCGTCATGGTCAACGGCCATCGCGCACCTGCCATTTCGGCACTGGGCCTGCGCAAATCGTTCGGCGAGCAGGTGGTGCTCGACGGCATCGACATCACCGTCCCCGAGGGCACGATCTACTCGCTACTGGGCCCGAACGGCGCGGGCAAGACCACCACCGTGCAGATCCTGAGCACGCTGATCCACGCCGATGGCGGCGACAACCGGGTCGGCGGCCACGATGTCGAGGCCGACCGCGACGCGGTGCGCAAGGCGATCGGCGTCACCGGCCAGTTCTCCGCCGTCGACGAGCTGCTCACCGGCCGGGAGAACCTGCAGCTGATGGGCGACCTGCAGCACCTGCCGCGCCGCGAAACCCGAAGGCTGGCAGCGGATCTGCTGGAGCGCTTCGACCTGGTCGAGGCCGCCGACAAGCCCGCGTCCACCTACTCCGGCGGCATGACCCGACGGCTGGACCTGGCCATGACGCTGGTCGGCGACCCGCGCATCATCTTCCTCGACGAGCCGACCACCGGCCTCGACCCGCGCAGTAGGCGAGCCATCTGGGAGCTCATCCGCGGCCTGGTCGACGACTACAACGTCACCGTCTTCCTCACCACCCAGTACCTGGAGGAGGCCGACTACCTGGCCGACCGGATCGCGGTGCTCGACCACGGCCGGATCGTCGCGGAAGGCACTGCGGCGGAACTGAAGCGACTGGTGCCCGGCGGGCACATCCGCTTGCAGTTCGCCGACCGCGCCGCCTTGTTCGCCGCGTCCGCCGCGCTCGGCGTCGCCGCACAGGTGCTCGACGACGCCGACGAAGACCTGACCCTCGCCGTACCGAGCGACGGCAGCGTGAAATCGCTACGGGCCCTGCTGGATCGGCTCGACTACGAGCAGATCGAGGTCGAGGGACTCGCCGTGCACACGCCCAACCTCGACGATGTCTTCCTCACCCTCACCGGCCAGCCGACCTCCGAAAAGGAACCCGTCTGATGAGTACCATGTCCTACGCGCTCGCCGACTCGGCAACGATGTTGCGGCGCAACCTGACTCATGCCAAGCGGTATCCGAGCATGAGCGTCGGCGTCATCGTGATGCCGACCATCCTGCTGCTGATCTTCAAGTTCGTCTTCGGTGGCGCGCTGGAAAAGTCTTCCGGCGGAAACTACATCGACTACCTCGCGCCCGGCATGCTGCTGATGGTTCCGGCCTACATCACCGCGTCGGTGGCGGTGTCCATCGCGACCGACACTTCGAAGGGCATCGTTAATCGGTTCCGCACCATGGGGATTACGCAGTCGTCGATGCTGACCGGCCATGTGCTCGGCGCGCTGCTGCAGGCGCTGGGCGGCATCGTGCTGATGGCCGCGGTCTCGCTGCTCATCGGGTGGCGGCCCGACGCCAACGTGTTCGAATGGATCGCCGCGCTCGGGCTGCTCAGCTTCACGATCTTCGGATTGAACTGGCTCGCGGTCGCGCTGGGCCTGCTGTCGCCGAACCCGGAGGGCGCGAGCAACGTCATCTTCCCGATCATCATGCTGCCGTTCCTCGGCAGCGGTCTGGTCGGCACCGACACCATGCCGGTCGGGCTGCGTCAGTTCGCCGAGTATCAGCCGTTCACCCCGATCACCGAGACGGTGCGCGGCCTGCTGATGGGCACCGAGATCGGTAACAACGGCATCCTCGCGCTCGCCTGGTGTGCGGGCCTCACGCTTGTCGGATTCCTTTGGGCGAACTCGATTTTCCGTCGCCAGACCAGCTGACCAATTTGCGACGAGGGGTACTGATCCCCCGCCGGTATCCGGCGGGGGATCGGTGTGTGCTCAGACGGTTCCGGACAGCAGCGTCTCGCCCGAGGACGCCAACCGGATCTGCACGGCCTGGATCTGCTCCGGCGTCTTGTCGATGGTCCGGTCGATCGTCAGCTCGGTGCCCGGTCCGGCCGGCCACTGATCGAGCTCGGTCTGGCTGCCGTCGGTGCCGAGCACGAACAACTTCAGATTCCAGCTGTACTGCTGGTCGCTCGGTCCGTAGCTGCAGGTCATGACGATCCGCGTCTTGCCGTTGGCCTGCACGACCTTGAAGCTGGCCGTCACCGGATTCGGCTTGAGCGGTTGCATACTGCGTTCCGCGACAACCTGTTCGGAGCTGGTGTTGCCCGACGAGGTCACGGTGGCGACCACCGGAACCGCGATGGCCACCGCGGCAGCGGCCGCCGCGACCGCCGCACCGACGGCCACCCACCGGCTGCGGCGCCTGCGCTTCGCGGCCGCGTCGGCGAGCCTCGGCAGCAACTGCGGCACCGGCGGACCGGCTTCGGCCGCAGCCGAGCCCAGGCCCGACGACGAGCCCAGCTCCGCCGCAATGGCTTCGGGTAGCTCGATCATCGCGAGCGCGGTCGCGGGTTCGACCATCGCGAGCATGCCAGGCATGCCGGCCAGTTCGGCGACGGCGGCCTGGCATGCGGGGCAGCCGGCCAAATGCTCTTCGTATTCCCGGCGCTCGGTTCTGGTCAGGGAGCCGAGCACGTAGGGCGCGTCCCACGTGGTGTAGTCGTCAGCGATGTCGGTCATTGGTTCGTCACCCCCATCTCCTGTAATGCCAGCCGTAGTGCCCGCATGCCGTAGTGCATCCGGGATTTCACCGTGCCCGCCGGGATGTCGAGTTCCTCGGCGATCTGGTGGGTGGAAAGGCCCCGATAGTAGGCCCGCACGATCACCTCGCGGTGATCGGGACTGAGCCTGCCCAACGCGTCCGCGACCACCCAGCCGTCCAGCGCGCGATCGGCTTGATCGGGCGTGGCCTGCTCGGGCGGTGCGTCGGTGCGGAACTCGCGCCGGTTGCGGGCGCTGCGATGCTCATCCACGGCGAGATTGCGCGCCACCGTGAACAGCCACGCGCGCGCCGACGTGTCGGACTGATCCAGCACCTGCGGGCGTTGCCACGCGCGCAGCAACGTTTCCTGCACGATGTCCTCGGCCCGTCCAGGGTCGCGAACCAAACCGAGCGTGTACCGCCATAGAGCGGCCGCATGTTCGTCGTACAGGACCCGCAACAACTCGGTTCGGTTGTCGGGCTTGTCCGCCTCTCCGAGTATTTTGCGCACAAGTAGGTGCCTCCGGACTTACGTTGCGGGCCGGCGGCGTGGTGCCGAGTCGAGTTCTGGGCGTACCCGATGAGTTACCCATGTTCTCGCCAGATCAGTTGTCGCGTCGCCATGCCCTAATTCGCTTGTTCGAGGAGTACACGTCTTCAGTTGCGTTCTAGTTCAATCGGGTGTGTCGCCAGCAGCGAGAGCGGCAGCGGCTGGCGGCGCAGCACGTGCGCCCACAGGTCGGCGCGGCCGGTGCTGATCGGGTCGGAGGGCAACGCGGACAGCACGATCCAGTCGTCGTTCTCCAGCTCGCCTTCCAGTTGGCCGAAGGTCCAGCCCGCATAACCAGCGAAAATGCGGATGCCCTCGACCAGCTGCCCGATCTCCTCCGGGTCGGCGTCCAGGTCGACGAGTACCACCCGGCCGTCGATCCGGCGCAGGCCGGGGATGCCGTCGATGGTCGCGCCGACGCGGATGGTGCCGAGGCACAGCGCCGCGTCGCGTTTGACCGGGCCGCCGATGAACAGGGTGCGCGGCGCGGCCGCCACCTCGGTCCAGCGGGGCAGCACGTCGTGCACGGCCGTATCGCTCGGCCGGTTCAGCACGACGCCGAGGCTGCCCGCATCGTTGTGCTCGATGATGTAGACAACGGTGCGCCGGAAGGTAGGTTCGGCCAGTTCGGTCGCCGACACCAGCAGGGTGCCGGCGCGCACCGTCTGCTCGCCGTGCCGGAAATCGCGCCGCTTGCGGTCGCCGTGCCCGCCGCGAGTTTTCCGATCATCCGGGTCGTCTGCGCGTGCCACTCGGACATCATCGCAGTTGTTTCGGCGATATGCGCTTCTGCTGAGCAGTTCGGTACCGGGAATTTGTCTCGGGGCCCGATGCTGGGCGCTTGCGGCCGTCGTAGAGTCCGTGTCATGGAACCTCCCGAGGTACGCCTCGAGAACAGCGATACCGTGTACGACTTCTATCTCGATCATCGGCAGAATCGGCTGAAAGCCTGGGCCGCATACGCCATTCTGGGTCGTCGTTACTATCCCCGCGTCTCCTACGCCGAGGGTGCGCAGGCCGGTTTGCGTGCGGCGATCCGGCAGGGCCGACCGCTGTTGATCTCGATCAATCATCTTTCCGAGAACGATCCGTACACGGTCGCGGCGGCGGCGTGGCGCAGCGCGTTGCGACCGGTGATCGGGCGGGTCCGGGTGCTGGCCAAGGACGAGTTGTTCGAGGAGCCCGAGCAGCGGCGCAAGATCGACATGATGGGCGGGATTCCGGTGTTCCGCGGTAAGGACCACGGGATTCGGGCGGTCAACGCGGCCGGTCAGCGGATGATGGACATCTGCGCGCAGCGGATCGCGCGCGGTGACGGCGTCGCGGTGTTCCCGGAGGGCACCTGCAACGAGGTCGACCCCACCCAGGTCCAGCCGGTCGGTAGCGGGATCGGGCACATCGCGTTTCGCGCGATGAAGCTCGGCGTCGAGCCGGTGCTGGTGTCGATGGGCCTGAGCTACGGGCCGCGCGCCGACCCGACGGTGCAGCCGAACAAGGAGCAGGCCAAGTCGGCCAGCTTCTACTTCGGCGTGCCGATCACCGAATTGCCGAGCAAGCCGGGCGATATCGCGCGGCTGGTGCGCACCGATCTGCAGCAGGCACTGGACGGGGCGGTCGCCGCTTACTGAGGCAGGTTCAGGCTGTCGCGCGCCCAGTGCGGCACCATCACCAGATATTCGGGGCGGGTCTCGATGAAGTGGTGCACCATCCGGCACATCGGCAGCGCGCCGAGTTTGTCTTCCGCAGTGCTGTTCAGGGCCGCCTCGACCAGCACTCGGCCGTAGCCCTGGCCCTCATAGCGGGGGTAGATCTCGGTGTGCACGAACGCGCGTTCGGACTGGGTGTCCTGGTATTCGACATACCCGGCGTTGTCACCGTCGACATAGAGCTCGAAGCGTTCCAGAGCGGTGTTGATACGGACCTCCGTCGACATGGCTCGACGCTACTCCCGTGCGACGTCATCCGCGCATTCCGCGCCGCATAGCGCCGCGCCCGTTCGGTCTGGGGACGGCGGCGCCCTCGGGGGCCTGACCGGCGTAATCCGGTGCTCGACTTGTCTGCCGGTGCCTGCCTGCGCAGAATGCTCATGATCGGGGTCGCGTACGCGCGCGTGGCGGCGGCCCGTGGAGGTACGAAACATGATGAAGGTACGGCTGTTTTCGCGGGCGGCGGCTGCCATGGCCGTCTGCCTGCTCGGCGGATCGATCGGCTCGGGCACGGCCGACGCCGCGCCGTCGTTCGGGGCCTGCCCGGACGGCTCGGTGGTCGCGGGGCACGGCGTGCAATGTGCTGTCGTCGACGTGCCCATGAACTACGCCGACCCGGACGGGCCGAAGATCCAGGTGACCGTCAGCCGGATCGCGGCAACGGGGGAGCGGCGCGGCGCCATCTTCGCCAACCCCGGTGGACCCGGCGCGGACGGGCTGGACTTCTGGGGTCTGCGGACCGAGGTGCTGCCCGCCGAGCTGAACGCCCACTACGACCGGATCGCGGTGCAGCCGCGCGGATTGCGCTGGGCCACCCCGTTGAACTGCACCGCCGAGGGCGGCGCCCAGGTGCCGCTCGGCGGCGGCGACCGCACTGCCATCAAGAAGGCGTGCGACGAGACGCATCCGGGCTACCTCGACACCATCACCACCGAGAACACCGCCCGCGACCTGGACGCGGTGCGGGCCGCGCTCGGGCTGGACCGGATCAGCTACCTCGGCACCTCCTACGGCACCTACCTCGGCGCGGTGTACGCCTCACTGTTTCCCGGCCGGGTCGAGCGAATGGTGCTGGACTCCAACGTCAATCCCGACTGGGTGTGGACCGAGGAATTCGCCCAGCAGCAGATCGCGGGCAAGCAACGACTCGATGATCTGTTCGCCTGGATCGCCGACCACAGCGCCGAATACCATCTCGGCGACACGGCTTTGCAGGTCTATCAGAACTGGGTACGGATGGCAGTGGACCAGGGTGGTGGCTGGTACGCCAACCTGACGCCGCCACCGGCCAGCCTCGCCGACCTGCCCGGCTCGCTGCCCGAGCCGCTCGCCGAGATCGCCCGCGACGGTTACACCGGCAGCCTCGAGCAGACCGGGAAACTGCAGAACCTGTTGCGCACCTTGATCTCTCGTGGTGCTACCACGCAAGGCCCACTGCTCGGCGCGACGTCGGTCGCCAGCTACACCCGCACCTACTGGCCTGTTTTCGCGCGCGCGATGGCGGATGCGCTGGCCAATCCGGCGAACGTGCAACGGTTGCGCGCCATCGAGGGCGTCACCTCCACCGACTCCACCGGGCAGTTCGTGTTCGCCGCGATCACCTGCAACGAGAACGCGATCCCCGGGCGACTCGAGGTGATCGGCTCGGCGATCGCGACCATCGCCTCCGGCGGCGATGCGATGGATGCGCGCGCCGACCTCGTTCGCTCCGGAATGGCCTGTGGAACATGGAAACCCGTCACCACGCCGGTCCTGATCACCGGCGCCGGTCTCGGTACGCGACCGCTGATCCTGCAGAGTCGCCACGATGCCCTCACCAAATACGAAGGGGGACCGGCGATGTCACGCGCACTGAACGGCTCTCTGATCTCCGTCGAGGGTGGCGATCACGGCAACTTCAGCCGTGGCAACCAGGTGATCGATGATGCGGTGATGACCTACCTGCGCACCGGACAGGTCACGATCACCGAGGCGGCGGAGGCGCCCTTACCGGCGCGCTGACGCTCCCCCTGTATTCGTGGCGGACGTGCTGTCTCGGCGAGTAGGCACGGCCGCGCCGAGCGGGTTGTCTGGTTGGGTGGACGGTAAGTTCGGCTCGGCGTTGCCTGCTCCGGTCGGTGCGGATCACACTGCAATCCATGACGACATGGATGCCGCTGCACGGTCAGCCTTATCAGCCAGTTGCGTACCACCCGAACCGGATTCCCGTAGCGGAGGCGCTGGCCGCGTCGGCCGCGTTTCGCGCGCGGATGGACGAGCGTCGGACCGTGCGGATGTTCTCGACCGAACCGGTGCCGGAGCAGTTGGTGCTCGACGCGATCGCGGTGGCGAACACCGCGCCGTCGGGTGCGCATCAGCAGCCGTGGACGTTCGTGCTCGTCGAAGATCCCAACGTGCGCAACAGGATTCGGGAGGCGGCCGAGGCGGAGGAGCGGATCTCCTACAACGGGCGGCTCGGCGAGGAGTGGTTGTCCGCCCTGCAGCCGCTCGGCACCGATGAGCACAAGCCGCACCTCACCGACGCACCTTACCTCTTGGTCGTCTTCCAGCAGCGCTTCGGCTTGCGCCCGGATGGCACCACCTACAAGCACTACTACGGCGACGAATCGGTAGGCATCGCCGTGGGCATGCTGCTTGCCGCGCTGCACATCGCCGGCCTGGCCGCCCTGACGCACACCCCGAGCCCGATGAAGTTCCTCGCCGAGGTGCTGCAGCGGCCCCGCAACGAAAAGGCTTTCGCGGTAATCCCTATCGGCTACCCTGCCGAAGATGCCGTCGTCCCCGACCTCGTGCGCAAGGCAATGGATCAGGTACTCGTTCGAATCCGATAGGGCGCAATACTTTACGGTTTCGGCGTTGGGGGTGACTGCAGCTCGGCGGCCAGGTCTTCGGGAGCGGACAACCGCCAGGCTTCGAAGACGAGCTCGGACAGTTCGTCCGCCTCGATACCCGCCAGGTGGACGACGACCCAGCCGAAACCGCCTGCCGTGAACTGTTCTTCGAAGACGTCGGGTCGCTCGGCGACCAGCGCCTTCTGTTCGGACAGCAGCTGTTTCAAGCCGACCGTCTTGGTGCGCGGCCAGTAGTAGCCGAACAACTTCCCGCGCACCTTGTACGAGGTGTACTTCGCACCCTTCGTGCCCTGCACATCGACCAGGCCGCCGACGACCCGGAAGAACTCATCACTCTGCACTGCCACCGCGGACCCCTCACAAGTCAGAGTCCGCAATATACCTGCGCCGCTGGTCAGCGGGTCACGGTGGCCGAGGTGAGCACAACCTGCTGGACCGGCACGTCCTGTCCACCGGTCTTGACCTTCCCGATCTGGTCGACGACGTCGTTGCCGCGGGAGACCTTGCCGAATACCGCGTAGCCCCAACCGTCTTGCCCGGGGTAGTCGAGGAACCCGTTGTCGCTGGTGTTGATGAAGAATTGGGCCGACGCCGAATGCGGGTCGGAGGTGCGGGCCATGGCGACGCTGTAGATGACGTTCTTCAGCCCGTTCTTGGCCTCGTTCTCGACCCGGTTCGGGGCCGGCTTTTCCCGCATGGTCTTGTCCAGCCCGCCGCCCTGGATCATGAAGCCGTCGATCACGCGGTGGAAGATGGTGCCGTCGTAATGACCACTGTTGACGTAGGTCAGGAAGTTTCGCACGGTCTTGGGTGCTTTCGCTTCGTCGAGTTCGAGCTCGATGTCACCCATAGAGGTTTGGAGCAGGACCTTGATCATGATTTCCCCAATTTGTGCGACGGGCTCAGTCCCGCAATCGCCCTGACGGACGCGTGCTCCAACCGAGCTGGACACGGACCCGTGCAGCTTACCGGTGCGTGGCCGCGAGGAAACCGTTTCGGCCCCGCACCGGTGCCCGCCTCGGCAACTACACGGCCAGGTCCGGCAGTACCTCGCCCGTCTCCAGCAAGGTCTTGAGGTTGGACAGGATGCCCGGCCAGCCGCTGCTGATCCCTTCCCGCACACCGCTGTTCGGCGGAAAATTGTTGTGCACGACGGTCAGCTTGACCACATCGTCGCCGGCCTGCTCGAGTTCGAAGGAGACATGGGAGCGCGGCTCACGGGCCCAAGCGGCGACTTCGTCGGGGTTCATGTCGAAGGCCTCGGCGAACGCGGGATCGAAGGTGTGCCAGGTGTAGGCGAGCTTGTTGTACGGGTCCGCTTCCAGCACCACCTGCTCCGGGTCCTTGCTGGTCCAATCCCGTTGGTGCCAGACCATTTCGGAGCCGGGCTGCCAGTCGGTGTCGAAGGACGAACCCCAGTATTGCTTGGTGAAGGCCGGTTCGGTGAGGGCCTGCCACAGCTTTTCCCGGGTGGTTTTGATGAAGGTCGTGTAGACGAAGGTGTTGTCGCTCATCGGTGCTGCCTCCAAGGCTTTCTTGAGATCGGCGAGTGCGTGCACGCGCCCGCGGTCGTAGCGGGTGATCCAGCGTTCGGTGATGGCGTTGATGGGTTCGGCATTGAGGTAGTGCAGTTTTTCGCGGCCGCTGCGGCGGGTGGTGATCACGTTGGCCGCCTCCAGCACGGCGAGGTGTTTGCTGACCGACTGCCGCGTCATCGCCAGCCCCGCGCACAGCTCGCGCAAGGTCTGCCCGTTGCGGGCATTCAGGCTGTCGAGCAGTCGTCGGCGATGGGGATCGGCCAGCGCCTTGAATACCTCGTCCATGTCACCTTTCCGCATTATGCAACCGTTTGGCTGCATGTTTGGAGATTAGGCAGCCGAATGGCTGCATGTCAAGGGATCTCGATTCTGAAGAAAGCATTGTCGTGGCGAAATGTAGTAGATATGCTACGAAAAGACAGAAACCCGCAACGGGGGGAGCAGTATGACAGTGGGGCAGGGCGTCGCACTCGACGTCGAGAAATTGCGGATGCGGTACGGCAGCACCGACGTCTTGCACGATGTGACGTTCCAAGCGAGGCACGGCGAAGTGCTGGTGCTGCTCGGCCCGAACGGTGCGGGCAAGACCACCACCATCGAAATCCTGGAAGGCTTCCGCATGCGGTCGGCGGGCCGCGTCGAGGTGCTCGGTATCGATCCGGCGCACGGCGGCGAGGCGTGGCGGGCGCGCATCGGCGTCGTCCTGCAATCGTGGCGTGATCACGGCAAGTGGCGGGTCAGGGAACTGCTGGACTATCTTGGTGCGTTCTACGCGCCGTACCGCACTGACGGCATCCAACGACCTTGGGACACAGACGAACTCATCAAGGCGGTAGGCCTCACCGACCAGTCGTCCAGCAAGATCAGAGACCTGTCCGGCGGCCAGCGCCGCCGGATCGACGTCGCGATCGGCATCGTCGGCCGCCCCGAGGTGCTGTTCCTGGACGAACCGACCGCGGGATTCGATCCGGAGGCCAGGCGTGAGTTCCACGATCTTGTGCATCGGCTGGCCGACGACCAGCAGACCACCATCCTGCTCACCACGCACGACCTCGACGAGGCCGAGAAGCTCGCCGACCGGATTCTGATCCTGGCCGGCGGGCGGATCATCGCCGACGGTTCGGCCGACGAGCTGTCGCGCCGGATCGCCGGCGAAGCGGAGGTGAGCTGGACCAACGACGGGCAACGTTTCGTGCACGCGACCGCCGAATCGACCAAGTTCGTCTACGAACTGTTCAAGCAATACGGCGACGCGATCGGCGACCTGGAGGTCCGCCGCGCCTCGCTGGAGGACACCTATATGACGCTGGTGCGCCGGTTCGAATCCGGTCAGGTCGAGTCCGAGCCGCGCACGATCGAGGAGGTGGGGCGATGAACCCGATCGCGGTGGCGGTTCGCCAGGGCGGGGTACGCGGCAGGATCGAGCTGCGGCAGTTGCTCACCAATGGTCAAGACCTGTTCGGGCTGCTGTTCTGGCCACTGGTCGTGCTGGTCGTGTTGTTCTTCATGCGGCACGCGTCGTTCCAGTCGAGCGGGCTGCTGCTCGGCTCGCTCGCCTTGCCGAGCGTGATCGGCATGCTGGTCGCGATCAACGGAATGGTCGGCATGGGGCAGCAGCTCACCATCGACCGCGAGGACGGAACGCTGTTGCGGGCCAAGGCGACCCCGAACGGCATGGTCGGCTTCCTGATCGGCAAAATCATCCAGGTGTCCGGCATGGTGCTCATTCCCGGTGCGATCATCCTGGTGGCCGGGTCGTTCATCGTCGACGGACTCGCGCTCGACGACGCCGGGTCATGGCTGACGCTGTGCTGGGTGATGGTGCTCGGGCTGCTCGCCACCTTGCCGATCGGGGCCGTGTTCGGGTCGATGTTCGCCAACCCGCGCAACTTCGCGTTCATGACGTTGCCGATCACGGGACTGGTCGCGGTATCGGGCATCTTCTACCCGATCACGTCGATGCCCGGCTGGTTGCAGAGCGTCGCCCAGGTGTTTCCGGTGTACTGGCTCGGGCTCGGCATGCGCTCGGCGATGCTGCCCGACCAGGCGGCGGCCGTCGAGCTCGGCCAGTCCTGGCGACACCTGGAAACCGTTGGGGTGCTTGGTGTCTGGGCCGTGATCGGGCTGCTCCTCGCGCCGACGGTGCTGCGCAGGATGGCGCGCCGCGAGTCCGGCTCCAGCGTTGCGCTCCGGCGCGAGAGGGCGATGCGGCGTGTCTAGTGAGGCCATCTACAACCGCATCGCGATGCTGCGCGCCGAGCGCGGCATCTCGCGGCGCGAGTTGGCGGAGGCGCTCGGCGTGCACTATCAGACGGTCGGTTATTTGGAGCGTGGTGAGTACAGCCCGAGCCTGCATCTCGCACTGCGGATTTCGGCCTACTTCGAGGTGGCGGTGGAGGTCATCTTCGCCACCGCCCCCTTCCCGCGTCTCGGGTCGAGTAGCGAAACCGCCTGAACCGCAAGCAGCTACACCTGCTCGCCACGGAGTAGGGCGTAGGTCGACACCGCCTCGCCCTTCGCCTCGCTGGCGGCAACGGCCTTGCGCCACAACGACTGTGCGGTGTGCGAGAACGTCGCGTCCACGCCGACCTCCTCGCTGGCATCGATGATGTGCTGCGCGCCCGCGTCCATCATCTTCAAGCTCGCCAGGCTGGCCCAGCCGCCGTTCTGATTGGCGACCGAGAACTCCTCCATGAAGTAGGGGAACGCGGCGGCCGAGCGGACGGCGAACGGCACGAACTGGGCGATGCTGTGCCCGGACCGGTCGATCAGCGCGGTCGCCTGATCGAACGCGAGCAGCCACGGATGGAAGATGGTCAGCAGCGCCTGGTAGAAGACCTGTGCGAGACCGTCGTCCGCGCCGAGGTATTCCTGCGGGCTCAGCGGCCGCAGCAGTTCGGCGTGCGCGTCGAAGACCTCGCGCGGTCCGCTGTAGAAGATGTACGACGCGGGATGGACGATATTGTCACCCGCCGACATCACGCCGCCGGAAATGAATTGCGCACCGTGCGAGCGAACCCACTCGGCACCCTTGCGCGTCTTGTCCGGCGAATCGGAGGACAGGTTGGCGATCACCTTGCCCGCCAGGTGATCGGTGGCCTGCCCGAGCACGTCGTACATGGCGGCGTAGTGGGTGAGGCTCAGCACGGTCACCTCGTTGGCGTCCAGTGCGTCGGCGACGGTCGCGGCGCGCGCGGCACCGAGTTCGACCATCGCGTCGACCTTGTCGCTGCTGCGGTTCCACACGGTCACCTGGACGCCGGCGTCCAGGAATGCCTGGACCATCGCCTGGCCCATCGGGCCGAGTCCGACGACGGAGACGGAGCGGGGGCTGGTCTGTTCGGACATTGTGTGTCCCTTCGGTTCTCGTTCGGATGGTGTCGGCGCCGGAATCAATACTCGTTGTCGCAGGTAGGGTCGGGAAGACCGAACGTTCAGGTGGGGTTGCTTACCTAGAGGTTCGAAATGCGGTCAGAAGGAGTGCGGTGGACATGAGCGGTGACGCGGATCACGACGTGTGTGGCATGTCCGTGGCGATCGATGTCGTCGGCGGCAAGTGGAAACTGCACCTGATGTGGGCACTGAGCGCCCGCCCGCAACGGTTCGGCGAGATCCGCCGGCTGCTCACCGGCGTCAGCGAAAAGGTGCTCGCGGAAAACCTGCGCCACCTCGAGGCGAGCGGCGTCGTGCATCGCGAGGTCTACCCCGAGGTCCCGCCCCGCGTCGAATACTCCCTCACCCCACTCGGCGTAGAACTCGCCGCAGCCTTGCGCCCCCTCGAAGAATGGGGCGAGAAGTACCGCAACGACCTCCTCGGAAACCTGCTCGCCTCGGTGACCTAACGGCGCAGGTGCTGTTCGGCTATCCGCGCGCCGACCTGTTCCAGGAGGAGGCTCGCGTTGGCGATCGAGCGGGCGGGGTCCGGCTCCAGATCGGTGAGCGGGTAGCAGGCGGTGAAGCCCGCCGCTCGAATCTCTTGGGCAGCAAGGAGTGTGCGGCCGACGACGGCGATGACGGGGACGCCCGCCTTACGGGCGGTGTCGCAGACGCCGATCGGGGCTTTGCCGTGCAGGCTTTGCGTATCGAGCGAGCCTTCGCCGGTGATGACTAGGTCGGCGCCGTCGAGTAGGGCGGGGAAGTCGAGGAGTTCGAGGATTACCTCGATGCCGCTGCGCACCTGTGCGCCGAGCAAAGCCAGTGCGCCGAAACCGGTTCCGCCTGCGGCACCCGCGCCGGGCTCGCTTGCGACATCGGGTCCCGCGAGTTGTGCCCAGTTGGTGAGTGCGGACTCCAGCGTTTCGAGATCCCCTGCGTCAGCACCTTTCTGGGGTGCGTAGACCGCGACTGCTCCGGTCGGACCCAGTAATGGGTTGTCGACATCGCAGGCCAATGTGAAAGTGGCGGAAGCGATTCCGGGATGCGTAGCGGAGCGGTCCAGCTGTGCGGCGTGGGCCAAAGCCGTACCACCCTTGGGTAATTCGTTGCCATCGGCGTCCAGAATCCGGGCGCCGAGCGCCTGCGCCATGCCCGCTCCGCCGTCGGTGGAGGCGCTGCCGCCCAGTCCGAGGACGATGTCGGTGGCACCGTGGTCGAGGGCGTGCGCGATGACGACACCAAGGCCGAAGGTGCTCGCGCCGAGTGGATCCGGTTGGCCCCCAGGGAGTTTCTCCAGTCCGACAACCGTCGCCAATTCGATGACGGCCGTCGTCTCCTGTCGCGCGTACGACGTGCCGCCGGGCACGCCCGTCGGACCGGGCGCGGTCAACTCGACCCGCGTCCACCCGGCCGCCACGAACGCGTCGACGGTCCCGTCGCCGCCATCGGCGACCGGCACCTGCCGGATCCGCACCCGCGGCGCGACCCGCGCGATGCCCGCGGCAAGGGCCGCCGCTACCCGCGGTGCGGTCAGCGACCCCTTGAACTTGTCCGGGGCGAGCACTACCCGGCGAACGGTCTCGCGCGTCATCCCCACATTGTCGGGTGCGTTCCGGGCTAGCGCGCGCCGGGCCGTTCCCATTTCATCCACAGGCTTGTCACCCCCTGTGAGACCTGTGGATGGACGACGACGTCGCTCGTGAGCAGCGCAAACAGAAAAGAGAGCACTGCTCTTGACTTTGCCTTCGCCAAAGTGGAACACTTATCGCAACAGAGAGCAGTGCTCACTAAGGAGTAAAGATCATGGACCACAGCACCCGCTACATCGGCCCGGCCGGCCTGGATCCGATCATGAACCGGATCTTCAACTGGCTGCCCAGGCTCGGTATCAGCGTGATGGGTTCGCGGCTGCTCGCGGTCCGCGGCCGCAAGAGCGGGGAGTGGCGCACCACGATGGTCAACCTGCTGCTTCGCGAGGACGGCGCCCGCTTCCTGGTCGCCCCGCGCGGACACACCCAGTGGGTGCGCAACCTGCGCGCATCAGGCGGCGGCGAGCTGCGGCTCGGCCGCAAGGTCGAGGAATTCACCGCCACCGAGCTCGCCGACGCGGACAAGGTCCCGGTGCTGCGGCTCTATCTGCAGAAGTGGGGCTGGGAGGTCGGCAAGTTCTTCGAGGGCGTCACCAAGGACGCGACCGACGACGAATTGGCCGCCATCGCACCGGGATTCCCGGTTTTCCAGATCAACTGAACGCGCGGCCTGCGTAATTACGTTGAGCGCGCGAGGAATTCGATCGCGGCGGCGTAGCCCTGGATGCCCATCCCGGCGACCACCGCGGTGGCGATCGGGGAGATGTAGGAGTGATGCCGGAACTCCTCGCGGGCGTGCACATTGCTGATGTGCACCTCCACGATGGGGAGTTCCGGGATCACCAGCGCGTCCCGCAGGGCCACCGAGGTGTGCGTGAGCCCGCCGGGATTGATCACGATGCCCGATTCGACGCCGCGCGCCGCGTGGATCCGGTCGATCAGCGCGCCTTCGGAATTGGATTGGAAGGCGACGACCTCGCGGCCGTGGCGTTGCGCGGTCTGCCTGCAGAGCTCGACGACGTCGTCGAGCGTCGCCGACCCGTAAACCTCCGGCTGACGAGTGCCGAGCATGTTCAGGTTCGGGCCGTTGAGAACCAGGATCGGACCGGGTGCGGACATGCCAGCAACATTAGTCCGTATCGAATGAGCGGCCTGCCCGGCGCAAAGCTACTGCGTCCGGGCGCGTCGCTAGAGCCCCTGCGGTCCTTCTGAGCGCAGGTCGTCCACTGTGCGCATGGCGCCGCGCAGTTCTTCCAGCCAGGATTCCGCGTGCTTGCCGGCCAGTTTTACCGTCCAAGCCAGTGCGTCGGCCCGCGAGCGCGCCACGCCCGAGTCGACAAGAGTGTCGAGCACTTTGCGTTCGGGCTGCCGCAGCCGGGTCATCACCGGAACCGCCAGGTGGGTGAACATGACTCGCTCGCCGCCCACCGACACGCCCCACGCGACGCTGCGCCCATAACGACGCTGTGCCTCGTCGGCGATCTGCATGCGGGCCCCACGGGTGGCCTCGCGGAAGCGGGAGATCGCGCCCTCCTTGGTCGCCTGCGGAACTTCCTCGGTCGGCGCGTCCGCGTCGCCTTCCGCAGGCGCGTCGACGGGGGTCTTCTCGGGCTGGGTGAGCGGCAGTTCGCCGATGACGACGATCTCGTCCCGGTCGATCTCGATGACGGGGGAACCGACGAACCAGTCCTCGGGCAACCGGCCCGCGAACCAGTCCGGCGCGTCCGCGGGATCCGGAAGGTCGGCCTGCTGCCAGCCGCCCGGTCGTCCGAATCCTCGACCCCGATGTTCGTGTCTCATGAGGGATTCACCTACTTACTTTTCAGCTTTGCTTACAGTGATTACAAGATTACGTCGCAATCTCTGCCAATGGTTCCGCTCTGTGCGAACAGAGTTCGCCGCTGGTTAACGGGGGTGATTTGCGGTTCGTGGACGCTCGCTCTGGGTACTCATTGATCCGAAACGCCGAGTAAGGCAGTAAGCGCACAACTTTGCGTGGGGCCCCGGTACGGTAGCGGCGCCGGTTGTCGCCGCAGCACTGGACAACGATCATGATCGGTCCCCCGAGACGGGAGATTTCGGGCACAATTGAGATGCTGAGCATAGGTAACGTCCTTGCGGCGTAGGCACCGCAGACAGGTCTTTTTCAGGTACGGTGGTCTTGTTACTGGAGTGACAAGAGTGAAGAGTGGGCGACATGGATGTCTGGGGATCCCGCCGCTTTCGCGTCCGGGGCGCTATGGCACTCGCGGGGGTGGCGGCGCTCGCGATCGCGATGGGATCGTGCGGCGTACACGAGGGTAAGAACGAGGCCGAGGCTGTCGTAGAGCGCTTCACCGAGCTGTTGGACAAGCAGGATTACGTCAAGGCTTCGGAGCTCACGTCGTATCCGTCGGCGGCTTCGGCAACGCTGAAGCAAATGTTTGCTGGGTTGCAACCGGGCAAGGGCGATTACAAGAAGACGCAATACATCGGCCTCGATTCCGAGTCGGCGATCTTCAGCATGGACGCCGACTGGAACTTCGGCGAGGGCAAGAACTGGACCTACAGCCTGCAGGGCAACGTACGCAAGCTCGCCATCGGCTGGCGCATCTCCTGGGATCCGGCGATCGTCATGCCGCAGCTCGACCACAATCGCACCGTGCGCCTGGTGCGCACCGAGCCTGCCCCGGCCCCGCGGGTCAACGACATCGCGGGCCAGCCGCTGATGACCGAGCAGACCATCAACGTGATCAAGCTCGACCCCGCGAAGATGCCCGACCCGGTCGGCTCGACCAACGCGCTGGCCAAGGCCATCGAGCCGGTCGCGCCGCTGATCACCGGGCCGTCGCTGATGCAGCAGGTGGCCACCTCGCAGGGCAAGCCGGTGGTCGCGGTGAACCTGCGCGAGCCCGACTTCGCGATCTTGGAGAAGAACATGGCGCCGATCCCCGGCGTGGTCATGGAGAAGCAGTCGCGGCTCATCTCCGCCGACCGTCGGGTCTGGTCGCCCATGCTCGACGCGCTGAGCAAGGTGCAGCAGGAAAGCCAGGCGAACCACTCCGGCTGGGGTGTGCAGATTTTCGAACAGGACGGCCGCTTCGTCGGTCAGCTGGCCGGCGTGCAGGGCCCGCCCGGCCCGGACATCGCGGGCACCATGGACCAGCGCCTGCAGCGCGCCGCCGAGGACGCGGTGGTCAGCGCGGCGACGCCCGCCTCGATCGTGGCCATCCAGCCCTCCAGCGGCGCGGTGGTCGCGGTCGCGCAGAACACCCAGGCCAGCGAGCACGGGCCGGTCGCCTTCACCGGACTGTATCCGGTGGGCGGCAATATCGAGCTGTTCCGCAATATCGCGGCCGTCGCCAAAGGCAAGGCACCGCAAGAGATTCCGGTGCAGGAGGCGGCCGAGGCCGCGACCACGCTCGGCGTCGGCATCGACTTCAAGGTGCCCGGCCTCGACGAGGTGACCGGACGGCTTGCCGTCGCAGGCCGCAGTGCCGAGCAGGTCAGGCAGGGTGGCGGTTCGGATGCGGTGCTGGCCAGCCCGTTCGGGATGGCGATCGCCGCCGCCGCGATCGCCCGCGGCGAGGTGCCGCCGCCGATGATCGAGGTGGCCCGGCCGAGCACCACCGACGCCCAGCTCGCCCCGCTATCGCCGGAGATCGCCGACCGGCTGCACGGCATGCTGCGCGATTCGACCAACGCGCCGGACCTCGCGAGCCTGCGCGGGTACCGAGACGTCAACGGCTACAGCGCGACTGCGGGACGCGACGGCTGGCTGATCGCGATCATGGGCGATCTGGCCTTCGCCATCCACATCAACGACGTGGACAGCGGCGACGCCACCGCGCGGATGGCGGTGCGGATGTTGCAGTCGCTGGCCGCGCCGGAGACGTAGGTCTTATCGCAACGCGGTGATGGCGGCGCGCCAGCCGAGCAGGAACAGTGCGAGCACCGCCGTCGCGACGACGATGAAGCTGAACGCGGTGCCCTGACCACTGACCGCGCGCAGCAGCATGCCGCCGCAGAGGGTGCCGAGCCAGACCAGGATTCCGGTGGGCCACAGCGCGGTTCCGTCGAATCGGGTGTCGCGCCCCGCGTCACCGAACATCCGGCTCGCGGCGGCCACCGCCACGGTCCAGCCGATCGCCAGGCCGATCGCGAACGGCCATAGCGTGCGAAGTAGTCCGGTGAGTACCGCCTCGTCGTGACTGCGCCTGCCGATCGCACAGAACAGGATCACCAGTAGCGCATCTACCAACAACGGCACCAGTTTCTTCACCCGGCCAGCGTAGTTGGGTGGGCCGGGTGAGATGTGAACTGCCCGCGCGCTGCGTGTTCGTCCATCCGCATCCACCACGCGCGAGTTTTGCGAGCGCCGTTCGCGGCCCGTCTCGCGTCCGAGCTGTCGAAGCGCATGCGCCGCAGGCGCGAGTCTCGACAGCTCGGACGCGAGACACCCAGGGGCCGCGAACACGCCGCGGCCACGCGGCCAAAAATTTAGAAGCGGCGCTGGGAGAATTCTTTCTCGAACTCGGCGTCGTCGTCCTGCGGGGTGCGGAACAGGAACAGGAAAACTATCCAGCCGACGATCGCGACCAGGATGAAACTCACCAGCCGGTAGACGAATGCGGCGGCGACCGCCTGCGCGGCGGGCAGCCCGGCGGCCGCGGTGAGACCGTAGATGAGCGTCGCGTCCACGTAGACGATCCCGCCGGGCGCGAACGGAATCGAGCCGACCGCCTTACCGATGGCGAACGCGAGCAGCAGCCCGGCCAGCCGCGGGTCGGCGCCGACGGCATAGCAGGCGGCACCGAGACAGGCTACGTCGGCGAAGCGGTGCAGCACCGCCCACACCGCGACCAGCGCGCCGTCGCGCTTGCCGAGATCCACCGACTCCAATTGCGCGAGCACGTCGGCGATCTTGCTGACGCCCTGGTCGGCCGGGCGCTTGCGTACTCGGTTGACCAGGCTGAGTGTCTTGCGCAGCAGCGCTTCCAGCGACCCGGGATTGCGCGAGACGTAATTGCCGCCCCACACCACCGCGACCACCGCGGCCAGCGACAGGATCAATTTGAACGGCCCGATGGTCCCGCCGGACAGCAGCGTGCCGCCGACCCCGAGCAGCGCGAGCCCCGCCGCGGCGACCACGCCGGAGAACACCAGCTGCCAGGACGCGACGATCGGACTGGCGCCGAAGCGCCGGGTCTGCCGATAGGTGAAGGCGGTGGAAAACACCTGGCCCGCAGGCAACGTGACGGACATGGCGGTGGCGCCGTAGACCACCGCGACGGATTTGCGCTGACTTACCGCGACACCCCCGGCGTTGAGCAGTTGTTTCTGCACCCGCCCGAATCCGCTCATCGACAAGGCCTGCAGCCAAATACAGGCGGCGACCCACCCCCAGTGAATGTCGCTGAGTTTGCGCCACGATTCGTGTAGTCGCGGCCACAGATAGATACCTTCGGCGATCAGCAATGCCAGCAGGGCGACGCCGAGCACCCATTTGACCCACCAGAATTTGCCACGGCGGCGTTCGGACATGGGCGGTGTTTGATTTGCGGCATCCCCTTGGCCCTGCGTGGTCACGCTCCGCTACCGCCTTCGGGCCTGACGCTCATGCCGCAGGGCGCAGCTTCTCCCGCCGGTTCCCCATCAGCCGTCACCCGGTCAGCCTAACGAACGCACCGTTTCGCTGTCTGTAGGCTGATCGCCCTCCTTCGGATAGGCGAGCAGCGTTTTTCGCCGCCGTCCGCGCAGCTGTACCTCGTCGCCGGTTTCCCACTTGTCCTGCTCGCTTTCATCGGCGAAATACAACGCGCTGCCGGAGGCCAAGGTGCGACCCGGCTGGTCTTTGGCGAGCTCGGTCAACCGGGAAGCCTCGTTGACCGGATCGCCGATCACCGTGTATTCGAAACGGTTTGCGGCACCGATATTTCCGGCGACGGCCAGACCGGCCGAGACGCCGATCCCGATATCGAGACCGGGTACTTCGCGCAGCACCTCGCGCAGTTCGCGGGCCGCGGCCAGCGCGGCGGTCGGCGCGTCCGGCCGATCCAGCGGCGCGCCGAAGATGGCCAGCGCGGCATCACCGACGAACTTGTTGACGAAGCCGTTGTGCCGGTCGATCACGTCGACCACGATCCGGAAGAACTCGTTGAGCAGGCTCACCACCTCGGTCGGCGGGCGCTCGGCGGCGGTCGCGGTGGAACCGACCATATCCACGAACAGCACCGCGACGAACCGGGTTTCACCGCCGAGCTCGGTGCCGTAGTCGAGGGCGCGCTGCGCGACCTCCTCGCCCACGTGCTGACCGAACAGTTCCTGCAGCTGGCGGCGCTTGGCGGCCTCTTCCATCATCCGGTTGAAGCCGACCTGCAGCAGCCCGATCTCGCTGCCGTCGAATACCTCGACCTGGACGTCGCGCGCGCCCTCCTGCACCCGGTCGATGGCCTGGCTGAGCTGGCGCACCGGGTCGGAGATGCTGGAGCCGGTGAGCATGGACAGCGCCAGCGCCTGCAGGATCACCACGCCGCAGAGCAACAGGATGGAGATGGCCAGCGATTGGGCGGAGAACTTCACGTCCGAGGAGATCTGGGTGATACACAGCAGCACGATCGCGATGGTGGGGGCGAAAGTGCCCATGCCCCAGGTCATTGCCATCCGGGTGCCGACACCGGGGGTCAGCGTGTGGTCGAACGTGCCAGCGGTCAACGCCGCCGCCGCGACCGGACGCAGGATGCGTTCGCCGAGCATGTAGGTGAAGCCGAACACGATGGTGGCGGCCATACACAACGTGACGATGACCGCGCCCGCCAGCTTGGGTTCGTCGGTGATGATCAGCAACGCCAGGATCGCGCCGCCGATCAGCCAGAGCGCCAGATGCAGGATGGCCTGCCGCAGCGGGGCGTGCAGCGCGGCCATCTGCTCTTGGCGGCTCGGTGGTCCGCCGCGCATCTGCCAGCGCATCACCGGGCGCAGCATCAGCGCCGACGCGGCCATGCTGAGCAGGCCGCCGGTCAGGAAGACCAGCGCGGGGATGAGCAGGCCGGTGCTGCGCGCGCCGTCGTGCGCGCCCTCGGGCACCGGCAGCCCGTACTGGATGAAGGCCCAGACCAGCACCGCGCCGAAGGCGTTGGCCAGCAGCATCGAGGTCAGGTACAGCGGCCAGCGCGTTCGCATGGTCTGTTTGACCGCTTCCAGGGGCGCTGACACAACCAACAATCTAGCGTTTCGATCGCGCGCGCCTCGCCGCGGCGCTGTCGCGCCCCCTGGCATTCGCCCGGCTCGGCGCAGGCTGAGGACGGACAACTGTCTGCTTTGCTCGTTATGCTCGGCCAGGTGACGGACCCGAAGCCGAGCTCGAAGCGGAAAGCCTCCCTGACGCGGCCTGCCGCCGACTCCGTGCACCCGATCGTGCGGGTGTCGGCGGAGTGGGGCTGGCGCCTGCTGATCATGTTCGCGGTGGTGCTCGCGCTGGCCGCGATCGTGCAGAAGCTGGCGACGGTGGTCATCCCGCTGGCCATCGCGCTGCTCGCGGCCGCGCTGCTCGCGCCACTGGTCGACTGGCTACAGCGGGTCGGGGTGCCCCGCTCGGTCGGCGTGTTCGTCGCCTTGGTCGGATCGCTCGGACTGGTCGCGGGGGTGATGACCTTCGTCGTCGAGCAGTTCATCGCGGGCGTGCCGCAGCTGTCCGACGAATTCACCAACAGCATTCACAAGATCCAGGATTGGCTGATCACCGGTCCGCCGCATCTGAGCAACGATCAGATCCGCAATGTGGGCGACCAGATCATCAAGACGATCCAGTCCAATCAGGACCGGCTCACCAGCGGTGCGCTGACCACCGCGACGGTGATCGCCGAGTTGCTCACCGGCACCTTCCTGACCCTGTTCATCCTCATCTTCTTCCTGTACGGCGGCGATCAGATCTGGCGCTTCGTCACCCGGATCGTGCCGACCGAGCAGCGCGAGAAGGTCCGCACCGCCGGACAACTCGGGTTCGGCACGCTGGTCGGGTTCGTCCGCGCCACCGTGGCCGTCGCGGCGGTGGATGCCATCGGCATCGGCACCGGCCTCGGCATTCTCGGTGTGCCGCTGGCACTTCCGCTGGCCTCGCTGGTGTTCATCGGCGCGTTCATCCCGATCATCGGCGCGTTCGTCGCGGGGTTCGTCGCGGTGTTCATCGCGCTGGTGACCAAGGGGCTGATCACGTCGCTGATCGTGCTCGGCATCATCATCGCGGTGATGCAGCTGGAAGGGCATGTGCTGCAACCGCTGCTGCTCGGGCGGGCGGTGAGCATCCATCCGCTGGCGGTGGTGCTGGCGATCACCGCGGGCGTGGTGCTCGGCGGGATCGCGGGTGGTCTGCTCGCGGTGCCGTTCGTCGCGGTGATGAATACCGCTATTCGGTCGCTGCTCGCGGAAAGTCCGGAGGAGTTGTTCGAGGAACTACAGACCGGGGAGGTCGAGCCGGACGATCCGGAGCCAGGTCGGTTCGACGTGACGGCCACATTGGCGAAGGAAGACGCTCGCGAAACCCGGGTCGCCGAGCCGGAATCCGATGATGGCGCGCCGAAAGGCTGAGCCCGATAGGGGAGGCGGGGCTTGATGGCGCGCGGGGCTGAGCCGCGCTCGGCCGATGTGGCGACTACGCCGCTGTGGCGGGCCGCGCAGGCGTTGCGGCTGGTGACTCTGCTGTACGCGGTGCTGCAGCAGGTCGCGTCGGCGCCCTACTACCAGAATCAGCGGTTGAGCTGGGTGCTCATCGCTCTGATGGCGGTGTGGTCCGGTGCGTCGGCGATCATGTTGTCGCAGTGGCAGTTTCCCGATGTGCGACGGGTGCGCGTCTGGGTGGTGTTCGGTGACCACGTGGTGGTGATCGCGCTGATGGCGGCGACCAGGCTGGTCGCCGACTACGACTGGTACCACGGACATCAGACGCTGCCGACGACGCTGTGGGCCACCAATGCGGTGATCGGTGCGGCGATCCTGCGCGGGCCGGTCGCCGGGGTGCTGTCCGGCGCGTTGATCGCGGCCGTCGCGTTGACCGTGCGGGACCAGTGGGGGCAGGACGTGTGGACCGATGCGACCGTGCCGGTGCTCGTTTCCGTCGGCCTGGCGCTGGGTTTGGCGGCGAACACCGCGCGCCGCGCGCAGGACCAGCTCGAACGCGCGGTCCGGCTCACCGCGGCCACCGAAGAGCGGGAACGGCTTTCGCGTGAGGTGCACGACGGCGTGCTGCAGGTGCTCAGCTACATCAAACGGCGCGGCACCGAGATCGGCGGGCCTACTGAGGAATTGGCGCGGCGCGCGGCGGAACAGGAAGTGGCGCTGCGGGTGCTGATCACCGAGAGCGCCGTTCGCGACGATTCCGGTGGGGCCGAGGTCGATCTGCGTCCGCTGCTGACCGTGCACGCGACGCCGTCGGTGTTCGTGTCGACGCCGGGTAACCCGGTGCCGATCGGACGCTGGGCGGGCGCGGAAATCGCGGCGGCCGTGGCGACGGCGCTGTCCAATGTCGGACTGCACGCCGGACCCGACGCGAAAGCCTATGTGCTGCTGGAGGACACCGGGGATGAGCTGGTGATCAGCGTGCGCGACGATGGAGTCGGCATCCCACCCGGTCGACTGGCCGAAGCGGAAGCCGAAGGGCGGCTCGGGGTTTCCCGGTCCATCGTCGGCCGGATCGAGGCGCTCGGCGGGACCGCTGAGCTGCTCACGGACACGGAGGGTGGGGTCGGCTTCGGCACCGAGTGGGAATTCCGGGTGCCGCGAGCATGAGACCGTTGCGATCGACCCAGGAGGTGTGGCGTGACCGATAATGTTGCGGCCGAAGGTATTTCGGTGATGGTGGTAGACGACCACCCGATGTGGCGCGACGGTGTCTCGCGCGACCTCACCGAGGCGGGCTTCCACGTCGCCGCCACCGCGGACGGGGTCGGCGCGGCGACCAGGCGGGCGGCGGCGGTGCGGCCCGCCGTGGTGCTGATGGACATGCAGCTGCCCGACGGGAACGGCGCCCAGGCCACCGCGGAGGTGCTGCGCGTCTCGCCGGACAGCCGGGTGCTGGTGCTCTCGGCGTCGGCCGAACGCGACGATGTGCTCGACGCGATCAAGGCGGGCGCCTCGGGTTACCTGGTGAAGAGCGCGTCGGTCGCGGAGCTGATCGAGGCGGTGCACGCGACCGCGGCCGGACAGCCGGTCTTCACCCCCGGCCTGGCGGGCCTGGTCCTCGGCGAATACCGGCGGATGGCCACCACACCGGCCGAACCCGATGAGCCACATCGTCCGGCACTGACCGATCGGGAGACCGAGGTACTGCGGATGGTGGCAAAGGGATTGTCCGCCAAGCAGATCGCGTCCCGGCTCGGGCTGAGTCATCGAACCGTGGAAAATCACGTCCAGGCGACCCTGCGCAAGCTGCAACTGGCCAACCGGGTCGAGCTCACCCGCTATGCGATCGAGCAGGGCCTCGACGAGTAAGAGCTGACCGAAAGTCGTACACCGTTATCCGGGATCGCCCTGATACATCTCGGCTCTCGAATCGGTAATCTCGAATCATGGGCGGACCCGAATCGGAATCCAGTGGCGTCGGCTCCGGAGACGCGATAGGCGACCGGGATCTACGCGTGTCCGACGTCGAACGCGAGCACGTCGGCCAGCTGCTGCAGCGCGCCGTCGGGCTCGGCATGCTCTCACTCGGGGAGTTCACCGAGCGGATGGACACCGCGCTGGCCGCGAAGACCCGCGGCGAGCTGAATGCCGTGCTGATCGATCTGCCAGGCGTCCGCCTGGTCGGTCAGCCCGCCGCGCGGCCGTCGACCTTCGTGAACACCGCCCCCTCGTTCGTGAAGCAGCACCGGCCGGCACCGTCCCCGCTCGGCGTGCCCAACGTGCCCGGCGGCGTGATCCGCTCCCGCCTGTCGGGGGTGAACAGGCGCGGGCCATGGCATGTCGCGCCGTCGCTGCAGCTCAACAGCTGGCTTTCGGGGGTGACCCTGGATTTCACCGAGGCGATCATGTCGACCCAGGTGGTCGAGTTGACCGTCGATGACTACTGCAGCTCACTCACGCTGATCCTGCCCGCGGAGGCGACCGTCGACCTCAACGACGTCGACCTGATCGGCTCCAGCGTGAACAACAAGGTCCGCACCGGACCGCCGTTCGGACCATTGCACTTGGTCGTGCGCGGTCGCGTCCGGTTCAGCTCCATCACCGCCAAGCACACCTTCATGACGCACTGGCGTCGCATGATGGGCCACTGACCGTTCGGGTCAGGTGTTGACGCCGATCCGGCGGGCGAAGGCGCGCAACGGGACTCGGCGGTCGTGATCGAGCAGTTCGGAAACGATGTGGCGCGGCAGCGACTGGTATTTGAGCCAGTCGGCGCCACCCACTCGTTCGGCGGTGAGCAGCGTGTCGAGTGCGCGCTGATGCTGGCCGGTGCGAGTCAGCGCGACCGCGGTATCGGTGAGATGGCGCGCGCGGGAGGCCTGCGGCAGGCCGCCGTTGGCCGGCATCGCCTTGGCGGCGGCCAACGCCTCGGGATAGCGCTCGGAGGACACGTTGACGTCGACCGTCTGCATGACGACTTGAGAAGGGCCGAAATAGGTTTCGTAGTCCCTGCGGTCGCTGCCCAGGCGCAGTGCGACCTCGCCCGCGGCCTCGACCAGCGACAACGCGTCGGGTATCGCCTGCGCCCGGCCCGCGGCGGTCGCGCTCAGCAAGACCAGCGAACCGTATGCGGACAGGTGCCCGGGGGTCACCTCGCCGCTCGGTTCCAGGCTCGCGGCCGCGCGCAACGCGACCCGGCGCGATTCGTCATAGCGGCCCTGCACCAGCAACTGCCAGGCGACCGAGCCGCGGATGGTGCCGAGCAGCAGCGGGTCGTTGCCGTCCTCGGCCGCCGCGAGCGCCTGCCGGATCGCCAGGAACGCCGGATCGGTCTGGCCGAGGTGCACCAGCGTGCAGCCGGTGACCCAATACATCCGGGCCAGCAGCTCATTCGCCGGCGCGACCGAGCCGTTGCGCGCGGCGTGGACGGTGGCCCGCAGCTGGGTGAGCCCCGACGGCAGGATCGAGGTGAGCAGTTCGTAGCGGCCGACCCAGTACGCGCCCCACGCGTAGTCGACGGCGCGGCGGCCGTCGCCGAGGCTGATCGCCGCCTCCTCGTTGGTCTCGCCGAGCAGGTCGTCGACCGGGGTCAGCGCGCGGCGGATGGCGACGATGCCCGAATCGGGATCGCTGGACGGCACGCCCGCGCGTTTACCGATGAGGTCGGCGATGTCCACATCCAGTGCGCGGGCCAGCTTCTGCAGGCTGGCGATCGAGGCGGTCTGGCGGCCGCCCTGCTCGAGTTTGCGCACCAGGTCGACACTGACACCGGCCTGATCCGCGAGCTGGCGCTGGGTGAGCGCCTTGCCGCGGAACATTCGGATGCGAACGCCGATCGACGAATCGTCCATGTACCCAATTCCTTTTGTTACATCTAAGTTTCAGGGTACGACGCTAAATCACCGAACTCGACCAAAGTGGGACATTACGTACGACTCGTTCACTGCTGGATGGAATACCGTTGCCTTTCTGCAACTTTGATAGCAAAGGGCGGCGGCAAATGAACACCATGCCGAACACCTCTGTGCAGGGCAAGCGTGCCGATCGCGCGCTGGGACCCGCGAACCATCGCATCGCCCGGCTCTCCCGCACGGCATTACCGACCTACCGTGGCGTCACCGCACGCCACCTGCAGCGCGTGCGCGAACAGCACGGCCCGCTCCGCCGAACGACGACCTCCGCGATCCGGTCCGCTGTTCTCGCCGAAGGGTAAATCCATGTTCGAGCGCTGTCATACCCCCCTCGATATCGCCCACCTGCTCCGCGACCTGTACGGCCTCCCGGTCCAACTGCTGGCCGGCCGCCCGATGGTCACCACCGGCTCCATCCTCGGCGCCATCGTGATGCCGCCCGACCTGGGCCGCAAAGTCCTCGCCACCCTCGACCGCACGCACACCGCCCCCGTGATCGCCGACCCCGGCGAACGCAACTGGACCTTCCTGGTCACCCCACCCACCCCGGCCCACCCCGTCGAGATCCCCGTCCGCCGCACCCTGGCCGGCCACCACGTCACCATCGTCCCCGGCGGCCACCACATCCTCCTCCCCACCACCGACTCCACCCTCGGCTGGCACTGGGCAGGCGAACCAGCCCCCGGCGCCCTCCGCATGCCCCCACGCCAAGCCGTAATCAACGCCATCCACCAAGCAACCACCCTCCAAACCACCACCCCCTGACCACCCGTCGAGACCGACCCCCACCCGCCGCACCGGGGTGGGGGTCGGTCGGCAAGCCCGCCCGCCTTCACCCAGTCGGCGAACTGCTCGCGGCGTCGGCGGTGCACAACATCAGCCAACGCCGCGTTGACGGTCGTGGTGTTGGCCGACGTTCCTAAAACGTTGGCCGCTTGCTCGACCAGGTCAGCATCGATGCCAAGAACGGTGCAGGTCATCTGGCCTCCGATAGCCATGGTGTCACCCAGTAGCACAAGGTGCTATGCGCGATATAGCCTGAAGGTATGTCTCTTCAACCTGAGATTACGCAGCGGGATCTGCGAAACAAGTCCAAGGAGATCATGGATGCCGTCGAGCATGGACGGTCATTCACGGTCACACGAGACGGCCACCGGATCGGCGAGTTGATCCCGTTGCGTCGCAAGCGAAGGTTCGTCAGCCGAGAAGATTTCGCGGCGATGTCACGGAATGCTCCGGACATCGATCTCGAAGCGTTCAGGGCTGACCAGGAGGCTGCGGTCGACACCGAAGCGAGTAGTCCGTATGACCGATGAGATTCCCGAATTCGGGCTGCTCGATACCAACATCCTGATCCTGCGTCGACACATCGATCCCGCGCTGCTTCCTGCGAGCATGGCCATCAGTGCCATCACGCTGGCTGAGTTGTCGTCAGGGCCGCATGAGGTGCGTCGCAACGAGGAGCAGGGCGACTATGACGAGCACGAGGAACGGGCCCGGCGGCTCGATGTCCTACAACGGGCTGAAAGTGAATTCGATCCGATCCCGTTCGATGTAGAGGCTGCGCGTGCGTACGGACGGGTATCGGCGGCAGTCGTCGCGATCGGCCGAAAGCCTCGAAGGCGCCTCGCGGACTTGATGATCGCTTCTACTGCGGTTGTCGAAGACTTGCCGTTGTTCACGACCAACCCCGATGCCTACCGAGGTTTGGAGAAGTTGCTGCAGGTCGTTCCAGTAGCGCGACCGTTGGGATAGGCCAGCAATTTGTCTGGCCGCGAGAGCGTCCCGGCTGAAGTCGGGTAGATATCGGTGGTCTACAGGGGGTAATTACTCATGCTGGTCGGTGGGTGGGCGGACAGCATGGGGTTATGACCACATCTATCGATCCGGTGTTGATTTCGCGCATTTCGGGGGAGTTCTCTGCGTTGGGGGCGCAGATGGGGGTGCTTGGGCGGGATCTGGAATTGCTGCGGACTCAGGTTGTGGGGGGTTCGGTTGGGGTGCAGGGGGTTTCGGCGGTTGCTCCGGCCGAGGGGGCGCCGACTCCGGTAGCGCCGGTGCCGGGTCAGTCGGCGCAGGTGCCATGGGTGGGGCAGCAGGTTGTCCCCGGCATGGTTCCGCCGAGTTCGGCTGTGCCCCCGGCACCGACGTATGTTCCGCGGTTTGCTCCGGCGGTGCCCGGGTGGGCTGCAGGGGCGCCGGGTGGGGCGGTGCCGCCGATGGGTGCGCCGATGCTGCCACCGGGGATGCGGCCGCCGCCTCCGCCGCGGCTGGGGCCGCCGGTTCCACATACGCCGTGGTGGCAGCGGGACGGGGTGATCAGTCGGGTGCTCGCGGTGGCGGGGGTGGCTGTCACGTTGATCGGTGTGGTGATGCTGTTGGTGCTGGCCGCGCAGGCGGGGTTATTCGGGCCGGTGCCGAGGGTTGTTGCGGGCGCGGTGTTCTCGGCGGGGCTGGTGGCGGCCGGGATGCGGGTGTTCGGGCGGGTCGGTGGCCGGGTCGGCGGGATCGCGTTGGCGGCCACTGGTATTGCGGGGGCATACCTCGATGTTGTTGCGGTGACTTCGATTTACCATTGGTTGCATCCGGTGATCGGGTTTGCGGTGGCGTTCGGTGTCGCGGCTATCGGTGTCGCGCTGGCGATGCGGTGGCAGTCGCAGCCGTTGGCGGTGTTGGTTGTGGTCGGCGCGGCGGTGTTGTCGCCGGTGCTGACGACGGAACTGGTGTTGCTCGCGTTCCTGATCGTGTTGCAGTTGGCTTGTGTGCCAGTGCAATTGGTGCGGGATTGGCCGTATCTGCATGTGGTGCGGACGTTGCCCGCGGTGCTGGCCACGTTCCAGCTCATCGCCGGGGCGATTCTGAGTGGACCTTCGGACCGCGAACGTCCGCTGCTGTTGCTCGCCGCAGTGGCGGTAGCAGCGGTGGGGCTGGTCGGGACCGTTCTGGTGGTCCGCCGCAGGCCCAACGATCTCACCGCCTCGCTGATGCTTGCGCTGGCAACCGCGCCGATGCTGGCCGCGCCGGGGCTGTATGAAGTCGATCGACCCATCGCGGCAACGATCGCGGGGATCTTCGCTGTGGTGTTGCTTTCGGTCGCTGGAACCACGCTCGTGCCGAAATTTGCTGCGGTAGCAAAGATTCCGAGTCACACCGCAGTGGTCGCCGCCGTCGCCGGTTCCATCGCGCTGCTCGAAGTCTGTGTCTCGGTGACCGATCCGCGAACCCTGCCGACCGCATGGTTCCTGGTGGCCTTGGGCTTCCTCGGCGTGGCAGGCCAACGACGCTCCGGCGTCGCAGCGGGCCTCGGCGCGGCCTTCGCGACACTCGGCGCCCTCGCCTTCCTGAACGTCGCCGGACCGGATGTCCTTGCTTCCCAACAGCGTTCGACAGACAGCCTGAGCGTCTCGACGGTGTTCGGCGCGGTGCTCGCCCTCGCCGTCGTCGCCGTAGCGGTGTGGAGCGCACGCCAACTGCCGAGCATGCAGAACACCGCTGAACTGCAGTGGATCGTCGCAAGCATCGCCGGCCTGTACGCGGTAACCGCAGCGACAGTCTCGATCGGCATCGCCACCGGCGCGGACGACGGCTTCGTCATCGGCCACAGCGCCGCAACCATCCTGTGGATGGCAGGCGCTACCACCGCCCTGTTCTACGGACTCCGCAACATCGGCAAAGCCACCGCAGTAGCCAAACTCGCCCTCGGCTCCGGCTTACTGGTCACCGCAGCAGCTTTGGCCAAACTCTTCCTCTTCGACCTCGCCACCCTCGACGGCCTGGTCCGCGTAGCCGCCTTCCTCGCCGTGGGCGTCCTGCTCCTCCTCGTCGGCACCAGGTACGCACGAGCGTTCGCCGAAGCGGGTGCGAACTCGCGGGAATCCAGCGAGGCGCCGACTCACTGACGCTCTCAGCTGGATTGTGAATTACCTAGGGGCGGTCGAAGTTTGCGACTTCCCAGCTGTCCTTACCCGTGTCCCAGTAGCAATCTCCCGGATGGCCGCCTGCCTGGATGGCCCAATCTCGCAGGCTCGAGCACGTTGCTTGAGTATTTCCCCGAGGGTTGCTGGGGCTCGCCGCAGCAACGCCCAACCCGACTCCGGCGATCAGCGTGCTCGACATCAGTCCGGCAACAACAAATTTCGTGATCATTTGATACTCCCCGATATCAGTACTCCCCGTTGGTACAGAACCTGAGGTTCTGTACCAACGCAGAATAGCGCGATCGACTGCGGCGGACAACAAGATCTGTTGTTGTCCAAAAGAATCCGCACATTGTCAGCGTGCTGGCCTACTCGCCGCGATGCTGGCGACGCAGCAGTTTTAGTTGACGCTGACGGTCCTGCTGTCGCGCCCTTCGTCGGTGCTACGCCGAACTACTCCCGGTCGCGCCGACGAAGCAGTTCGTTGACGCTGACGGTGCGCCCGTCCCCTCCGGAATGACGTCCCTCGTCCGCCTTGCCGGAGCGGCGGGAGGAGCGGAGTCCGGCCATCCAATCCTCGATGCTGTTGCGGTTCGGGTCACCGGGATCGGTTGAATCGTCTACCGCGGCAGTGGGTTCGGGGGCGGCGTGATGGGTGGGCGGCTCCGCCGGGGCAGGCGGGTCCTGGCGCGGCGCGATGAATTCGGTGTACGCGGGCGGATCCAAGGGTGCCAGTGACGGTGTCGGCTGCGTCGGCTCGAACTTGGCCTCGGGACGTCTGGCTCCGTGGGCCTGCGGTGCCGGAACTGCCGGTGGTGTCGGAACTGCCGGCGGCGCGGGCGCCTCGAACGAACTTGCCGCAGGCGATTCGAACGCCGAGAACGAGGTTCCCGCAGACGTTTCGGACCGAGCGCCGCCGATGTCGAAGGGCAAAGCGGGCGGAGCCGGTCGCGGCCCGGTGGGGTCGTGCGGAATCGCCGGGAAAGGTATGGGCGGCTGCCCATTCGGGCTCACCCCGGTAACCGGCGCCCCGGTACCCGAAGGTCCGGCCGGGCGCGGCATGTTCGGATCCGACAGGAACCCCGACGGCGGCGTCGCCCGCTGCCGAGTCGGGTCGAGCGGAGCCGGTGCCGGTGTCCCGGGCGGCTTCGGCACGGCGGGCGGAATCTTGTTGAGATGCTGGGTGGGCGCCTCGGCCTCGATCTCCTCCACCGTGCGCGGCCGCCGCGGCTTACGCGGCCGATTGCCGTTGTCGATGGCGGGGATCTGCATGGTGACCGGGTCGGTGATCGGTGTCGTCTTGACCAGGTCGACCACCTCGCCGCCGCCGGGCCGCTCGTCGTCGAGGATGGGCTCGCCGAGTCCGATCTTCTGCTGGATCTTCTTCATCCAGGCGGGTGCCCACCAGCAGTCGTCGCCGAGCAGCTTCATGGTCGCGGGCACCAGCAGCATGCGCAGAATGGTGGCGTCGATGAACAGCGCGGCGATCATGCCGTACGCGAGGTACTGCATCATCACCAGATCCGAGAACGCGAACGCGCCGGTGACCACGAGCAGAATCAGCGCGGCCGCGGTGATGATGCGGCCGGTCTGCGCGGTACCGATGCGGACCGCCTCGGTAGTCGAGGCGCCTTGCGTGCGCGCCTCCACCATGCGGGACAGCAGGAAGACCTCATAGTCGGTGGACAGACCGTAGATCACCGCGATGATCAGCACCAGCACCGGCGACATGATCGGCTGCGGCGTGAAATTCAGCAGCCCCGCCCCGTGCCCGTCGACGAATATCCACGTCAAAATGCCGAGCGTGGAACCCAAGCCGAGCGCGCTCATCAGCGCGGCCTTGATCGGCAGCACCAGCGAGCCGAAGGTCAGGAACATCAGCAGGGTGGTGACGAGCAGCACCAGGCCGATCATCAACGGCATCCGGTGCAGCAGCGCGTCGATGCTGTCCTTCTGGATGACCGGCTGCCCGCCGACGTACATGGTCACGCCGTCGGGCACGTCGATCGAGCGCAGATAGTCGATGGTCGGGTCGGCGTCCTCGGAGTCGGCGAGGGTCGCGCTGGTGCGATAGACCTGGTTGTTGGTATTCGATCGGGACGGCACGTCGAAGGTGCCGTTGAGGCCGGGCGCCTGCTTGGCCGCGGCCCACGCCTTGCCGACCTTGTTGCTGTCGTCGGAGACGAACACCAGCTGGATCGGATCGGATTTGCGCAGCGGGAAGATCGAGTCGAACTTCGCCTGCGCGAGCCGGGTCGAGTTGTCCGGCGGCAGATATCGCTCGTTGATGCCGCCGAAGGCCAGGTTCTTGACCGGAATGATCAACAGCAGCAACAGGATGCAGATCGGGATCGCGATCTTGAGCGGATGCTGCATCACCCAGCGGGTGGACTTGCCCCAGAAGCCGTTCTCCACCTCGTCTGCGGTCTTGGTCTTGCGGAACCGCTTGAACCCGAACATGTCTACGCGCGGGCCGAGCACGCCGAGCATCGCGGGCAGGATGGTGATCGAGGTCAGCGCCGCCAGCGAAACGGTGGCGATGGACCCGTAGGCGATGGATTTCAGGAAGCCCTGCGGGAACAGCAGCATGCCGCCGAGGCTGGCGATGATCATGGTTGCGGAGAACACGACGGTGCGGCCCGCGGTCATCACCGATCGGCGTACCGCAGCCGGGGTGCTGTAGCCCTCCGCGAGTTCCTCACGGAATCGGCTCACGATGAACAGGCCGTAGTCGATCGCCAAACCGAGGCCGATCATCGAAACAACCGGTGCGACGAACGAATTCACCTCGGTGAATCTGGTGATGAACAGCACGATGCCCTGCGCGCCGATCACCGTGAGACCACCGACGATCAGCGGCAGCCCGGCGGCGACCAGGCCGCCGAAGATGAAGAACAGCAACACCGCGACGGCGGGGATGGCCAGGATCTCCATCCGGTGCTGGTCCTCGGCCATGGTGTCGTTCAGCGTGCCCGCCACCGCCTGCAGGCCGGCGACCTGCACGTCTACTCCCGGAATAGTGAAGACGTCCTTCACTTTCCGGAAGTTGTTCAACATCTCGGTGTCGTTGTTGCCCTTGATGGCAATCGAGGCGAACGTGTACTTCTTGTCTTTGGAACCGAACGTCTGCGGTACGGCCTGCCCGGTGTCGGTCTTCCAATAGGCGCCGTTGATCTGGGAGATCTCCGGGTGTTCGCGCGGCAGCCGGTTCAGGCTGTCGACGACCTTCTGCCGGAACTCCGGATCATCGATCGTCTTACCGTCCGGCGCGGTGTACAGCACGATGACGTCACTGTTGTGGTCGCGCCCGAAGGAGGCGTCCGCGATCTGCGCGCCCCGCGAGGATTCCGACGTCGGGTCGTCCCACCCGCTGGAGCTGAGGTGGTCGCCCAAACCGAGGCCGTACCCGCCGAGCGCCAACAGCGCGGCCGCGACGATGCCGATGACGCCGAAGCGCAGCTTGTAGACCAGATCGCCCCAGCGTGTGAACACTTAAGCGACTCCTTGCGCTGGGCGAGAGGTGAGCAGCGCCGTCAGCGGCCGGAACGGCTGCAGCCAGGCGCCCTCGTCGGGCAGCGAGTCGAGGCTGACCCTGGGCAGTGGTTCACGGAACACACCCGGGATGTCCTCGAGATCGATGAACTCGAGGGTATCGGATGTGACGGCCCAACTGGCATGCTCGCGGAAGCCTAGTACCTGACAAGGTATTCCGCTCGCGGCGAGTTCTTCGAGCGGTTCACGGAACGCCTGGCCGTCGGCCGAGGCGACCATGATGCCGGCTAGTCCGGCACCGCGGCTGCGCAGTTCGATGTGCGCGAGCATGTCCGCGTCGACATCGGAGTCCTCGTCGATCTTGGGCTTGGCGAATACCGCGTAGCCGACGTTGCGCAGCGCCTCGACCCACGGCCGCACCACATCGGCGGTGCCGGGCGCGATGTTGGTGAAGACGGTCGCTTCCGGTTCGACCCGGTGCACGGTGCCGACCGACAGTTCGGCCGTGCGGGCCAGCAGCCAGCGGCCGAGCGCGTCGAACCGGGGGCGGTAGGCCGCGGTCGGCCGCCCGCCGAGAATGGCCCCGAGGCCCATGTCGAGGTTCGGGGCATCCCACACCAGCAGGACCCGGCGCACATCCGGCGTTGCGCCACCCAGGCCTTCCGATCCGGTGCCCTGCACCTCCCCGGCAACATCGACCACCTCGTGGGCCATCTCACTGACACTCATAATTGAATCTTCCCCCATATGAGCTCAGTAATGGCGCTACCGGCACGATGTGCCTTGCCCTCGAATTTCGTGACGGGCCTTTCGAAACCGATCGGCGCGCTGTCGCGATGGTCCGCGCTGACGCCGCCCGTGGCCTCGTTAAGGCCTTTGAGCAGCGGTTCTTCCGCGCCTACCGCGGCAATGTGTTCCGCATAGTCGGCGTGGTCTGTCGCGACATGCAACACACCGCCCGGTTTTAGTCGATTGGCGATCAACGCGAAAGTCGCGGGCTGCAGCAGGCGCCGTTTGTGATGACGCGCCTTCGGCCACGGGTCGGGAAAGAAGACTCGAACGCCGGTCAGCGATTCGGCAGCAATCATATTTTCCAGCACGTCGACGGCGTCGCCGCGCAGCAGCCGAATGTTGTCGATCTGCTGCCGTTCGATGCGCTGCACCAGCTGGGCGAGCCCGGGCCGATATACCTCGATGCCGATCAGGTTCAGGTGCGGTTCGGCCTGTGCCATCGCCGAGGTGGCCGTGCCGGTGCCGCAGCCGATTTCGACGACCAGGGGCGCTTCGCGGCCGAACCAGGCGGCGGCGTCCAGCGGTTCGTCGGCGACCTCGCGGCCGATCGCCGGCCACATGCGGGCCCACGATTGCTGCTGTGTCGCGGTCAGCGCGCCACGGCGCGACCGGAAGCTGGTTACGCGTGGGTACAGGCGAGAGCCGGTGTTGTTCCGGGGCTCAGGCTCGTTCTGGGCCGAACCTGTGGACGGCGGGCCCGGAACTGACTCGGCAGTATTGTTCGCGGCGTCGTTCACGGCATCCATTGTCCAGCATCGGCGCGGTGGTGCGGCAATCGAGTGCGTGCTTGCCGTCCATCGGGAGGTCAGGCGGCGCGTGCGCGGTCGATCCTGGCCACCGGCGCGCTCTCCTGTCGCAGCGGTCGGCCCAGGGCGACCTTGGCCGCGGTCACCATCATCTCGTACAGGCCGCGCGCTCCGGTCAGTGACGCGGCGACCGACCACACGGTGCGGTCGCCCACGTCGCTCACCGGTTGCCCGGCCAGCCGGTCCGCGAGCCACTCCAGGCTGATCGGGGTGGCCAGTGGCAGCAGTGAGAAGTGTTCGCTGAGCCGGTCGCGCACATAGGTGACCTGCGCGCCGCCGCGCCGGTAGCGGTCCACCTGGCCGTCGATGCCGTCCAGGTGGATCACCTGGTCGTGGATCGGCTGCACCACCAGCAGCGGGCAGGTGGGCGTCGAATTGCCAAGGCGCAGATCGTCGAACATGGCCTGGAACTCCGGCGTCGCGATCACCTCGTCGAGCGGGCGGCTCAGGTAGTCGTCCATCCGCTTGTTGGCCAGGCCGAAGATGGCGCCGAACGGCGTGGCGTTTTCCGCGCGGGCCACGAAACGGCGGCCGTCCAGGGTGAGTTCGTTCTGCAGCATCGCGCCGAGCACGGGATAGAGCCTGCGCAGCGCCGCGATCACGATGGCGGGCAGGCCCGCGTAGCTGGTGCCGTTCAATCGGGCGAAGACCTGGCCCGGGTCGCCGACCGGTGCGCCGAGCACCGCGCCGACGATGTCGAGTTCCGGGGCGTAGGTCGGTGCCATCTCGACCATCCAGGCGCTGGCCATGCCGCCGCCGGAGTAGCCCCACACCGCGATCGGCGTGTGCGGGCCGAGGCCGAGCGGGGCGAACCGCTGCGCGGCGCGCACCCCGTCGAGCGCGCGATAGCCGGGTTCGCGTGGCGCGCCGAAGTTTCCGCGCGGGCCCTCGTGATCGGCGATGCTCACGGCCCAGCCGCGGCGCAAGGCGTTCGCGACCAGCAGCCACTCGAACTGGGTGACCGAGCCGAGCGCACGGGCGCCGTAGCGCAATGCGTAAGAAGGGGAGCATTTCTCGGTGACCGCGTCCATCGCGGTCTGAAAGGCCAGTAGCGGCCGGTCTTCTCGCGGGTCGGCGTCCAGCGGCAGTAGCACCGTGGTGATCGCCGCCTCCGGGGTGCCGTGCATATCGCAGCTGCGGTAGAGCAGCTGCCAGGCCGAGACCTGCTGCGGCACAACACCGAACAGCGCGAGCTCGATCTTGCGGCTGCGCAGGATGGTGCCGGGCGGCTTGGCCGCGAAACCCTTGGGCGGCCGATGGAACGGGTCGCTACTCGGCAGCAGCGGTTTCCCGTCCGCTAGGGCGGGCTCCGTATCGGCAGTGCCGATGACATCGGCTGTCATCGCGACCTCCTCGTCGGTGAGGTCGGTTTGCCGCGTTCGAAAAGCGAAGTTGCGCACCAACAATGGCGCCGACCACTTGAATGCAGGGTAAATGACCGGTGCGGCTCTGGGAAGCCCGGTCGTACCTGGTCGACCGCACTAGACTGCGCGGTATGGGCAGACCGTCAGTGTTCATCACCGGTGCCGCGGCCGGGATCGGCCGGGCGACGGCCCTGCTTTTCGCTGCGCAGGGGTACCACGTCGGCGCCTACGACATCGATGAAGTCGGCTTGACCAGGCTCGCGGCCGACGTCACCGGCACGGGTGGCAGCGTGCACACCGGGATACTCGATGTGACGAATGCCACCCAGTGGGCCGAGCGGCTCGCCGAATTCCACGCCGACGCCGGACAGCTCGACATCCTGATCAACAACGCGGGCATTCTGCGCGCGGGCCCGTTCGAGGGCCTCGAACTGTCCGCCCATCAGACGATCATCGACGTCAACCTCGGCGGCGTGCTCACCGGCACGCACACCGCGTTCAGCTACCTGCGTGACACCCCGGGTGCCCAGGTGGTGAATCTGTGCTCGGCGTCGGCCATCTACGGCCAGCCGGAACTCGCCAGCTACGGCGCGAGCAAGGCCGCGGTCAAAAGCCTCACGGAGGCCTTGGATCTCGAATGGGAACACCACGACATCCGGGTGATCGCGATCTGGCCGCTGTTCGTGGACACCGCCATGGTGAGCGGGGTGGAAACCGGCACGACGAAGTCGCTCGGCGTCCGGCTCACCGCCGAGGACGTCGCGGCGGGCATCTGGGACGCCACCCGCAAGCGCGGCAGGCTGCCCAAGGTGCACTACGAGATCGGCGCGCAGGCAAAGGTCCTGGCGGCCGCCGCGAAGTACGCGCCGAACTGGGCAGTGCGCACCGCGAACAAATACTTCAGCGGTACCTGAGGCGGTCGCCACCTGCCGCGTCGCGTCTTCTGCAAGAATTGCGCACCGTAAAGGGGGTGCAACATGCCGACAGCCACCGAGTCCGACGGGCCGTTGCGCGAACGCGGCGTGCCCGCGCGCGAACACGACCAGCTCGACCGGCTCCTCGCCGACCTGCGGTTCGGCACGGGGCGTGACAAGCAGATCGGCTATGCCGCCGGCGCCGCCGTCAGTGCTTGGCGCACGCCGCCGCGCATCCAGGTGATGGGTCGTGCGCACGCGGGCCGCACGACGGTGCTGCAGGCCCTCGCGCTCATGTCGGCCGTGGAGACCGGTCCGGTCGACGAGCCGGACATGCCGGATCCGGCCTTCGACGCCGACATCGTCATCTACGTGCTGTCCGCCGCACCCTCGCCCGCGGACCGCCGCGTGCTGGCGACGCTGCCGCCGGAGCGCACCATCGTGGTGTTGAACAAGGCCGATGCGATCGGCGGGCGCTGGGGCGACGCGGTCGCCGCCGCCGAGCAGTACGGCCGGGAGGTCGGCACCGCCGTGCTTCCGGTGGTCGCCTCGCTGGCCCTGCGCACCAGGTCGGGTGCGATGACCGACCCCGACGTGATCGTGTTGCGCAGGCTTGCCGCGAATGCCGATGCCGCGCTGACACTTTCGCCGGACCTGTTCGTCGCCCCCGGCCCGGACCTCGCCGGTCGCGAAGAATTGCTGCAGCGCTGGGACCTGTACGGCGTGAGCTGCGCGCTGGCCGCGCTCGGCCACGATCCGGAGCTCGCCCCGCAGACCCTGCTGCAAATCCTGCACGCCGCAAGCGGAATCGACGCGCTGCACCGCCTGCTGCACCGCCGTTACGAGCAGGTCTCCGCGCTGCGCGGCGGCGAACTCCTCGACGAACTCACCCGGCTGGCCGCCAGGGCGGTTCCAGAAGCGGGCAGCACGGCCCGAGACATCTTGGAGGCGTACCTCTTCGGCGACGATGCCCGCTGGCTCGGCCTGTGCGCGGGCTTGGCCCACCCCTCCGTCGCCCACCTCGCCGCGGGCTATGCCGCCCCGGCGCCGGCCGACGCCGACGACGCGATGGCCCGTGCCGCCCGGTGGCGCGCCGTGGTGTCCAGCGACATGCCGCCCACCGCGCGACGGGCCGCGTTACGCGTGCACAACGGTTATATCCGACTATGGGAACGGATGAGCAGTGCCGGGCTCTGAACCCCCGCCCGTCGGGGCCGACCGGCCGCTCGAGCTGCCTGCCGACGCGGCTGTCGCACCCGAGACCGCTCGTTCCGTCAGTCCACCGCCGGAGGTGGAAGCCGTGGTGGCACGGTGGAATCCGCAAGGTATCGCGCTGCTGCGGGCGGTTCAAGGGGCCGGCGCGGCCGGTGCGGTGACCTTGATCGGGCCCGCCGACGCCAACACCACACTGCTGCGGACCGAGCTCGCCCGCTTCGAACCGCGCATCACTATCGCCGATCCGGTGGCCGACGCGACCGCGGCGGTGGAGACCACGTCGCCGTCGGGCACCGCGCCGTCGCCGGTCGCGCTGATCCTGTTGGACGCCGGAACCACGATCGGCGCCGACACCCTGCGCATCGTGCACCGCCTGCGCTCGGACGGCACCCGCATCCTGCTCGCCATGAACGGCATTCACGCCTACCAGGATTGGCGCTCGGTGCGGGCACGCGACCTGGAACTGCTTGCCGCGCAGGGCGCCGTCGAGCTGGACATCCTGCCGGTGTCGGCGCGCCTCGCCACCGCGGCGCGCACCGCGAACGACGCGGGACTGATGGATCGGTCCGGGCTCGGCGCGCTGCACGCGGCGTTGGCCGCGGCCGCACTCGGCGCGGAAGCCGAGGGCGGCGGCAGGCTCGCTGCGGTGACCGCACGCGTGCTCAGCGATACCAGGCAGCGGGTCGGCGAACAGGTGACGGCGCTGCATTCCGGCGCCGAGACGGCCAAGCTGCGCGAGGAGCGCGCCGTGCTGCTCGCCGGTCGCGACGGCGGCCGGGCCACCGCGATGTCCACCCTGCGCGGCCAGCTGCACCTGGCTCGGGTCGACCTGATGACTGATCTCGGCGCCCGGATCAGGGCGCTGCACACCGCGACCCGCGCCGACCTCGATCGGCTGCGCCGCAGCGAGCTCGGCGGCTACCCGGAGCGGTTGCAACACGCCGCCACCGAACTGACCGGTGCGGTCGACCTCGCCATCGACCAGCGACTCGCCGAACTCACCGCACACATCATCGGCGACGTCGCGCCGGGAAACAGCCTGCCGCTGCGCCGCCGCGACCCCGCGCCCCGGGTCGGCCCCGACCCCGATCCGCGGCACCGCGGTGTCGAAGATCACCTCATGATCGCGCTCGGCGCGTCGGCGGGTGTCGGCCTCGGCAGGCTGTTGGTTTCGCCACTTTCCCTGGTGCCCGCCCTCGATTTCGCGAGCGTCCCGGTGACCCTGCTGCTCGGTGCCGGCGCGGCGGGCTGGGTGGTGCGGGCGCGCGGGCAGCTGGCCGATCGCGCGCACGTGCGACAGTGGGTGTCCGACGCGCTGATCAATGTAAAAGCCCAGCTCGAGCAGCGCGTCGCGACCGCACTCGTGGAAACCGAGACGGTGCTGGCCGATCGAGTCGTGCAGGTGAGTACGACCCGTATGGTGGACACCGATCGCAGAGTCGCCGAACTCGAGGCTCGTTTACGGCGCATGGTCACCGAACAACCGGGTCAGTTGGCGGCGTGCGAACGGGATATCGCGATCCTCGATCGTTGGATCACGGGTTGATTAACTCATAAGAATGGGTACATAGTGACGAACCCGATTCAGTACCGGTCGTCACATCGCGTTAACCTCTAACCAGGAACTTGGGCGTCCGCTAAGTCCTCGTCCGCCGTCCAGCCGGGGCGCGCTTTCGATTGGTCGTAGCGGGTGCCTTCCCGCCAATGGTGGCGCTCGGTGTTTGTTCGCGCTGGTCAAGGGCCTAAGCGTAGCGACTGCTCGCAGGTCGCTCGAAACGGTCAGTCAGGCGGGGACGCATCGTAGGGACCGCCCATCTCAGGAGAGTTTTCATGACCTCAGCGACCATTCCTGGTCTTCGTGGATCCGACGGTAAGCCGCCGACCGAGCACAGCGAACTACTCGCCTGGGTACAGGAAGTCGCCGAACTCACGCAACCAGAGCGGGTGGTCTGGGCCGACGGTTCCGATGAAGAATGGGACCGCCTGACCGCCCAGCTCGTCGCGGCGGGCACGTTCAAGCAGCTCGATCCGAAGAAGAAGCCGAATTCCTTCCTCGCGCTTTCCGATCCCTCCGACGTGGCTCGGGTGGAGTCGCGCACCTACATCTGTTCCAAGAGCGAAGCCGACGCAGGCCCGACCAACAACTGGGTCGACCCCGCCGAGATGCGCGCCACCATGACCGAGCTGTACCGCGGCTCGATGAAGGGCCGCACCCTGTTCGTGGTGCCGTTCTGCATGGGCCCGCTCGGTGCCGAGGACCCCAAGCTCGGCGTGGAGATCACCGACTCCGAGTACGTCGTCGTCTCGATGCGTGTCATGACGCGCATGGGTAAGGCCGCGCTGGAGAAGCTCGGCACCGATCGCCCGTTCGTGAAGGCGCTGCACTCCGTCGGCGCGCCGCTGGCCGACGGCCAGGCCGACGTGCCGTGGCCGTGCAACGACACCAAGTACATCACCCACTTCCCGGAGGACCGCGAGATCTGGAGCTACGGCTCCGGCTACGGCGGCAACGCGCTGCTCGGCAAGAAGTGCTACTCGCTGCGCATCGCCTCGGCGATGGCGCACGACGAGGGCTGGCTGGCCGAGCACATGCTGATCCTCAAGCTGATCTCGCCGGAGAACAAGGCCTACTACATCGCCGCCGCGTTCCCGAGCGCCTGCGGCAAGACCAACCTCGCGATGATCCAGCCGACCGTGCCCGGCTGGCGCGCCGAGACCCTGGGCGACGACATCGCCTGGATGCGTTTCGGCAAGGACGGCCAGCTCTACGCGGTGAACCCGGAGTACGGCTTCTTTGGCGTCGCGCCCGGCACCAACCACAGCTCCAATCCCAACGCCATGGCCACCATGGAGGCGGGCAACACCGTCTACACCAACGTCGCGCAGACCGACAACAACGACGTGTGGTGGGAGGGCCTGGAGGGCGAGCCCGATCATCTGATCGACTGGAAGGGCAACGACTGGTTCCTCCGGGAGACCGAAACCCTTGCCGCCCACCCGAACTCGCGCTACTGCACGCCGATGTCGCAGTGCCCGACGCTGGCGCCGGAGTGGGATGACCCGCAGGGTGTGCCGATCTCGGCGATCCTGTTCGGCGGCCGCCGCAAGACCACCATCCCGCTGGTCACCGAGTCCTTCGACTGGCAGCACGGCGTTTTCATGGGCGCCACCCTGTCGTCCGAGCAGACCGCCGCGGCCGAGGGCAAGGTCGGCACCGTGCGCCGCGACCCGATGGCGATGATCCCGTTCATGGGGTACCACGTCGGCGACTACCTGAACCACTGGATCAACCTCGGCAAGAACGCCGACGCCACCAAGTTGCCGAAGATCTTCTACGTCAACTGGTTCCGTCGCGGCGCCGACGGCCGCTTCCTGTGGCCCGGCTTCGGTGAGAACTCCCGCGTGCTGGAGTGGATCGTCGGCCGCGTCGAGGGTTCGGCGGAGGCCACCGCCACCGCCGTCGGCAACGTCCCCGTCGCCGCCAACCTCGACCTCGAAGGTCTCAAGGTCGACCCCGACGACGTCGACGAGGCCCTGAAGGTCGACGCCGCCGAGTGGCGCAAGGAGATCCCGCTCATCGAGGAGTGGTTCGAATTCGTCGGCGACAAGCTGCCTTCGGGCGTGCGCGATGAGTTCGAGGCACTGAAGGAACGCCTCGGCTGATCAGCTCGAAACCTCAACCGCCCGCACCGTTCCCAACGGTGCGGGCGGTTTCGTTTGCGCCCCAACATTTTCCGCCATTACCGCACCGCCACCGTTTGGACACCCGCCCACCGGCTATACGTGCCCTGTGCCTACGGCCAACTTGGGCACTGGCGAGTGGCACATGGTGGAGAGGGCTCCTACGGCATCGCCGTAACCATGTGCCACTCGCTGCACAGGCGACCTTCTCCACACCCCGGTGTGGTTTCTCGCGCAGCTGTCAGCGCTGCGCCTATCATTCCTCCGATAACTGAGCTTCGCTCGTCCCCGGTTCTCGTGTACTCCTCGGCACCGTCCACGACACAACTCGAACGGAGGGTCCGTGTGTGAGGAATATCGGTTCTGTAAAATTTTTGTGCGGAACGCAGAGCCTCCGGTTCTGATGCAGTTGGTCGCCGGATTGCTAGGCGAAAATTTCGCACTCCGAACCTTGGCGCTGCCCACTGCGACTGTAGATGTCTTGAAAAATCCGGATGCCAAAGGCGATTCAGATGACTTCCTATTCTGGCCATCGATGGTGGAGATCGAGGCCCGGGATCCGATTGATCCACAAGAAATCCTCACCACAACTCGGCGAATCTTGGTCGCGCTGTGGGAAGCAGGGTTTCCTGCTGTAGCGGCAGGCGACTTCGAGGACGAACTTCCTTGGCGCGGTGGCGTCGACCGACTGTCACCAGGGACATGAGTCGTATAAGTTTCCGGGTGCGTCCAGGCGGTCCCATTCCGCTGACGCCGCTCTATCGGAAGTCGGAGCACTCATTCGATGTGACGCCCACCGCCGTCGAGAGTGCATCGGTATGGATACACCCTGAATTTACCGACTAGCAGCGAAAATTGGCAGCTACTGGAAATGCATACGTCGAGATCGGAGAGCTGATCAGACCATGAGCGGTGAGAAGATGTGCCGGAAGCTGTCGCCGATCGAGTTCGAGATAATCGATCGATTTGTGCGGTCGTCGAACTTGCGTGGTGGCGACGAGCTGTTGGCGCAGCTCGATACTGCCATGGCTGCACCGACTACTGCGAAGTGGATCATAGACATCATGGTATCGCCGGGTGCAGCAAAGGCGGACATATCTCATGGTCCGTTGCCGGTAGGAGCGCCAGTATTCGACGGGGGTGATTACCAGGGTGAGATACTGGTATGGGTCACAGATGGCTTACTGTCGGGGTTGGAGTATGCATGGGTCACCGATGATTCCCCTACGCACTGGCCTAATCTTGCCAGTATCGAGTTCGAAACACCTGACTCCCGAAGTGGCAGAGCAGGTCGGCCTCGTCTCAACCAGCGGAGGGGGTTCTGATGTTGTCTATCCGCTTCGGCGACGACCGCGAGTGGTGGGCATCCGGCAGTATTTTCGACCGGCTGTTCGCTGCGGGCTTGCGTAGCGAAGTGATCCCGCCCGAGCTTGCCGAGATGCAACACCTTGCCAACGCGAACGGCGGACTGGACTTCGGTTTGCTGGACGCGAAACAAGCCGCTGAGTTGACTATTGCTATTCGTGACGCCGCGCGTCAAGAGATTACCGAGCTGGCATCGCTGTCTCTGTGCCCGGACGATCAGTCGTATCTGGCACGCCTTACGCGACTATTGGAAGTCGTTCCGCCACATGCGGAATGACGATTTCGCTCGAGCTTATGAAAGTTCGTTGCCATCGAGGGAGTGAGTGTTGTCCATTGAGACGAGAGTGTTTCTCGGTGTGCTCAGGGGGATGTTGAGTGGGTTCGCGGCGGCTCGTGAGCGGGCCTGCGATGAGGTGACTGATCTGACGGCCGAGTGGTCCGCCCAGCAAACGGGGGTGCTGGTTGCGGTTATGTGCTGGCTGGCGGCGGAGGAGTCGGATCCCGACGCGTTCGAGGCTGAGTTGCATGCTGTGAGTGAGCTTGTCGAGAATCGTGAAGTTGAGCGAAGGGATTTTCAGGGGGTGCTGGCTGTTGATCGAAACAAGCTGTCGGGCTCCACGGTTGAGTATTTCGACTACCTCGTTTCGATGCTCGAAGGTTGAGCGTGGTCTATTCGGAGAACGGCGCGTAGCGGATCAGTTGGAGTAGGCCCGTGTGGGTGTTCAGCCAGCGGGTTCGGCCTTGGGGCATTGCTTTGGCCTCGTTGGTCAGTGCGGTGATCATGTGCTTGCTGAAGTTGAGTCGCGGGTGGCGTTTCAGGAGTTCTGCTACCCAGGTCGGGTCGAGTTCGGACATGCGGCTGCCGATCACGTCGACTGAGGCGCCGGCGTAGATGAATCGGCCTGGGTCGCTGAGGTTTTTGCCGTCGCCCGGGGTGATGTGGGTGGCGATGGCGTGGCCGATTGCCTGGACTTGGGTGGGCGTCGCGCCGGCGCTGGACACGAAATCGACGGCGCGCTTGGCGCCGGTGACTGCGAAACAACTTCCGGGCGTGGGGTGTTCGAGCTGGAGGTCGTGCAGTAGGCAAGCGATGTACGCGACTTCGTCGTCGTAACGGGCACCGTCTAGTTCGGCGAGGACTCGGCCGAAGAAGTAGGTGCGGTACGAATGGCCGAGGACGTGAGGTGAGAGTGATTCGTGCGCTTCGACTTCCGCTGCGCGGGCGAGCGTGGAGTCGGGTAGGCGGAGGCCGGCGAAGTCGAGGCGGCCCGCACCGCGGCGGCCGCTGGTGAGGCGGGCGCGGTCGGCGAGCATGGCGGGTAGGGCGCGGGTGACGGTGACCATGAGTTGCCGGCGTTGTCGGCTCGACAGTGCGCCACTTGTTCGGGTTGCCCAGTCCCAATCGATGCCGGTCAACATGGTCATCCCCGGTTCCTCCCGCTCGCTTGTGAATTGGGTTCAGTCAAGCGTGTATGGGCGGCGGACAGTGAGTGGCAGGCATGACAGTGATGCTCGGATACGTGCCAAACGTGCCTACCGCTGCCTTACCTGCCACAGTTCTGAAGACAGCAGTGCGGTTTCGCTGATCGGGAGCAGCCCGTCGTATTCACGCAGGTTCCGGTAGATCGCTTTCATCGCGGCTCGATCGGGGACGTGCACACTGCCTGCGGCTCGTTCCAGAATGCTGGCGGTGTTGGTTAGGACAATCGAGCCGACTGGATGCCGTTGCGCACGAAGCCGGTTGAGGCGCAACGACTCGGCGGTGGCCATTTTGGCGCCGGATCGGTCATCGATGACGACGGTTACGTGGTGGCCTTGCTCGGCCGCGGCGACCGCGTGTGCGACGACCAACAACTCACCTAGGTCTTTCGCCTGTTTCTGACGCTCGGACCATGACATCTGGGTGAGGCGATTACAGACCGCTTCCAGTTCTTGGGTCCAATCGTCGGACAGAACCTGAATCCATTTAGGTGTCAGTTTGGACCACACCAGACCGACACGGTGGAACCTGTGGTCTGTCCTTGATTTTCGCAGCACTTCGTTCTCAACGGTCTCGGGCGTACTGATCGGGCCGAGCACGCTGATCAACAGCCGTTCTTGGTTGATGGCCAGAAAATTGAGCGCGGGTCCAGCATCGATAACCGGCTTGCGCTCATTCGATCCCGCTATCGCCCAAGTCCGCGTCGAGTTCGGTGAGATCGACATCGACGTCGGGAAGATCGCCGGGCTCAACCCAGGCCGGGACCAGTTCAGCAGGGGTGAGTCCAGCGTCTGAAAGTTCTTTCTCGACAACTGCGGCGTCGAGACCGCGGAGTGTCGCAATCGTTCGGATCGAAACCGCATTCTGCAGGTAACCCGAGATTGCCCGAGCCAGCAGCCGCTGCGGGGCCCGTCGCTGGTTCGATTCCCTTTGCATTGCCTGATATTGATCCGACCACCCGAACCGCACCGCCAGTCGGGGAGTGGTTTCGGACATGAACAGCGCCTTGTCAGCGGTGCTGATATATCCGACCTGCTCCAACGCGATCGCGGCGATCGCTGGCGAGACCTGAAAGCGTTGCACAATTTTGGACAACATCGCGAGGTGGTCGTGCCCGGACTCCGCAGCCGTCAGATCCTCGACACTCTGGAGTGGGAGCAGTAGGTGCCGGGCGAACGCATTCGCCCGGCTTTCGGTGGGGCTGGCCGAATCGAGCTGTGGTTGGTCCGCCCAATCATCGAAGACCACATGGGCCAATTCGTGTGCGAGAGTGCTACGTTGCCGCATCGGGTTCGGGGTCCGGGCTACCGCGATGTACACCGTCCCGTGGTCCCCGCGCCGCATCGTCATACCGTGCTGATCGACGCCGGTGTCGAGCACAGCAACGTCGGCACCGACTGTTTGCTCGATCAACGTGACGAGATCCCCGAGTGGCTGAGAGCCGAGACGATATTCCTTCCGGAAGCGCTCGGCCGCATCCCGGCCCTCCGACTCTGCGATCATCCGATCGCCTCGATCGCTTGGTCATCGAGGTAGGCATCGAGCTCGAGGAAATGCAGCATCTGCTCGTACATGGAATCCATCGGCGCGCAGTTGGCTGAACGCGCGGCGCAGCGCACCTGATCGGCCACCTTGGAGGTGCCGGTGAGCTCGGCCAACATCACTCCAGTGGCCTGAGCGATCGCCACCAGCTCATTCATCTTCGCTGGTCGCTCACCGGCGATGGTCCGCGAAAGGGTCGATTGGGAAATCCCGGTCTCGGTGGCCAAGTCGCGCTGGCTCAGCCCGGCAGCGCGCAGTGCACGCTCGATCCGCTTACCGATCGTCATCGAAGTCATGCCGCGCCTCCTTCTGAATCAAAACCAGATCGTGTGATTCAGCATAGAGAAAACCGCAGGACAAGGCAATATTTCGGCCTCCTCGCCGGTCGGGTCCGTGGGGTGCGTGCAATGTCGATGGCAGGAATAGCAGTGAAGCTCGGATTCATGCCAAGCTGGGCCGATGAAGCAGGTTGTCGCTCTCGCCTTGGACGGCGTTATGACTTACGACCTCGCCTGTGCGGTGCAAGTGTTTCGGCATGGGCCGGGGAAGTTCGGGGCGCCGGTGGGGTTTCAGATGGAGACGTGTGGGGTGCGGGCCGGGCCGGTGTGGACGCCGAACGGGTTCGATCTTCGGGTCGAGCATGGGCTGGAGGCGTTGGTGTCCGCCGATATCGTGGTGGTGCCCGGCATCGGGTTGCCGACGCTGCCGCCGCCGGAGGAGGCTCTCGCGGCACTGCGTGCCGCGGCGGCGCGGGGTGCGACCATGGTGAGCATTTGCGTCGGCGCTTTCATTCTCGCGCGGGCGGGGTTGTTGGACGGCCGGCCCGCCACGACACACTGGGCCTATTGCGACGAATTCGCCGACCTGTTCTCCGCCGTCAAGCTGGATCCGACCGCTCTTTATGTAGACGACGGCGACGTCCTCACCTCCGCCGGCCTGTCGGCAGGACTGGATCTGTGCTTGCACATCGCCCGCCGGGAACTGGGCGCGAGTCCGGCGGCGGAATTGGCGCGGTGGAACGTGACACCGCCGCATCGTGCGGGCGGCCAGGCACAATACATTCCGGATGCCTTGGCGGGCAGCGATTTCCATGGTGGACTGGCCGCGACCATGGCGTGGGCGACACAGAACCCAGCTGCGGCACCGGATGTTTCGGCGTTGGCGGCGCACGCGCTGATGAGCGAGCGCACGTTCATCCGCCGGTTCAAGGCGGAGGTCGGCACCACACCGCGGCGGTGGCTCGACGCACAGCACACGGTGCGAGCCCGTGAACTGCTCGAAACCACCGACCTGCCAGTCGAAGTGGTCGCGGCGCAGTCGGGCTTCGGCAGCGTGACCGCATTGCGCACCCACCTCCGGGCGGCGACCGGCACAACTCCGGCCGACTATCGCCGTTCGCTGCGGCACTGACCGGTCGGTGTGCAGACACAATCCAATACGGTGAGACAGCAACTTTCGGCGCGAACGCCGTGAATCATGGCGTACCGCAACCTGTCGCGAACGACAAACGTCCGCCCGCCAACCCGCCTTGCAACTAATGATGGATCATCAATCGCCGTTATGGCGTGTTTCCCGCCGCGCGAACCCATTGTTGTGGTGCTATTGGTAATGGTCGGTGTGCACAGGTCACGAGCACCATAGGTTTGCCGAAGCTCGATATGGGGTAGTTGCCCGGTGTGCGAGATTTGCGCAGAAGTGGCTTATGCTTGCCGTGTTCTTGGTCTCATGACCTACCAGTCAGATTGCCAACTGTTTACTGATCGACTGAACTACTTCCCTATCGACATCGGGTTTCCGCGATGCTCGCGGCGAACGATGAGATCGACGCGCGAGAGGTGGTTGGAGCATGACCGATCTGGAGACCGGGGCGTCCATCACGCCCCTGGTTGCCGGTTTCGAACTGGCGACCGCAAGCACACCGCTGCGCCGCGCTGCCGGGCGTTTGCAGGCCGTGCTGCCCCCCGGCTGGCGCGTCGAGATCGTCGACGCGCCGAGCCTCACGGGCCGCCACAGCGAGCCCGTGCTGCGGGTGGTCATGCCGACCGACTGATCAGCCTGCCCAGCCCATGGGCATGAGCAGCGACTTCTGTTCGCAGAACGAGTCGAGGCCCTCCGGGCCGTTTTCGCGGCCGAGGCCGGAATTCTTGTAGCCGCCGAACGGTGAGCTGGGATCGAACGCGTACCAGTTGATCGCGTACGTCCCGGTCCGCACACGTGCGGCGATCTCCGCGCCGTGCTCGACATCGGCGGTCCACACCGAACCGGCCAGGCCGTAGACCGAATCGTTGGCGATGGCCACGGCCTCGTCCTCGGTCTCGTACGGGATCACCGACAGCACCGGGCCGAAGATCTCCTCCTGGGCGATGGTCGACTTGTTGTCCACGTCGGCGAAGATGGTCGGCTCGACGAACCAGCCGCGATCCAGGCCCTCGGGCCGCCCGCCGCCGAGCGCGACACGCGCGCCCTCTTCTTTGCCCTTGGCGATGTAGCCCTCGACCCGCTCGCGTTGGCGTTCGGAAATCAGCGGGCCCAGTTGCACGGTCGGATCGTTGGGGTCGCCGACCTTCATCGTCTTCACGTGCTCGACCAGCGCGTCGAGGATCTCGTCATACCGGCTGCGCGGCGCGAGGATTCGGGTCTGCGCGACGCACCCCTGCCCGCTGTTCATCAAACCGGAGAACGCGAGCACCGGAATACCGGCGATATCCATGTCCGGCAACAGGATTGCCGCGGACTTGCCGCCGAGCTCCAGCGAGACACTCTTGAGCTGTCCGGTGGCGATAGCGCCGATCTTCTTGCCGACGGCGGTGCTGCCGGTGAAGGTGACCTTGTCGACGCCGGGATGCGATACCAGGTATTCGGCGGCCTCGGCCTCGGCGGGCAGCACCGAGAGCACGCCCTCGGGCAGACCGGCCTCGGTGAAGATGTCGGCGAGCATATTGGCTGTAATCGGTGTCAGCGGTGCGGGTTTGAGCACCACCGTGCAGCCCGCGAGCAACGAGGGCGCGAGCTTGTTGGCCGCGAGGAACAGCGGCACGTTCCATGCGGTGACGGCCGCGACGACGCCGCGTGGTTCCCGGCTGACGCGCGAGGTGCCGAACAGGCCGGTGCGAGTTTCGTTCCACGGGAACGACTTCGCGAGCCCGGCGTAGGAATCCAGCGCGGCGACCGCGGGAATCTGGTTGAGCGTCATCGCGATCATCTGCGGTGCGCCCATTTCGGCGGTGAGCGCGGCCATCAGGTCGGCCGAGCGCTCCTCGATCAGTCGCGCGGCGCGGGTGAGCACCTGGGCCCGCTCTTCCGGCGGGGTCGACGGCCACGGGCCGTGATCGAAGGCGTGCCTGGCCGCGGCGACCGCGGCGTCGACGTCGGCGCGAACCACCGTGGGGACGCTGCCCACCGGCTCGACCGTGGCCGGCGAGATGACCTGAACGCGCTCGGCGGAGGCTGGCGCGGTCCAGCGGCCGCCGATGAACAAGCTGTCGTAATGCATGAGAACACGTTACAGTTTTGCCACCCGGTTGTCTGTAACCTGTTTCAGTTCTGGGTCCGCACAGTCCCACTGAGCAGGACCAATCCCAACCTGTCGGTTCGCTTTTCGTAGAACGCACTATTGCGTTCTGTTGCTGGAAAGAGGATGCTGTAGCTACTGATCAGCTCGCTCGATTCCTGAACCGATACCACCATTGGGGAGCCCGAGTCATGGCGGTGCAAGTGGTCGACCGATCGTTGATGACCAGCGATCAAACCGAGCATCAAGCGAAAAGCGTTGGTGCAGGCGGATGGGTGGTCTCCTTCCTACCCGGCCGCACGCTGACAATCGAGCAAGCCACCGCAGCCATGCAGGCGGCAGAGGCCATTGCCGTCGTCGGGGTGCTGGCGGATCAGGTCGGATTGACCACGCTGGAAACCGTCGGACTGGCCATTCAGGAATCGCCGTGGACCCGGCCGATGCACGAGCCGTGCGGCAGGCGCAGCTGGCGCCGCGGCTGGCTGGAGCCCTAGAGCTACTTCTTGGTAGCCACCACCACGAGGTTGCTCACCAATAGCTCCCGCACCACCGGGATACGGACCAGCCACCAGGCCCAGCGCGGGTGATAGCGCGGGAAGATGGTCCGCACCTCGGCGGAAGTGTCTGCCGCCCAACGCAACCCGTCGGACGCGCGCACCGCGAACAGTGACTCGCCGAACCGGTTCTTCGGTTCCTTCCCGAGCTTGCGCCGATACCGGCGCGCCGCGTACTCGCCACCGAGGTAGTGCCACGGTCCGGTCTCGTGTCCGCCGAACGGCCCGTGCCACACCGTGTACGACAACACGATCAGCCCACCCGGCCGCGTCACCCGCACCATTTCGTCCGCCATCAGCCACGGCCTGGACACGTGCTCGGCGACATTCGAGGAAAAACAGATATCCACCGCGTCGTCGCGGAACGGCAACGCCATTCCCGAGCCGCGCACCGCACCCGCCACCGACAATCCGGCCGCGTGCATCTCCGACGGATCCGGCTCGACCGGAATGTAGCGCGCGCCCGTCTTGACGAACTCGTCGGCGAAATAACCCGGCCCGCCGCCGACATCCAGAATCGTCGCCCCCGCCAAACCATTGCCCGTGAGGTCTGTGTAGAAATCACCGATCATCGCCGCGCTGTCCTCGGCCAAACCGCCGTAGAACACCGCGGGATCGGACTGCTCGAACCGGAAACTACCGAGCAGCCGCAGCGACCGGCGCAACGTCGCCCGGCGCGCGAACCGGGGCGCACGCGATCGCACACCAGCGGACGGTGTCTTTTCGGCTTTCAACACGGCGCCGAGTCTCGCATAACGTGTTCTCCCCTCGCGGCGAGGACCGGTCGTTCGTTGGGCGGCACGGTTCGTGCTGGAAATGAACTGGGCGGACGCCGCCGGTCGACCAGGCGTATTTGCCGACAATGCGCCTGCGGATCGGTCGGCGATCAGGCTTGGGCGTAACACACGGGTTAGGGTGTAGCGCGATATCCGACGTTCCCGACCGGGACCACCTGACCGAGAGAAGCTCGACCGTGCGCGAAGTCCTCCTGCTGTGCTGGCGTGACACCGGGCACCCGCAGGGCGGCGGCAGCGAGCGGTACCTCGAGCAGGTCGGCGCGCAGCTCGCGGCACGCGGGGTCAAGGTCACCCTGCGCACCGCCCGCTACCCGGGGGCACCGAAACGCGAGCACCTCGACGGCATCGACATCAGCCGAGCGGGCGGCCGATTCTCCGTCTACCCGCGGGCCCTGGCCGCGATGGCACTGGGCAGGCTCGGCCTCGGACCGCTGCGCGGCCTGCGCCCCGACGCGGTGATCGACACTCAGAACGGCATCCCGTTCTTCGCGACGGCCGCCACCAAGGCGCCCGCCGTCGTGCTGGTGCACCACGGACACCGGGAACAGTGGCCGGTCGCCGGACGATTGGTCGGCCGGATCGGCTGGTTCATCGAGTCGCGGCTGTCCCCGCGGGTGCATCGACGCAACCAGTACCTGACCGTCTCGCTGCCCTCGGCCGAAGAGCTGGCCACCCTCGGCGTCGAACAGTCCCGGATCGCGGTGGTGCGCAACGGTGCCGAACCTGTTCCCGCCGGCGCGCCGACCGGCGCCACCGAAACGCGCACCGAGAACCCGCGCATCGTGGTGCTGTCGCGGCTGGTGCCGCACAAGCAGATCGAGGACGCGCTCGCCGTGGTCGCGCGACTACGGACCCGCATCCCCGGTTTGCACCTCGACGTGATCGGCGACGGTTGGTGGGCGGACAACCTGAAGGCCGACGCGCACAGCCTCGACATCGCCGACGCGGTCACCTTCCACGGCCACGTCGATGAGCGTCGTAAGCACGAATTGCTTTCCCGCGCTTGGGTACACGTGCTGCCTTCGCGTAAGGAAGGTTGGGGTCTCGCGGTCATCGAAGCCGCGCAGCACGGTGTGCCGACCATCGGGTATCGCAGTTCGCGTGGTCTCACCGACTCCATTGTCGATGGGGTTACCGGTCTCCTGGTCGACGATGTTGCCCAATTGTCCGACGCGGTAGGCGAATTGCTCGATGACCGTGCCGCGCGGACTGTTATGGGGGAGAAGGCTCGCTCGCGGGCGCGTGAATTCTCGTGGGAGCAAACGGGAAACGGTGTGTACGACGTGTTGGCCGCTGTCGCTCGCGGTGAGCATTCTTCCGGGCTGATCGCTCCCCGATCGGCCCACTGAGCCGGTCCTGCCGCACATCGCCGCCGAGCTCCCGTCGCCTTGATGGGAACTCGGCGAGGCGTCATGCGGGAACGATCGCAACCACGTCCGGTTGAGTTCGTTGTGCCGGCTCGGATTGCGGCGGGTCAGCGCTTTTGGCGCGTGATCGTTGCGATGAGTGGGCCGCCGACGAGTAGGACCAGCCAAAGTAGGTGGGCCGCAATGGTAAGGACGCGATCTGTCGCTGATCCCTTGTCCTGCCGGATGGTTCCAGGGACTCGGTACAGGGCGAGATCGTTGTCGCTGAATATCGGATCGAGTTGTGCGAGTGTTGTTTTCGATTCGCCAAGAGGGCCGGGGGTACCACGTTCGAGCAGGACCCAGCCGACGCCGTGGTCGGCCAGTTCCTCGGCTGAACCGCCGTGCAGCAGCAGGGTTTCCACCGCGCGGGCGCGGGTGCCTTCGCCGGATACGGTGCGGCCGCGCACCGGGAGTTCGCCGGTTTGCAGGACGTCCTGCGGCAGCAGGCGCGGAGCGGGATCCAGGACAGGAGCTTTCCCGCTGTATCGGAACTTTCGGAACATCCCGCCCGGCAGTACCGCGACGTCGCCGGGATCGTCCATCCGGTCGGCGATCTGCTGCCACCCGGCGGGGTAGTGCACAGGTCGCATCGCACCGCCGACGCCCCACGCGAGATCGAGCAGTGGCAGCACCAGCAGGGCGATGAGAATCGTCGCGACCGTGCCCGTCACAGTTGAGGATAACTTCGACACCGGGTCAAAAGTCGCGCTCGGCAGTGCCGCGCCGTCGGAGCTGCCGGTTATCGAGGCGCCGATCTCTTGTCGCACCACGGATTCCGAGTTATCGACAGGGCGCTGTGCACTGTCGATCGGTGCGGATGCTTGGTCAGCCGAGAATCGTCTGGCGAGCACCCCGCAACCCGCGGCAGCGCACAGCGCGTAGGCGGGCATCGCCAGCGCCACATACTTCTGGGTATCCCGCAGCAAGCCCGCGCCGGGCACGTGGGCGACGAGCCATTCCAGCACGTGCATGCCCCACGGGGTCGCGCCGAGTGCGGGCAGCAGAATGGCGAGCGCTGCGAGTACGACGAGTGCACGGCGGACGGACGGATCATTGCCGTCGGTCATCACCGAACGCACGCCTGTCGCGACGATGACGAGCAGCAGAACAGTGCCGATCAACGCGAGAAGTGTTGTGCGCGAATCGGGTACCGCGTCGCCGTTCCAGATGCCGCCGAGCCCGGCCAGGCTGCCCAGTGTGCCGAGGCCCGGTTCGGCGCGGGCCGCGAATGCGGCAATGCCTGCCGGATCGGACGGTTCGCTGGCTGTGCCGGACAACGCGGTGGCGGTCAACCACGGCACGGACGCGGCGATCAGTAACGCCAGCACACCGGCAAGATGCCGTCGCCCGGCCAGCGACAGCGCGGTGATGCCGGCGAGCAAGGCGCCGGTCGGTGTAAGCCCCGCTGCGGCAAGGCATCCCGCCAAACTCGCCCAATTGCTCGCGGTGTCGCGCCCCGCATCCGTCCGAATCCGGTACGCGGCCAAGACAACCCACGGCAGCGCGGCATACCCCGCAAGCAAACTCCAGTGGCCCTGCAGCAGACGTTCGGCCACATACGGATTCCACAGCGCCACCGTCGTGGCCACCAGCTGCGCACCGACCGAAGCTCGCAGCAGTTCACGCGCCAGCACAGCCGCCCCGTAGCCCGCCGCCCACAACGCGACCAGCAGAATCGCTTTAACGATCAGACCACCATCGACAACCGGCGACAACATCGCGAGCAGCGCATCCTGCGGCACGGCACGCGGTGCGGCATCCCCGAGTCCGAGCGCCGAATCGGTCAGATAAGACCGCGGCGTACTCACCGCATCCCGCAGCAACAGGTACCCGGATCCAAGCAGCGGACCCATGATGAGCAGCGCAAGCACCGCGCTGTACCCGGCAGGAACGAACGTCACCCACCGGTCGCGCCGCACCACTCCGCTCGCACTCACGCTTGTGCACCCTACGGTCCGCCAACCCCGCGCTCGGTGCCGCCACGGTCGGAAAAGAACTGGGCAGTCATCCTCAGCCGCCATATCGTGGATCCGTGGTCAGGAGATCCCCGCAGGAGAAGAAGCAGCTGCGCTACGCCAAGGATCGCCGCAACGGCTACGGCGAGAACGACAAGGCGTCGCGCAAGAACCTGCCGCGCAAACGAGCGCGGGTGCATCGTGCCAACCGGCACCAAGCCCATGCGGATCTGCAACAGGCGACCGGACCGGTCGATGCCGAATCATCGGATGCCGCCGAAGTCCGGCTGCGTGGCCGCCGACCCAAACTGTTCCAGAAACATCCGGACGTCCCGCTCGGCGACCACGTCCGCTGGCAGCTCAGGCGTCGACAGCCTCGTTGATCGGCCCGAACCCACAGATTCTCCACACGCCTCACAGGGAGTACAGACCCTGTGAGGCGTGTGGAGAATTTGTGAGTCTCCGCCGAAGCTGGCGCCGAATCGGTAGGTGTGGGCGTCCACTTTCCGGCGAGTTGCCAACCAGCAGCGGAGCGGGCTCGGTTCGTGGCAGGGCCGGTGCGGCAGGGCGGGACGCCCCTGCTGACAGGCGGGTGGGACGATGGCGGGCGTGTCTGCTGTCCGTCGGTTTCCTGTGGTGGCGGATCTGACGTTGGTTACGGCGGGGGCGATGGCCGCCAATGTGGCGGGATATCTGCTGCAGTTGCTGGCCGGGCGGTGGCTGGGGGTTTCGGGGTACAGCGAGTTCGCGAGTCTGCTCGCGGTGCAGTTGTTGTGTGCGGTGCCCGCGTTGGCGTTGCAGAACGTGGTGGCCAGGGAGCTGGTTCGAGGGGCGAGTGTCGGGGCGCTGCGCGGGTTGCAGTGGCGGTGTGCGGTGATCGTCGCGGTGGTTGTCGCGGTCTTGGTGCCGGTGGTGACCAATGCGTTGAACGTCGGTGTCTGGGCGTGTGCGGCTGCACTCGGTGCGGCACCCGCATTGGTGCTGTTGTCCGGTGAGCAGGGAGTTCTTCAGGGCGGCAGGCGGTTTCGTGCTTTAGGCGTAGTGCTCGGTGCCGCCGGGATTCTCCGGGTGGCCCCTGCGCTTGTGGTGCTCGCCGTGGGTGGCGGCGCCGCGCTGGCCCTGTGCGCGGCCGCGTTGGGCATCGCGGTTGCCGCGATATTCGCGCGCTTCGTTGCCGGGACACCGGCCTCGCGGGCCCGCACCGGAACCACACCGGCCTCGCGGGCAAGCACTGGAACCTCCGAAGACGCGGTCGTCCACGCCATCGGCGTACTTCCGGTGCTGCGGGCCGCGCAGGTCCAGGCGGCGCTGATGGCGCTGTCGTCCACGGACCTGATCGTGGTCCGGATGGTGCTCGACGACGCGGACGCCAGCCGCTATGCGCTCGGCACCATCGCCGCGAAGATCGCGTTCTGGCTGCCGCAGGCGGTCGGCGTCGTGCTGTATCCACGGATGGCCCAGCCCACGCACTCGGCGCGCGCGATCAGATCGGCGCTGGCGGTGTTGTCCGGCATCGGCATCGTGGCAGTTGTCTGCGCCGCGCTCGCCGCGCCGTTGGCTCCGCTACTGGCAGGCCAGGATTACGCCCCCATCCAAGGACTGCTGTGGCTGTTCGCCTTACACGGCGCCATCCTCGCGGTCCTGCAGGGCGCGATGCTTTCCGCCATCGCGGTGGACCGCACCGCCCTCGCCGCGCTGACCTGGCTCGGCCTCGTCGTCGAAGTGACACTGATGGTTTCGTTCGCCCGCTCGATCCCCACCCTCATCACCACGGTCGCCTCCGTCGCGGCCGTCACCACCCTCGTGGTCGCGGTGGTCGTCCTGCGCACCGCCGATCGCGACAGCGGCGTGCGCACCCCCCAACCCGAGCGACTGCCGTAACCCACGCTCGCCACTGCGCACCGGCGCGCTCAAATTTGCCCGAAGCGACCGAATTCGCTGGAGAAACCATGCGCTGCGTCAGAATTCGTGCGCGCGAGGCATCACCTTGCGCCACCCATCACCACGATCGGCCTGCGTGCCGTCATCGCGACCGACCCGCACCATCCGGCGAGCTGGCTCGCCGTCGGATTGCACCGCCAGCTGTGTCGGCGCGCTAGCGTGGACGCGCACTGATTTGCTCGAAGCGAACGATATTGCTGGAGAATTCTTGCGCGGGAGCAGAATTCATGCGCGCGATCGGTCCAGCGATCCCGGTGGCGGCCGGAGCCCAGCCGAGAACCTGAGGGCGAGAACGAGTTCGGCCCCCGGTCTGGGACCGGGGGCCGAACTGTTCAACTAACTCAAGGCTGCTTGGTGATCTTGATCTGCTCGGTCGGCGGATCATTGTCCACAGGCCGCGCGCCACGCCCCTGGCTCAGCGGCCCACCGCCACCTGCCGCGGCAGGAGTCGAACCGCCGCCGCGAATACCGAGAACCGCACCGGCGATCAGCGCGATCACGCCGAGGACGCCGAGGACGATCGGCATGATCCGCCCGTACAGCGACAGCTTGTCGATGTTCTCCTTGGCCACCGAGATCTGCGACTCGATGGTGTTCTCGTCGAACACGATGTGCGACTTCAGCGCGGTGACCTCGGGCTTGGAGTCGCGCCCGTAGTACAGGTGGATCTGCTCGCCACCCTTGATCACGGTGCCGGTCTTCGGCTCGACCCACAGGTCACGGGTGTTGGTGTACCAGCGCGCCATGGTGACGTCGCCGTCGCCGGGCACGCCCCACTTCGCGGCCGGGAAGGTCAGCTTGTTGGTCGGCGCCTTCACCACGTCGTACAGGTTGGTCGCCGGAATGGCCTGCTGGAAGTGGTAGACCTTCATGTTGTTGATCTCGGACTCCTCGACGAAGTTGATGTCGAAGGTCTTGCGCGCGTTGAGATCGAAGTACGGGTAGTTCTTCTTCTCGGTGCCGATCGGGAAGCGGTACTGCAGGCCGGTGTGCTGCACCGGATCCGCGACCGACTTCATTTCCTTGTCCACGGTGACCGCGATGGAGCCGTTGGGATCCTTCGCGACGGGCTCACCGGACTTGCGGTCGATGGTGACCCGGTCGATGGTCGCGGTGAGCAGGCCGGTGTCGCCCTGCTTGTCGATGCGCCGCAACGTCTGACCCGCCTGCACCGTCATCTCGTCGGCGTCGGAGGGCTCCTCGACGGTGAGGAAGCGCTGCGAGACCAGCGGCACGTTCGAGTCGATCTTCGCGGCACCCTCCGGCGCGGTGAGCGACTTGGAGTCGAGCACCAGGCTGTCCTCGCCGGGCACATTGGTCGCGATGGTGGTGATCTCGAGATCGAGAGGAGTCTTCGCCAGTTTGCCGACGGTGTAGGTCGGGATCAGCAGCGCGGCGACAATCAGCAACGCGCCGAGACCCACGAGCAGGCAGGCCACCGTCCTTCTGGTTCCGGCACTCAGTGCCATGCAAACTCTCCTCGTCGTAGAACAGGGGTCGTTCCGGCGAGTACGGCGGGCCGCCCGCGGCACTCGTGAGCCCCGACACTAACAGTCCGGTGTCGTACCATGCGGTGCCGAGGCCGGAAACGGCCGAGAAATCGCCCGAGTTTAGCGCGGAATGTGAAACGTCGAGTTATCACCTGATAATTGGCAAGGCAGACTGGAGCCCAACGAGTGAAAGCATCGCGGAGCGATTCGATGAGGGGCGGCGGTCGGGTGGCGGGTGGGCCCGCAACACTGCCGACCGCCGCCGCTGCTGCCGCCCCGGCGACCGAATCGGTGCCGACCCGCGCCTTTCTGCCCGCACTCGAAGGCATGCGTGGGATGGCCGCCCTCGGTGTGTTGTTGACACACGTCGCATTCCAGACCGGAGCCGCGGGAGCGCCGGTGATCGGGCGGGTGTGGGGCCGGTTCGACATGGCGGTCGCGGTGTTCTTCGCGCTCTCCGGCTTTCTGCTCTGGCGGCCACATGCCGCCGCGGCGCGCGGACTCGGCCGGGCGCCGTCGCTCGGTTACTACCTGCGGCATCGCGCCGCGCGCATCCTGCCTGCGTATTGGGCTGTGGTCTGCGTGGTGCTGGTGCTGTTGCCGAGTGCGGCGGGGACCGCGGGGTTGCGCGTCTGGGTGTCGAATCTGGCGCTGCTGCAGGTGTTCGTGCCGTTGACGCTGACCGATGGGCTCACGCAGATGTGGAGTCTTTCGGTCGAGGTGGCCTTCTATCTGGTGCTGCCGTTGCTGGCGTTCGCGGCGGTGTGGTTGCGCGGCAATGCCGTTCGATGGCGGGTTCCGGTGCTGCTCGGCCTGGCGGCGATCTGCCTGAGTTGGAACTTCATTCCGGTGCCGACGCCGGACGCGATCCATTCCGACAATTGGCTGCCCGGATATCTGCCGTGGTTCGCGATGGGAATGGTGCTCGCCGAACTCTCTTTTGGTAGCGAACGGCTATCACAATGGCGTCGGCTGGTGGGTAACCAGTGGTTGATGTGGACCATCGCACTGGCCGCTTTCCTGGTCTCGGCCACCGATATCGGCGGACCCGGCGGACTCACGCACGCCGAGCCGTGGCAATACGCGTCGAAGATGGGGCTCGGCGCGATCATCGGCTTCGCGCTGCTCGCTCCGCTGGTGCTCGGCGATACCGGCCGGCCGCATCGATGGCTGAAATCGCGGGTCGCCGCGACCATCGGACGATGGTCCTACGGCATCTTCCTGTGGCATCTCGCGGTGCTGTGGGTGGTGTTCCCGGTGTTCGGGATCGTGCCGTTCAGCGGGGACTTCGGCTACGTCGTCGTCCTCACCATCGTGCTGACCCTGCCCGTCGCGGCGGCCAGTTACGCGTTGATCGAGGAACCGATGCGGCAGTGGGCGCGCGGTAGGGACCGGGCGAGGCCCGCGCGGGAAGTCGAAGAGGAAGACCGGCTCGCGGCTCCGTGACAGGTCAGGTATCCAGCTGCCGGTGCATGTCGAGCAGATGGTGCCGCAGTTCGTGCAGGGTGTGCAGCGCCAGCCAGCGCAGCGAACGCTTTTCCGGCTCCGGGTAGCTGAAGATCAGCGTCCGTTTCCAGTCCTCGGCGTCCAATCGGTCGAGCACATTGGCGAACAGCAGTGCGGCGTCCCGGAGTTGGCGGCCGACATCGGACGGCTTCTGGTCCGCATAGCCGTCGTGCTCGACCCGCTCGTCGCGGCCCATCGGCGTGGTCTCCGGCGTATCCGTACGGCGGGCGGCCAGCACGCGCTCCCGCTGCATGAGCAGCACATCCCGCATGTGACAGGCGTATTCGAGCGGGGACCAGGTGTCGGCGTCCGGTCGCTGCCGTAGTTTCGGCGAATCGGTGAGGAGCAGGTCCGCGTATTCCACCGCGTGCTCTTTGGCCAACAGTGCGACATCGGTAGCGCGGGTCAGGTCATAGACGAAACCGCATTCAGCACAGGAGCTCACGACTCCACCTCGCTGGCGCTCGGCTCCGTCGTGCGCACCGGCGCGCGGTATTTTCGGTTCTCTCGCTGACGCTCGCTCACGCGGGGTCACATTATCAACGAGGTCCGTTGCGGCGCAGCCCGAATGACCGACGGGATGGCAGCGCGGCGACGCCGACGGCGATCACCGCGAGCACGGCCGGCAATTGTGCCCAGAGCGAGCCGCCCATATATCCGCCCGAAGCACGCCACGGGCCGGTCGATAGCGCAGCCGCCGACAGTGCCGTGCCGACGCCCGCCACGATGACAAGCACTCTCGGTGCGACCTGTGGATAGAAGTAAGCGGCAGCGAGTGTGCCTGCGGCGATGACGGTTCCGACCGGACCGGCGATCAAGGTCGCTGCGGCCGCGAGGCCGACTGCGCCGAGCCAGCGCGGGCCCCAGGTTCGCGGTGCGGAATCCGATACGCCGCCAACGGCATTCGTCTCGGCGAGCTGCGCGCCGGCTGCCTCGGCTGCCGGGATGTCAGCCTGGTCAGGCGGGGTATTCACTTTTGATTCAACCGTTTTCGCGGTGCGTGCGCGACGCGGAATCGCCAATACGATGAGCGGAAGAAGTAGGAACAGTCCGCCGAAGATGCCGAGGCGGTACCAGCGATCGGTGGGGAACGAGACGGTGACCGGCCCCGTCGTGCCGGGTGGGAGCAACCAGGCCTGCTGCCAGCCGTCGATGACCACGGCCTCCAGGGCGCGCCCGTCGGAAGTTGTTGCGTGCCAGCCGGCGTTCGTGCTCAGCGGCAACACGAGCAGCCGGGTCCCGGCGGCCGAATCGGCCGGTGCGGCGAGACCGGTGCGGTCGAGGCGGAGTCGATCGACGAAGAACAGATCGGTCGGCCCGACGGTGACGTCGGCGCGGCCCTGCGGCAGCGCGAGCGAATCGGGCTGGGACGAAGCATCATCCGGGCAGAGGCGCGCGGGAACCGGGGCGCCGGAACGCAGTTGGTCCGCGGTGGCGGTGACGGTGGTGCGCCGGAGCTGTCCGTCGATATTGATGGTCGGCCCGATTTCGCACGGGACGGTGATCTCCCGGTCGAGGGCCGCGGCGGCCGGGTAGTCCGGACCGAGCACCGACACCTCGGCCAGGCCCGGCGGCTGCGACTGCACGAAGCCGAGCGCCGTCATGTCCAGGACCGGCTGCCAGGACTGGATGCTGAGCTCGATGCGATCGGTGACGTAGGGGTGCAAGGAAATTCGAGTCGAGGTGCCGGGAGCGCCCTTGTCCAGCTCGCGCACCTGTGGGCCGTCACCGAGATTGACGGCCACCGAGGTGGGTGCGGCGGGTAGGCCACCGAGCGACGGAGTCAGTTCCAGCCCGGTCACCAGCGCGGGCTCCGGCAGTTCGATTGTCAGGGTCGGCTTGGCGCCGGTCAGTGTCCGCACCGAGTCCTCCGGCGCGGTCCAACTGGTCCGCGGATCGCCGTCGGTCGCGGCGAACGCGGCGCCGCGCAGGTCGCCGACGTCGGCCTTGCCCCTGGCGACCGGGTGGTCATGGTCGGTGAGCAGTGCCTCCAGCGCGGGGCCCTGTCGGGTCCGGACGGTCAGCTCGGGCGTGACGGACATGGGTTCGGGCACCGTGAGCGTGCGTTCGAAGGTGCCGGGTTCTTCGGGAGCCAAGGCGAGGGCCTTGCTGCAGCGCACCCGGTTCGGCGAATCGAAACACGCACTGCGCCCGGGGAACTCCTGCCCGAGATCCCACCCGCGGACCTGCGCGCCCGGCTGCGTGGACGGTAGTACGGTCCGATGCCGGATGTCGACGCGGACCGGCTGCTCGCGGTCGGCGTAGTCGTCCAGCGTGAGCTCGCTGATGCCGAACTGCCCACCGCTCTTGCCGGTTTCGGTGCGGATCGCGGTGATGGTGACCCACTGCGTCTGGCCCGCGGGCAGCGAAACCGACACCGGCTTACCGGGTTCGGAGATGTGACTCGCCACGGTGCCGTTGGCGGTGCGCACCTCGACCCACTTCACCGGGTCGCCGATGGCGGCGGCGCTGGTGGTGAAGGTCAGCTGGCCGACGCGGATCGGCTGCGCCAGGTCCAGCCGAAGCCATTGTCCGAGCGCGTGTTCGGCGCCGTTGCTGATCCAGGCCGTGGCCGGATCGCCGTCGACGACGGCCGCGGTGGAGCTGCCGGGTGCCGCGCCGCCGAGCTGGGTGGCGTCGGCGGCCGAGCTGGACGCGGTGATGGTCGCGCCCGACCATTCCCCGCGCACCAGTTGGGCGCCGGGTACCGGGTAGTCGGGCACCAGGTTGTGCGTGCGGCGGGCGTCGTCGGGGGCGCGGACGGCGGAATTATGGTTGTCGACGCGACCGAAGTCGGACTCCCGGTCCATCGGGGTGTCGGTGACGGTCACCGGCCCGCCCGGCAGTCCGGCGCGCGCCGCGTCGGCCGCGAGCATGGTGGGGGTGCCGGTGGTTCCCGGATCGCGATGCAGTCGTTCGAGCACTTCGGGCCCGCCTTGCACAACGGGTACCGCGCCGAGCGGCACCGTGTACGCGCCGGGGAACGACTGTGGCGCACCGGTTCCGCTGCGCACCTCGGTCGGCGTGCCCGGAGTCGGCGTCCGCACCCGGTAGATCTCGACCGCCGGGTAGGCGGGCCGCAGATCACCGTCGGCGACCAGATCCTCGGCGATCACCTTGGCTTCGATCGGATCGCCGAACTCGGCCACCTTGGTCAGGCCGGGCGAACCGTCGATCGCGCTGTGCGCCAACATCGGCCGGGTCGACCGTGACGTCTCCGGGTCGAGATCGTTGCGCAGCACCAGAATTCCGATGCCCTGCCCGGCCAGCGTCGCCGCGAGCCCGGCCGACGGCCTGCCGTCGGCGATCAGCCGCTGCACCGAGTCCATCGCGCGGATGGTGCCCGGCGGATTCAGCGGCACCGCGTCGCGGATCGCCCACGGCGTACTGGCCAAGGCCTGCAACGGCTCGTCGCGGGTCAGTCCCCACACCTGACTGCCGAACGGTGCGCCAGGCACGACCAGTGCGCGGGTGTCGGAAGCGTTGTGCTGCAACCAGTCCGCAGTCTGTTGCCAATACGCGGGCACATGGTCGTAGGCGCCGCGCGGGGCCAGCTTGCCGGTCCAGGCCAGCGAGGTGGACAGGGTAAGCGCGGTCAGGATGAGCGCGGCCACCGCGACGACACGATCCCGCTCCGGATGCGCGAACGCGCTGCGCCACACCGGCATCGGCACCGAGGCGGGTAGCGGCACCCTCGCGAGCAGCTGCGCGAGGCCGAGCACCAACGGGATTCGGATCAGCGGCTCCAGCTTGTGCACATTGCGCAGCGGCGCGCCGCCGGAGTCCAGGAAGACCCGCACCGACTCCGCGAACGGCCCACCGAGCTCACCGGCGTATCCGGCGCAGATGCCGACCAGCCCGACGCACAGGATCAGCGTCAATCGCCCCCGATACGGCATGGACCGCATCGCCAATCCCGCCATGCCCGCCGCCGCGAGCAGCCCGGTGGCGAGCACCGCCGCGGGCTGGGTCACCAGCACCGCGCCCGCGATGCGCTCCGGCGAGACGAACGGCGTCCAGCTGTCGGTGCCGCGCAGTACCTCGGCGAGCGAGGCCCATTGCGTTGTCACGCCGGAGGATTCGATGTAGTCCAGGAACGGCGGGCTCACCTTGCCGAGCAGCAGCAGCGGTACCGCCCACCAGAACGTGGCGAGCACCAGCAACGGAACCCAGGCCCTGGTGAATCGCCACCACTCCCGATTCGGCCGGTACGACGCCCACCACAGCAGCGCGGGCAAGAACGCCGCGACCGTCGCCACGGCATTGACCGACCCCATCAGCGCGAGTGCCAGCGCGCTTCCGGCGGCCGATTCGGCCCCGCCGCGTCGCTCGTGGCCCGAAGCTGCCTGGCCGGAGTTGTCCTGAGTGTGGTCCGAGTCCGTCTCGCCAGGCTGCGCCGCGAGATCTGCCTGCCGTCCACGTGCTGCGCCGACCGCGTGCCGTCGATTTCGGTAGCCGATGCCCAGCGCGGCCGGTGCCAGCAATACCCACGGCGCCAGCATCATCGGCAGCGTCTCCGAGGAGATCGAGCCGAGCGTGGTGAGTACGCGGGGGGACAGCGCGAACGTGATCGCCGCGATGACGCGCGACCCGCGGGTGCCGATGCCGAGGGTCTCGCAGAGCCGGATGATGCCCCAGAATCCGGCGAGTAGCAGTAATGCCCACCAGATTCGCTGGGTGGCCCAGGCGGGCAGGCCGAGTACGTGGCCGAGCGAGAAGAACGCGCCGTGCGGGAAGAAGTAGCCGTAGGCCTGGTTCTGTACCTGGCCCATCGGGGCCTGGCTGCTCCACAGATGACTGGCGCGTTCGAGGAAGCCGAGTGGATTCTGCGCCAGGTCGTATTTGGTGTCGGCGGCGGTGAGTCCTGGCGTCTGCAGGAAGGTCAGCAGGAACGCTGCGAGCACCGTCGCGGCGAACCAGCGTCTACCCAGCGGCGCAGTACAGAGCGCTTGCGAGCCGCGAATGCGCGAGGCCGCGTGGTGCCGCCGCGCCGCCGGTTGGAGCGAGTCGGCAGGTGAAGCGGGGGTCAGCTCAGCGACTGCCGTACTCGACGTTGTTCAGCAGTGCGGAGTCCTTGTCGCCGGTGCGGTCGATGTCCGGACGCGAGTTCTGCTGCACCGCCACCGTGACGAGGAGCACCGCGATCACGCCGAGTACGGCGCCGCCGACAGCACTCGCAACACCTGGAACAGCAAACTTCATTGCGGCACTCCAATACATCGATGCAGGCACATTCCCGGTCAACCTAGCAGCCCGGTCCGCCATCCGGTGCGTTCAGCCCGCCGATTCCCGGCAGGTAACGCGGCTGGGGCGGCGATCACAGCGGATCGACGGCGCTATTAGCCGCCCGCTCGGACGGCGAACGCGCTGGGTCAGTGTGCCGGGATGGCGCAGTGCAGGCCGCCGAGCAGGGTGCGCAGCTTGGCGGTGGTCTCATCGAGCTCGGCCTTGGGGTCCGAGGCGGCGACGATGCCGCCGCCCGCATAGGCCTGCACGGTGCGCCCGTCGGCCGACAACTCGGCGCAGCGAATGGCGACCACCCACGCCCCGTCGCCGCTCGCGTCGCACCAGCCGACCGCGCCGCCGTAGAAGCCGCGGTCCTCCTCCAGATCGGCGATCGTGTCGAGCGCGAGCTCGGTCGGGGTGCCGCAGACGGCGGGCGTGGGGTGCAGCAGCAGCGCCAGGTCGAGGGCGGTGGTCGACGAGTCGCGCAGCCGCCCGGTGATCGGAGTGGCGAGGTGCCAGACCTCGTGGGTGTTGATCAGTTCCGGGCCGTCGGGGATGGACAGTTCCGCGCAGACGGGGGCGAGTTTGTCCCGAATCCACTCGATGACGAAGGCATGCTCGTCCCGATTCTTGGTGCTGGCCAGCAGTTCTCGGGCCTGGGCCGCATCGGCGTCCGGATCGGCGCGGCGCGGCGCGGTGCCCGCCAGCGGCCGCAGCGTGACCGTGTCGCCGTGCCTGGCGATGAGCACCTCGGGTGTCGCGCCGACCAGCGTCGCGCCGGTGCGCCCGGCCGGTGTCAGGTCGACCGCGAACACATTCGCGTGCGGATGCCGCGTCAACAGGTGGGCCGCGACGAGTTCGGGCTCGAGCGCGTCGGCCGCCTCCGCCACTACCGACCGCGCCGCGACCACCTTGCGCAGCGGCTGCGCCGGATCCTTCAGCTGCTCAACGAGTTTCGTCACCCGCGCGATATGTTCAGCGGCACTGGGGATTTCGGTGACGAACCGGACGGCGGGCAGGTCGGGCAGCGCCGCGGGCCGCCACGGCCCCGCGGTGTGCTGCACCCGCTCCGGCACGCTCAACGCGGCGGGCTTACGTGGATCAAATGGCAGCGCACCGACGATCATCGCCGCGCCGTCCCGCAGCGCGGCCACCGCCCGATCAGCCTCATCGAACGCGACCCGGCTGCCGGAGGCCCGGACCACCTCGTCCGGCTGAGCAAGCAGGAAACCATCCATAGTCTCTTGACACTAGCCCCGTGCGGCCCTACCGCGACCTACCCGTGAGCGCCCTCACGGCGCCACGCACGCACCGGCTAGCCCGTTTTGGCGACGGGTTCCTTGCCTGGCGGGACCATCAGCACCGGGCGGTGGCAGTGCTTGAGGACCGCGTCGGCGACGCTGCTGTGCATCAGGGCGCGGATGCCGGTGGCGCCCCGGGTGCCCGCGACGATGATGTCGACGTCCAGGTCGTCGGCGCATTCGACGATGGCGTTCCAGATGGTCGTCGTGCATTCGGCGGTGCGCGCCTCGGCGTTGAGCCCGGCGAGTTTGGCCAGCCGGACGCCCTCGGTGTTGATAGTGCGGGCGTCGACAAAGGCGACGTCCTCGATCTCCTCCTCGGGCACCCACTCCGGCTGCATCACCCCGGACAGGCCGGACAGGCGAGCGGCTTGGCGCACCATCGGCTCCCACGCGGTCAGCACTATCGCTTTGTCCGCGCTGAGGAACCGCCCGGCGTATTCAATGGCCCGCTTGGCGTTCTCGGACCCGTCGTAGGCGATGAGCATCAGATCGCAGGGCATGGTGACCTCCTGGTGGGAGACTCACGGCTATTGAACAAGGCTACCTTGACCCAGCACGGCCCACCTGCTGCCGCGCGGAATCGATCTCGCGTCGCGACACCCAGTTCGGGTAACCACGCGGGCCGACCCCCCGGTGCCGCGATAGGGCTCGATCAGTGCGGCCTCGCGCATTCGCGGCTCGCAAGCGCTCTGTACGGTTGACGTCCATGCGGAAGACGCCCCTGCTCATGCTCGCCGTGCTGGCCGCCGTCGCGACCGCCTGCTCGAGCGGCGGTGGCGGCGAATCCGCGCCGTCCCGGGCGGCGAATCCCGCGTCGACGTCCGTATCGCCCACGCAGCCAACAACATCCACGAAACCGGATTGCACCGCAGGCTACCTCGCGCAGTTCACGCTGCGACAGAAGCTGGCACAGCTGTTGACCGTCGGCATCACGGGTGATGCCGACGCAGCGAACGTGGTGCGTACCGAACAGGTCGGCGGCATCTTCGTCGGCAGCTGGACCGATCTCTCGCTGCTGACCACCGGCCAGCTCGACCAGGTCAAGCAGTCGGCCAAGGTGCCGCTCATGGTGACCATCGATGAGGAAGGCGGCCGCGTCTCCCGGGTGGGCAGCCTGATCGGTAAGGCGCCATCGGCCAGGTCTACGGCGCAGACCATGACCGCCGAACAGTTCCACGACGCCACGCTGACCAGGGGCCGCGCGCTGAAGGACCTCGGTGTGACGGTGGACTTCGCGCCGGACAGCGATGTGAGCAGCCAGCCCGACGATTCCGTCATCGGCGACCGTTCCTTCTCCGACGATCCCGCCGTGGTCACCAAGTACGCCGACGCCTACATCCGGGCCATGCGTGAGGCCGGTGTCGGCACCGTGCTGAAGCACTTCCCCGGTCACGGCTCCGGCTCGGGCGATTCGCATCGGGGCGCGGTCCGCACGCCGCCGCTGGCGGACCTGCAGAACGTCGATCTCGTCCCGTTCCGCAACCTGGTCAAATCCGGCGCGGGCGTGATGGTCGGCCACCTCGACGTTCCCGGCCTCACCACCCCCGACGTGCCCGCGAGCATCAGCCCGCAGGTCATGGCGCTGCTGCGTGGCGGAAGTGGCTACGGTGCCGCGCCGTTCGACGGCCCGATCTTCACCGACGACCTCAGCGGGATGGCCGCGATCACCAGCCGTTTGTCCATCGCCGACGCGGTGGAGGCCGCGCTGGTGGCCGGCGCCGACAACGCGCTGTGGATCAGCACCAACGCGGTATCCAGCGTGCTCGATCAGCTGGAGCAGGCCGTCGCGGCGGGCCGCTTGCCTGCCGCCAAGGTGGACGCGTCGGTGCTGCGGATGGCCACCTTCAAGGGCGCGCTGCCGCGCTGCTGAGGCACTGTTTCCGCGACTGGTGAGCAAATACGACCCGCGGAACTTACCTTGGAGTAATATATGAGCTTCACCATTGGTAGGAGAGTGGATGGCGGGCGGAACGAAGCGACTTCCTCGGGCGGTTCGTGAGCAGCAGATGCTCGATGCCGCCGTCGAGGTGTTCTCGCGGAAAGGCTTCCACGATACGTCGATGGATGCCATTGCCGCCGAGGCGAAGATATCGAAGCCGATGCTGTACCTGTACTACGGCTCCAAGGACGAATTGTTCCGCGCCTGCATCCAGCGCGAGGGACTGCGCTTCATCGAATCGGTGGTGCCCGCGGGCAATCCACAGCTGTCGCCGCACGAACAGGTGCGGGTCGCGCTGGAGGGTTTCCTCGGGTTCGTCGACCGCAATCGCCGCTCCTGGCAGGTGCTGTACCGGCAGGCCATCGGCCAGCAAGCGTTCGCGTCCGAGATCGAGAACGCCCGCGAGCGCGTCATCGAACTGACCGCCAAGCTGCTGGAATCCAGCGCCAAGCACCCCGAACCCGGCACCAACTTCGACGTGGTCGCGGTCGCCGTGATCGGTGCGGGCGAGGCCATCGCGGACCGGGTGGCCAGCGGCCGCATCGAGGTCGCCGAGGCCGTCGACCTGCTCGACGATCTCGCGTGGCGTGGTCTGGCGGGACGCAAGAAGGCGGAGTAGGCGACGGCCTCGTTGCGGTTGCCGTGTGGTTGACGGCCTGTCAGAGTGCGGAGATCATCAAGCACGGACCGGCTCCAACCAGGACGAGCCGGGGAGAACGGGGCGGAATTGTTCGGGTTGCTCAGGCCGTGTTCGCACGGCGCGGCGAAGTATGGAATCGATGCGGCCGAATGGCGCACGCATATGTGCGGGCTGTGTCTGGGGTTACGGGATGGGCACGGCCAATTAGCCCGTGCGACAACGAATGTCGATGCGATCGTGTTGAGCATGCTCACCGAGGCGCAGTCCGCGGGCGCGGTCGAGCGCACGACGGCGGGACGGTGTGCACTGCGGGGGATGCAGCGCGCGTCGGTCGCGTCCGCGAATTCGCCCGGTGTGCGGCTGGCCGCGACGGCGTCACTGTTGCTGGCGTCGGCCAAGGTTCGTGACCATGTGGACGACGGCGATGCCTCTGTCCTGGCTCTTACGCCGATGGCCAAGGCCGCGAGTCGATGGGCCGGGCAGGCAGAGGTGAGCGCGCAGCGGATCGGCCTGGATGTGGCACCGCTCGTCGCCGCGCTGAACGCGCAGACGCAGTTGGAGCAGGCCGCGGGCGCCGGGGCGGAGGCGCTGGCCCGATTGACCGCGCCGACCCAGCTCTGCGCATCGGAGTTCTTCGCGCACACAGCGGTTTTGGCCGATCGCCCGGAAAATGTCGACGCATTGCGCACTGCGGGTTGGCAATTCGGCCGGATCGCGCATCTCGCCGATGCCGTGCAGGACTACGAGCAGGACCTGACGCGCGGCCGGTTCAACCCCCTCGCCGCTACCGGGACCACCATGCCGCAGGCGTACGACTTACTGCGGGAATCGGATTCGCGACTGCGCGAAGCCGTCGCACAAGCCGAGCTGGATGCGGTACCCACCGTCCGCTGGATGCTGCTCGACCCGCTGGCGTCGGTACTCCGCAAGCTCGGTCAGGGCATCGGCACGGTAGTCGGCCACACCTGCGGGGTATCCCACGACCACGCCGACGTGCAAATGCATTCCCGGCGCACGGGTCAGCGCCCCGGCCTGAGCGAATCGCTCACCCTCATCCTCGGCTCGTACTGCACCGGCTATGCCTGCTGCGCCGAACACGCCCAGCCGTGCACCGGCGAACGCAAGCAACCGTGGATCAACAACTGCGATTGCAGCCCCTGCGATTGCAGCGATTGCGATTGCGGCTGCGGCGACTGCTGTGGCGGCTGCTGCTGCGACTGCAGCTGCTGAAACGACCGGAGCCGCACCCTGATCGGGTGCGGCTCCGGTGTCGTTCAGTGCATCAACGCAGTGTTGCGGTGAGGTGCGGGAACCCCTTCTTCGGGTTCAGCACGGCCAGATCCCAGCCGCCCGCCACCTGATCCGCATACACGTTCACCGTCGACGGCAGGAAGATCGGCTTGCCGAACTTCACCGCGTAGGTCGCCTTGCCGGGCACCCTGCCCTCGATCGTGCCGAGGATGTGCGCGGCCGACCACATGCCGTGCGCGATCGGCTTCGGGAAGCCCAAAGCCTTGGCGCCCAACGACGAAATGTGGATCGGGTTGTGGTCGCCCGACGCGGCGGCGTACTGGCTGATCGTCTTCTGATCGATCCGCCAGGTGCGCAGCGGCGGCGGCGCGGCCTCTTCCGGCTTGGGTTCGGGCTTCGGCCCGCCCGACAGCGAGGTGCGCTGCTGGTGCAGGAAGGTGGTGACCTGTCGCCAGACCAGCTCCCGGCCGACGCTGATCTCGCTGATCGCGTCGACGAGCAGCCCCTTCGGGTGCTCGCGCAGATTCTCGATGTGCGACTTGATATCCAGCGGCTCGCTCACCGAGATGTCGCGGGTCCGCTCGATCAGGTTCTCCGCGTGCACCGCACCGACCGCGACGAACGGAAAGTCGCGCTGCACAACGAGTTGCATCACGATCGGGAAGGTGAGGATGAACGGGTAGGTCAGCGGCAGCGCGTCGCCGAACCGCAGCCCGGTCGCCCGGCAGTAGGCGGCCAGGTGATCCGGATCCACCCGCAGGCCGTCGAGCTGACTCGACCGATCCGGCAGCGTCGACTTACGACCCGAAACCAGCGGCAGCGGAATCGCACCCAGCGCGGCCTTCAGGTACAGCGGGCCGTTCTTCGGTGTCTCTTTCAGCGAGATCACTTGCGACATCATGCTCCGATCAGGCTCTGCCCGCAGACGCGAACGATGTTGCCGGTCACCGCGTTCGACGCCGGGCTGGCGAAGAAAGCGATGGTCTCGGCGACGTCGACGGTCTGCCCGCCCTGCAGCAGCGAGCTCATCAGCCTGCCCGCCTCGCGGGTGGTCAGCGGGATGGCGGCGGTCATCGCGGTCTCGATGAAGCCGGGCGCCACCGCGTTGATGGTGATGCCCTTTTCCGCCAGCTTCGGCGCCTCGGCGTTGACCATGCCGATGACACCGGCCTTGGAGGCGCCGTAGTTGGTCTGGCCGCGGTTGCCCGCGATGCCCGCGATGGAGGACACGTCGATCACCCGGCCGCCGTCCTTCAGCGCGCCACGGGCCACCAGGCCCTCGGTGATCCGGTGCGGCGCAGCGAGATTCACGTTGAGTACCGAGTTCCAGCGGCCCTCGTCCATGTTGGCGAGCAGCTTGTCCCTGGTGATGCCCGCGTTGTGCACGATGATGTCGATGCCGCCGAAGCGCTCGGTGGCGAATTCGGCCAGCTTCTCGGCGGCGTCGGGCGCGGTCACGTCGAGCGCGAGCGCGGTGCCGCCGACCTTGTTCGCGGTCTGCGAGAGCGCCTCACCGGCGGCCGGGATATCGGCGACGATCACGGTCGCACCGTCGCGGGCGAACACCTCGGCGATGGTCGCGCCGATGCCGCGCGCGGCACCGGTGACCACGGCGACCTTGCCGTCCAGCGGGCGGTCCCAGCTGGCCGGCGCGGTGGCGTCGTCCTTGCCGACCCGGATGACCTGGCCGTCGACGAACGCCGACTTGGCCGAGAGCAGGAAGCGCAGCGTCGACTCCAGGCCGGTCGCGCCGGTCGAAGCCTCGGGGTGCAGGTAGACCAGCTGTGCGGTGGCGCCGCGCAGCAGCTCCTTGGCGACCGAGCGGGTGAAGCCCTCGAGCGCGCGCTGGGCGATCTGCTCGTCCACCGTCGCGGCCAGCTCGGGCGTCGTGCCGATCACCACGATGCGGCCCGAGGCGGCGATGCTGCGCATGGCGGGCTGGAAGAATTCGTAGAGCTGCGACAGATCCTCGACCGAGCCGATGCCCGTCGCGTCGAACACCAGCGCGCCGAACTTGGTTCCGGCGCTTGCCGAATCGGCGAAGGTGTAGTCCGTCAGCAGCGTGCGCAGCGGCTCGGCCACCCGGCCCTTGCCGCCGAGCAGCACCGGCCCTGGCAGCGGCGCCTCGCCCGCTTTGTAGCGACGCAGGTTCTCCGGCTGCGGCAGCCCGAGCTTGCTCGCCAGGAACTGACCCGGGGAGGAGTGTACGAACGATCCGTAGAGGTTGGGAGCACCCTTGCTCTTGCTGGCTGCCACTGTTCCTACCTTTTCTGTGTGGTCGGCGGCGTGCACGGTCCCTGCCGTGTGGTTACGCAAGCTACCGCCTCCGGGACTGTCGCTCACGCCGCGATGCTGTTCTCGGGTCTGCTGGTTCCCCCGGCATTTGGTCTGCTCACGCACATTTGCGGGGGTACGGTGTCGACAACAAACTTACTCCAGAGTAAGTTTAATGTAAACCAACCGCGACGGGGCGCCGATCTGTGGAGACTTCCACTTGGACTCCGGAGCGCCGGACATCCCCAACGAGACCTGGAGACTCGAGTGACAACCAAATCCCGTTCGGCGAAGAGCACCGCCAAGACCGGTAAGACCACCCGCCCGGTCGCGATCGTGGGCGGCAACCGGATTCCGTTCGCTCGCTCCGACAAGGCGTACGCGCACGCCTCCAACCAGGACATGTTCACCGCCGCGCTGGACGGCCTGGTCAGCCGCTTCGGCCTGCAGGGCGAGCGGCTCGGCATGGTGGTCGGCGGCGCCGTGCTCAAGCGGGTCGGCGAGCACGGCATGATCCGGGAGAGCGTGCTCGGCAGCAAGCTCAGCCCGTACACCCCGGCCCACGATCTGCAGCTGGCCTGCGGCACCGGCCTCCAGGCCATCGTCACCGTCGGCGACGGAATTGCCCAGGGCCGCTTCGAAGCCGGCATCGGCGGCGGCACCGACACCACCTCCGACGCCCCCATTGGGGTTAGCGAGGGCATGCGCGAGTGGATGCTCGACGCGAACCGCGCCAAGTCCAACAAGGACCGGCTCAAGCTGGTCGGCCAGCTGCGCCCGAGCATGCTCGGCATCGAGATCCCGCGCAACGCCGAGCCGCGCACCGGGCTGTCCATGGGCGAGCACGCCGCGATCACCGCCAAGGAATTCGGCGTGCCGCGCGAGGCGCAGGACGAGCTGGCCTACCTGTCGCACAAGAACATGGCCGCCGCCTACGACCGCGGCTTCTTCGACGACCTGATCACCCCGTTCCTCGGGCTGACCCGCGACGACAACCTGCGTCCCGGCTCCACCGTCGAGAAGCTGGCCACGCTGAAGCCGGTGTTCGGCGTCAAGGCGGGCGACGCCACCATGACCGCGGGTAACTCCACCCCGCTGACCGACGGCGCCTCCGCGGTGCTGCTGTCCAGCGAGGAATGGGCCACCGAGCGCAACCTGCCGGTGCTGGCCACCCTGGTCGACAGCGAGGTCGCGGCGGTCGACTACATCCACGGCCCGGACGGCCTGCTGATGGCCCCGACCTACGCGGTGCCGCGCATGCTGGCCCGAAACGGCCTGACCCTGCAGGACTTCGACTACTACGAGATCCACGAGGCGTTCGCCTCCGTGGTGCTCGCTACGCTGTCCGCGTGGGAGTCCGACGCCTACTGCAAGGAGCGCCTCGGCCTGGACGGCGCGCTCGGCTCGATCGACCGCAGCAAGCTCAACGTCAACGGCTCCTCGCTGGCGGCGGGCCACCCGTTCGCCGCGACCGGCGGCCGCATCGTCGCCTCGACCGCGAAGCTGCTGGCGGAGAAGGGATCCGGCCGTGCGCTGATCTCCATCTGTGCCGCGGGCGGCCAGGGCGTCGTCGCGATCATCGAGCGGTAGAGCTCGAAAACAGCTGATAGAAGGTGGCATCCGGCCCGGATGCCACCTTCTTGCTGTCAGCGCACCACACTGCCTCGGGCGGCGGCGAATCGGACAACGCTCGGTGCGAAGCGGCCGAAGACGTACTGCAGCCTGGCTTCCGGAGTCACCGGGACAACGTCCTTGTTCTTCTGCACGGCCCGCACGATCTGCTCGGCGACCTTCTCCGGACCGTATCCGCGCAGGCGATACAGCCGGTCGTAGAGCTGTTGCCTGCGCTGCTCTTCCTCGGCGGAGACGCCCGACATGCGGGTGTTCGCCACGATATTGGTGTGCACGATGCCGGGGCAGATGGTGCTGACACCGATTCCGCGGCCGGACAATTCGGCGCGCAGGCAGTCGGAGAACATGAACACTGCGGCCTTGCTGGTGGAGTACGCGGTGAACGCCTGCTGCGGAGTGTAGGCCGCCATGCTGGACAGGTTGACGATGTGTCCGCCGAGCCCGCGCTCGGCCATCGCACCGGCGAAAGCGCGGCAGCCGTTGACAACTCCGTGCAGGTTGACCGCGAGCACCCGGTCGAAGTCCTCGGCCGAGGTGTCCAGGAACCGTCCGGCCTGTCCGATGCCCGCGTTGTTGATCAGGACATCGGGCACGCCGTGTTCGCGGATCACGCCGTCGGCATGCTTGCGCATCGCGGACTCGTCGGACACATCCAACTCGTAGGCGTGCGCTGTGCCGCCCGACTGCGCGATCAACGCGACGGTCGCCTCGGCCGCGACGCCGTTGACATCGGACACCACGATTTCGGAACCTTCGCGCGCGAACGCCAGCGCGGTGGCCCGGCCGATACCGCTGCCGCCACCGGTGATCACGACGAGCTGATCCTCGAATGGCTTGCGCGACAGACCCATTCGCGCCCGGCGTAAGGCTCGAGCCGGTGGCGCACCCGCTACGGAGTCGATCAATTCGATCGCGGCCGAGGCGAGCAGCTCCGGGTGCGAGAACGGCAGCCAGTGCCCGCCTTTCACCACCCGCAGCCAGACCTGATCAGCCCACCGGTCCTCATCGGCGTAACTCGATTGCCGCACTGCCGGATCTCGGGTGCCGATGATGATCTGGGTTGGCACCGTGGTGAATTGGTCGCGGGCCCGCAGCGGATTGGCGGCCAAGGTCGACCGGTAGATGCGCAGCCCGTTCGCCATGTCCTGCTTGAAGGTCGGCGCCAGGTGAATCCGCTCCGGCGGCGCACCCTCGGCTGCGGAAAGCCCGGAGCGCCAAAGCTGTTCGCTCATCCCCAGCTTGATCGCCGCCTTCGGCAGTCCCGGTAGCGCGAGGAAGGTCGAGTAGGCGAACGAACCGAGCTGAGCCAGCGGCAGCGCGATATTGCGCGGCGTCGGCCTGAACAGCCGGGCCCGCGCCCACTTGCTCACATGCGCGATGCTCGGCCCGGAGACCGAGGTGAACGACGCGATCAGGCGTTCGGCCTCAGGGCCACAGACGATTTCCCAGGTGGCGACGCTGCCCCAGTCGTGCGCGAGCACGTGCACGGGTGCGCCGTTGCCGAGCGCCTCGATCACCGCGACATAGTCGGCGGCCAGCGTCGTGGTCGAAATGGCCTCGGTACCAAGCGGGTTGGATGATTCCCCGTGCCCGCGGTTGTCCACGCTCAATACCCGGAACCGGTCGGTCAGCTCCGGAACGACGTTGTCCCACAGGTGATGTGAGTCCGGCCAGCCGTGCAGCAGCAGGATCGTCGGCCCGTCCGGATTCCCTTGCTCGTAGACGGCGAGGTCGACCTCGCCATTGCGGACCACATGCTTCTCGGCCATGGATTCACCCCACTATCCGGGCCGCGACGGTCGCGGCCCGTGGACGTAGCTTCCGACCCATTCTGTCTGAGACGGTGAGATTCGGGTAGTCCCCGCGGCCTCGATGGCTCGTCGGGGGCACTTGTGAGCTATCTCATGAATTCCGATTCACATTTCCTAGGTATTTCGCCACGTCTGCGGGGCGATTTACCAGCAACTAGCAGGCAACTTACGTGTTACACGTTTTCTTCGATTGTTGAACGCTCGTCACATCGCTGCTTGCGACGGGACTGATCTGTGTGTTTACCTGCACGTCACCTACTGTGCTACCGGAGCTACGCGCTAGTCGAGGCGATTTATCGCTGGCATATCGATATCCAGCTACCGGCAAGACATCTCTTCGGCTTAACGAATTACTCGAATCGAGCTAGCAGAGAGGAAGGCTGAACAGCTGATGCGAATCGGTATGGCGCTGCGCGCCACCGCACTGGCTCTCGCGGCCGTGACCGGTCTCGGACTCGCGGCCACCGCCCCGGCCGGAGCCGCAGGCGACGTGGACCGCTACCTGGACCTGCCGCTGGTCAACCGGGATGCCGCGAGCAGCCCCGGCGGCGTCAATCCTGAGCTGCCCTATGACGTGAACGAGCTGCGCGGGCTGTTGGACGAGGCGCGCGCCCAAGGGGTCGCGCCCACCCGATACGCCGCCCTGCTCTATCAGTACTGGCTGGTCGACGCGACGAACAAGGCGGGCATCGACCTGCGGTCCTGGGATCCGCGGGCCGGTGTCGAGGCCAACCGCACCAACCTGATCAGGTCCTACCGCTACTACGAAGACCTGCAACTGAACCACCGCGAACTGCAGTGGGCGGGCATGGGCGGTCAGGTCGGCGCCGACTTCGGCGGCGGGCTGGTCGATTTCGAGCTGATGGGCAACATCTACGGCCTGCCCGGCCTCTCCGAATCCGCGCGCGGTGTCATCGCCGCGGTCGAGCAGGCCGCCGGACCGCAAGCGGTGGCTCAACTTCCGCACGGGCTGATGGCCTTGGCCGAGGCGGGTTCGCAGATTTCGCCGGAGGACCTGCGCTACATCATCGGGATGATCCTGGTGATGCAGAAGAACATCTTCTCGGATCTGATGCCGATGCACGACGCCTACGTCACCGAAGGCCTGCCCGCACTGCAGGAGTTCCAGGCGGCCGGGCTGTTCGGCGACGACATCATGGAAGCGTGGCGCGGGGTGGCCTCCGGTGATTACGGCCGGATCGCCTCGGGCAACGGGGCTTTGCTGCGCAGGGAACAGGAGTGGGTGATCCGCGACCAGTGGGACTCGGTGCGCGGCTACAAGGGCAGCATCGGCGAGGCGATCACCTACGTCAGCGGTGCCGCCGGATCGCCGTCGGTCGCGGGCGTCGCGCCGCCGCGGGAATTCAACCCGGTGCGCATGCAGGTGACCATGGCCAACGGCCAGCCCGCACTGGTGACAGTGCCACTGCCGGAATGGAATTGGTCCGAGTTCGATTCCCGCTGGGACTACATCACCACCGAACTGCTGCCGAAGTACAAGTTCCAAGTCGAAAACAACTGGCCCGCACTGGAAGCCGTGATGCGCACGCCCTACGAGATGCAAATGGAATCGCATCGACCGCTGTTCAACATCCCGCAGCTGCTGGATTCGGCGGCCAGGCAGATCCAGGTAACCCCGATCGACACGATGGCGGTGCGCTAGATGAAACTGTTCACCGCGGCCGTCGCGACGGCCACCGCGCTGATGTTGTGTGCGGGAACCGCTGCGGCGCAAGGGGAAATGCCGACACCAGGACTGGATCGAGTCTTCAACGGCTTCGTCGTCGGGCAGATCCAAGGCGCGCAACCGGTTCCGCCGGATCAGGCGTTCCAGGCCTTGCTCGCCAACGACCCGTTTTACCAGGAGCCGCCGCTGACCGGGTCCGAGCAGCCGGGGACGTTGCTGAAGGCCAAGAAGGTCGACGTGATGTTCCTCGGCACCACCCCGCCCGACGTCGAGGCCTACAAGCTGATGTATGTGACCACCGGCATCGACGGTGTCACCCCTGTCATCAGCACCGGCATCCTGATGATCCCCAATCACGGTGCGCCCGTTGGCGAGAAGAAGCTCATCTCCTATCAGGAGGCCAACGACAGCGTCGGCTGGTCCTGTCATCCGAGCACGCAGTGGACCGGCGGCGATCCGCTGGACGGTTCGTCGTGGTCGGCGCTCGGCCCGCTGGCGCTGATGTTCGACAAGGGCTACGCGGTGATGATCTCCGATGTCGGCAACGACGGTGATCGCAAGCCGCACGGCGTCTTCGCGGGCAAGTTCGCCGCGCACGCTCAGCTCGATGGTGTCCGTGCGGCGTTGGCGCATCGCGAGGCCGGACTCGACCCGAACGCGCAGACCGCGTTGTTCGGCATCGCGGGCGGTGGCGTCGGCGCGGCCTTCTCCGCCGAGCTGCAGCCGACCTACGCGCCGGAGCTCGACGTGAAATCCGCTCTGCTGGAAGGGATGGTCGTCAATCCGCGCAATTTCATGCGGGTCGCCGATGGTTCGGTCGGTTCCGGTTTCGCACTGGCCACGCTGCTCGGCCTGGAGCCCGCCTACCCGGAGATGGCGGTGAATTCGAAGCTGAACCCGGCGGGCGTCGGGTTGGCGAACGCGTTCCGCACCCAATGCCAGACGCCCGCCTACTTCGGGCTGCCGTTCCTGCCGCTGAACACGCTGTTCAACTCGGGGCTGAGCCCCGCCGACGAACCCGCCTTCCAGCGCGCGTTCGAGGACAACATCCTCGGTCGCTCCGGCACACCGAAGGCCAAGGTGGCCATCACCTCCTGCGTCGCCGACGACTCACCGATGTCGCTGGTGCCCGCCAAGGACTCGCGGGAACTCGCCGATATCTACCGGGCAGGCGGCACCGACGTCACCTACCAGCCCACCGATTGCGGCATGGTCCGCATGCTCACCGATATCTACGGCTGGGGCACCGACCTGTTCGGCATGCAGACGATCGACTGGATAGATCGCAACTTCGACTGAAAAGGATTACCCGCCATGGCATTTCTCTACGGCATCAACTATCTGTTCTGGTACGGCCCGCTGGCGGTCGCCAAGCTGATGGCGCAGGCGGCCGGCTTCTGACCGGTCGCTGAGCACCGCGGCTCCCGCACGCTGCGGGAGCCGCGGTTTTCGCTACGCCCCGGGTAGCTCGTTGTGCCCGCCGAACGCCTTGCGCATCGCCGACAGCATCTTGTCCGCGTACAGCGATTCGCCGCGCGACGAAAACCGTTGGAACAGTGCGGAAGCGAGCACCGGCACCGGAACGCCGGTGTCGATCGCGGCATCGATCGTCCACCGGCCCTCGCCGGAATCGGAGACCCGGCCGCTGTAGGAATCGAGGTTCGGGTCCGCGTACAGCGCGCTCGCGGTGAGGTCCAGCAACCAGGAGGCGACCACCGAACCGCGCCGCCACACCTCGGTCACCTCCGGCACGTCCAGGTCGTATTTGTAGTACTCGGGATGCTCGAGCGGCGTCTCCTCGGCGGAGAACTCGCCGTCGTGCTCGTTGCCGTAGTTCGCCTTGTGCAGGATGTTCAGTCCCTCGGCGTAGGCGGCCATCGCGCCGTACTCGATGCCGTTGTGCACCATCTTCACGAAGTGTCCCGCGCCGGCGGGCCCGCAGTGCAGGTAGCCCTGCTCGGCCATCGACGGCTCACCGGTGCGTCCCGGCGTCCGCTCGGCCGCCTCGACGCCGGGGGCGATGGACTTCAGCAGCGGATCCAGGTACTTCACCGGATCCGCCTCGCCGCCGATCATCAGGCAGAAGCCGCGGTTCAGGCCGAAGACGCCACCCGAGGTGCCGATGTCCACGTAGTGGATGCCCTTGGGACGCAACTGCTCGGCCCGCTTGATGTCCTCGTGGTAGCGACTGTTACCGCCGTCGATGATGATGTCGCCCGGCTCAAGCAGCTCGGCGACCTGGTCGATGACGGCCCCGGTCGCGCCCGCCGGGATCATCACCCAGACCACCCGCGGCGTTTCCAGGGTGCGCACGAAATCCGCGAGGTCGGTGCTGCCCTGGAAGTGGTCGCCGAGCTCCTGGCGCAGGATATCGATCTGGTGTGGGCGACGTTCGTAGCCGACGGCGGTGTGCCCGTCCTTGACGATGCGACGCACGATATTGGCGCCCATCCGCCCGAGGCCGATCATTCCCAGCTGCATGCCATCCATCTCCCTCGTGTGTGCGGTGGCCGGACACTCGTCTACCGGATTGTCCCGCTTCGGTCCGATCCTGGTCCGTCCGGCGGTGTAACGCACGGTGCGCCGCACCGATAATCAGATCGGCTCCGCGTAGTTGCCAGACCCCCGACCCGGCAACTGCGCGGGGCCCTTTGCGTATACCACCTGCTCCTTTGCACGGAGTTTGCTGCAGATCGGTGCTCACCGGCCGATGTCGGCGTCGCGCACTATCGTTGGCGGGAACTCGCATCCTGTGAGTCCCAACTCAACCGAACGGGGAGGACGGTTCGTGACGAGCCAGTCGAGCACCGGACGCCGTGGCCACCAACCGGCGGGCGAGGTCGGCTTACGCCAGCTGCTCGAATCGGCCCAGGCCAACAAGGCGAACCCGGCCCAGGGCTCGGTCGACGACTCGGCACCCACCGAACCGATCCGGGTCATCCCGTCCCGGCGCGCCACCCATCGGGCCGAGCCCGCCGAGCGTCCGGCCCGGCGGCCGATCTCCGGTCCACCGCCGCAGCGGCTGAATCGCACCGTGCTGAAGCGGGCGGGTATCGCGGTCGGTGCGGTGCTCGCGGTGGCCGGCATCGGCTACGCGGTCGACTGGGCGCTGTGCTCCGGGCAGGTGCCGCGTGGCACCGTTGTCGCGGGTATCGAGGTCGGCGGCCTGGATACCGCCGCCGCGGACGCGAAGCTGCGCGCCGAGCTCACCCCGCGAGCCGACCGGGAGCTGCCGCTGCGCATCGGTGACGTGCAGACCCGGCTGGTGCCGACCGCCGCGGGGTTGGCGGTCGACTGGGACGGCACCTGGGCGCGCATCGGGACGCAGCCGCTCAATCCGCTCACCCGGCTCGCCTCGTTCTTCGCCGCCCGCGATGTCGCGGTGGCCAGCGCGGTGGACGACGCCGCGCTGGACCGCCAGCTGACCGCGCTCCGCGTGCACGACCGGCCGTCCGTCGAGGGAACAATCGCCTTCGACAAGGCAAGACCCGTCGCCGTCGCCCCGGTGCCCGGCCGAGTTCTCGATGTCTCCGCCGCCCGCGACGAGCTGATCGGCAACTGGATCACCGGCATCACGCTCGACCTGCCGGTGCACCCCGCGCCGCTCACCGTGCGGCCGGAAGCGGTCGATCAGGCCTTGCACACGGTCGCCGAGCCCGCGGTGCGCGCGCCGATCACGTTCGCGGGCAAGGGCGCGTCGGCCAAGCTCGACCCGGAGCAGATCGCCACCGTGCTTTCCTTCGTGCCCGACGGCCAGGGCGGCCTCGGCGTTTCCATCGATCAGAACATCGCGGTCGGTTTGCTGGCGCCCCAACTGGTGGCGACGGAGATCGAGGCGAAGGACGCGACGTTCGCGCTGACCGGCGGCAAACCGACGGTGGTGCCCGCGGTCGTCGGCGACAAGATCAACTGGCCGAAGACGTTCGAGCAGTTCACCGCGCTGCTGTCCGCGCCGCAGGAACGCAACGGCCAGGCGGTCTACGAAAAGGTGGAGCCGAAGCTCACCACCGAGGCGGCGCAGGGACTCGGCGTCGTCGAGCCGATGGGCTCGTTCACCACCAACGGATTCAGCGGTCCATCCGGCGTCAACATCAAGGTGGTCGCCAGGAAGGTGAACGGCGCGGTGGTGAAGCCGGGGGATACGTTCTCGCTCAACGACTTCACCGGACCGCGCGGCACGGCCGAAGGCTACGTCGAGTCCGGCATCATCGACCACGGCAGGCCGGGCACCGCCGTCGGCGGCGGCATCAGCCAGTTCGCCACCACCCTCTACAACGCCGCGTACTTCGCGGGCATGGAGGACGCGGGCCACACCGAGCACAGCTACTACATCTCCCGCTACCCGGCCGCGCGCGAGGCGACCGTCTTCGACGGCGCGATCGATCTGAGCTTCCGCAACAACACCCCCACCGGTGTCTACATCGAGGCCGTAACCACGGATTCCGAAGTGACCGTTCGACTCTGGGGCACCAAGACCGTCGAGGTCGAATCCGTCACCGGTGACCGGACCAAGCCAACGGAGCCGACCACCGTGAAGCTGCCCAAGGGCAAGGACTGCATCGCCTCCGAGGGCGCGCCGGGCTTCACCACGTCCGACACCCGCATCATCACCGACAAGCGCTCCGGTCGCGAGGTCTACCGGCACACCAGGACGGTCAAGTACGACCCCATCCCCGTCGTGAAATGTGAGTGAGCGCAACGACTCCGGGGTAGCACCCCGTCCCCGTCGACGAGCCGCGCGTCGCCGCCACCTGGCTGCTTCTCGCGGCTCGAGCCAACTTCTGGCTATCCGGTAGCGCGTCGCTGGTCGGGCGGGGGCGCGACGAAACATTCTGCGGCAGGGCGACTTTGGTGGGCGACCCCTCGGCGAATGGGATATAACTACGCCAGATTCCGGGACGCAAGTCCGGTTCCGTCTCGGAGTGGGGCTCAAGGTAGAGCGAGTGAAGGGGATAACAGTCGTGGACCAGATCGACTCAGTCAGACCGTATGCGGCAGGGCGGGGAAGCAACGCCGCAGTCACGCTGGGTATTGCTATCGGAGATGACGTGGCTCTGCGAGTTGTGCAGGGCAACGGCACGTTGTGTGACGTCGTGCGCGCGGCGTGGGCGATGGGTGTCGACCCGATCGAGGCGGTGCTGCAGTACGCCGAGGCGGCAACCGGCGTGATCGTCGATGACATGGTGGTGGTCGACGGCGCAGATCCACGCTGCGCGTAGGCGTTTCCCGTGCCGGCCGCAGTGCCCGCACGGCTCTTCACGGCGCTGGCGCCGATTTCAGGGCGTGAAGTGTTGCGCCGCAACAGTTCGCCGGTCGTCGGTCCGGCTTATTGTCCCGCGCAGTAGCTTTCGCGCCGCCGGGACCTGGGTGGCGACGGCAGCGGAGGGCGATGTGCTGTTGTGTCGCGCTACTCCTCGGGGCGTTCGACATCGCGCAGTGCTGCGGCAACGAACTCCCGCATGGGAATGTCGAGCGCGGTGCACAGTGCGTGCAGCTGCTGCATGTCCGGCGATCGATCGCCGTTTTCGAAGCGTTGGATCGTGCTGACCCCGAGTCCGGTCAGCGCGGCGAGTTGCGGGCGCGTCAGAGCCCGTCGAGCCCTGGCCGCCCTGAGCTCCGCTCCGACCGCACGATTGATGTCCGAAGGTACCTTTTCCACACCCATACGGACCATTCTGAGGTCCGAATGGCTACCTGGCAAACGACATGCCGTAAAAACGCCGAGGATCCCCGCTGGTACCGGGCATTTCACCCATAAAGGTCACGGAAGAGTTGCAACAGGTCCGAACGGACCTTAATGTGCTCCGTATGGAACACCTAGACCACATGGTTGCCGGGAGAGTGCGGCGCGCCATGTCCGACGCGGGACTTTGTCTCGAGGACGTGGCCGCATGTTCCGGGCTGCCGGCTTCCGACCTGCGCAGCCTGCTTGCCGCGCACGGCTCGTTCACGGTGGACGAGCTCGTTCGGATCGCCGCGGCGCTGGATTGCCGCGTTGTCGACCTGCTGCCCGACGAGGGGGAGATGCGATGACCGTCGCCGATGACCGCCGGTCGCCCGGCGAGTCTCAACTGGGGAGCTCGGCGTGTCGCATCAAACATTTTGTGATGCGAATCACGCTGTGCCACAAGGTGGATGAGCTGTGTTGAGCGATCGATCAGCTACCGCCGCGACGGCCCTCGATCAGGTCGCGCGCAGCGTGCCGCGGCTCGCCGGATTCGGTGCATGGCGGCCCGGCATCTCCGGCATTCCCTATCTCGGCGGCGATGAACCACATGCCGTCGCAGTGGTTCTCATCCACGATCCACGCGAACCTCGGGTGCGCAGTACGACCCTCGTTGCCACCCCGCATCGCGGGGCGCAAGCGCCGGCCGACGACGAACAGAGCCCGCGGTGAGAAAGCCGGCGCGAACCCGTCGCGCGAACCCAGCCCTCGAAATATTCCGGCACCATATCGGTGCCCGCGTCACCTTCATCGGGCTCGCGGCCGAACGCGGCGCCACCGAACACGGCGTCATCGTCGACGTGGATCACCGAATGGTGTACGTCGATTACGGCTATCCCAATCCGGTTTGTGCCGAAATCGGCAATGCCATCGCCACCCATCCGTCGAATCTTCGACTGGAAACCACTGTCGCAGCGGCAGATACCTGCGATCACTGTGGCACCGCGGCAGCACGCCCCGGTCCGCCAATTCCCGCGTCCCGCTGATCCGGCGCTCCTCGAATCTCATTTCCGACGTGATCGGGTGGTTCCGTCATGGGCTCATCCGGTCTCGTCGTCGACGAAAGGTAAAGGTCCGTGGCCATTTTCGGCCGCCGTTTATTCGGCAAGTTGCTGGCTCCCGGCGAGGTCATCGATGTGCTCATGGTCGGAGGCACCTGGAATCCGAACGGCGACGCGATCACTGCCGCGTTTGCCGACGCCCTCGACCCGAAGCGTTTTGTCGTGCGAATGGTGCCCTACCCGGCGGATTACGGACGGCACGTCGCGTTCGCCGACAGCGTCGCCATCGGCAGGCGCGCGCTGCTCGAGGCGATCGAGGCAACACCCAATCGCGTACTGCTGGCAGGTTATTCACAAGGAGCGGGCATCGCGGGCGACCTCGCCGCCGATATCGGGAACGGCTTGTTCCCGCAGATTGAGGTGGTGGCCTGTGCCCTGATCGCGGACCCGCTGCGGCCGGCCGGCCGGTGCCTCGGCAAGGATCCCGGCGGCTACGGCGTGATCGGGCAGCGGAATATCGCCAAGATCCCGACGTATTGGGTTGCCGCGGCAGGTGATCCGATCACCGCGCTGCCCGCCGGGAATCCGCTGCGTCTGATCGCCGATCTCAGTGCGTATTTCAGCCTGTCCGGGCCGGAGGCCATGGTGCGCTGGGGGCAGAGCATCATCGAGATCGCCACCCGTCGCCAGCTGCAACGCTGGTGGTCGCCGGCGAACTGGCGTACCTGGGGCGGTGCCATCGCCTACGCCCGCGGCTATTTGTTCGACGGGCGGCACACCGAGGACTACATCCGACACGGCCACGCCCGGCTGCTCGCCGAGGCGATCAACCGTGAGGTGGTTGTGGGGGCCCGCTGATGCCCTGGTTCCAGGTCGACGACCAGCTCGGCTTCCATCCCAAGGCCGTCGCGGCGGGCAATGCCGCGATGGGCCTGTGGGTGCGGGCGGGTTCGTGGTCGATGCAGCAGCTCACCGAGGGTTTCGTGCCCGCCGCGATCGTGCGCGGCCTCGGCTCGGCGGCCCAGGCGAAAAAGCTTGTGGAGGTTGGGCTGTGGACGACTGTGGACGGCGGCTACCGGTTCCACGACTGGGCCGAACGGCAGATGTCCAAGGCCGAGATCGAAGACCGACGCCGGAAACGGGCCGACGCGGGTCGCAAAGGTGGCCAGGTATCCGGGCAGGCCCGGCAGCTTCGAGCGCAAGCAAGTGCTGCACCTAATGCTCGAACATCTGCTGCGACAACCGCTTCGGTCCCTGCTCAGCCGGCGGTCGACCAACTGCCCGAGCAAGTCGCAACCCCTGTCCCTGGCCATGACCTTGGAAATTCTTCCAGGGGAGCACGATCCGCGCCGCCGGCCCGGCAGTGTCCCGTCCACCGCAACCACCCGGCGCCGCCTCCGTGCGGTGCCTGCGCCGATGCCCGGCGCGCCAGGCAGCGGTGGGACGCCGCACACGGCGACGACCTGCGTGCCGATGCGGTCCAGCGCCGCGAGGCCGCCCGCAACTGCGCGATGTGCGACGACGCCGGTTGGCGTAACCCACCCGCCGAACTGCTCGCCGTCAATCCCGATCCGCCCGTGCTCCGCTGCGATCACCGCACGGTGACCTCGCTCGACCACTGGCATCACACCGAAGAGGAAGCGACACCATGACGACCACCACCGCGCAATGGTCTGCCAAGGCGGGTTCCCGGTGACCGAGCACCCGAACCACCTCTACCTCGACCGCGCGGAACTCCGGGCGCTCGCCGAGCTGCTTCGTGAAATCCCCGACCTCGACGAGGATCTCGGCATCGCCCGCACCCGGCAGTCCCGGCTCAGCACCCGCGGCGACTACCGGATGAATCGCCGGCCGAGCGAACAGCCGCTGCCCTACAACCCCGCCGCCTCCCGTGCCGCCGACGAGTTGCACGCGGTCCTCGTGTCCTGGGTGCGGCTGGTGTGCGAGCAGCGTGGTCTCGACTACGCCGGGTCACCGTCCACGCCGGGGCTGGCCCGTTGGCTCGACCGAAACCTCATCGCGCTGGCCATGACCGAGGGCGCGGAGGGTGCGCCCGAGGAGATCCGGACGGTGGTGCAGGCCGCGCTGTGGATCGTTTGCCCGCCCGTGGCGCCGGTGGTGCTGGACGAGGCGATGGTGGCGCAGGCGCGGCGGCATCGGCTCAATGCGTCCGGGATCGCCTCGCTGGCAAAGGAACTCGGTGCGCAGTATCAGGGGCTGACCGTGCGTCGGATTCAAACACTCAGGAACGCAGGAAGGATCGTGCCGCTCCCTGGACCATGGGCGCCAGGGTGGCCGGAGTTGTACACCGTTGGTGCGGTATTGGACGAACATCTGCTGTATCCGACGCGCCGTCGGGTCTCGGCCGACGCGAGAGACTCGAATTGATGTGTCTTGAAACAAGATCCGCAGGTCAATCGGTGGTGGCGGCCGAAAGTTACAGCACTTCCATATGAAATGAATCACAACATAACTTCTGAATTGCTGGGCATTCGAAATCGAGTCGGCTGCCCGTGGATTCGTGCTCTGGAGTTGCTGGATATCGGTTCGCGGGTTTGGGACGCTCCGTCTCCCGTGTGCTACTGGCGGGGCGTCAACATGCCGGTATGTAGATTTTGACCTTGCGTCGGCAGGGCGGCCGTAGAAGTCGCAGTAAGACACCAGATTTGCAGGTATTGTTCCGAATCCCTCACTGTGCATGCCCCGTTATCGATGGGCAATGGCACCGTAGTCAACGGTGTGGCTGAAAGGTCGCTGACCGACGAATCCCTGTGATAGAAAAATCTTGCTCGGCGACCAGCAGGTCGCCGATGGAGGGTTCAATTCTTCAAGGGGAAGATTTCCAGATGAGCAAGATTCGCGTGTTCGGCGTTGTGTTCGCGGCTAGCGCCGGCATCATCCTGGCCGGTTCGGGCCTGGCCTCGGCCGCCGACACCGGCTCCGCCAGCCTCAGCGCCGACGCCAAGCGCAACGTAGTGGATGAGGGCACCGGCTCGTCCGCCGTGCTCGTCGACCTCATCAAGGCGCTGAGCACGGGCTCGGCGTCGGGCTCGGCAAAGTAGTTATCGAAGACACCGATATGCCTTGATCCACCACGGACGGCATATCGGCTCGGAGGGCAGACATGATTGCCCCGCCTCGCAGGAGGCGGGGCAATCGTCATTTCCGGTCCATCCACGACCCCGGCTGGACTGCCCAAAAGTTGCTATCTAGCTGCGATTTCGACGCTAAACCGTATTCGGGGGTTGACATCCGCCGCGCTTTAGGTGAAGCTTTGTGCAGCGCCAGAGCTGCGCCCTCATCCCGAACTTCCCGGGAATCTTCTTTACTGCCAATCACTTTCATACTTCTATCCATCGCGGCCCCGTCCATCATCGTGGACGGGGCCGCGAACGGTGAAGCAGCAGAGCATATTCCGCTCCGCCCCCGACATGTGGCATGCCCCCGAAAACTCTTCGAGATCGACGACAAGCGGGCACGAGCCTGCCACATACCCGCCCCGGTTTCCGCTCCCGTCTCCCGCCGACCCTTGCGCTCGCGGTCGTAGACGGAAGAAGCGACCGGGGCGTTTCGCCCCACCCCCGATACACCCCCTGATCGGGGGTGGGGCTCAAACCTCCCACGCCGCACCGGCACCCGTTGGCGCCGTGGACCTTTCGACTACCCGAGGTCTGACTTGGACAACACCGTCGCGGAACTGCTCGACATGGCCGACCACGCCACGCCCGCAGCCCCACTCACCATCGCCAAGGCCCACGAGTCGATGCGCGTCCACCGTGCCTGCTCCACCGACCACTGCCGCCGAAAAGCACTGGCCTTCAACACATTGGTCGCCGCAGGCCGCATCGTGCCGGACTCATCCCGCCGTCACTGAGGAGAGGAGGTGAACCCATGCTCACCATCGTCCTCGATCTGCTGAAACTGGCCTACGATCTCGCACCCCTGATCCTGCCCGTGCTCCTCCCGCTCCTCGGCCTGTGATCACGCCGTCGGTGCGGCCGCGCTCGACCATCCGACCAGAAACTCCGGAGAAGATCTTGACCGCACACGACGACGTCGATAACGAGACCGAAACCGTATACAACACCGGCACTTTGACTGTCGAAGTACAGGTGAAGCGATGACCGCTCCCTATCCGATCCCGGGCCAGTTCCCGGATTTCGAGCAGTTCGTCGTCGACCTGTTCGCCACTGTCGGCACCACCTCGACGACGCTGCCCGCCACCGGTGACCTGATCCAGGCGAAGCTGCCGTTCCTGTGGATCCGCAAGGTCAGCGGCAGCCTGGACGCCAACGCGATCACTTATATCGCGAAGGTGCGCGTCGTCGCACTAGGCCAGACCAGGGCCGACGCCGCACAGCTTGCGGACAAGGCGCGAACGGCGATGCTCGCAGCGCCGGGCACCCGGGTAAACGGCGTGCTCGTCGATTGGGCGGAAGAGATCGCCGCCGACGAAGTGAAGTACTTCCCACCCACCGTGCAGCGCAGCCAGGGTAATGCGGATTTCCCCAACCTCGACCCACTCGACCGGATGGTCGAGCTGGGTTTCGCGCTGCACGCACGCCGCCAGTAACCGGCGGTCGAAATCGTTCCTACGAATGGAGATTCATACATGCCCGGCACAAACCTGACTCAGCTCAAGGACGCACAGCACGAGCTGCTGCTGAAGCCGCTCGACGCCGCGGTGTTCCTTGCCCCGTGGCCGACGGCCATCCCCAGCCCGTTCACCGACGCCACCGGCGCTCTGCAGCCCTTGCCCGCCGCGTTCAAGTCGGTCGGTCTGATCGACAAGAAGACCGGTGTGGCGTTCGCCCGCGGCATCACCGCGGCACCGATCGAGTCGTACGGTGAACTGCAGCCGTCGCGCAACGACATCACCAGCGACATCACCACCCTCGAGTTCGAGACGCAGCAGACCAACGCGCTCACCCTCGCGCTGACCACCAACGCCAACCTCGACCAGGTCAAGGCCAACGCGACCTCCGGCGAGGTCTTCTTCGCCCAGCCGACGGCCGAGCAGATCACCTACTACTCCGCGATCGTGATCGGCAAGGACGGCAATGACGCCACCCCGATCTATGTCTTCAAGGTGCTCCCGAAGGTCGCCGTCAGCAAGTACGGCGGCGAGCAGTGGACCCCAACCAACATCATCTCGCAGAAGCTCACCTTGACCGCGTTCAAGGACACCACCGCCGGCTACTCGGTCGCCCACGGTTTCGGCGGCGCGGGCTGGAAGAAGCTCCTCACCAAGGCCGGTATCGCGTCCGCCTGACGTCGGTTCTCGATCGTGGGCGCGTGCCGGATATCTCCGGTCCCGGCACGCGCCCACTTCTTCCCCGAATCAGCACCGGAGAGATGACAGGACCAACTATGTCTGCGATTCCCACCCAGTACCCCGTCACGATGACCGACGGCACCACCGACTACGAGGTGTTCGACGCCTCCGCCTACGTGAACGCCGTCTTCAGCCTGGGGCACCAGGAAAAGACCGAGGCCGCGAAGGCCGCAGGCCGCCGCAAGTGAGCGATCGACGGCCGTCCGAAGTTGTCGCTCGTCAGCGCGCTCGCACGGTCGTCGATCTCCGCTATTCCACTTTTCGATGAGACCGGAGACCTCATGACATCAACCCCTGGCGCCACTGGTACCGGACGCTTCTATGAGCTACAGGAAGAACTCGGCGGCCGCCGTCGCGGTCCGTACCGCCTCACCGACGACATCGTCATCCAGCCCATTACTCGCGGTCAGCTCAAGGCCATGCGCGCAGCGCAGAGCGAGGACGAACAGTTGGAGATTCTGCTCGGCGACCAGTACGCGGCGGTAGAGGCGCTGTATGCGGAGCGGCCCTTCGACGACTGGCTCGCCTTCCAGCACGACCTCTACGCGTTCCTGTTCGGCGCAGGTGCGGCGGAACTGCCGGGGGGATCCGAGGGCTCGTAGCGTTCTGGGACCGATTCGGTGTCGCACTCGACTACGACTTACTCGAACGCGGCATCGACGTCCGGGACTGCTTCGGGCCCAAAGAATTACGAACCCGTGACTGGCGGACGATCTGGCGATTCAAAGACCGGCTACCGCGCGGATCCCAGTACAAGACGGCCCTTGTGATGGACCGCGAACTCGCCGAACAGTTGGTTGCGGTCGAAGATGCCGGTGCGACAGATGATTTCGCCGGCGCGGTCGGGCCGACGCCGGAGGGCTACACCCTCGAAACCTACCTGCTGCTGTCTGTCATCGATGCTCTCCAAGGGGTGCAGGCTGCGGTAATCGCGGCCGCCGGTGCCGATCCCCCCTCGGTCAACCCGATGCCTCGACCGATGACCGCGCTCGATCAGCTCCGCGAGGAGCGTCGTCTGCGGTCCATGCAAAAGCTTATCGACGAGTTCACCACACCGGTGCCAGACGATTGATCGGTTGAGTGCCGGGGCCGCGGTGTGTTCTTACCGAACCGTGTAGATCCGACCAGTTATGGAGCTCACCAATGGCTGATATGAAAAAACCCGGCTCCTCCTTTGACCCGGACAAACCATATCGTCCTGATCAACCCGGCCAGCCGACACCGTTCTACAACCCGCCACCGCCTGAACCGCGTCCGAATCCGGGCAAACAGCAACCTGCCCCGGTCAACCCGCTGACTACGTCGCCGCCCCCGAAGCCTGCTCCGCAGCCAACGCCGAACAATACGACCAGGCCGACGATCGACAATGTGCTCTTCGGCAACCTGGCCGGCCCGGCTCAGCCGAACAACACGGGTCGGAATACGCCGCCCCCGAACGACAACGTACTGAATGTGCTGGTCCCTGGCGCGAATCTGCCGCCGAAGCCGAAGCCCGGCGGAACCTCGACACTGCCATTCAATGTCTTGTCCGACAAACCGAAAGTCGCAACCCCGCCGGTTTCTTTCGGCGACGCATACACTCAGATGCAAGGCGTCCAGCCGCCCAAGACCACGAAACCTCCGGTTTCTTTCGGCGACGCGTTCACCCAGATGCTCGGCGTCCAGACGCCCAGGCCCACCGTCCCGAAGAGCGACACGCGACCACCCGTCTCCTTCGGGGACGGGTACACGCAGCTGCTCGGAGTCCAACAGCCCAAAGCAGGGCCATTGCCCTATTCGAATGCGCCGATCCCACCCGGAAAGCCGGCCCTGCCAATTCCCACCCATTTTCTCGGCGATCCGCCAGGAAAGCCCGCCGACGGTGGTTTCGGGACGTTGATGGACCTCTGGGGTGGAAAGGTGGACGCCCGACCGATCCAGCCTTGGGGCGTCGAGGACAGGACTGCGTTGCAGTTCGACTCCAGATATCATGTACCGAACTCGACAGTCAGGCTACCCTCCGGTGGCCTCGTCCAGAATGAAGAAACTGTCGAAGGCAATGTGACGGCAACGCGTCAGATCATCACAATGCCGGGGCAGCCACCGATTATCACGACAAGTTTCAGCGCTCACCACGACGATCCTTTCCAAGGGTACGGAACCTCTTATGACTTCAAGGTTGATGCGACAGGTCGTCCACTCTATGTCGATATCAATGATTCGTCGAGTGTAAAACGTATCTACTTCCATGCAGATGGGTCGCGTACGTTTGTTCCCACGGATTCCAAGCTCAAGGAATTCACGCTCAAGCCGACAGAAGGGGACATACAGAATGCGGCCAGTGCCGCAGCTACCGCGGGTGTATACGAGGGTGCGCGGATGGGAATCGGCGCCGGTCAGTACGCGCCCCCGTCCTGGAGCTCTTGGGTCGACGACATAAAGTTCGGCGACTTGAAGACAGGGCTGAGCCGATTGGGACCGGCCGTAAGCTTGTTGGCCGCGGCCGCCGCCGTCGAAGGTGATATCGATGGGAAGATGGATCCTCAGGTTGCGGTCTATTCCGAACTCGGTGGCGCGGTGGTCGGGTACGGGGCAGGCTCACTGGCGGGTGTGGGTGCCTCGGCGCTTACCGGCATGCTGGCGGGGTCTGAAGTGCCGATCGTTGGCAACGTGGTGGGATTGGTGGTCGGCACCGTGGTCGGCGGCATCGTTGCTTATGGCACAACCAAAGGGCTGCAATACGAAATGTTGGGTCCGACCGCTGATCAGAGATTTCTGTTACCTGACGACCCGGCAGCTTTGAGGTCGTTACAAGAGCGCCTCAATCAAGAACACCCGGACTGGGCCGGCGGAGATATTCCACGTCCCTTTGTCGGATCATTCGGCGGCGGAGCAACTTATCCCCCGGATTACACGGAATGGATGCAAAAGCAAGGGGCTGTGGCCGAAAAACTCGAACGTGTGAGCCCGAAAAAGCGTGCTGCCGGTGGCGAAGTGGCGAGTGGCGGACCAGCCACTGATCTGAATGATCCGCTGCTGCAATCGATCAACCGTGACATGCTCCTTCTACGTAGGTTGGGTCTCCCGGCCGGGGCGATAGGTCCGGAGGGGGTCAGCCCGAACCCCGAATCTGGTCGAGGCACCGTCGATCGGTCGCTGTCTGTCCATATCTCGACCCCAGATCTCGACGCCGCGTTCCAGAAGGCGAAGCTCTGGGAACATCAACGTGCCATGGCGTACACCGTGAGCTAGGGGTGGGCGCGACTCGGTTGGGCTGGCGCAGCGCAACCGCTGCCCGCATAATTGTCGACATGCGGGGTAGGCGATGATCAACAGAACAGTTCCGGTACCTATCGGATATCAATGGACGCCTAGATGGGATGGCTCCCCGGGACTCTTCGGAATTTTGCTCGGCGTGCTCCTGGTCGTATTATCTTTGTTCGGCATCGGCAGAATACCGATGTATTTCATAATTGTGATGTGCTCGGGTGGTCTGATCCTGATTGCCGGATCGATTCGGGGCGGTCATCTCGCCGCAGAAGTAACCGAAGACGTGGTAGCCGTGCGCTATCAGCCCTGGACGAGCCCGATAGTGCTGATAAACGGACTGGCCGTGTTGGTGGGTTTGGAAGCGGCGTGGGGCGGCTTCACCGGTAACGCTCCGGAATGGTTCGGACCGGCCGGCGCCCTGGTGGCAGTGATTCTCGTACCGATGCTCGTCGGGCACTTCACCATCCTTCGGCGTAACAGAATCCTGCTCACACGCCGAACGTTGCGCATCGTGCAGAGCGGATTCGACTGGGAATTCAAATGGTCGTCTATTTCGAGTGTGATTCCCAGAACAATTCCCAATCTCGGTCCGGCGGTAACAGTTGTGTGTCCGACTGAATCGACAATCGACCGCTCGCGAGGCCCACGGTTCCTGAAACGGAAAGACGCCGATGGCGAGTGGACAATATTGTTGCAGGCTTTCAATGTAGAGCCGAACGCACTGCTGTCCACCCTCGAATTCATGGTCAACAATCCTCGCGGTCACCGACGCGAACTCACCACAGCAGATTTTATTGCGATGCTTACCCCGCCGGACTGAAGCTGTCGATTGCTGACGTAATTGCAGCCATGTCCCGCAATGGTGAATTGTCAGCTAACTCGATGGGCTCGAAGGTGACCTGTTTGTCGTGTTCTGGCCATCATGCCGTGATATAACTCGGGTGGCCGGTGGCGAGGGTCGCCAGGCGAGGGGATAACTTCGGGAGGGGCTCGATGCGCCGACTACTACTAGCGCTACCACTTGTCGCGTTGACCGCGTGTTCGGTCAGTGTGGGACACGCGAATGTGGCGGACGAAGACACCACTGCGACTATTGCTGGTCTCTTCAAGGAACAAGCAAAAGAAGATCCATCGAAGGTCTCCTGCGCGGCGCAGCTCGACTGGCGGGTCGGAGCTTCGCAGAAATGCGTGGTGACTGACCGTCGGAATGTGAATTGGCCGGTTACGGCACAAGTTTCCGAGCTGGCCGATGACAAGGCGAAGATTCATGTTGTCTTCGATGACGAGTTGGTGCCGATCGAGACGGCCGAAGAAAACGTTGGTCAGTCTTACGAAGAGGTGGCAGGTGTCAAGCCGAAGTCGGTCGACTGCAAGGGTCTGCAGCGATCCGTCGTGGACTCGTCTCGCTCCTGTGAGCTCACCGAGGTCAATGACGGCAAATGGGATATCGAATTCAGATTGACGGAAGTCTCCAACGATTCCTTCAAATACGATACCTCGATGGCTGATTTCATTGCCCCGAAAGATATTGCTGAAGAACTCGTGAAATATCGCACTGCCCAGGTGGGTTCGGCTCCTGTCGCAGCGTCCTGTGCTGGTCTGTTGCATAACGAAACCGGTGCGAGCATGCGTTGCGCGTTCACTGAATCCAGTGGCGCGAAGTGGGGTGCGACTGCGCGGGTTTCGGGTCCGGAGAAGAAGGTCGAGTTGGTCATCGACGACAAGCCGCTACGTTAGCCTGGTGGCCTTATTGCGCAGGAACAGGGTATTCATATCCCGTCGAACCCTGCGGATCGTGCAGAGCCGGTTCGATTGGGAGTTCCGCTGGTCTGCTATTTCGGCGTGAACTAACCGCCGCAGAATTTATTGCGATGCTTACCTCGCCGTACTGAAGCCATCGATAGCTCGTTGCCGCGTCGGTCTGTTGATATCAATGAGATCCACCCGGCTGCATTCGCCACGAAAAGGCGCCAAGTAAGGAAGTATTGTGAGCTTCGACGATAACCCTGTCAATGAACTAGTGCGTTCGTTGGTGCAGCCGGCGCCGCGGCGATTCGCCGAACCGGCTGTGCCGAGTGCCAAGAACATCCCGGCGCCCCTCGCGCCGGTCGGCGTATTCGATCGCAGTGTATTGCGGAACCCTGCCGAGCACGGTTCGTTCCGCACCGCCCCCGGGCGACTGGCGATCGGCGCCGGTCAATCGGAGACGCCGGCGGTACCGGCGGAACGGACCCTCCGTATCGGCGGTAGTCCAGCGCGGATCCCTAGCCTGAACGAACTCCTTGATCGAGCGGCCCCCGGCCTGCTGGACAACGTGTCGGGAGTGGCGTCGCAGCTGCGTGGAATGGTGCCGGAGGGACTGTTCGGAGGTGGCTTGCACGCGGGACTTTCCTTCGTGGACAACGACCTTCGCAAGGCGGCGTCCAGCGCGGCTTTCTACAAGATATTTCGCCGCGAGCCGCGGAGCCCAACGGAATGGACGACCGCGGAGGCACTGAACCCGAACAGCTACGACCCGAAATACAAGGGTGTAGGTCCGGAGATCCGGGTCGCGCGGATCAATCCGGTGCCGGGTCAGGGTGTAGTCCGCACCGCGCACTGGATCGAGAACGAGGATGTGTGGAATGCCTACACCAATGAACTGAATCTCGGCGACAAGCGGGCGGCGGACCCGCACTTCGATCCCGAGCACGCCAAGGTCACCATGTACGTCGACTACGAGAGCGGACTCGTGGTGATGCGGCAGAATCCGTCGGTGCAGCCGAAGCCGCATTCCAAGGAACCCGATGTCGTCAGGGTCGCGGTGCCGGAGGCGAATGTCTGGCAGACCGAAGATGGTTCGGTCCGGATCCAGTACGGAGCCAGGGACGGGTTCAATCCAGATCTCGGTCGTACCACCGGAACCGTGAACGGTGACATCGTCATCCGACCCGGACACGGTGCCCCTGGTACCCCGGGCTCGGAGGGCGCCACGATCAACGGGACGCGCACCAACTTCCCCTCCTTCGAGGCGTATCAAGACGACCCGACGGGAGCGACCCACCGCCTCGTGCTGGATCCGGCCGGTGATCATGGCCTCGGGCCAGGCACCAGGCTCGGGCCCGCGGTCAACCTGTGGGCACACCACGATCTGGGCTCCGGCCCGGACGCGTTCAAGCCGTTCTATTATCCGATCTGGGATGACTCGAAGGTGTACGTGCCCGGCCAGATGACCAGAGTCGACAAGCCATCTACCGCTCTCGGTACCGTGGACAGCCCGCCCAAGGTCGCGGTCTACGCCGCGGGCGGCGAGGTATCCGGTCCGGGTTCCTCGATCGGCGACATGATTCCCACCTGGCTGTCGAACGGCGAATTCGTCGTGAATGCCAAAGCGGCAGCGGCGAATCGGTCACTGCTGCGGGCGATCAACGGCGATGCCAACGCGATGGCGGGCTTGGCCCGGCCGATGGCGATGCCTGATCGTGCCTTCCCGCGTTCGAACGCTTCGGGCGATCAAGTGGATGAGTCGATGACGATCAACATCTCCACGCCGGACATCGACAACGAGTTCAGGCGATCGAAAATGCGGCAATCGCAGGCCGCGCTGACCTACACCGCACGCTGGTCGTAGCGGCGAGGTCCGCGTCATCCGCCCTGGATGACAGCGGGCGGCTCGCTCGTTCCCACCTTCCGGTCGTGCGGGAAGCACGGCGATGTCGTATAGACGGTCACGCCACCGTTTTCCGCGAACTGCGCGATCAAGGTGTAGTGATCCGCCGAGTCGGCTTTGACAACGGCGGGTTCACGGTAGTTCGTCCGATAGTCGTACTGGTCGAACTTGGTCGACCACCCGAAGCTCCGCCACGTCGATTCGAACGACTTCAGATAGTCGTACTCCCGGCCTTGCGTGCCCGGAATCGCGTAACTGGTCATCACTCGCAGCGGTGGGTCCACGGCTTTGGGGTCGAATACGCACGAGAAGATGTCTGGTGTTCGGGCCAGCTCGAACCGCAACCGGTCCGGTAGCGCACGAGCGGTAGCGACAAGATGCGCCACCGATCGCTGCTGAGCGACCGCATCGGTGAGCTCGTTCTCGACCGGAAAGTCGCTCAGATAGGTCAGTTCCGGTACCCGGCTCCACTCGGGCCCGACGCTGTGATCCTGGGTGCCGCAACCACCTACGAGCAGGACCGCAAGCACGGCGTTGAGAGTCCCCACGATCCGCCGCGATAAAGCCGGTGCCATGGATCTCCTAGCCATTGGTCGAGAACGCATCCCGATCTCACCACAACACGCGAGGTCGGCGCTGCCGCAAGACGGCCGGTGAGTCCGATCCAACAACGAAACAGAGGTGAACTTATCGTGGCTGAGGCTGCGTTGATCGAAGTGGAAGGCGTCGACGGTTCGCTGTGGACGTTGTCCGGGCCGGGGCAGGGGCTGGAGGGCGTCGAACTCGGCACCGCCCCGACGGGCCTCTACGACGCCCCGGTGAAGACGATCTGGAACTCGTCGGCCTATCAGATCGGTGCCACCTACGGTGGTGCGAACTGGCAGAAACGCGACGTTGTCTTCGGCGTCAATGTGTATGAAACAGATTCGGCCAGTTGGGAATCTGTGGACTCGGCGTGGCGCAAAGCCTGGGCGTACGACCGCGATTCGAAGCTCACCGTGACCACCGAGTACGGGGCGCGCACGCTGCATCTGCGGCTGTCGGAACAGCCGGAGTTCAAGCCGAAGCGCGACCCGCATATGAAGCGGTGGGGCCAGGTGACGATGACCTGTACCGCGGGCATTCCGTGGTGGGTCGAGGACGACGTCACCGTCACCGCTGTCTCGGCAACCGACACGCGGCAGGACGGCAAGTCCGAGACGCTGTGGGTGCCGGTCTCGAACCCGACGGATCAGCCGATGTGGCTGCGCTGGGTAGCGACCGCGCCGGCTGTCTGGACCTTGCCGGACTACTCGTTCGCGGACGACGGACATCGCAGTCGTGTCATCACCTTGCCGAGTCTAATTGCCGGACAGGATATTACGGTCGACACCGATCCGATGGAAGAGATGATCGCCGCGGCCGACAGCAGTTCGGTGTGGGCGCGGATGAACGGTCAGATGTTCCTGCATCCGGTGCCGGCGTGGACTTCCGAGACCAAGCTGCCGGTCACCGTCAAGGGTGCCGCGCCCGGTGCGACGGTCCAGGTGCGCTGCCCGCGTAACTGGTCGCGGCCGTGGGGCCTGCAGTGACCGCCCCGCAGACCGCGGCTATCGCGCGCGCGGAGCAGATCTACGGCGACGCGGTCGCGGTGCGGCAGCAGCGCAAGGACTTACGGATCACCCCGCCGCTGATTCGGCTGTGGGACGGCAACTGGAATCTGCGCGGCATCAGCCGCGCCGAGTACTCCGCCGACTTCAAGTGGCTCCTGAACGAATCAGGTACGGGCCGACTGGAATTGCCTGCCGACCACTATCTCGCCAAGTGGATCATGGACGCATCGTCGAGATCCACCCAGAATGTGCACGTCACGGTGGACAAGGACGGCGCGCGCTGGTCGGGCCGGATGAAGTTCGCCACCTTGAAGAAGACCGAAGCGGGCTTGAACACCGTGGTCGTGCAGTTCATGCACGACTACGAGGAGGTCAAGTGGATCCAGGTGTGGAGTAATCCCTTCCTGCCCGCGGCTTTTCAGTTCCCTCGGGTGTTCATGCTGGCCGGCCCGTCCCGGTGGTGCCTGAAACTTGCGCTGTTCCTGAACATTCTGCGCAAGGAAACGAACCTGTGGACGTTCCCCGATGCGGCCCAGTGGGCGCTGCCCGACGATCCGCTCGACCCGGCGCAGTGGTTCAATCTCGACCAGTCGCGTTGGTCGATGGTGGTGGCCCCCAACGACTTTCTGTCGGACACGTCCGTGTGGACGGTGCTGTCGTCGCGGTGGAAAACCTGGCACGACATGGCCGAGCACACGCTCGAGGACGCGCAACTGATGGTCACCACCCGGCGCTACCTCGCCGGTGATCCGCCGCCGTGGCCCGGCGCCCGGCTGCGGCACGGCTGCTTGGTGTTCGACATCGTCGACAAGTCCGGCTTCTACACCGGGACCTCCGAGGGCGGTTCGGTGCTCACCGGACTGGAGCACACCGTGCAGAAGATCATCAACGAAGGGCGCGAACAGCTACCGGATCCTCTCCAGGACCCGGCCTATCCGGAGGAGTACAAGCGCCCCGACTGGATCGGTACCCTGCCGAGCAGCCCGTGGGTCGTCTACCGCGAGGGCGAGTACACCGGCATCGAAACGTCCGAGTTCACCATCCGGCCCGCGACGGCCGTACAGATCAACTGTGGTGGCCGCAGCCCTTACGGCGTGAACGAGGCTATCTCCCAGGTCATTCAGATGGTCGGCAACCTCACCTCGACCATCTCCATCGGCACGCCGATTGCCCAGATCAGCCTGCCGCCGATGGGTGGTGTGATCGATACGATCCTCAAGCCGCTCTACACCGACACCGTGCTGGCCTGGATGTCGTTCAAGTCGCCGCTGCGAGCCCCGGCCATGGGGTGGTCGCATTACTTCGAGTTCTTTCAGCAGGGCGCCGATCGCGCGTACACGCTGTCGTCGCTGATCGCGGTTCGGATGGGGCTGTGGGCAACTCGTGGATACCACGGTCACAAACTCACCGTCGCCGACGGTTCGCCCTATCTGATCGGGGAGAACGGCCAGGGGCACTTCTTCCTCGGCGATCGGATCGGCGCGACGGTCAAGGGGTTACCGCGCGGCCAGATCTATGTCGATCAGGTGACCTCGCTGGAGCTGTCCTGGAAGCGCGGTGTCACTCCCGCGTGGAAGGTGACCATCGGCAACGATGCCGCGCTAGAGGATCCCGTGGCCAAGGCCATGAAGTACGTCCAACGGATCATGTCCGACCTGCGCGATCTCGGCGTGATGTCTTGACGCGCAGCCCAATTCACTGAGACAGAGAGGTGTGTCATGCCGCTCCCCATGCAGCACGAGTGCAACCAGGACGACCCGGAAGAGGCGTTCGTGTGGGCATTCGTCGGAATGCCCGGCCCGCACAACGGGCCGCTGCTGGTGCCGCCGCAGGTGCTCGGCAAGTGGTCGAAACATCTGTGGGAGCTCGGTTTTCGGCACTTCCCGGAGCATCAGATGTCGGAGTATCACCCGGCGGCGCGCGGTGGCGAACACTGGCTCGGCCAGTCCGGCAGCTGGGTGCCGGTAGGCACGCCGATGCCACCGGAGCTCACCGTGCCGTCGGTGACCGACCTGACCCCGGCCGAACGGCAGGTGCTGGTGCGACAGCTACAGGAGTCCGGCGAGCTGGGGCATCTCGTCGATGTCCGGGAGCTGGAACCCGATGTCGCGCAGGCGGGTTCGTTCGAGGGTGGCGCTGGATGACCTCTCCCGACCGCAAGGTTCCCACCGGGGCGTACTCCGGTACCGGGGGTGCTCAGCGCTTCGCGGGCATGGGAAAGCTCACCCTGGAATCGGCGAAATCCGCGGTGCAGGTCGATCTGGTCCGGCCGTACACGCAGGTCAACGTAAACCTCGGTTCGGTCGTCGATTCCGGTGTCAAGCAATTCGCCGCCGACCTGTGCGACGCGGTGACCGGTGCTACCGGCGGGCTGATCAATCTGAGCGGCTGGGCCAGGCAGTTGCGCTCGGATGCCGATCAGGCGCTGCGTAATTCGGTCAACGCACAGCAGACCGCGGACGGAGCCAAGCAGACCGCCGACAATCAGACGGCGATCATCCAGGCCACGAATTCGCGGGTGCAGGTGGTGGTTAACGGGCTTCCGGTGAAGCCGTACTGGGAGACGATGAATCTCACCGAGGAAGCCTCGTTCCCGCGCAACATGCTGCACCGGGCCGCGTGGTCGGTGTCGGCGTCGGGTAGCAGCATCGACGTCGGCTACACGCCGGTGTACACACCGCCGGTCAACACGCTGGAGGGTGCGTTCATCCGTTGCCTGTACAGCGGAGGGCGCAAAGTCGTCAGCTACATCCCGGACGCGGTGTCGGGTCCGTGCGAGCTGTATGTCGTTGTCGGGCGGATGGTGCCGTCGGGCGACATCAAGATCGAGTGGGTTTCCCCGAACCAAACCCCCGATATCACCGGCGTGCGGGTCGAGCGAACCGTCGAGTTGCCGTCCGAGCTCGTGTTCGAGCAGGGTGAGACGGCTTTCGTCGGCATTCATCAGCGCGGCGCTGGGCGGGCCCGGCCGCTGCTCGGCATCGAGGCTGTCGAAATTCCGCGACCGCCGTCGGTGTGGCCGCCGCAGCTGAATGCGCAATTCCCGGCTGCGGCGCTGTTGAGCGCGGGCACCACGCTCGCGGCGAACTCGCTGGCCTTCGGCTCGCGGAAGGTGCCCTACCTTTCGCTCGGAAAGGCGGCGGCGGGCGACCCGGTCAAGTTGATGTTCTTCGAGGACTTCGAGTCCGGTGTGATGCCTGATTCGCTGGTGCGGATGTCCAACCGTGCCGCGAAGGTGAGCAACGGGGTCTTCGTCGTCGACGATCTGAACGATGGCCTCCGGCGCTACCTTTCCGCGCAGAAGCTCTCCTACGACGACCAGATGGTGACTGGACGGATCCGCAAACCCACTGGTCGAGGTGCGCGGTTGTACTTGCGTTCCGACGCGGGCAACAACAGCTACCTGGGGTTGACGGTCACCGATACGTCCGTCTTGCTCAGCCGATGGACCGATCGTGAAACGGGGACGCTGCTCGCCAGTGCCGACGTCGGCATTGCGGACAACGACCAGGTGCGGATCAAGGCGGTAGGCAACGTCTTCACCGCCGAGAAGCTGGTCGACGGAGCCTGGACCACAATCCTCGTCCACCGCGACCCCGACAACACCATCCCCAAGGGCGCTGCCTTCCGCTACCCCGGACTCGGCACCGAGCGCGCCTCCTGGGTCAACGGCGGTGGCTGGGGCGAGTGGAAGGCAGAAGACCTGTGACGGTGTGCCATGACCAGTCCTGATCGTGCGTTACCCGCCGGTGCCTACACCGGATCTCCGGGCGCACGCAGTCTCACGCGCCTCGCGTCGGCAAATCAGCAATCTGTGCAGCCGGGCGTCTCCGGGGAAGTCATTCGCTCCTATGCCGGCATACCGGGGACGCTGGCCGGCGTCGTTCGATCCGGACTGCACGAATTCGCCGCGAATCTCTGCGATGCGATCACCGGCTTCACCGGTGGACTGATCAATCTCGGCGGCTGGGCGAAAGGCTTACGCGAGCGCGCGAAGCAGGCGATGGATGACGCGACGACGGCAAAAGGATCCGCCGATACCGCGCAGCAGACCGCGGCGAATACCGCCGAGGTCGTCAAGGCGACCGGTTCTCGGGTGCAGGTGGTGATCGACGGTCTGCCGATCAAACCCTACTGGGAGACAATGAATCTCACCGAGGAAGCGTCCTTCCCGCGCAGCACCCTGCACCGCAGGGCGTGGGACGTCGCGGACTCCGCGAGCGCCGGATACGAGCCGTTTCAGTACGAGTACCAGTGGGGCACCGACGCCGACGGCAGACCGATCTACGACACGCGGCGCTTCTACGTCAGGTTCGCGCCCGTCTACAGTCCACCGGCCAATACCTTGGACGGCGCCTTCATCCGCTGCCGGTATGCGGGTGGCCGCAAGATCGTCACATACATGCCGGATGCGGTGACTTCACCGTGCGAGTTGTATGTCGTGGTGGGGCGGATGCTGCCCAACGGCGACATACAGGTCGAATGGGTGTCGGAGAACCAGACCCCGTTGATCACGAACTCCCGCTTCGAGCGTTCGGTGGAGATGCCGTCCGATATCGTCTTCGCGGTCGGCGAAACGGCGTTCGTCGGCATTCAGCAACGGGGCAGCGGCAATCCGCGTCCATTGCTCGGCGTCGAGGCGACCGACCTACCTCGCGCGGCGACATCGTGGCCGCCGCGCACGGGCGTCAGGTTCGCCTCGTCGGCGGTGCTGGCGGCGGGGGCGACGCTGGCAACGAACACCCTGAATTTCGGCGCCGCCAGCGTGCCGTACGTGTCGCTCAGCAAGAGCTTGGTCGCAGGCCCGTTGCCCAAATTGGCCTTCTACGAGGACTTCAACGCCGGGTACCTGCCGCGGGCGCTGCTTCGCCTGCCCGGCCCGGAGGCCACCGTGTCCGGCGGCGCGTTCGTGGTTCTCGGCACCGAGGCCGGCCGGCGCCGGTACCTCAACGGCCAACCGCTCGGCTACGACAACCAGATGGTGACCGGGCAGATCGTCGCCCCGTCGGTATCGCACGCTTGGCTCATGCTCCGGTCGACGCCGGACAACAAGACCTTCGTCTCGCTCAACGTCACCCAGTCCGCCGTCAGCCTGTTCACGTTCGCGAGCGAAACGTGGACCGTGTTGAGCACCGTCGAGACCTCGGTCGCGGCCGGGGAAGCGTTCCGCGTCAAGGCAATCGACAACGTATTCACCGTTCAACGCAAGACCACCGGCGACTGGACCGACCTCTTCAGCTACCCCGACACCCAAGGCCTGTTGTCCAAGGGCCCCGGGTACCGCTATGTCGGGCTCGGCAACGAACGCGCGTCCAAGGTCAACGGCGGCGGCTGGGACTACTGGAAAGCAGAGGATCTATGACAACACGTGTGACCGTCGACGGTCTCGACCTGGATCTGGTGGTGGAGAACAACATGCTTGTTATCTCCATCGTCGAGAACGGCGTACCGATCCGTCGCGGCAGCCTTTTCATCGGCAAGCTCGAGCCCGCACCGGGGCCGATCTACATCGAGCCCGATCCCGTTGCGCCGCAACCCGACCCGAACGCAGGACCGCATGCCTGACCAGAAGCAGCTCGGCTACGACCCGACCAACCTCACCCTGGTGCTGTCCAAGGGCGCGGACTTCGTGCACACCGTCTCGCTGGCCGCGCCTTCGGCCTTCCCGACCGGAACCAAGGTCAGGATCGTGTTGAGCAACGCCGCCGAAACGGTGCTCGACACCTGGCAGGCGGTGCTCAGCGACGCCGAGGCGAAGTTCGTCATCCAGTCCGACCTGGCCGACGCCATTCCCGCGGGCACGAAATACCGCCTGTACGTGTCGTATCCGACCACACCGACCACCGAATATCTCTGGTTCTTCGGCGCCGTCCGCCGCAAGCAGTAGCGGCACACCGCCGCGTCACTGTAATCCACTATCTTTCAGGAGTTTTCATGACCATCAGCGTTCCCGCCACCCGTCAGGCGCTGGCCGATGCCTACAAGAACGTCGCCGGTTCGAACACCGTTTTCGTCAGCGTGCACATCGCCGACCCGGGACCGACCGGGATCAACGAGGCGAAGGACGGCACACCCACGTACGCGCGCAAGCCGTCGACGTGGACCTCGGGTACCGGTGGTGTGATCACCGGCTCACAGGTCACCATCGATGTGCCCGCGGGCACCTACAGCTGGGTCGGCCTGTGGAAGACGGCCACCGGCGCGGCGGGCAGTGCCGATTTCATCGACAAGGTCGCGATCAGCCCGACCACTCTCGGCGCCCAGAGTCAGCTGCTCATCACCCCGACGTTCACCCAGAGCTGACCGAGAGGCGCGCCGAATGGCCACGCAACAACTGCTCACGCAGGCTGTACCACCGGCGCCGCCCGTCACCGTCGCCTCGGCGCCCGCGCCCGCAGTGGCGCCCGCGATGCCGCCCGGTCCGCCGAGCACAACGCTCGACACCGCAGTGCCGATCATCAAGCCGTATTCGGTTGCCGCCTCGGGCGGTAACGGAATTCTCGGCGCCGTGCTCGGGGTGATTCGCACCAGTCCCGCCGCACTTCCGACGGGCTCGGGCACCCTTGCCACGACCCACAATTGGGTAGCACGGGTGCCCGCGGCCCTCGGCGCGGTCGGTCAGGCGATCGCCCGCATCGCCATCAAGTCCGGCACCGCTGTTGTGCCTGCGCCGCTGACCGGCAGCGGCCTGTCCACCGGCACGATCGATGCCCAACTTCCCGCTGCGGCCGCCGGTTCCGAAGGATCGGTTACCGCAGCGCTGTCCGTCATCACGACAGCGGACGCCATTTTCGGCGGCGAAGGCAGCGGATCGGCGCTGACGCCGGTGACGACCGAGGGCGCCGGGCGCGGCGGCCTCGCGGTGGCAACGGCGGTCATCGGCAAAGTCGTGCTGCTCGCGGCATACACGGCCGCGGCAGGCGTCGCCGCGGCGGCGGCACCGGGGACCTTCGCTCCCGTCGAAGGGCTCGGCGCCCTCGCCGCGACCGCGTTGACCAGCGCCGCGGTGAACCAGACGAACACCGGATCACTGGCCATCGAGTACACCCCGCGGTCTATGCCATCGACTCAATACGCTGCGGCCGGCACACTATCCGTCGATGTCAGATCTACCTTCACGCCGTCATCGATGAAAAAGAACGACACGTGGTATGAGATGGATACCTCGTGGAAGACGGTCAGTGGCTGGCTCCCTGACCTCGACGGCTATCCCGGATCGACCGTGTCGAACAACAACGGTCTGGTCGTGCGGAGTGCGAAAACCGGGGCAAATCTGGAGGCCGGCATCCAGCTCACCGGTGCCGGTGCGTTCACCTCGTCGACGATTACCCTTCGACTGCTGGTGAACAACGTGTCTGTCGTGGAAATCTCCAAGAGTGTCGGCGGTGAAGAATCCGTGACGGTCAAGCTGACCAATACCCGAAATGTCGCCGCCGGCAATGTCATCACGGTCCAGGCCAAAGCGCAGAGCACGCTGAATCCAGCCCACGTCGACCTTGCGTCCTTTGTGCGGGTTACCTGACTCTCGCGGGCGGCAGTGCGGTACTTCCACGCGCCAGTCGTCGAAAAGCGTTGTCATTGGCAATAACTGACGCTACTGTGCATCGAGTGTAGGTGACAGTGTGTCTTTCGAGGACTGCAAACTGAGTGATTCGAGATCGAGCTCCGCATCGCCTATCGCCGATCGGTGTTACGAAACATTTTTGTGACTCTTGTCTCTGACGTTGCTATTGGATAACCGATCCGGCACGGGACCTGATTCAAGGGCCGAGTGTCATTGGCAAGTTGCACAATATTATTCGTCGAATTCACTACAGCGGTGAACTTCGGAGCACGAGTCATTCGTCCCTGGCGTCTTGTGTAGGTCGCCTCATGCCCTATGCGTCGCCTCGTCTTGATTGGTGGACGGCAGGGTTGTGCTGTGCAGTTACGTATCAGCTAATGAGCTGGTGTCGTCCGGCCGTTCGGGTCTCATTCGGTCGTCCCATCATGTGATACGACTATCTATCGGCAGGTGAAGCTGCCGAGCCTGCGCAGTGCGGTCACTGAAAGTGGCTGCATTGGTGCGGTGGCGAGGGGATGGTCTCCGCTCATCGGAAGGTGGGACGGCGACCCGCGTGAAGGGGAAAAGACCGACCGCAACTTCGTGGCTTTCATCAGGGCCACTAAGTTGCGGTCGTGCCCGGGGCTCCGAAGGGGGGAGCCCCGGGCCCTCGAATTCCACACGGGTCGCGCCGGTCACGCCAGCTGGACTCGGCGGGTGTCTATTCGCTCCGAAGATCAATGCAGCGCCATAGCTGCGCCGTCATCCCGAAATCCGGGAATTTCTTCCCTCCCACATCATTTCGAACGTCGCTTGTTCGCGGCCCCGATTCACCGCGGTGAATCGGGGCCGTTGGCGTTCCGGTACCGGGGTGGGTATTCGCGCAAACCATCGGAGGATCCCGCACACCATGTCAGACAAGGAAATCGTCGAGTCCGTGACGTTCGGCAACCATCAGCCCGCATCGGAGTACGTGAAAACCGATACCGGCCAGCTGGTTACCCCCGAATTCCTGGCGTTCATCCAGCACGCGCTCAGCGGGAAACTCACCGAATCGCAGCAGACCGACGAGTTGGAGCCGTTGGTGCGCGAGCTGGCCGAGGAGCTGACCGTCATCCACCTGCCCGAATGGCACGACCCGTCCGGCCGTAAACGCGCCGAGCCGACGGTGACCACCATCAAGCAGGCCACCAGAGTTGCCGAATACCTCGTAAAGCGCGGTGTGCGAAAGCATTCCGAGCTGGAGGAGCTCCGCTGGGTAGCCACTCCAGGCGGCCCGCCCGGCGCGTTCGACATCGGGATGCACATCACCAAGGACGAGAACGGGCAGTGGCCCGCGCCCGACCCGGAGAAGTTCTACGACCTCGACGACATCGAGGTGCAACAGACCGATGACGGGATGTGGTGCGCCACCCATCCACGTGGCCTCGCATTCGAGGGCGCGACCAAGACCGAAGCCTACGCGGGTGTCGTCGATCAGCTGCGACAGCGCATCGAACAAGCCCGCGAGGCGCGATAGCCACGAAAGGTGGTAGCGCGATGACCGAACGAATCGTGTACCCCGACATCGAGAAGACGCTGGTCGACTACCTCACCGCGCAACTCGACGCCGCGTCCGACGCCGCGAAAGTCGTTACCAGGGCGCCGGATCCGCGACCGACGCGAATGGTGCGGGTGGTCCGTAACGACCGCAAGCGCCGGCTCGACCGCGAGGACCGAGAGGGGCAGCGCGGCCCGAATCTGATCCTGGACCGCCCGCGCGTCGTCTTCGAATGCACCGATGATGCCGGTGCCGCAGCGGGATTGGCCGGCCTGGTCCGCGCCATTCTGTCTGGTGTGGCGCCGGGCTATCTCGGCACCGTCTGGTGTGACCACGTCGAAGACGTCGGCGTGGAGAACGACACCGATCCGGCAACCGCCGCCCCCCGGCAGGTGATCATCGCCGACTTGTTCGTGCGAGGCACCGTCCTCGCCTGACTCCCCTACGGGAGCCACAACTGAATAACCGTCCCTGGGCCTGCGCAAATCCCAAGGGAGAAAACAACAATGGCACTGCCTTCTAGCAAGTACATCGGCGCGGGCACCCCGATCTCCGTTACCGGCGGCGTCCTGGTCGCCGCGCCGAATGCCACGCTGCCGGTCTCCGCGGCGGATCCCATCGACACCGCCATCTTCAAGCCGCTCGGGTACGTGTCGGAGGACGGCATCGAATCCAAGGGCGAGCGCAAGATCGAGCAGGTCAAGGACTGGAACGCCGATATCATCGCGAACCTGCAGACCGAGCACTCGGTCCGGTTCGGCTTCACCCTGTACGCCGTGTGGGACAAGGACGTGCTGAACGAGGTGTTCGGTGCGGGCAACGTCACCCTCCTGACGGCGGCGACCCCGACCGCGGGCAACACCTACAAGATCACCGAGACCGGCACCGTGCTGCCGCGCCGCGCGTGGGTGTTCGACATGAAGAACGAGAACAAGAAGCTGCGGATCGTGCTGCCGAACGCCTCGATCTCGCAGGTCACCGAGCGGAAGTTCGTCTCGAAGGAACTGGCCGGTTTCACCGTCACCGTCGAAGCGTTCAAGGACAACGACGGCGTGAAGGCCTACCGCTACCTCGACGACGGCGTGCACACCGCCTGATAAAGCCCCCAGTGGCGGCGGGATTCAACCTACGCGCAGGCCCACCCGCCGCCGCTGGGCCCTACCAAGCGCCTGCGCACGCCAGTATTGATGAAAGGGTCTGCGAACCAAATGACTACTGCGCCTAATGCCGATAGCCTCGACAAGGTGAAGGACGACTTCGTCCGGACGGTGGGTGACGCTGAGATTCGACTCCCCTCCCTGTCGTATCTGAAGCCTGGCCTGATCCGCCGGATCCGTCGCATGCACGACATCGACGCCATGTACACATTGATCGAATTGACAGTCACCCCACAGGCTTTGGCCGCCCTGGACAACATGGATCAGGACGAATACCACGCGCTCCTCGACGAGTGGCGCGTCCATTCGGGGGTAGGCCTGGGGGAATCCTGAGCCTCGACGCCCTTCTCGAAGAGCACACCGAGGCAATCGAATACGACCTGATCGCCCTCGGCCTGCGCCTGCGCAGGTTGGCAACGGACGATCTCAGCTGGAGCGATCTGAAAGCGATCGTCAAATACGCGCCCCTGGACTCGGCCCTGGCTCGAGCGACGAAAGGCGCGGACCATCAATGGCAGTTGAGCGAGCATCTGCTCGCCGACGTCGCCGACTCACTACGCTGGCTGGTTTGGTCGAAAACCACAGCGGCACAGGATGGCCGGGACCGTCCCGTACCGATTCCGCGCCCGGGGGTGCGGCGCGCCGAACGGATCGGCACCGCAACCAGCATCGACGAGATGAACGGTTTCCTGACCTGGTAGTGCTGACCGGTCTCCGCCGTCACGACTGGCGACGGAGTTCGCCGGCCGGACTACGATTCGCTGCCGCTCGGCAGTTGCTCAGTCAACGCTCGCCGCACCGGAAGCGGCGGCGGGGTCAGCATCGAGGTGAGCTGTTCCCGGGTCAGTGCGACACGACGTGCGGGATCGGCGGAGAGGTAGTTGAGAGTGGACAGCAACGAGTTCGGTGTCACACCCCACATGGCTGGGATGATCTTCCACGGGCCGTCCTTCGAACGGCGCGGTGCCAGCCAGCGCGCGGGCGTGCGCCGGGGTGCCGGGCGCGCGATCATTTGATCGCGTCGGCATCGAATGGCGATCGCAGCGGCGCCACGCCCGTCGTCACTTGCCGAAATGGCGGTAATGGCCGTCCACGGAAATTCCCAGTCGCAATATCGGGTAGTTACCCTGATCTCGCCGGGAGACAGGGCCAGCTCAGCATTACGGCGTAGGCGCAACAGCGTGATCGTGACGAATACCGAGACCACCACGAGGGCTGTGCCGCCGAGTACGAGCTCGATATTCGCTTCGCGCGCGCCGATCCACAGTGCGGCCGCAGCGATGATGCCGAAACCGGCCACAGCCGATAACAGACGGAGGCGGGAGCGGGGGTATCGCAATAAGAAGGTCGTCGGCTGCTCGGAATAATGAACGGCCGGGGACAAGCCCGCTCGGAACGTGAACCCGGCGACGATCGCGATTACGCCGAGAGCCGCGATGAAGAGCGCGACAGGCACTTCCACCGAGCTATCGGTAGCTATCCCGATCGCAAAGCAGATCACCGCCACCGCCAGCATAGGTGCTGAGGCGCTGAGCCACCTCATGTCGGCGGCCTCCGGCCACGCACAGCTCCATCTGTAGTCCGGCGGGGTTCCGGAAATGCCAGGCGTCGCAGGCACGTTCAACGGGCCTGGCTCGAACTCGGTGGAAGATGCGGTGAACGGATCCATATATGACCTCGGATATTCCAAGCGCAATACTGCTGCCGATCTTACCGTGTGCATCGGCCTGCCCCACATCCTCTGGCGATTTCGGATGCGAGCGCGCCGGGACTCAGGATTGGCAACCATTTGGCTACTTGGACGTCGAGTCGTCCGTCCTGGGCCCGGGAAATTCAGTTGAGAAGAATTGGACGGTGAAAAGTGTCTCCGAATCCGCCAGGGTACGACCCTGTCAACGATCAAAACTTTCTGCGCGTAAATGGCCCATACACGCCACAGGCGGAGACAGCACGCGCAGCCGCTCGACAGCGTTTGAACGACTATGCGGCCACGACTTCCCCGGGTACGCCCGACGCGGGTAAGGCCGCTGCCCAGCAACGGCTCGACAGTCATGGGTCGTATGTGCAGAACGCCGCGGGTGAGCAGTCGCGAGACCAGCGCGCGGCAAACTTCATCGGGCCGATCGGTGGCGGCGGTGAATACGAGCGGGAGCAAGCGCAACAGCGGCTGAATCAGCACGGAATTCGGCAGGATCCAAAAGCTGCGACGCCGGGCTGGGATCCGCGGCTCACCTCGCCGGATAACAAGACATATTGGAACAATGTACTCGCCACGCATGTCGAGACGAAGAATGAGCCTTGGTACGGCGAGGGCACGTCCTACAGCATTGTCAAGGGTGCCGAGGGGATACCCATTCAGATCGATATCGCCGGTTCGCCGAATATTGGTCGTATTATCTTCAATCCGGATCGGTCGTGGACTATTATTCCACCGAATCCGAAGGCTCAGCCGAGTGTGCATGTGCCGTTCTTGATGGATGATATTTCCGGTGTACCGGACACGAATTCTGAGTTCTCGGTTCCTACCTCCGATGCGGCTGTACTGGCAACCAATGTTGGGATGACGATCGGTGTCGAGGGTCTGAGTAAAGGTGCGGACACACTCGGTCGTGCCATCCAAAATGGTGCGAATCCTGTGACCAGGGGGCTGTACTGGCTTTATGGTGATCAGATCGATGCGGTCCGCCCCTGGACACAATCAAGAGTGCCGTCGACCACGCTCCCGCTCCTCAGCAAGCTCGAGTACTCGAGGATGGGTGGGATAGTCGCCGCCCTCACCATCCCGCTGTCGGTTAATTCCGATATGCAGGGCGATGACCCTGACTCACTACAGCGTGCACTCGCTCGTGAAGTTCCGGCCGCCGGAGTCGGAATTCTGGCGTCTGCCGCAGTCGGCGCGGCGGTCGGGTCGATTGTTCCGGTCGCTGGGACGGCGGTGGGATTCGTTGCGGGTGCGGTCGCCGGTGGCCTGGCGGCCCTGGCGATGTCGAAAGGTATGAACCACCTGCTGCCCCGCTTCGCCGCAGGTGGTCTGGCTGCCGGATCCGGCAACTCCACCAGCGATGACATTCTCGCTTGGATCTCCAACGGGGAGTACGTCGTCAACGCGGCGTCGACTTCGCTTGCGCTGCCATTGCTTCAAGCGCTCAACGCGGGATGGGTGCCATCACCCGAATTCTTGCAAGGCATGCTTTCCGGGTCCGGTTCGCCCAAGACCCTTGCGGGATCTCCGGGTGTGCGTGCGGTGCAGGCGCAATCGTTGGAGTTACGTGGGGTAGCCCCGAGTAGCGAGGACGATGACTCCTTGCTCATGGCGGCCCTGCTCGGAGCCCAGTTGGGCGAGCTGGCGGCCTCCATTCTCGACCCACAGCAGCCCGCGAAGACATTGGAATTGCCTGGACCCGCTATCGCGCAACCGGCGGATTCGTCTGTGCCGCAGTTCAAACCGGTGCAGGTCAATCCGGATACGGTGCTCAGCTCTGGCCTCGGCGGCGCGCTGTCCGGCGCCCAGTCGGGTGCTGCCCAGCATGGTCTGGTCGGGGCGTTGACCGGCGGGATCTCCGGTGCGGCTTCGTCGATCGGTGGGACCATCGGGTCCGCCGCCGGCACTGTGATCGGTGCCGCGCTCGGACCGGTGGGTGCGGTGATCGGTCCGGTGATCGGACAGTTCCTCGGTTCGATGGCCGGCTCGAAGATGTCGGAGGTCGTGACGAAACCGATCGAGTACGCCGCCAATACGGCCAAAGAGGTGATCGGCAGCGGCTTCGGCCTGGTCGATCTGGCCAAAGGTCCCGGCGGGCATACCGCGCGGGGCGACATCTACAACTTCAACGGCATGGACCCGAAGAGCGCCGCCATCGCGGTGGAACGGGTGCAGCGGCGCCGGACGCTCGCACAGCAGCGCGGCGGCGGCCTCGGTCGATGAAACCGTGCACGACCCAATCCGAACAGGAGTTTCGATCATGACCAAGTTAACTCGCATCAATATCCCCGCTAGCGACGACTGGGCCACCATTCAGGTCCCGTCGGGCAGCGAACTCGTTTGGGCGGCATGGTTCTACGGCGGCTCAGTCGGCGGCCCCGGCCTTCCGCTTCCGGAGCCCAAAACCATCAGCACTTACTGGCGCAGTGAAGACTTTTCGTCGGGCACCGAGCCCTGCGCGATCCGCCGGGACGTCCTGCCCGACCCGGAATCACAGCACCCCGGCGGCAATGCGGGCGTCTACGGCGCTTCGTCGTTCATCACGGCGGCCAACATCTTCCTCTGGTGGAAAAAGGGCGCGCCGCTTCCCCAGTTTCCGAGTTCGACTCCGGCCGCATAGCCAGGCCGGTTATGGCCGCGCTGCGGCATTCATCAACGGAGAAGGGGCTACCTGTGACCCATCAACTACTCGAAGGCCACGACACCAAGATCGTCGTATGGGACATCAACGGCAGGGTGTGGCACCTGGCCGGTGTCAACGCGGGACGCGAAGGGGTCCGGTTGTCCAAACAGTCCGGATTCATGTTCGCACCAGTGCAATTGCTGGTTTCCGAGGGTGCCCGCCAGGACGGCGCGACGTTCCAGCGTTCGGTTCGTTCGAAGAAGGAATGGGACTTCCTGGTGGTGATCTCCGGGGGTGCGAACACATCGACCGTGCACCCGGTGCGCGACTTCCTGGCCGTGCACGACGCCTGGTTCCGCGGCTGGTCCACCGACCAGCCGGTGACCGTTGGCTACTTCACCAAGCATCAGGGCTGGCGGTTCCAGCAGGCGCAGCTCGACGGCGCGCCCGAACCGGTCGGCGACATCGATCCGGCGCGCAATGGTTTTGCGGCATACAAGATTTCGGCCACCGCGATGGATCCGCTCGAACGCCATTTCGACGAGACCTCGGTGTGGACCAATACCGCGGGCCTCAATGAAGGCATCGTGCGCGTTCGCAACGCCGCCGATCAGCCCGGGTGGGTCCGTTACACGATGAACGGGCCCGGTCGCTGGTCGATCCTGGATCCGGTAGAAGGTGATCGACTGCGTTTGGTCGACACGGTGACCTTGACGGCATACGAAACCCTGCGGATCGATACGCATCCGCGTCATCGCACGGCTCGGGTCTACCTGGAGGGCAGCAGCAAGGTCAGAAATGTGTGGGGTCAGCTGGCGGGCCGGCGTTGGCTCGCCGCGATACCACCGTGGAGTGCCACCGACCGGACGGTGCGGATCGAAGGCGGCACCACCCGATCGAGTCTGATCGCCACGATCACGCCGCGTTCGTCGAGGCCGTTCTGATGACGGCCGCCTGGGACCCGCAGTCCGCGTCGCTGCGGATGGACAAGATCGACCGGGACGAGCAGCGGGAAGTCAACAATCCTGAAGTGCTGGTTCGGTATTGGGACAAGTTCATGCAGGAGGTCGGCGAGGAGCACAGCTACCTCTCGCTGGAATTCACCTATCCACGCAACAGCGCGGGCGGCCTGAAGATGACCTGCCCGCGCGACATGGTCCACTTCGATCACCTCTTCAACAATGACGACGGCGAAGACGCCACCATCCCGATCACCGTGAACACCTCCGGGTTCCGCTGGGACGGCTACATCACCAAGGCCTCGATCGTGCGCGACGAGCAGGGCGTGGAGACGGTCGACATCGAGGCCATCCACTGCTGGAACCACATCGCCACGATCTGTTGCTGGGCAAGTCCTTTCGCGCCGATCCTGGCGCAGTTCCCGCGTCACATGATCCTGTTCGGCCCGGTGCGCACCATGATCACCACCTACCTGACGACGAACCTCATGAGGTTGCAGGCGCCGGGTTGGGTGCCCAAACAGCATGAGGGTGAGCCGGAGTGGGGCGGCATCGGCAACTCGCTGTTCCCGATCGCGGTGGTTCCGGTCGACCCGATGACCGATACCAGTCGATGGAGTGCGGCGTCGGCGCGGTTCGACATGGCGGACAAGCTGTTCGCCCCGATGCTCGAGGACTCGGGCGTCATGCTCACCGCGCGGTTCTTCCTGCCCGGCGAGGATGACCAGCCCGCGCCGGAGTGGTTCTACCTCGACAAGCCGACCGTGGTGCTCGATACCGTCGACAAGTCCGGCGTCACGGGCAATACCGGAACCTTGCTCGCGGGAATTCAGACGTGGCTCGAAGAGTTCTCCGACGACGGCACCACCCCGGTCCGTTACCCGAACTTCAACTCCATCACCGAATACGAGGCGGTGTACGGGGAGGCCGGAAAGTTCGGAACCTTCAAGAACTTTCCCTGGGTCTGGTACTTCGAGGGCGAGTACTCCGGTATCGGCAAGTCCGAGATCGCCTTGCACAAGCCCACTGCCACCGACATCATCATCGGCGGCCGTTCGCCCGGCTGGGTGAACGCGGGTATCGAACTCGCGATCAAAGGTCTGCTCTCGCTCGTCGGGTTGGACTGGCTGTATCGCGGCCAGCTCAACGATGTCTTCCTCGCCTGGATGGTGTACCGGGACATGGCACGCGTGAATCGCGCGGGGCCCTACGCGTTCCGCGAGTTGTACATCAGCGGTAGCGACAAGGCCTTCACCCTCGATGGTCTCGTCGCCGCGCGCCAGGGTTTGCACCTCACCCGCGGCTACACCAGCAAGCGGGTGACGGTCGAAGACAACGCGCCCTACATCCTCGGCAAGGACTTCGGCCTCGGCGACCAGATCGGATTCTCGCTCGAGAACCATATTTTCACCGACTACGTGACCGAGCTGACCTTCACCGACGACCGCGAATCCTCGGCGAAATGGCACATCGTCGTGGGCGACGGATCCGACGAAGAGGATTCGATCGTCAAGGCCTGGCAGCGGCTCGGCCGCGTTGCGAGCGCGATCAAGGATCTGGCCACCGACGTGGGCGCCGATCTCGACCTGCTCATCTTCTGACCTCCCTGTGGAGAGGAGAAATCATGGCGGACATCAGTTTTCCCGCCCGCATCACGGTAAATCGACAGTCGGATCTCGACGGTCTGCCTATCTTGACCGCGAAAGTCGCTGTCGCAGAGGAAAATGCCGGACTAGCGCTGCCCACCGGCCCCGCCGGTCGGCCCGGAAAACAGGGCAGGCCGCGCGCGACCTTCCAGAAGATGGGCGAAATCCCCGACGCCGCAGCCCGTCCGACCGGACTCGGTCCCGATGACCGCGGTAAATGGTGGCATCGCCGCGACGACGGCGGTATGGACACCTGGATCGGCACCGAGTGGCGGCACTCCCCGAATGCGGTTGGTGGACAAGGCCCGTCGGCTGCGCCGAACATCATCACCGGTGTCGAAACGACTAATAAGGCTCAGTATGTCAACCCTGCCGTCGAGTTCGTCGGTACTGGCGCGGCGCAGCAGCTGAAAGTCACTGTGCCGGCGGGCTTGCCAGGGGCCAGAGGTCCGGCAGGAACGTCGGGACAGATCTCGGGTTCGCCGGACTTCGACCAGAGCACCGTGCCGATGCACGGTGGGGTATTCGCGTACAACCGCGCGACCCAGAAGTTCCGCCCGCTGCCCGCTCCCATGGGGGTCGGCCCCTGGGTGTGGTACCAGGAAGACTTCGCCGCCGACCAGACAGGTGCTGCCGGCCAGCTCATCGGGGGCACTTTCACCGTCCCCGCGCAGCCGTTCGTCTGGCGTCCGATCGTCTACGGGCATATCGCCAGCTTCTGCGAATTCATCAACTCGCAGAGCGCGCAGCCGACGGTACGGCTACACCACGCGCAGGGCGTCAATGTCGCCATCGGCCCCGGGTCGGCGGGCGCGTACTTCTTTACTCCGCTCATGCCGGCCTACCGCGACGGGCAGGTGACCAAGACCTTGTCGCCGAGCTCTACCTTCGCCACGGTGCCGGCCGGCCAAGCGGCGAATCTTGTCGTGACGATCGATCGAAGCGGCGACGGTAACGCGTCCATCGGATACAAACGTGCACGTGCCTCGCTGGTCGTGTATGCCCAGCCCATCTGAATGAGGTGACATGTCCACCGTTGGTGAATACTTCCAATCCACCGTCATCCGGGGCATCGATGAGGGAGTCGGCGGTAGCGGACTCGTCCAGTCTTTGCACGGTAGCCCCAGCGACGCCTCGCTCGAGCTGGCGACCGGGACGCCCGGCAAGCGCGGCGACGCCGGCGAGTCTGCCCGAGCTTTCCGCTGGGAAGGCGATATAGAAGATCCGACCGCGCTCGCCGCGCTTGCCACCAAACTCGGACCGGCACAGGCGGGTAAGGCCTGGCGGGTGCTGCCCACCGACAAGTCGCCCGACACGTTGGTCTATTGGAATGGCACCGGTTTCGACAATTTCGTCGACGCGTTCGGCGCCGCGGGACCGGACGGTCAGTCGTGCACGGTGACCATCGGCGTGGTCGATACCGGACCGGTGGGCTCGGAGCTGCGCGCGACGATCAGCGGGACGCCGCCGAACCTGACGCTCGACCTCACCGTGCCGCGCGGGGTGCAGGGACTCGCGGGTGAACCCGGTCCGCCCGGCCCGCTCCGTCAGGCGCCGGACTACGCCGATGGGCCGCATATCGACCGGACCGTGCCGATGTGGGACGCGACCGTCGCCAAGTGGGTGCCACGGCCCTATCCGGGACTGCGTGGCCCCTGGTCGATCGTCGAGAACCAGGCGTGGGACGGCGGTGCGGGCTTCGCGGCCGCGCAGAGCAATGTCGGTACGAATCCGAATACTGTTGCTGTCCTGAATATTCCGGCGCAAGACACCGACTGGCGGCCCTACATCACCGGTGGTGTCGTGGTGGCGGCCGGCGACGCGAGCGAAACCCGCGTCGATGCCGAGGTGCGCCTCGGCTCGGCCGGCGGCCAGATCGTCGCCCTCGGGTCGGGCTGGCCGTCGGGAGTATTCGGGCACAACCGATTCCAGCCGTATTTCGGCGCGCGAATGACCCCGGAAAGCACCGTGGGTATGGTGCCCGCCGGTCAACCGGCCGCCTTGTATGTCGTCCTGCGGCGGAACGCGGGCAGCTCGAACTACAGCTACACCGCGGCAGGCGCGCAGATCGTGTGCTGGGCCCGTCCGGTCGGCAAGACCCAGTGATCAGCGCCGCGAGTTTGGAGTCAGAACAGTGACAAACGACCCCATCGTCTACGAGGACGATGTCATGATCACCATGCGCGGCGTCAGCGACTCGATCGGATTGCCCAACACCGTCAATCCCGTCGAGCTCGTCGATCGTGAGGTCCTGATCGAACTGCGCGAAGGTCCGGCGGGGCCGGACGGTCCGGAGGGCGCGCCCGCGTGGCCATGGGAGTGGCAGGGCGATGTCGCCGATCTTGCCGCGTTGCAGGCACTGCACCTGACGACGTCGGATGTGCACAAGGCCTGGCGCGTAGTCTCGGAAAACGCCGTCTACTTCTGGACCGGCATGGAGTTCATCGCCTTCGGCACCGCGTTCCGCCAGCCGGGCCGGCGTGGAAAGCCCAACCGGCTCATAGGATCCGGCGTGGCCGGTGCCGCGGGAACCGCTGCGGCGGCGCAGGTCACCGGGACCGCGCCCGGTCAGCAGGTGATGATCACGTTCCCGCGGGGCGAGACCGGCGATGTCGGCGACCCCGGCGTGGCCGGGCGGATCCAGGACGCGGTGGACGTCGTCGTCGATCGAGACCATCCACTCGCCCAGGACCATGTGCTCGCCTGGAATGTCGCGGCAGGCAAGTTCGTGCCCATCGCGCACCCGCGCCGGACCGGGCCATGGGCGATCGCGCAAGCCCAGTTCAACGGGGGAGCCAACCTCGTCGACAAGGAGAAAACCCTTGCCGCCATTACGATCCCCAGTCAGCCGGTGCCCTGGCGCCCGATGGTGGAAGGCTGGGTGAACGCGGCGAACCGTGGCCCACGCGGCCGAACCCAGTGCGATATCGAAGTCCGCATCGGCGCCGACGGTGACGTGGTCGGCCGGGGGCACGGGTTCTCCGATCCCAGCTTCGGCGGTGTGATTATCTCGCCCGAGTTCCAGTACCCGCTGTCCCCGGCGACGCAGCTCGGGATAGTCGCGGCGAACCAGACCATCACGCTGCACGTCATCATCAAGCGTATTCGCGGCGACGACCCGTACGAGGTCAAGGTCGAAGACGCGAATCTCATCGTCTACGCACAGCCGATCTGAGTCGGTCGTCGCCGCGGTGCAGCGCTTTATCAGACTGCGCCCCTGAACTTTTCACCCCGACCGGGCGGTTCGACGCCGGTCGCCCCGATTCCTTCGCATGCCGAATCCGGCTGCTTGCTGTTCGAAAGGCATTGATCCATGGCCGAGCTGCCTCCGTTGAAGTACGGAAAAGTCGTCGGGCGATTTCTCGCCAATGTCATCGACGGCGCCGATGTCGAGGACCTGCCCGAGTTTCTTCCGCTGAGCGGTACGGTCACGTTCAGCGCCGACGCGCCGAAGGTGCTGGTGGCGGGGGCGCGGCCGCCGGCCACCTACGTCCAGCTGCCCAAACACTATGAGTGCCAGCTGAATCAGTTCGGCTTCCTGACCTGGCGCGGTAAGCCGGGTGTCCGGTTGGTCGCGCCGAGCGCCGCGACGAATCCGTCGCAGTGGACCTGGCGGGTGTCGTTCGACCTGTCCTACGACGGGGCACGCGTGCCGATGGACTCCTTCAGTTTCGTTGTGCCCGAGTATATTCCGGGATCCGATCCGGTCGATCCGGACGCCGGATCGACCGGCCTGGTCGATCTCACGCTCGCATCGCCGGTACCCGCATCGCCGGGCAACGCGGTCGTTGCCGGTCCGCGAGGCGAGGGCCTCAAGATCGACGGCCAGGTCGCCACCTACGCCCAGTTGCCGCCGAGTCCCGCGGAGGGCACCCAGTATGTAGTGAAGTCGGACGGCCTGCTCTACGTGTTCCACGCGGCGGGCGGCGGCTGGCTGCCGAACGGGCAGGGCGTCATCATCCGCGGTCCGGCCGGTGCCGGCGACTGGGCCGGAATCACCGGCAAGCCGGCCACCTTCGCGCCGATCATCGGTGCGACGGCGACCACCGCGGTGGCCGGCGACGACCCACGCCTGACCAACCCGCGCACCCCGACCGCGCACACGCACACCGCGAACCACATCACCGACTCGTCCACGCTCGGTCGTTCGCTGCTCACGGTGGCCGATGCCGCGGCGGCACGCACCGCGATCGGCGCCATCGCCGCCACCGACCCGCGTCTCACGGACAACCGCACGCCCACGGCCGCGGGGCAGGCTTACGACATCGCGTTCAAGTCGCACAGCGGAACCCGTGCGGCAGGGCCGGGCAATGTGATGCCCGAGGGTTTGCGTATCGAACGCAAGATCAACGTCAGCTCGGTGACCTATCGTGGCGAAACCCAGGGTGCGGGCAATCTGGTCGTCGAAATCCGGAAGAACGGCGCCCCCGTCGTGCCGAGCTCGGCGGCGACCATCATTGCCGCCAATCACACCGGGGACACGACGATTACACCCGCTACGCCGTGGCTGTTCGAGCAGAACGACCGGATCACCGTGTTCGTCACCACGCTCGACACCACCCCGGGTAAGGGACTGCAGGCGAGCCTGAAAGGGATGACCGCGTGACCCTGAACATCGTCACCGGCGGACCGATACCGGGCGTATTGATGGGTATCGACAAGAACAACAGCACCCTTGTCGCAGACGCGAAGAAGACCACTGCGGTGGTCGGCTGGGTGGTTCGTCCCGGCTATCCAGGAACGGTACTGGACAACAATGCGCTGGTCATCGACATTGCGGCGAGTGGGGTCGTGCGCGCCCAGGTCACGTTGACCGGCGGATGGCAGACCAGTAGCAGCCTGTGGGCCCAACTCGTTCGCAATGGCACCGAGGTCGCGAGTGCCGAATTCGCACAGGGGCAGGCCGTCGGGACGATCGCCCAACAGACGATCACCGTCGCGCCGGGCGACCGACTCGCGTTGAACATGGTCAACAGCCACTTCCTGTACGCCGCGACGGTGCAGTCCGGCCCCGGCACCTATCTCGTCTTCGAGCCCGCTTCCTGAAAGTGATTCCCTTATGCCGTTCCATATTGTTGGTGGGGTCGCACCGATTACGACGGTGCCGATGGGTATGGACCTCAGTACTGACCGGGTGGTCATCAGTGATGACGGTGGGCTCTTCACGATGGATCTCGGTGGCTGGACGGCGCGCGCCGGATTCCCGAACACCGCGATCAGCGGCAATGTGCTCGTCGCGAACGGTGCGGGCACCGCTACTGTCCGCTGCCGCGTGCAATTGACGGCACCTTGGACAAGCAACAGCCGACTGCTGCGAATCATATTGCTGAAGAACAACATTGAGGTCAACAGCGCCGATTTTACCGTCAACACCTCGTCACTCACCCTCGGTGACATCTCGCTCGCGCTGGTATCCGGCGACCGGATCGGCGTGCGCGTGGCCACCACCGACGAGCGCGGCGTCACCGTGCAGTCGGGCGCGAACACCTACCTGTACTACGACGCCTGACCTTCAGCTTTCCAGAGAAAGGCAGGACAACCATGTCTTGGACCGGCGATCCGGTATGGCTCGCGGAGGTGCTCCGCGATGCGGGCCTGCGGGTGGTGGAATTCCCCGGTTGGCGCGAGCGCGGACACGGCGACTTCGGCGAAATATGGGGCATCGTCGCCCATCACACCGGCGGCTCGACCACGCCACCGACCGAAATCGCCTATGGAATCCCCTCTTTGGCAGGCCCGCTGTCGCAGTTGCATCTGGCGCAGGACGGCACGGTCACCATCGTGGCGGTCGGTGTCGCCTGGCACGCCGGAGCCGGCTCGTGGCCGGGTCTGCCCGAGGACAACGCGAACTTTCACACGATCGGCATCGAGGCCGCCAACAACGGCACCGAGGGCTGGTCGGACGAGCAATACGACGCCTACGTCGGGATATGCGCCGCGATCCTGCGCAAGCTCGGTCACGGAGCCGATCGGGTGATCGGCCACAAGGAATGGGCCGGACCCAAACAAGGCAAGTGGGATCCCGGCGCCATGGACATGGACCATTTCCGCGCCGATGTCGCGGAACGAATGAAAGGCAGTGCACTGATGGCACTTTCGGATATGGAGCAGCGTGAGTTGCTCGACAAGCTGCGCCGGGTGCACTTCGAGTTGACCTACGGCTTCCAGTCTCGGGTCGCCGACTCGGAATACCGCGACACGGTGGCGGGCTATGTGCTCAATTCCGATGCCGCCGACTACCGCAACGAACAGCGGCTGAAGGCGCTCGAACTCAAACTGGACCGGCTGCTCGCGGCGGCGGAAGGGCGGATCTGATGTCTACCAACAGGATTCCCGAGCCCGCGCTGGTCCGTTCGGTGCTGGTCGCCGTGACGGGTGTGATCGCCTTTATCGTCGGCCACCAGATCGATACCGGGTGGATCGAGGCGGTGCTCGCCGTGTACGGGCTGCTCACCCCGGTGCTCGCCGGATTACTCATCCGACCGGCGGTGACCCCGGTCGACCGGCGGGAAGGCAGGCTATGAATGGCCGAGCATTGGATGAATCCCGAACTCGTGCAAGCCTTCGGCATCGCGATCGCCACCGTTATCGGCGCGATCACCGCCTGGCAGGCGCGTGAGGTCGGCAAACTCCGTACTCGCGTCGACGTACTGGAAACCCAAGCGGCAGACGACAAGAGGCGCTTCCGGGAGGCGATCCGGCTGATCCGTGCGCTCCAGCAGCACATCGACGAATTGCGCGGCTTCCTCCGCCTGCACGTGCCAGGGCAGGAACCGCCGAAGGCCCGCTACAAGATTCCGTCCTCGCTCCAAGAGGAAATCTGAATCTGGGCATAGTCGCTGAGTGTCGTTGCGGTAGCGAGGTATTCCGCGCTACCGGTTGAGCGCGATGCGAGTCCACGGCTACCGTGCTGTCCATGGACGCAGACACCGCGAATACGCACGCTCGCCGGAGGTGGGGCATAGCTGTCGCGTGCATTATCGGCGGCGTGGCAGCGGTGGGGGGCATTGTCTGGTGGTTCACACCGGAGAGCGAGCCGGCCACCCGCCTCGGCACTGTTCGGGTGGCCGGGTTCGAGAAGGTGGCAACGGAGGGCTCAACCGACGCGGTCCCTTCGGCCGCAGCACTTTTCGTCGGGCCATCGGTCGATGATGTGAGCCGGATCATTTCCGCGCCTGGCCTTACCGTGACCCTCTTGCCGCCGCGCGCGCCCAGCCCGCCGCGCCCGGATCCGCTGCCCGGCGAGCGCGCCTACGTGTGGGCCCCGATCGCTGCCGGTCGATGGAGCAACGGGTGTGCACTGGAGATCCGCCGGGAGTTCGAAACCCCTTACCACGAAGAAAAATTGACGAAGGCTCAGATCGCAGGCATGAAAGACGGCTCCGTGTACCTGCTCCGCATGACTGCCACCTGTGGCGAACGGTAATTTCGTGCCGTACGCCGACTGGCTCTGATCCCTTGGTCGCGACCGACAGATAGGGACAGTGCAACATGGCCGATATGACGTACACCTGGGATAGTCCACCCCCTGAATTCAAATGGAAATATGAGGGGAATGGCGAGGCGGAGCTGGAAGGGCGGGTGCCCGCCTGGGGTCAGGATTCCGTGAAATATGGCAGCGCGGCCGGGGTGGATCCACGACTGGTCATGGCCATTGTGTATAACGAAGGTGGCGATACGCCACAAGCGCTGCGGCCGGGGTTGGATCTCGGCCGTGAAACTGTCCCTCGCGGAATTCTCCCTGGCCCGGGCGGCTCGGACGGTAATTCCCTGGGTTTGACGAATATGAAGAAGCCGACCTTCGAGAAGCTGAAGGCAAAATACCCGAAGGAGTTCGGCGACAGCGAATGGTCCGATCTGATCGGGAACGATCATCTCGCCATCAAAGCGACGGCTTGGAACCTGAGGCGCCTGAAAGACGAGTTGACGCCGGAGATCCCGGCTGCGATGAAGGCTCGATACAGCCTCAATCAGATTCTGGCTGCGGGCTACAATTCGGAGGCGAATTTCTATACGCCGGATGACGGCTACCTGCGCAAGGGTGCACTGGGCGATCACGTTTCTGCCTACGTGGTCAAGGCGATGGACTCGTTCAACCGAGCGGACAGTGCGCTGGGCAAGATGTACACGTGGAAGGACGTGGTCGCTCCCGGAATGCCGAGCAAGAATCCGATCATCGACCCCAACGATCCCAACAGTCGCATCGTGGATATACCGCCGACCGGCGGATACCCGAACTCGAACAATCCTGGGTATATCGCTGGGCAAGTGGGGGTTCCGGTGCTACCGCGAATCGGGCCGAACCAGCTACCCGTCTCGGCACTGCTGGGCCGTGCCATCGCACCTAGGCTGCGAGATCCCGGTGTGCGATCGGATCTTCCGCTGGTGCAGGCCCTTAACCACGACGCGAATACACTGGCTGAGCTTGCCTTTCCACAATCTGGATTGGCGTCCACACTCGAGCTCCTCCGCCCGATCGGCAACGGAGGTCCGGTCGATCGGGCGATGAAGATCAATGTATCCACCCCCGAAGTCGATACGGCCTTTCAGAGGGCGAGGATTTGGGATCAGCAGCGCGCCCTGACCTACGGTGGTCGTTGGGGTTAGTCGCCGGTACGACAGCATCCGGTATCGCAGGGCGGTATTCGGAGGATCGGCCGTCGATGTTACATGCATTCCGTATGTGATGAATCACAAATTAGCCGGTGGATTGCTGGGTTCGTGCGTTTCATTCGGTTGATGAATTTCCCCGAGCACGATTGTATGCTCACTGTTTGCTGCATCTATCATTCGATGTCATATATCGTCGATGTCGAATGTCTATTGCACCGTATATCGGGCCGGTCGCCAGCGGCTATAGTGCCTGCCCCCGACGGCATTGCCGGTAGAAATTGGGTCATAGCCTGGCTATACGCTAGCTTACGCTTTGAAAGTTGTATGACCTTCGACTTGCAATCGATGAGCAATCAAATGGCGGAAATCCGCGATGGCTGAATGGTCGCTGGATGCTGAATCTGCGTGATAGAACTGGCCTCGGTCGATACCAATGGGGTTTTCGGCCAGGGAAGATTCTGTAAAGGAAACAGCTGAATGAGCAAAATGCGTGTGTTCGGGATCGTGCTGGCCGCGGCGGCCGGCGTCATCGTCGCCGGGTCGGGTTTGGCTACCGCCGGTGCGGCACCGGCCATCACGGTGGAGCCGGGTATCACGGTGCAGCCGGTGATCGGTGTCGGTGAGCCGGATCCGACCGGAACGGGCTCGAGCAAGGCCATCACGGACCTCGTCAAGGCGCTGTCGAGCGGCTCGGCGGGCGCCAAGTAGTTCGTCGAAGAGATAGCGATACAGCCCCGCGTACTGCTGGGGATGGACGGCGGGGCGTCCAGAATTTTACGAAGCGGCCCGGAGCGATCCGGGCCGCTTTGTCGTATCCATGACCCGCTCACCTCGGTGGGCGCGGAGGTCGTCGGCGTTTGCTGAAGGTTCACGCTTTGCCGGGATTCGGATCGGTCATATCGGGCGGTGGTTCGCGATGGCGGGACCCAAGATCTGAGCCGCAGTCTTGGTCGAAGGCATAAAAATGCTGTTGACCAGCGATGACCCTTTACAAATGAGCTACCTGACACATGGTGAATGCGTGCACCGCCGGGCATCAAGTCATACACTTGACCAGTTAGCTGGTGAGATTCCGACGATGAAATCTTGCGCTCGGCGTATGCGATGGAATTGATCCTTCTGCGCTTGGTGGTGATCCGGTGGCCAATGCTCGCGTGATGGTCAAGGCTTGGTGGCACGATCAGGCCGATTACAACTGGCTGGCGCGCGCCCTCGACTCGCATGCGGCAGTGCACTGGACCAAGGTGATCGTCGGCGCGGGCGGCGTGGTGCTCGCCGGCATCGCCGTCCTGGTGTTGGCCTCCGACACGGGTCCGCCCAGCGAGATCGGCCGGGCGCTCGACTGGATCATTGCCGCGTTCGCACTGTTCTGGGCCGTGCGCTGGTGGTTTCTGCCATGGCCGAGCCGGGTCGAATCACTGGCGCTTTTCGCGGCCGCGGACCTGGCGATCACGGTGGCCTGCCTGCAGGAAGCGAATCGGGTGTACGGCGCGCTCGGGGTGATCCTGCTGGTCGTCACGGGCGGCTATCTGGCGGTCATGCACAACGCGAAGGTGCTGGCGGTGCATGCCACCTGGACCGTGCTTTCGGTGGTGGCGTTGACGATCAGCATGGTGGCGGTGGGTGGCGATCCGATGGTCGGCCTGGCGATCGTGCTGATCTCGGTGGCCGCAGGCGTCGTGCTGCTGCCCTCGATGCAGTTCTGCTACTGGGTGTTGCGCCAGGACGCGATCACGGATCCGTTGACCGCGCTGTTGAATCGTCGTGGCCTGGAACTGCATCTCGCGAAGGTGGGTGCGCCGGGTTGCCGGACGCCGACCTGTGCGATCGCGCTGGATCTCGATCGGTTCAAGGACGTCAACGATCGCTTCGGGCACGGGGTGGGCGACGAGGTGCTGGTGCGGACCGCGAAGCGGCTGCGTGCCGCGGTGGGCGAGCGGATGGTGGTGGTGCGCACGGGTGGCGAGGAGTTCGTGCTCTTCGGTCACCTCGGCGTGGAGACGGCGCGGGCCCAGGCGGAGTTGGTGCGGCGCGTTGTCGCGGAGCCGGAGCCGGTGCGGCGCTCGGCCGAGCCGGTGGAACCGGTGACGGTGACCGCGAGCATCGGCGTGATGGTGGTCGACGACGCCTGGCTGCCGCACTCGGTATTGATCCAGCGTGCCGACACCGCCATGTATCAAGCCAAACAGCTCGGCGGCAATACGGTCGTCATCGACGAACTCATCGAATCCAGCGCTGCCTGAACACAAAAACGGCCCGGAGTGATCCGGGCCGTTTTCGTCGTAGGTGCGTCAGAACGCCGCTTCGTCGAGCTCCATGATGTCGTTGTCCAGGTTCGACAGGATGGTGCGGACCGAGGTCAGCTCCGGCAGCATGTTGCGCGCGAAGAACTGCGCGACCGCGACCTTGCCCTGGTAGAACGACTCGTCGGCACCGGTGGCGCCGTTGTCGAGCGCCTTGATGGCGATCTCGGCCTGCCGCAGCAGCTGCCAGCCGATGAGCAGATCGCCGACGGCGAGCAGGAAGCGCACCGAGCCGAGGCCGACCTTGTACAGCTCGGACGGGTTCTCCTGGGCACCCATCAGGTGCCCGGTGAGCGTCGCGGCCATGCCCTGCACGTCCTCGAGCGCGGTGGCGAGCAGCTTGCGCTCGCCCTTGAGCCTGCCGTTGCCCGCTTCGGTATCGATGAACTTCTGCACCTGGCCGGCCACATGGGCCAGCGCGACACCGCGGTCACGGGCGATCTTGCGGAAGAAGAAGTCCTGCGCCTGGATCGCGGTGGTGCCCTCGTACAGCGAGTCGATCTTCGCGTCGCGGATGTACTGCTCGATCGGGTAGTCCTGCAGGAAGCCGGAGCCGCCCAGGGTCTGCAGCGATTCGGTCAGGTACTGGTAGGCCCGCTCGGAACCGACGCCCTTGACGATCGGCAGCAACAGGTCGTTGACCCGGTCCGCGAGATCGGCGTCGGCGCCCGAAACCTGCAGGGCGACATCGGGATCCTGGTGCGCGGCGGTGTAGAGGTAGATCGCGCGCAGGCCCTCGGCGTAGGCCTTCTGGCTGGCCAGCGAGCGACGCACGTCGGGGTGGTGGGTGATGGTGACGCGGGGCGCGGCCTTGTCGGTCATCTTGGTCAGGTCGGCACCCTGGACGCGCTGCTTGGCGTAGTCGAGTGCGTTCAGGTAACCGGTCGACAGGGTGGCGATGGCCTTGGTGCCGACCATCATGCGCGCGTTCTCGATGACGTCGAACATCTGCGCGATGCCGTTGTGCACCTCGCCGACGAGCCAGCCCTTGGCCGGAATGCCGTTGCCGCCGAAGGTGACCTCGCAGGTGGCCGAGACCTTCAGGCCCATCTTGTGCTCGACGCCGGTGACGAAGACGCCGTTGCGGTCGCCGAGTTCGCCGGTCTCGTGGTCGAAGTGGAACTTCGGCACGAAGAACAAGGACAGACCCTTGGTGCCGGGGCCTGCGCCCTCGGGGCGAGCCAGCACCAGGTGGACGGTGTTCTCGAACATGTCGTCGGCGTCGGCCGAGGTGATGAAGCGCTTGACGCCCTCGATGTGCCAGGTGCCGTCTTCCTGCTTGACGGCCTTGGTGCGACCAGCACCGACGTCGGAGCCCGCGTCGGGCTCGGTGAGCACCATGGTGGCGCCCCAGTCGCGGTCGATCGCGATCTGAGCCCACTTCTTCTGCTCGTCGGTGCCGTTGTTGTGGAAGATGGTGTTGAAGCCGGGGCCTGCGGCGTACATGTACGCGGCGGGCTGGGCGCCGAGGATCAGCTCGCTGATGGCCCAGTGCACGGTGCGCGGCACGCCGAGTCCACCGAGCTCCTCGGGGATGCCGAGCTTCTCCCAGCCGCCTTCCTGCATGGCGCGGAAGGACTTCTTGAACGACTCGGGGATCGCGATGGTGTGCGTTTCCGGATCGAAGACCGGCGGGTTGCGGTCGGCGTCGGCGAACGACTCGGCGAGGGGACCCTCGGCGAGGCGACGTACCTCGTTGAGCATCTCCTTCACGGTGTCCGTGTCGAGGTCGCCGTAGGCGTCGCCGTCGATGATGGACCCGAGACCGAGGACCTCGAAGAGGTTGAACTCCAGGTCGCGGACGTTGCTCTTGTAGTGACCCATGTCAGTACTCACTCTCCGTTGAGTTGGTGCGGTCGGTTGGTTGACCGTTCCCGCCCGTTTCTCGTCTACCGGTTCGCCGGCCCGCGTAGCGACTGCTTGCAGGTCGCTGGAAGCGATCAGCCGCATGCTACTGGCGGGTAACTTACGATCTATATTACCGGTCGGTAATGGACTGGCAAAGGCTGGAGCGTGAATGTGACGCGAAAAACAGCGGCGCGCGCTGTGTCACGAGTTGACACGCCGAAGCCGAGTTACGGTGAACCGTGCGCATCGAGACGAGTGCCGGACCGGCCGAGATCGAGCTCGACCGGCCACGCAAGCCCACCTTCCTGCTGCTCCTCACACACGGCTCGGGCGGCGGCGTCGAGGCGAAAGACATCCTGACCGTGCGCGATGCCGCGCTCGACCTCGGCGGCGCGGTGGCCAGAGTGGTGCAGCCCTACCGGGTCGCCGGACGGCGCGCGCCGGGCTCGGCGGTCAAGCAGGACGAGGCCTGGCTCGAGATCGTGGCCGCGCTGCGGACCCGGATCAAGAAGGTGCCGCTGATCCAGGGTGGGCGAAGCAACGGCGCCCGGGTGGCCTGCCGCACTGCGGTCGCGGTCCAGGCGCGCGGGGTGATCGCGCTGTCGTTTCCGCTGCATCCGCCGGGAAAGCCGGAGAAGACTCGGCGCGAGGAACTGCTCGACGCGGGTGACATCGAGGTGGTCGTCATCAACGGCGGCAGCGATCCGTTCGGCATCCCGGATGCCGCCGACGCCGCGGAGGTGCGAGTGATCCCCGGCCAGCCGCACTCGTTCCGCACCGGCTTCGACGTCATCGCCGACACCGTCACGCCGTGGTTGCAGCGGTGGAGTGCGTAGTCGGAGCTGTCACAGCGCAGTCGGGACTATCTCACGAGGCCGGTTCGATCTCGTCCGATTCGGTGGCCGCGCGGGTGGCGATGACCAGGGCGTCGATGGCGTCGCGGCCTTCGGTGGGGCGGAAGACGCGCTCGGCCAGCTGGATTCGAATGCGGTGGTCGGCGATGGCCTCGCCGAGGTCGGCGACGATGTCGTCCGGGGTGAAGAGGACGGCGGGATTCTGCGGACCGCCGTAACCGTCGGTCAGGTTGGTGCTGTCGTGACCGAGCACGAGCAGGGTGCCTTCCGGGACCAGCAGGTCCGCGGCCCGGCGGACCACCTTGCTCCGCTGGTCCGCGGGCAGATGTAGGAAGACCATCAGGACCAGCTCGAACGGACCGGTGATCTCGGCCGTATCGAAATCGGTGACGTCCGCACACTGCCAGCTGACGCGGCTGCGCACCGACCGGGACAGCCGGGTGGCGATGGTGCGGCCCTTGTCGACGCCGACCTGCGAGAAGTCGACGGCGTGCACCTGCCAGCCGTGGGTGGCCAGCCACAGGGCGTTGCGGCCCTCGCCGCAGGCCAGGTCCAGCGCGCGCGGCAGCTCGGGCGCTTCGCCATCGGGGCCGTCGGGCCGCAGTGGAGTCCGTCGTTCGAGTCCGAAGACGTGCTCCACCACGGTGCTGTTCGGCGGTGCGCCCCAGACCAAGTCGGTTTGGGCGTAGCGCTCGTCCCAGTCGGTCGCATCCATGACCGCGAGTCTATTGATCGTCGAGCGGCAGCCAGTGCACCGGCGAGGTTTCGCGGATGTGCACCAGTACATCGAAGGCGTCGGCCAGGGATGCCACGGAGATGTTGGCCTCGGCGTCCTTGGCGGGGTCGTAGATGCCGCTGATGACGCGTGCCTTGACCGGGCTCTCGAGCCACGCACGCACCGAGTCCGGCACGGTGTCGCGCAGGTCTACGTAGTAGGCGGGCAGGTCGACCGAGCCGAGGATCGCGTCCACCAGCTCGGGTTGCGGGTCGGGCGCCGTGGTCATGCCGAGGTCGCCGTGGTGGAAGCCGAGGGCGACCGAGGCGTAACCGGTGCCGAACTCGTCGTGCAGGTAGGCGCCGAGGCCGCGGAATTCCGCTGTCCCCATGCCCAATCGGAGGTTCGTGGTGTGTGCGATGCCGTCCCAATAGACGATCTTCGTGCCGGTGTCGCGTTGCCAATCGATGACCCGCCGGCCTGCGGGCCGCTCGTCACGGGCGAACCCGCCCTGTCCGGCGACGCTGTTTTCGTGGAAGTCGAGAATCAATTGCAGATGCCGGTGGACGTCTGCGTATTCCGTTGTGGTCGGCAGGTTTTCGAACAAGGCAACAGCGTCTCGTGCGTGTTCGGCAAACGGACGTCCCGGATGAATGCCCTGATGGCGCTGGACATGTTCGTCCACCTGATGCGCCGTCCGAATCGGCGCGAGGTGAGCCTCGATGGCGGCCAACCGATCCGGCGCGACCCGGCGCACATAGTCGAGCACCACGTCGTAGTCCGCGGGCTCCGCGCTGGGCGGCTGGACACCGAACACTCGCACCTGGTCGTCGGGATGCGCCTGGTTGAACGCGCGGATCCACTCCAGTGCCGCAACGGTTTCCGTCGTCCGCCACGGCCGCCATGAGCCGGCGAGCACCGATTCGGGAGCACCGGCTCCGGTGCGCACGTATCGATCCCACCGCTCGCCGGAACGAGCGCTGTCCTGAATTGCCAACCCGCGGAAACCATGTCGCTCGACCAGCGCCCGGAAGACCCGCTCCTGCACCCCGTAGATCTGCCGGGAGAACCGCGTCGACTCACCGAGTCCGACGACCGTCGCGGAACCGAGCCGATCGATCAGCGGATCGAGGTCGGATCCGGCGTAACCGGGATCGGTATCGACGATCGGACGGGCATTGGCACTGAGCCACGCACGGACGGTGGCGATTTCGGGTGCGACGGTTCCCATGGTTCCTCCTGCGACGACGATCCAACACGGCCAAGCCTCATACATGAAGCAATGTTGAGGTCAAGGCCGCGTCGGAACTCGGCGATGGAACCCTTACAGCGGCGTGCGCATGAGCAGCACGTTGTACTGGCTGTGCACGGTCGTGAGGTAGTACAGGTCACGCCCGGTCTGGTACGGGAAGATCGACGGCGCATACGCGCTCGGCAGTTCCCTGGTGTCGATCAGCACCTCGGGATCGCTCCACGGACCGGTCGGCGCCGACGCGCGACGCAGCACCACCGAGTTGAACGGGTCGGTGGTGAGCGAGATGTATTGGCCGAGATAGGCGTTGTACATCACCGACAGCTCGCCGACACCCCACATGATCGGCGCCGCGGCATTGACGTCTCCGCGTTTCCACGCCCCGCCGTCCCAGTATTCGTACGCGCCGAGATCGGCGATCTGGGCTTCCGGCACCCGCGCGACGAACGCCTCCTGGTTACGGCCGGACGGGGTGCCGTACTCGTAGATGAATCCGCCGTCCTTGAGGAAGGCGTTCATCTGGAAGTTGCTGTTGCCGCCGTCGTCCGGGCGCCGGGTGGCGGGCAGCTCGCCCCAGGTCTCGCCGTTGTCGCCGGAGGCGGCGAGCCCGGAGTAGTTGGTGCTCCACTGCCCGACCTCGTCCCAACTGCGCACGGACATGAGGCTCATGAATTGGACGCCGCCCACCGAGATGCCCGCGGTGGGAATGCGGCTAATCTCCAGAAAAGGGATTTTGGGGCTGGGCACCAGATCGCGCGCCTGACCGAATACATCGCGGACAACGCTGTCGAAGTAGATGCCGCCCGCCGGATTCTGGGTGTGGCTGCGCGTCAGAATATTGGACCGCCACGACCACATACTTCCGGCCAGAAGGTTCGGAAATCCGACGCCCGCGGTGTCGCCGAATGCGGTCAGCAACTCGCCGTTCCCGTTGTCCCACATGATGCCGAGGTCGGTGCCGAGCACGTTATAGGCCTGGGTGTTGTTCGGGCTGGCCATGCCGGTCATCTGGAACACGGCCTTGGTGCGCCCGACGAGGTTGGGCAGGCCGTTGCTTCCGTTGAGCACCGGAATCGGATTGATGGTGTTTGGGTCCGCGATGGCCGGGGTACTAGCAGTGATAAACAATGCCGAAGCGCCCGTCAACGCCGAAAGCAAGATGGCTGCCGTCTTGGTCAAGGTTCGTGAGCCCTCCGTGTCCTCGCCGAGAAGCAATGCGAAACACAGACTCCCGCGATACACAGACCACTCGCGGTGTGTACGCACCACAATTCGACTGGCTGGCAAATCTCTAGGAAATGCTAGCAGTGCAGTCGTCGAAAATGTGGTGCGTACTTCAAATGGGCTCGTTGACCGTCAGCCCTTGGTGGGCTTGCTCCGCGTCGTGGCCAGCCGAATGATCAGCGGCAGTTGCGTCGCGCGTTCCACCGCGAAGGTGCGGCGTGTCGAGGCCTCCCACGCCTTGTCGAACAGTCGCTTGACGCCCGCGACAGCATGCGGCGAGCGGGTCGCGATGCGGTCGGCGAGCTTCTCCGCGGCCGCCACCGGATCCGCGGTGACCTCGGTGACCAGGCCGATGCGCTCGGCATACGCGGCGTCGACCGTGTCCGCAGTCATCGCCAGCAGTAGCGCCTTGTCGACGCCGATCAGCCGGGACAGCGTTGCCGCGCCGGTCATGTCGGGCACCAGGCCGTGCTTGGCCTCCATTACCGAGAACTCCGCGTCCGGGGTGGCGAAGCGGAAGTCGGCGGCCAGCGCGAGCTGCAGCCCGCCGCCGTAGCAGCGGCCGTGCACCGCGGCGATCACCGGAACCCGCAGTCTGCGCCAGGCCCAGCACGCTTCCTGAAACCTGTTGGTGCCGCGCCACGGCAGCGGAATGAAGCTGCGCACGATGGACAGCGGGTCGCCGGTCGCCTTGGCGATGTCGAGGCCGCTGCTGAAACTCGGGCCGTTGCCGGACAGGATGACCGCGCGCACCTCGTCGCGACTCGCGATGGTGTGCGCGGTGTCGATCAGGTCGCCGAGCATGTCGATGGTGAGGCCGTTGTGCTTGTCCGGCCGGTCGAGGGTGACGTAGGCGCGGTCGCCGTCGAACCGCAGCGCGATGTTGGTGCCCATGCCCGGATCTTACCCGTGAGTCAGTTCTGCGTCCTGGCCCATTGCCCGGCCGTGCGGTCTCTGTTCTAATCGAACCCGAGTTACCGTCAATGCTGACGGTATCCGCGCCGACGGTGCTGTCGACGCCCCGCAAGATCATCGGAGGAACAATGCTGCCAGCGGGAATGGATCCCCGGACGCCGGTGCTGGTCGGTGCCGGGCAGGTCGTGCACCGAAGCGGCGAATCGGGACTGCCCGGTCCGGTCGAACTCGCCGCCGAAGCCCTGCGCCGCGCGGGCGCCGACAGCGGCACCGGTGATCGGCTGGTGCGCGCCGCCGACCTGATCGCGGCCGCGGCACCGGTGAGCAGGCCGTACCCGGATCTCGGTGCGTTGGTCGCGGCCGAACTCGGCGCGTCCCCGAAGCGCACGATGCAGTCCGTGCGCTTCGGCGGCGACGCACCGCAGCGCCTGGTCAACACGGTCGCCCAGGCGATTGCCAACGGGCAGTCCGACATTGCGCTGATCACCGGCGCCGAGGCGGTGGCCGCGTGGAACACCGCGACTCGCACCGGCACCGAGCTGCATTGGCCGGAGCAGCCCGACGACGTGCAACCGACCGAACTCATCGGCTCGGACCGCGCGCCCAACTCCGACATGGAAACCGCGGCCGGGCTGTGGGGTCCGGTGTACTTCTACGCCCTGATGGAAACCGCGCTGCGCGGTCGGCTCGGGCTGAGCGAGGACGAGCACCGAGCGCGGATCGGCGGACTATGGTCGCGGCTGTCCGCGGTGGCGGCGGGCAATCCGTATGCGTGGCAGCCCACGGCGCACTCCGCCGCCGATCTGGTGACGCCGACGCCCGCGAATCGGATGGTGTCTACGCCGTATCCGAAGCTGCTCATCGCGAATCTTTCGGTGAATCAGGGCGCCGGGCTGATCCTGTGCAGCGCGGCCGCCGCCACCGCGGCCGGGGTGCCGCGCGACCGCTGGGTGTTCCCGCACGGCGGTGCCACCGCGACCGACGAGTGGTTCGTCTCCGAACGCGCCGACCTGGCCGCCTCGCCTGCCATCGCCGCCGCCGGACAGGCCGCGCTCGGCGCCGCCGGTATCGGCATCGACGATGTCGCGCACATCGACCTGTACTCCTGCTTCCCGGTCGCGGTACAGGTCGCGGCCGAGGCGCTCGGGCTGCCGATCGACGATCCGGCGCGGCCGTTGTCGGTCACCGGCGGGCTCACCCTCGGCGGCGGCCCGGGCAACAACTACAGCACCCATTCGATTGCGACACTGATCGGCTTGTTGCGTGAGGACCCGAGCGCCTACGGTCTCGCGACCGCGCTCGGCTGGTACATCACCAAGCACGGCGTCGGCGTGTACTCGGCCGAACCGCCTGCGCAGCTGTTTCATTCGATCGAGGCGGAGGTCCCTGTCGCCCGTCGCGACGCCGCTCCTGGCTACACCGGACCGGCCACGGTCGAGTCGTACACGGTCGCCTATCGCAAGGGTCCGGCGCCCGACCATGTCGACGAACCCGAAGCCGTCGTGATCAGCGCGCTGACGCCGACCGGTGCCCGCATACTGATCCGGGCGTCCGACGCCGAGACGGTTGCGGCGTTCGACGACGGCGATCCGCTCGGCGCTGCCGCCGACATCACCGCCGCTGACAAGCTCACTCTGCTCTCCGAGAGGACTGTCCGATGACCGATCTGATCTTGATCGAACGACGCGACGCGATCACCGTGTTGACCATCAATCGCCCCGAGGCCCGCAACGCCATCAACCTCGCGACCGCGCAGGCCATCGAGACGGCCGTGGACGAGTTCGAGGCCGACGACACTGCCAGGGTGCTTGTGCTCACCGGTGCAGGCGGAACCTTCAGTGCGGGTATGGATCTCGTCGCCGCGTCGAAGGGCGAGATGCCGATGACGCAGCGGCGCGGGCCGCTCGGTATCGCCGCGAAACCTCCGGTGAAGCCGATGATTTCGGCGGTCGAGGGTTTCGCTTTGGCCGGTGGCTTCGAATTGGCGCTGTCCGGTGACCTGATCGTGGCCGCCGACAACGTCCAGTTCGGTATCCCGGAGGTGACGCGCGGTTTGGTTGCCGCAGGCGGCGGTGTGCTGCGCCTGACGCAGCGCCTGCCGCGCAGCATTGCCGCCGAACTCGCGCTCACCGGTGGGCGGATCAGCGCCGAACGGCTCTACCAGCTTGGCCTGGTCAATCGGGTCACCGAGCCGGGCGCCGCATTGGACGTGGCTCTGGAACTGGCCGCCGCGATCGCCGCCGCCGCGCCACTGGCCGTCGCCGCGAGCAAGCGGATCATCGATGAGTCGCCGGACTGGACGGTGACCGAGGCCTTCGCCAAGCAGGGTGAGATCGCTTTGCCCGCAATATTTTCCAAGGATGCTGCCGAGGGCGCGCTCGCCTTCGCGCAGAAGCGCGAACCCCAATGGCAGGGACGCTGACCTCCGCCGGGGAACGCGTCCGGGAGACGCAGGCGCAGCGCCGCGCGCGCATGCGCACGCGGCTCCTGGACGCGGCGGTGCAGAGCCTGACCGAGGTCGGTTACGCGGGCACCACCACGCTCGAGGTGCAGAAGCGGGCCGGGGTGCCGCGCGGCACGCTGCAGCATCACTTTCCGACCAAGGCGGATCTGCTCGCCGGTGCGGTCGAGCATCTTGCCGCCCGCCGATTCGACCAGCTGACAAGGGAATTCGCGGAACTCCCGGCCGCGGCGGATCGGCTGGAGGCCGCGGTCGAGCTGACCATGCGGATGCTCAGCGGGCCGTCGTTCTGGGCCGCGCTGGAGATGTGGGTCGGTGCGCGCACCGACCCGGAACTGCTCGCCGCGTTCCTGCCGCTGGAGCAGCGGCTGTTCGAGTTGATGCACAACAGCATTCGGGACGTTTTCCGCGCGGAGTTCCCGGATGACCCTCGGGTGCCGACGATTACCGAGTTCACCATCGAGATCATGACCGGTCTGGCCCTGCGGGTGCTGCTGACCGGTGAGGTGGATCGGAACCGAATCATCCAGCAACGCTGGCGAAATGCGGTTCGCATCCTGCTGGGGACGGCGCACCCGGACACGCTGATCGAGCCGCGTCCGGAGCGATGACCGGCCCTTATGTTTTGCCGACGGTGCCCAGTACGGCTTGCGCGCACGCGATGGGGTCGTCGTAGAACGGCGTGTGTCCGCTGCCGTGCAGGGTGATGTGTTCGGCCCCCGGCAGTTCCGCGCGGGCGCGGCGACTCTGGGTGCGATAGGTCAGCAGGATGTCGCGATTGCCCCAGGCGATGGTGACGGGAAGGTCTGCCAGAGCGCCGATTTCGTGCAGCTTCGCGTCGGCGAACGAAGCCATCGCGGACTCGAAGCCCGGTGCGTCGGCCGCACCGTTCGCGGTATCCACCGCCACCTGGGTGCTGACCGCCCAGGCCTTACCGAACACCAAGGTCAGGAAGGCGGTCCGCCCGGCGGCGGTGCCCAGGATCGTCGGCAGCGCGGGCTTCAGCCGGCGCGCGAGCAGCCGTGACCTACCGAGCGACTGCTGACACCAGATGCGACCTGCCTTGTCCCAGAACGCAATCGGCGAAAAGGCGGTGACCGAGCGAGCCAACCCGCGGGCACCGAGGTTGAGCGTGATCAGCCCGCCCATGGAGTTACCCGCCAGGTGCGGCCGCTCGATCCCTTGCGCGGCAAGGAATTCCGCGAGCGCCTCGGTGAGCGTGTCGACGGTCGTGGTGGCCAGCGGTGCCGAATCGCCGAAGCCGGGAAGATCGACGGCGATCACGTCATAAGACTCGGCAAGCGTGTCGATGATCGGCTCCCACACCTGCCACCGGCTGCCGATGCCGTGCACCAGCACCAATGGCTCACCCGCACCGACCCGATGATGGTTCAAAGTAGTCATCGCACCCATCCCAACTCTTCGCCCGGCGGTGCGCCCACAGTAACAGCAGTCACCAGCCATCAGTTGTGCCTTTGCTTTGGTCTTTGTACTGACGAACCGACTGATTTCGGAAGCACATGGGTAACTCACCGGGTACCGGCTAACTCGGCTCGCCGCATCACCGCCGACCGCCAACGCTGCTTTCGTGGCACCCGAGCCTGGCCTGAATACTCGGAGAGGCGGTAAGGTAAAAGGTATGGCAACGCGTAAGGTCACTCTTTCGCTGGACGAGGCCGCCTGGTCCTTCGCCGAGCAGGCCGCGGCCCGCGCGGGCATGTCGCCGTCGGCCTGGATATCGAAGGCCGCTCGGCGTGAGGCCGTGCGCACCGGGTGTGGTCCGGCACCGGATGTGACGGCGCAGGCCGCCGCCGACGCGGCCGAAATGGCCGCCGCCGAGGAGGCGATGCGTGCGGCGGGGTGAACTGTGGATCTACAACCCGCATGGTTCGCCGCGACGCCGCACTGTCGTGCTCATCAGCAGTGATGGCATCAACGAGTCGCCGAGGCCGTGGCTGATCGCCGCCGAGGTGGTCGAGGACGATCCCCAGGACATCCTCGCGGTGCCGGTGCAAAGTTACGGCTGGGTGCACGCCGGGAATATCGGCCGCATCTTCCGGGGGTGGCTCGCGGAACGCGTCGATGAAATGGAATCCGAGACGCTGGAACGCCTGGATACCGCGCTGCGCGCCGCAATGGATTTGTGAAAATGCGGACCCCGCGAAGGTTTCCGACCTGATGGGTACCATCGTGGCCGACGTCCCACAGCGTCCATTCGACGGTGTCCATTTCGACAGATAGGGATTCAGGTGCGGATCTCCCTGATCGCCGCGGCGCTCATCGCGCTGCCGGTGCTCGCGGCATGCGGCAACGACAAAGCGGCGGCGGCGCCGACGGTGACGCAGGCGGACCTCGCCAAGTCCCTGCAGGACAAGGGTCTCAAGAGCCAGCAGCTCGCCGACTGTGCCGCGAAACTCTTCATCGACCAGGGCATCTCGCAGGAGGGTCTGCGCGTGATGGTCAGCAACGAGTACGACACCAAGGCCGCCGACCAGGAAACCCTCGGCATGAGCAAGGACGACGCGGAAAAGGCGCGCACCGCGAGCACCCGCATCGCCACCGAATGCATCACCGTCCCGCACTGACGGCACCGGGCGACAACCAGCTCGATCCGCGGTCCTGACCCGGCGCCGAGTTCTTCGGCGCCGCACCGCCACCGATAACCGCGCCGGACCAGCATTTCGATCGCGGTGCGCGCAACCAGTGAGCCGAGCACGGCGCTGCGCCATCGTGGGGTGATGACATCCATCGAGGCCAAATCCGCCACAGACTCCGAACTGGATGCGGTCTTCGGACCGATCTTCGAGCGCATCGCGCAGGGCGCGGTGGCCCGCGAAGTCGATCGACGCCTGCCGTTCGAGGAGGTGGGCTGGCTGCGCGAGGCGAAGTTCGGCGCGCTGCGGGTGCCGGTCGAGTTCGGTGGGTACGGGGTCACCGTGCGGCAGCTGTTCCGGCTGCTGATCGAGCTGGCGGCGGCCGAATCGAACCTGCCGCAGGCGCTGCGCGTGCACTTCTCGTTCGTCGAGGATCAGCTGCTCGCCGAGCCGGGACCGAGCCGCGAGCAGTGGTTGCGCACGACGACGAGCACGCTGGTCGGCAATGCGATCACCGAGCCGGGGGTGGGCGCGGTCGACCGCTACCGCACCCGGCTGTCCAAGGACGGCGACCGCTGGCTGCTCAACGGCGTGAAGTACTACAGCACCGGTTCGCTGTACGCCGACTACATCCTGGCCGCGGCCGACCGTGATGGCGAGCGGGTGGGCGTGCTCGTCGACGCGAATGCCGAAGGGGTGCGCCAGCACGACGACTGGGACGGCTTCGGGCAGCGGCTGACCGCCAGCGGCACAACGGAATTCACCGATGTCGTGATCTCCGAGGAACGAATCCTCGGCCCCGGCTATGGCGCACCCGGCCCGACCTACGCGACCTCGTATCTGCAATTGGTCCAGCTCGCGGTGCTCGCCGGTATCGCACAGCGTGCGGAGCTGGACGCACGGGAGTGGGTGGCCGGACGTACCCGCAGCTACTCGCATTCCGCCGCGGGCGTGCCGCGCCAGGATCCGCTGGTGCAGCAGGTGATCGGCCGCCTGTCGGCCGCCGCGTTCGCCGCCAGGTCCACGGTGCTCGCCGTCGCCGATGTCCTCGACGAGGTACTCGCGAGCGGTGCCAAGGACGAAAAGTCCTTGGTGGCAGCCGAACTCGCCGCCGCACAGGCGCAGCTCGCGGTGATCGATCTGGTGCTGCCCGCCACCACGCTGCTCTTCGAGGTCGGCGGCGCCTCGGTCGTCTCGGAACGCCAACGGCTGGACCGGCACTGGCGCAACGCCCGCACCATCTCGGTGCACAACCCGGCCATCCAAAAGGCAAGGGCGATCGGCGATCACCTGCTCAACGGCGCTGACCTGCCGTTCGCCTGGAGCGCGGGCGAACGCAAGCCCGCGACGGAGGCGGCGCAGTGACCCGCCGAATTCGCTTCAACGCCTTCGACATGAACTGCGTCGCCCACCAATCACCGGGCCTGTGGCGGCATCCGGACGACCAGTCACACCGGTACAAGGAACTGAGCTACTGGACCGACCTGGCGAAACTGTTGGAGCAGGGGCGATTCGACGGCATCTTCATCGCCGACGTGCTCGGCACCTACGACGTCTACGGCGGCACCGATGTCGCCGCGCTGCGGCAGGGCGCGCAGATTCCGGTCGCCGACCCGCTGCTGCTCGTTTCGGCGATGGCCGCGGTCACCGAGCATCTCGGGTTCGGCATCACCACCGGCACCGGTTTCGAGCATCCCTTTCCGTTCGCGCGCCGACTCTCCACCCTCGACCACCTGACCAACGGCCGCATCGGCTGGAACGTGGTCACCGGCTATTTGCCCTCGGCGGCAAGGAATTTCGGCGCGGACGACCAGCTCGACCACGACGAGCGCTACAACCAGGCCGACGAATACCTCGAGGTGCTGTACAAGCTGTGGGAAGGCTCGTGGGAGGACGACGCGGTGGTCCGCGACGCCGCCGCGGGCGTCTACGTGGACCCGGCGAAGGTGCACCACATCGGCCACCAGGGCAAGCACTTCACGGTGCCCGGCATCCACCTCTCGGAGCCGTCGCCGCAGCGCACGCCGGTGATCTATCAGGCGGGCGCGTCGACCCGTGGCGTCCGCTTCGCCGCGGCGAACGCCGAGGCCATCTTCATCGCCGCGCCCTCGAAACGACTTCTCGCCCAGACTGTTTCCCGCATCCGCGCGGCACTACAGGAGGCGGGCCGCGATCCGTACTCGGCTCGGATCTACGCGCTGGCGACCATCATCACCGACGCCACCGACGAGGCGGCCCAGCGCAAGCACGAGGAGTACCTGTCCTACGCCAGCATCGAGGGCGGCCTGGTCTTCATGTCCGGCTGGATGGGCATCGACCTGTCCGGCTATGACCTGGACGATCCGATCGGGCAGGTGGAGAGCAACGCCATCCAGTCCGCCGTCGCCGCCTTCCAGGAGTTCGACGACGACGGCCGCGAGTGGACGGTGCGCGATATCGGCCGGTGGGCGGGCATCGGCGGGATGGGCCCGGTGTTCGTCGGATCCGGCGCCACGGTCGCGGACCGGCTGCAGGAATGGGTCGACGATACCGACCTCGACGGCTTCAACCTGGCCTACGCCATCACCCCGGGCTCCTTCGAAGACGTTGTCCAGCACGTTGTTCCGGTGCTGTCCGAACGTGGCGCCTACGCCACCGACTACGTCCCGGGCACCCTGCGCAACGCCCTGTTCGGAGCGGGCGACCGGCTGCCCGACGAGCATCGCGGTGCGCGCTATCGGGTGGGCGCACCCGGATCCACCGTGCTGCCCGACGAGGTTTCGCGTCCTGGAGTCGCCATCGCCGCGCCATAGTCCGAGCGTTCCGGCGAGCACTCGGGTGCTCGCCGGAACGACAGGCTAGGACGGGAGGGAATCGAGAAAAGCCTTGGCGACGGATTCCAGTCCGTCCTTGTCGATGTCGTCGAACCGATCCGGTTTCGGGCTGTCGAGGTCGAATACGCCGATGAGTGCGCCATTGTGCACCAAGGGAATAACGACCTCGGAGCGTGTTTCGGCGTCGCAGGCGATATGGCCGGGGAACGCGTGCACGTCGGGAACCAGTTGGGTTTCCCTGGTCTGTGCCGCGGTCCCGCACACGCCTTTCCCGATGGCGATGCGGACGCACGCCGGCTTGCCCTGGAACGGTCCGACGACGAGCTCGTTTCCGTCATAGAAATAGAACCCGACCCAATTCAGGTCGGGCAGTGCGTGAAATACCAGCGACGCGACATTGGCGGCGTTGGCGACCCGGTCCGGCTCGTCCGCCACCAACGCTTGCGCCTGCGCGGCGAGCTGCTGGTACTGCTCGGTCCGGTCTCCGGTCAGATCGGCAACGGTGAACGACATGGCCCGAATGGTACGCCAGGCAAAACTGTTGTCTGCTCATTGATTCTCGCTGATCGCAACACTCACGAGGGCCAGGTCACAGCACGGATGATCCGAACATGACAACGCAGAATTCCGTTCCCCGTTCCATCCGTTCGGCCGCGGTAATCGGTGCCGGCCAGACCGGCGTCACTGCGGCACTAGGTTTACTCGACGCCGGTTTCGACGTCACCCTCTACAGCGACCGCGATCAACGCGCATTGCGCGACGACGTCCCCGCCACCGGCACCGCGCTCGAATTCGGTATCACCCAGCAGGCCGAGTCCGCCCTCGGGCTGGACACCTACACCGCGCGGGCACCGCGGCACACCGGACTCAGTGTCCGCATCGCCGGACCGGACCGCGCCGAATTGATCCAATTCGACGGCCATTTCGACGGCTACGTCGGTATTGCCGTCGACACCCGCCTGAAGGCGGACGAACGACTGACCGCCTTCCAGGAGCGCGGCGGCCGCTTCGTCGTCGAGCAGGTGACCCCGGAATCCCTCGACACGATCGCCGCGGCCAACGCCCTCACCCTGGTCGCCACCGGTCGCGGCGGACTGTCCGACCTGTTCGCCATCGACGAGGCGCGCACCCCGTACGACGCACCGCAGCGCTCGCTGCTCACCGTCACGGTGACCGGAATCGGGTACGACAAGGACGTTTTCGCGCACCGCAGCGCGGCGGGCGGCGGGCACAGCGGCTTCTCCATTCTGGCCGAGCAGGGCGAGGCCTGGTGGGGCCCGTACCTGCACAAGGACGCGGGCCCGAGCTGGGCGTTCCTCGGCTGGGCGCGTCCGGGCAGCGAATGGGAAACCCGGTTCGCCGCAGCGGATTCCGCTGAGTCCGCACACCGGATCGTGCAGGATCTGTACCGGGACTTCATCGATTGGGATCTGCCCGAGGTGCTGGCCACCCAGGTGATCGCCGACGACCCGCATTCCTGGCTGAAGGGCGCGGTCCGGCCGGTCGTGCGCTCCGCCGTCGGGCACACCGCGGGCGGGCACGTGGTGGCCTCGCTCGGTGACACCTCCGCCGCCTACGACCCGATCGCGGGTCAGGGTGCGCAGAGCGGGCTCATCCAGGCGCAGCGGCTCGTCGCGGCCGCCGCGGTGCACGACGGCGCGTTCGACGAGGCGTGGTTCACCGAGCAGTACGCGGGCTTCCTCGCGGTGCGCGGCGACGCCGCCAACAAGGTCACCCGGCTGTTCCTCGGCGATCCGGAGCTGGCCGAGATCGGCAACACGCTCTTCGCCGCCGCGAGCGTCGACCCGAGGTTCGCCGCCGCCCTCGTCGGCCTGCTGCACCACCCGCAACCGTTCCTCGCGGTCGACTCGGTCGAAGCGGCCAACGCATTCATCACCAGCGTCACCGGCGAAGACGCGGCGGCCCTGCTCGGCCGCTTCGCACCGGCCGGCACGTTCGCCCGATCCACCTACGCAGACACCCTCACCAACGCCTGACAACCCGAACATCGCCAGCACCGCGATCCGATCGCACAGATTCAAACCCTCGTGCCGGTCGGATCGCGGTGCTGGAGTGGGAGGAGATCGACGGCTACCCCCGACCCCATGGAGCAAAGCTATGACCACGGAGCAGATCGCCGATGAGATCAAATTCGCCTACTGGGTGCCCAATGTCAGCGGGGGACTGGTCACCAGCGAGATCGAACAGCGCACCGGCTGGGATTTCGAGTACAACAAGAAGCTGGCGCAGACCGCGGAGAACAACGGCTTCGAGTACGCGTTGTCGCAGGTGCGCTACACCGCGTCCTACGGCGCCGAGTTCCAGCACGAGTCGACCTCGTTCAGCCTCGCGTTGCTCGGCGCGACCGAGCGCCTGAAGGTGATCGCGGCCATTCATCCCGGCCTCTGGCACCCGGCGGTGCTCGCGAAGTTCGGCGCCACCGCCGACCACCTCTCCAACGGCCGTTTCGCCATCAACGTCGTATCCGGTTGGTTCGCGGGCGAATTCACCGCGCTGGGCGAGCCGTGGCTGGAGCACGACGAAAGGTACCGGCGCAGCGGCGAATTCCTCGAGGTGATCCGCAAGATCTGGACCGAGGACGACGTGAACTACGGCGGCGACTTCTACCGGATCCGCGACTTCACGCTGAAGCCGAAGCCGCTGAACACCCCCGAGCGCCCGAATCCCGAACTGTTCCAAGGCGGTAACTCGACCGCGGCCCGCCGCAACGGTGGCCGCTACGCCGACTGGTACTTCTCCAACGGCAAGGACTTCGACGGCGTCACCGAACAACTCGACGACCTGCGCGAGATCGCCAGGGCCAACAGCCGCGAGGTGAAGTTCGGCCTGAACGGCTTCATCATCGCCCGCGACACCGAGAAGGAAGCGCGCGACACCCTGCGCGAGATCATCGAGAAGGCGAACAAGCCTGCGGTGGAAGGCTTCCGGGACGCGGTGCAGCAGGCCGGTGCGTCCACCAAGGACCGCAAGGGCATGTGGGCCGACTCCTCGTTCGAGGATCTCGTGCAGTACAACGACGGTTTCCGCACCAAGCTGATCGGCACGCCGGAGCAGGTGGCCGAGCGCATCGTCGCCTACCGCGAGCTCGGTGTCGACCTGATCCTGGGTGGCTTCCTGCACTTTCAGGAGGAGATCGAGTACTTCGGCGCGAAAGTGCTTCCGCTGGTGCGGGAATTGGAGGCCGCGCGACGGCCGGTCGCGGCGGTCGGCTGATGACTGCGGTCGCGGCCGACCGAATAACGTCGGCCGCGCAAGCCTTTTCGGTCGCGACTCAGCTGGCGGCGGACTTCGCCCAGGGGGCGGCCGCGCGGGATCGCGGCCGGATACTGCCGCATCAGGAGGTGGAGCGGCTCGCGGCCAGCGGGCTGCTCGCCATCACCGTGCCCGCCGAGTTCGGCGGCGCGGACCTGCCGCCGAGCGCGGTGGCCGAGGTGGTGCGCATCCTCGCGGCCGCCGATCCGAATATCGCGCAGATTCCGCACAGTCACTTCGTGTACGTGAATCTGGTGCGGTTGGCCGGTACCGCTGAGCAGCGGCAACGCTACTTCGCGCAGGTGCTCGACGGTGGGCGGATCGCCAACGCCCAGTCCGAGCGCGGCGGCGCCACCATCGCCGATATCTCGACCACCTTGCGACCCGCCGGGAATCAGTTCCGCGTCGATGGGCGCAAGTTCTATTGCACCGGTTCGCTGTTCGCGAATCTGCTCGCCGTGCTGACCAGGCTCGACGATCCCGAGGGACGCAGCGGCCTGGAGCCGGGGGAGTACATCGCGTACCTGCCCGCCGATACGCCCGGCGTGCGGATCATCGATGACTGGAACGGCGTCGGCCAGCGCACCACCGGCAGCGGCACCGTCACGTTCGAGGAGGTGCTGGTCGAGCGAGATCAGCTGATCCGGCGGGCCGCCGCCGTGCAGGCGCCCACCGGTTACGGCGCGTTCGCGCAACTGCTGCACGTGGCGATCGATGCCGGGATCGCGCGTGGTGCGCTTTCCGCCGCAACGGAATTCGTGCGGACTACGAGCCGTCCCTGGTTCGAGTCCGGTGTCGCGAACGCCGTCGATGACCCGCTGTTGATTCAGCGTTTCGGCGAACTGTCGGTCACGGTCACCGCGGCCGAGGCGACCCTCACCGCGGCGGGTGTCGCGGTCGACGCGGCCACCGGAACCGGACAGCAGGGGACTTCGGAACCCCCCGAAGGGGGGCTTGCCAGATTCGCGCCGAGTGGCACAGTTGATAGCGGACAAGACAATGCCGCCGGTCGGGCATCGCTGGCGGTAGCCGCAGCGAAGGTGCTCGCCGACCGCGCGGCCAACGAGGTGTCCAGTGCGCTGTTCGAAGTGGGGGGAACACGCAGTGCCGCGTCCGATCTCAATCTGCATCACTTCTGGCGCAACGCGCGCACGCATACCCTGCACGATCCGATTCGATGGAAGTACCAGCACCTCGGCCGTGCGCTGTTGCACGGCACCGCGCCACCGTTGCACGGCGTGATCTGACCGGCCTGCCGGTCGAAACAGCATGTGATTGAAAAGGATACAAAAGTGACAGTGACGGTCGTAGTAGGCAATCCGAAGCCCGCCTCCCGCACCTTGACGGCGGCCACGCTGGTCGCGAAGGGGCTGCGTCCCGAGGTGGAGCCCACCGTCATCGACCTGGTCGATTTCGGTGCCGCCCTGCTCGGCTGGGGTGATCCGGCCGTGGCGGCGGCGGTGCGCACCGTATCCGAGTCCGAGCTCGTGGTTTTCGCGAGCCCGACCTTCAAAGCCACCTATACCGGGCTGTTGAAGTTGTTCCTCGAGCAGTTCGACGGTGGGACCGGACTGGCGGGCGTCCTCGGCGTTCCGGTGATGCTCGGCGCGGGCCCCGTCCATGCGCTGGCACCCGATCTGTTGCTCAAGCCGGTGCTCGTCGAGCTGGGCGCCACCACGGCGCTGCCCGGTCTGTACCTCTCGGACCGCACCTTCCAGGAGGACGGCGTGATCGATCGCTACAGCGTCCGCTGGCGCTCCGTCGTGCAGGCGCTGGCCGATACCGCAGCGGTGACCAATCATGCATGAGCTCTTCGAGTTTCCCGCGGACGGCAGCGGACTGCGCGGCGCCTTCGCCAATTTTCCCAGCGGTGTGGTCGCGGTGTGCGCCGAAATCGACGGCACCCCAGAGGGGCTCGCGGTGAGCACCTTCGTGCCGGTCTCGCTGGATCCGCCGTTGGTGTCGTTCTGTGTGCAGAATTCCTCCTCGACCTGGCCCAAGCTCGCCACCGCTGGGCATCTGGGCCTGAGCCTGCTCGGCACCGATCAGCAGGACGCGGCCCGATCGCTCGGCGCACGCAACGGTGACCGGTTCCGGGGCACCGAGCTGCATCGCGGTACGGGCGAGGCGATCTTCATCGACGGCGCGTCCGCCTGGATCGAGGGTGTGCCCGAGGCGCACGTGCCCGCGGGTGACCATGCGGTGGTCATCTTGCGGATCCACCGCATTGCCACGCGTACCGATGTCGATCCACTTGTCTTCCACGGCAGCCGATTCCGTCGATTGGATGCGGAGGCCAAGGAGCGCAGCCATATCGCCAGCTGACCGATCGTGCGCAGCGGGTGACCCGATCGGCCCTGGTCCTCGGCCGGTGTGGGAAACTGGAATTGCATCTATTCGGAAGGGTCGGTCATGACAATGGGCATGGTTCTCGGTGACGTTTCCTCGCGCACCTCGACGCGGTAGGAACACCCGACCTCAGTAACTCCTCGTCGCGGTGCACTCCGTGTCCCCGCATGCTCGACAACGAGGAGTCGCCGATGTCCACGATGACCTGGACCGAAGCCGATACCGTCCGAACCGCACCCTGGCATTCCGAAAGCGCGACACCGTCCCCGACCCGGATCGTGGTGGCCGACGATCGGATGACCGCCGAGACCGCCTACCGCCTGGCCTGTGAAGGCACGGCGCTGCTGTGGCGCGGCGATTACCACAATGGCAGGCAGCTGCTCCAGGCGATGAGCCGCCGCGTCGACCGGAAAACGCCTGGACCAGGCGATAGTCCGGCCGAGTCGTTCCGGTTGCAGCGCAGGGCGCGCAACCATCGCGCGCGGGTGCTCGGCAAGTTGCTCGTCCAGCTAGAGGGCGATCACGCGCTCGCGCTGCGTCGCGCGCCCGATGTGCGAAAAGCGTGTGACGACGTCTACGGGCCGCCGCACGAGTCCATGCTCATCGCCCTCACCGAGCTGCTCGGCGTGCTCGGTGCGGCCCAGTGGCGAGAGAAGGGTGTGCGGATACCGTCGCTGGACGCCAGCATCTACCCGCACTACGGCGTTTTCTCGCCGATCCGCGGCGAATACGTCGATCTGGTCGCGCGCACCCCGCTCGCGTCGACCGGCGTGCACACCGCCTTCGACCTCGGCACCGGCACCGGCGTGCTGGCCGCGGTGCTGGCCCGGCGCGGTGTCGGGCACATCGTCGGCACCGACGACAGTCCGCGCGCCCTGGCCTGCGCCCGGGAGAACATCGACCGGCTCAGGCTCGCCGCGTCCGTCGGTATCGTCGGGCCTGCGCTCTTTCCGGAGGGGCGCGCCGACCTCATTGTCTGTAATCCACCATGGCTACCGGCCCGCCCGACCTCTGCGATCGAGCACGGTGTGTACGACCAGGACAGCGGTATGCTCCGCGGCTTCCTCGCGGGCCTGGCCGACCATCTCGAGCCTGGTGGCGAAGGGTGGCTCATCCTGTCCGACCTCGCCGAACATCTCGGCCTGCGCACCCGTGACGACTTGCTCGCGATGATCGACTCGGCTGGACTGCGCGTCATCGACAAAGCAGATACCACCCCGCGCCACCCGCGCGCCCAAGACGCCACCGACCCGCTGCACGCCGCCCGCGCTGCGGAAGTCACCTCCCTCTGGCGGCTGGTTGTCTCCCCGTAGTGCTCGAGTGGCACTTGGTGTGCGCCCGTTCGGCGGCCTTGATCAGGCTGCGGGGCAGCGGGTTTGGGGGATGGTCAGGTTGATGAGGTACTGGTCGGCGGCGTTGGTCGTGCAGGGCGAGCGGTCATAGACGCCGTGGCCCCAGCCCTCGTAGGTCAGCAGGGTGGCGCGTGGCGTGTTCTTCGCGACGCCAAGCGCCCACTCGTACGGCGTCGCCGGGTCGTGCAGTGAGTTGATGATGAGAACCGGTGGCCCGTCCACGATCTGCGGGCGGTGTGCCGGGTTCGGCGGCGCGATCGGCCAGCCGGAGCACAGCGAGCCTGCGCCCCAAGCGAAGTGGGCGCGCAGCGGTGCGGAGTTGGCGTTTTGTTCGTGCCACAGTTGGGTCCACTGATCCTGGCCCGCGATGTCGAAACGCCAGTCGGAGCAGACGATGATCTCCGGCATCGGCGCTGGTTTGCCTTGCTGTCGAGGCGTGGCAGGCGGCAGCGGGCTACCGGCAGGCTGGTCGGCCCATGCTTTCAGATCCGTTGCCAGCCGCGACCATTCGGGACGATAGAGCCGTTGAACAATCTGCGCGTTCAGGTCGAACGGTCCCACCTGCTTGGTCGCGTCGGTGAGGTCGCGCAGCTCGCCGCGCACAGCCTTGGCATACACATCGCCGAAGATCCGGTCGACCTCCGCCCCGTGCAGGACGCACTGTGGATCCCGGGCACACCACGCCGCGAACTCGCCGAAAGTGTCTTTGCCCGCCCGTGCTTCGCTGGCCAGGAACGCCCGGCCATCCAGGCTGTGATCGTCCACGCTGTCCAACAGCATGGCCCGCAAGTGTTTCGGGAACAGCTCCGCATACGACTGCGCGGGCATCGTCCCGTAAGACCTGCTGTAAGTACTGATGTGGTCCACCCCGAGCGCCACCCGCACCGCCTCGACATCCCGCGCGACGCTCGCCGCATCGAGATGATCCATCAGCGCCCCGGTGTACTGCCGGCAGCTCGCCGCGAGATCCCTTGCATACGACTGCACTTCATCGATCCGCCCACCCAATTCCGGCACCAGGTTCGGCCGATACATAGCCAGCCCCGCATCACACCGCACCGGATGACTCCGCTTCACCCCACGCGGATCAAGACTGACAATATCGAACCGCCCCCGCAGCTCCGCCGAAAACTTTCCCCCCTTGATGATTTCATCCACCCCCGACGACCCCGGCCCACCAGCCAACGAAACCAAAGTCCCCACCTTCTTCGACGGCTCGTCAGCCCGATCCCGCACCACCGCGACCTCGATCTTCTCCCCATCCGGCTTCGCCCAGTCCACCGGCACAGTGACTGTGCCACAGTCGAACTCGGCATTCTCCGAACAAGGCTGCCAATTCAACGAAGCACTAGGCTTCGCCTCCGCAGTACAGGCGGCCAACACCCCCGCCCCAAGCCCGACAGCCAGACCTACCACCAACACAGCGCGACGAACCAACATGCCCAGATCGTCGGCCCACCCATCCCCCGCCCACATCCCCCCACCGAGCCACCCCAACTCACCCTCGGGTACTGCAGACAAGAAAAAGCCCTGCACCAGGATCCCTGGCCAGGGCTTTCGCGATAAGAGCCGATGACGGGAATCGAACCCGCGCTGTCTGCTTGGGAAGCAGAAGTTCTACCATTGAACTACATCGGCGAAGCGGCGAACCGCCAGTCCAGACTTTAGCAGAGTCCGCCCGCAGCCGAGAAAAGTCCAGGTAGATGCCGCTGACCTGCGGAGATGCATCCGTCTGAAACGCTGTTCGCGTGACTGCAACGATCTGGACGCGAGTCCCGTCCGGTCGCGTTCAGAGCCGGTCGGAGGCGTTCGGTCCCAAAATCCTCCCCAAAATCCTCCCCAAATCCGGCCGACGATCGGGCCGACGATCGGGCACCTGGGCCCCTCTCGATGACTTCGCCCACGCTCTGATTCCGGGGGAGTAACTGATGGATTGCGAAGAAAGACTGCAACTAGCGGCGTGTTGTACACCCCGGCGTGTCGTTTATCCATTGCAGTTGCGGCGGAATCGATTTCGCCGCTACTCTTAGTCGAACCTGCTGGCCATCTGCCGCAGGAGGCGTCGAGGGGATCAGTCCGGCGCGAGGACTACCCAGTACCCGGTTGGGATTGCGTGACGTGCGCTGCTGGGCATCCCTGTTCGCGCTGTCGTCAGCGCCCGACGCCTCGGGAGGGTTCCTTTGGGGTACGCGAACCCGCGTAGCGGCTATCACGAAGCCAAGTACTTGGTCGGTCCCGATCAGTACGTCTCGCTCAAAGATGGCCGCGGCAAAGTCATCAAGTTCAAGAGCAAGCGCGCAGCCAAGAAGGCCGCCGATGCGGCAGAGGTCAACATCCAGAACGGCCTCAGCCCAGCGGGCGAGGCGATTGTCCACACTGCAGTCACTCCCACGGTCACGACGCCCAGGGGTAAGCCCCGGATGCTGTTTTCCGTGTACGTCGGGAAGTGGATTCTTCGCCATGACCTGGCCGAAAGCACCATCAACAACTACCGGAACTACATCGAATGCCACCTCCTCCCAGCGTTCGGAGGCATCTACGTTGACGAAATCGACGCCGATGCGATCGCCCAGTGGGAAAGTGCCGAACGAAAAGCAGGCCACAAGCGGTCAAGCATCATGAAGTGGAGGGGATGTCTTCACACGATCTTGGGCGATGCCATGCGCGTCGACAAGCTGATCGAAACGAATGCAGCGGAACGGCCGCGCGGTCGGGGACGCCGTACCAGCAGGCGGCGCAGCCGCGCTGAGGAGAAGGTGATCACGAACGTCCTCGGTGGACTGTTGATCGCTGAGCGCATGGCGCTGCTGTCAGGGCGGGACGATGAATTCGTCGCGGGAATCCTGAAGCGGTTCACTGGTATTCGGAGTGGCGAACTATGGGGGCTGGAGCTGGATTACGTACGCACAGAGCAGATTCGGATCGAGCACCAGCTCGCATCGGTCGGGAGCAGGCTGATCCAGTGCCCGCCCAAAGACGAGTCTCGCCGCTATATCGACTGGCCTGACTTTCTTCGGAGCATGGTCGCGGCGCACGTCGCTCGCACGAATCCTCAGCGCTGCCCATGCCACAACATGCTGTGCATCTTCACAGGTCTTCCCCGCACACGTAGCCGGTCCAGCGTGAAAGGGGTGACTATGGCGTCTCTGGCTGCTCATCTGGGTATTTCGGAGCGCACGGTCAGTGTTGCCCTTCGTGGCAGCGGCGGCCGGATCGCGGATGCGACTCGCGAGCGAGTTCTCCTTGCTGCTGCCGAGTTCGGTTATGACGTCGTTCCGCCCGGCGAGCCAGTGTGGCATTGGACGCGCGACAGCTTTCGCAGATGGATCTACACGCCCGCGGTGAGTGGCAAGTTTCCGCCGCACAAGAAGAACGGCCCATGGAACCCGGTCTCGCTGTGGATGCCTGGCGCGGAGACGATTGAGCTTTCGACAGACGCGGTTCGCGACAGCGTCCTCGCCATCCCAGTGAAATCGGCACGGGCACGCAAGGCGAACGCCAGCTGGCTGCCGATCGCGGCGGGGATGACACCGCACGGCAACCGGCATGCCCATCGAACCGACCTGGAGGAGAGGGGAATCCCCCAAGTCCTGATCAATGACCGCATCGGACACGAGGACAATTCGGTGCAGGGCAACTACTCACATGTCACACAGGTCATGCGCGACAGGCTCAATGAAGTCTTGACCGAGATGTGGTTCGAGGCGTTGGATGCCCGCCTGGCCATGTGTCCGACGTCCAACGTGGAGGTCTTGAACACGCTGCTGCAGGAACGGGCGCGAGAGCTCGGGGGGAATCGCTCGATGCTTGCGGCGGCGTGACGATGACACAGGCCCCGCGCGTGTGACGTGCAGGGCCTGTGTCGTGGATGCCGGACTGGTGCTAAGGCAATTGGGCACGAATGTGCGCTGGCAGTCGGACAGGTGTGGTCGAGGTCTCAGCCGGAGGTTTTGGCGCAGCCTGTAGGTACTGCACGTGCGGTGGTCGCGCAACGGGTTCGATCTCGACTGTGCAGTTTTTGACGATCTGATCGATTTGTGCCCGAGTGAATCGAAGCCGCCGGCCGAGCTTCGTGTGGGGGATCTGATCGGCACGCGCACTCTTCTCCAGCCAATCTGGCGACTCCAACTGGAATGCGAGGGCGACTTCCTCCGCGGTGTAGAGCTTGTCGAGGCTCATGCGCATACCAGCGCTGTCTTTTGGCGGAGGCGGGAGATGCCTGTTGCGTTCGCCGCGCCAGTCGCTTGGTGTGGCGGCGAGGCAGGCTTTGGTACGTGTCACTGTGTGGATGAATCGGAGGTGTCCGGTTTTGGTGACTTTGTCGAATTCCCAGCCGTGGGTGAGTGCCCAGTGGATGTCCGGGCGGCGGCGGTCGATTCGGGTTCTGCTCATGGCGCGTCCTTCGAACCCGTCCGTTACGGACGGCGTTTGGGGATCGCGCGTATTGAGCTGTCACACGCAGTGAGGTGTCGCAGTGTGCGACTGCGCTGATTTTGGCATGAGAGGTGTTGTGGCGTCAACGAATTGCCTGGACTGCGCTGCGGTATCGGTCGGTGTTCTCCTGACGGAATTTCGGCACGCACCGATGTGGATTCGTGTCGGTTGTCCCTCTCGGCCGTCTTGTTGCACACTGTGGTCCCTACAGCGCGAGCAGGTGTCTGAAGTCCGTCGAGACTTCCGTGCCAGGCGTTGAACGCGGTCGAGCCCCGCGAGATGAGCTAGTTGTGCTGCGCCCCAACCGAACCGGGAGTGTAAGGCAACACGGCGTTCTTGTGATGCGCTTAATTCTCCGCGAAATCCCTTGTCCTGCTTTGCCTTCCTGCGCCCGTGAAGTTGTTACGGGTGATCCGGTATCGGTCTGACCGTCTTAGCCGCCGGAGTCGTCGCCCGTCAGAGGGGCAGCTGCGATCGTGCCTGTCTCAAGGAGGCCGGCGCGATCACATTTCCGATCACGAGTGGGCTGACCTGGTAAAGGCGGACTCGGACAGGGACGGCGTGGCACGTCGTACCAGCCCCTCGGAGTTTCCCAGTCCCGGCGCGACGAGTAATCCCCGACGCGCGTGCACATCGACCGACCCGAACTGCCTCTGCATACCCATACGGAGCAACCGGGGTGTACCCATACTTATGCAGTACGGGGTACGTCCTCCCTCGCCACCAACCAGCAGCACCCCACCAGAGCACGTGGCGACAAGCAGCGAGCCTGATATGAACGTGCCGATCGAAATACAGCACCGCATCAAGCCGTTACTCGCGCGGTGGATTCACGTTGTAACTGAATGTACACCTATCGTCGCCTGCGGCTGTTCGCTGGAATTTGCTACTATTCCGTATTTCAATCGTGAAGCTTCGCGATTCGCCGACATCAGCTTCGCTGACCACCCATTCGAATGTTGCCGTGTTTCCGGTGTTCTCGTCGATCACGCCTCTTGCATTCCAGCTAGTTCTGCTGAAAACCCAGCTGATCTTCCTATTTCGCGGGTCGGTTGCGGAGCATTCGAAGAATACGCGGTCGCCGACGTTTAGGCGCGGCCGAGGTCGTGCGGCAGTGTGGAGCGGATCGTTGGCTGCGAGTTCTTCGCCGAATGAGTCTCGAATATAGTTGATGGAAGCGTAGTGTGCGTCCGGGCCATTAACCTGGCTGCGATATTGCGCAAGCTGGTTCTGTAACTGACCTGCAGCGCCAGCGATCAGGAGTCGTTCCGCTGGCACGACTGGTCGAGAGTGTGCGATTGTGTTTCGGATGTCCAGTATGATGCCGAAATAGGCAGATGCCCGATTCTTGTCGTCGAGGACCGGCTTAAACTCGTTCCAATGCTTGTCGATTATTAGCGTCTTGAGATGATATGTCTCGGTGTAGTCCAGGAGGTCAGAGCTCACCGATACGCCGTCCCGACGTTTGTCTTCCTCTATTTGCTTCGCCTCAAGTTTTGCAATGTCCGTTTCGCTGAAATTGTCTTTCCATTTCTCGCCTAGGACTAGTCGTACCGCGTCACGAAGAACGGTTTCCGCCGCGACCAATTCTGTATACGCGTCGACCTGGAAAGGGTTTATGACATCCAGTTCTTGCGGCTCGATACCCGGTCGCGAAGCCTCGACGTGATCCGCCAGCGCGATAAGGTCATCTTCTTTAGCGCCGAGCAGCGACCGGCCGATCCCGTCGTCGATGGTCCTCTCCGGGTCTTCGATATAGCTGATGTCGAACGCAGTCAGCATGAGCACCTGATCGGAGTAGTCAATCATGCTCATTTGATGCCGGATAGCAAAAGCCAGCTTTAGGCGTTCGGAACGGCTCATCATTTGGTAAGTCCCCTGAGGTTAGTCAGTGATGCCTTGAACCGACCGGTTTAGTCGGACAGATTGCAGTCGTACGAGCATACGCGCCTGCTGAGTCTGCCACTGCGGGGTTATTTTAGGAATGGCAACGGTTCACACACGGGTCGACCGAGTGCGGAGTGCGTGCAAGCACCGGTAAGCGATGGCGTGTAGATGGTGCATTCACAGGTGCGGGCCAGGTCGCCGCTACCGAGTCATCCGGTTGCCGTGGGCCAGCACCGCGAGCGTGACTTGATGAAAGCTTCGGCGTTCAGTCTCGGAGTAGCGGTCGTCAGTCAGCTCCGCCTCGACCGCCTTCAGCATTTCTTCGACCGCGAGGGCACGTCCGTACATGGGGCTGTGTGGATGGCCGGCGGCGCGAACCACCTCACCGATCCGACTCCGCAACTCCGGTCCCAAGCGATCCATCGTCCAACTGTACATCGAATCGAACGCATGTTCGAGAAGCACTTCGCGTGACCACCCCCGGCCATCCATTGCATACTGATTGGTCTAGTTGTTCTTCAGCGACGAAGGGCACGTCGGATGCTGTCGGAGTCGGACGCAACCGGGGGGTGGACCCTGCACGAGCACCCGACCCAGGGCGTCATGCTCACCCGGCAGATGCACCGACGTCAGCTCACCGTGTGGGAGGAAGGGTCGCTGCTGTGGTTCGCCGTCGACAGCGACACCAAGACGTTGCGATGGGGGCGACGCGGCACCGTCACGGCGGCTAAGGCTGCTGCTGAGAAAGCGGCCAGGCCCACACTAATGACCGACTGAGTGGAACGCGCTGTAGTCGATTTACGCGCGCCCCTCCAGGGGTGGGTGGTCGCGACACCTGACGTTTCCGTGCCCGTCCGTCCGGGGTGTGCATGGCGGTTATGGCATCCGGCTGATAAGTGCTCGATGCGATAAAAGGAGGAGTACCGTAGCCACAATGAGATGGTGCGCACTCGCTTTTGTCATATCAATCGTCTCCATAACGTTGAGCATCTTCAATCTAATCCGCCTGCTTGGCTGGGAGATAGAATTAGGACCTCTTGGGACATGGTTCGGCGCAACGGCTTCCACGGCAGCAGTCATTGTGGCATTGTGGGTTGCACTGGATGGCAGAAGCGAGCGTACGAAACAAGAGTCGAAAGCGGTTGAAGAAGCCAAGGAAAGGGCGCTTCGTCGCGCTTCTCGTATTGTCGTCACCACTCATGCAGAGAATATGGATTCCGACCTCCGGCATAGTTGGCGAATTTTCGTATTCAATGGCGACGACAGGCCGATATTTGATCTCATCTTTCATCCAGGGTTGACCCTGGGGACAGATGGAAAATCAGTCCGATCTACGCCGGTCGAGGCGGCAACGAGTCGCGCAGTTACATTGAAACCCGAGGGGCCGACGCATGTTAGTTTCGTGACGGCGGACCATGTCGGCCCTGCGGGCGGCGTGAAGCCAGCGGATGGAGCATTCTTCTATAAGTATGCACCCGCGCTTGAATTTATAGACGATGACGGATATCGATTTTGCTGGGATAATAACCCGCGAGATCTGGCTTCAGGCGGAGGGGTTTCAGGATCTTGGGCAATAAAGGACGATTCGCGCGCGAACTACCCGGAGGATCAGCCAAGCGTCGGTAAATTCTATGAGATTTCCAGAATGGGTGCCGATGGACAGAAGGGCGAGATCGAGGATCTCTGGCGCGGCGTGATTCAAAAAAATCTGATTGAGTTCGAGTCAAACCGTGCGCAGACTCCCCTTTCGTAGTTGCAAGCGGAATTAGCGATCGCGACTGTGGCCCTCGGCTCTCCGCCTGGGAATTAAACGGGTGCCGGAGAAATATTCTGACCGCCGATACACAGCCGTTATCGGAGGTTAGGTTCAGGTGATGGTGGGGCAAAACCCTCCGGCCACTGTGTAGTCTCGTCGTATTTCGCGTGGATGAAGCTCGCATCGTCCAGTTTCGCGTCGGTTAGGTCTACGCCGGTTAGGTTCGCCAAATGCAGATTCGCGCCGTTTAGGTCCGCGCCGGTTAGGTTCGCGCCCAGCAGTTTCGCGCCGGTCAAGTCCGCACCGTTCAGGTCTGCAACGTGTAGGTAAGCACCGGTCAGGTCCGTGTGGATCAGCGTCGTGCCGTTCAGTTTCGCGAAGCCCAGCTGCGCGCTGGTCAGGTTCGCCTTCATCAGGTCCGCGCCGTGCAGGTTCGCACGGTACATGAACGCACCGTTCAGGTTTGCACTGTTCAGGTACGCACCGGTCAGGGTTGCGTTAGCCAGGTCCGCTTCGACCAGGATCGAACGGAACAGGTGAGCGTCGTCCAGTTTCGCGCCGGTCAGTTTCGCGCCGGCAAGTTTCGCGTCTTTTAGGTCCGCGCTGCGGAGGTCCGCGTCATGCAGGTCCGCGTCATGCAGGTCCGCACCATGCAGGTCCGCGTTAGTCAGGTCCGCGCCGGCGAGCTTCGCGTTGCTCAGGTCAACGTCGGGCAGGTGGAGATCGGCGAGATTTATCCCCCAGAAGACGCAGTTCGGCAGTGATGCCTGATGCAGGCTGATGACGGTGGTGGCCCAGGATTTCGGATGCTCGGCGGGGCGGCGGCGGCGTTCAGTCAGGATGCCAACGATGGTCTGGCGGATTTCGCGTTCGGACAGATCCGGCTTCTCGGGGTCGTCACCCACTGGAAATGGGACACGCAGATACCACTGGAGCAGGTTGATGCAGACCTGTCGTTCGTCGTCCTCACCGAACGCATGCCAATCGTCGGCAAGCGCGGTCAGCGCATAGACACCCGCCTGCCGGATGGCAGCTGAGTTGGTGTCGGCGATCTGGGCGGCAATGGCGGTGTAGCGGTCACGCAGGGTCGAAACCTGTGCTCGGCGTGAGTCTTCCGCGTGCCGTTCGCGCTCACGATCCATGTCGGCCTTGTGGTGAGCTTCGGTTTGGGCGCGGCTGTGTTGACCGTTGAAGTAGGCCAGGAGGCCCGCAGCGAGTACGCCCGCGCCGCCCAGCAGCGTCGCGAGTGGCTGACCGAATGCGGGCGAGGCTCCGGCCAGCACGGCGGCACCGAAGCCCGCGCCGCCAGCACTGGCAATAGCGATCCCAGTCCAGATTGATCGACGGTGCGCCACGCTCCAGCGGCGGGCCAGATTCCCAGTATCGGTCCCAGTGACGGTCGTCTCCCCCTCGAACATGGGAGGACGGTACAGCGCGGGCGATTTCCGCGTCGAAGATTCGGCAGGCCGGTCCTACCGGCTGCCGGGGTCAGAATGCGCATTGCCGGCGGCATCGCACTCTTCGTCGAAAACCCACCACTCCTTACGCGGCAGCTCTGCGATTTGTGGTTGACGCCACATCGTGGCGACAGGCCAGCGGAAGTTTTGTTTGGCGTGACTGCGCCATCGGATCAGCTCTCGTCGCCCGCGCATGGTGATGATGACGGTTCGTTTGCCCTGCCACTCCCTCGAACCTTCCGCCCAGACCAAGCCCCGCTTCAACAGCCCTCCGAATCCGGCTTCAAACAGGGGCAAAGGTTCTCTAGCTCGGTACCGAAGGGACGCATAAGTTGTCCGTCCTCCTGGAGACGTAGCAACGAGTGTCAACAGCTTGCAGGCGTTGGGGTACTGGTACAGATAGCCGAGTATCCCTCCAGGCTTTTTCACCTCGGCCACCTGACTATCTCCAACGTCCGTTGGGCGGAGTCACGCCGAGCAGGATCTGGATGAAGGGTCGCTACCCCAACAGCGATAATTCGCGGAATCTGCGCTACCACAGCGGCAACAAGCGAGGCGGTGGCCAGGTCGATAATCGTCACACCACGCAGAATCCACTCTTGGTGAACGAGCTTCAACTTGCAACTTGATACCACTGAATCGTTTTCGTATCTCCGCAGTTGGCAGGCCATTTTTTTCAAAAATGTGAATCAGGTCACTAGCGAATTTTCGCCACCGGATGGACCCTTCTCGCCTTCGTATGTGAGCACCAGACCCTCCCAACGCTCCGGCCGACGACTTCTCTGTTTGCTGCTCTCCAAACGTTGCCCGGTCCGGCGTAGACCGGACCGGGCGGCCGTTAACAGCTTCTACGAGCTGATTGCGTGGTGAAGCGCGGAGGTCCACGGCACCCAACGCGGGTCCGGAGCGTCTGGGTTAGCGCCGGTCATGTTGGTGCAGGTATAGGCGACTGCGATACCAGTTTCGGGGTGGGCGTAGCCGATTCGGCCGCCAGTGCCGACGTTGCCGATGAGACCATGCGCCGAGCATGGGGCGTGATGCCCCAGGAATTTCGTAGCCGCTGGCGAAGGTATGCGTCACCGGGATGACATTCAGCGGTGCAGGGTGGGGCAGACCGATGGTCTGGGGTTGGCGTGCTCGGTCGAGGGTCTGCGGCGAGAGCGGCTGGATGCCGATGACTTCACCGTGGTTTCGGGTTCTTGATCTAGCTTCAACGGTCGCCACTACCCAGTGAAGGTCCTTATTTACCCTGTATTTTCAGCCGAATCCGGTCGAATCAGATGCAGCACAGGAAGATTCGAAACAAAATAGCCACAGGCTATTCCTACTGATGAGAGTATGTAAGCGAAGATGATCGCAGAGAGCCGAATCCTGTTGTGGCAGAAGCAGAAGTTCTACCATTGAACTACATCGGCAGACCGGTAAAGGTACTTCCGAGACTTTAGCAGAGTCCGCCAGCAGGCGAGAAAAGTCCAGGTAGATGCCGCTGACCTGCGGTGATGCTTTGGCTTGGGCAACGCATAACCCCCCGTCGGACAGCCTGTCCGACGGGGGGTTGCGCGGTTGGATCGGGTGGTTACTTCTCGCCGTGGTGTCCGGGTGCGGCGCTGCCGCTGTATTCGCCGAGGTCGGAGACCAGCTTGGTGAGTTCGGGGTCACTGTCGTAGCGGCGCTGGTGCAGTTCGGCGATCTTCTCCGCCATCGCGGGGTCTTCGTCGTCGGTGATGTCGAAGGAGGCGAACTTGTCGACCAGGGGCAGGCCAACGCGGTCGGTGTTGCGGTGGGCCGGGTGGATCAGGTACTCCCAGTAGCCGGCCAGGTCCTCGATGACGAACACCGCACCCCACTGGTATTCGCCGCCGAAGTCGGGGCCGACCACGAACGACTTCACCGAGGGGATGGAGCGGCCCTGGTTGCGCAGGCTCTCGAGGGCTTCCTCGACGGCTTCGGGGGTGGCGTCGGCGCGGAGGGTGAAGCGGTTGCCGTGGTAGATCATTTCTTTCATCCTTCATTCAGGTGAACCCGCAGGTGTGCGGACTCGGTGGTTGGTGGTGAATTCGATGGTGTTACTTGGTATTACGGAGCAGGGGCAGGGCAATCCCCGCGCCTACGGTCATCGCGATTCCAGTCCAGCCGAACGCGCCGTTGATGCTGGTGGCGTGGATCAGTGGCGCGATGATCAGCGGAGAAACGAACTGGCCCAGGAAGATCGCGGTGACCAGGCCGCTGAGGATCCGGCCGCGAGTGGCCGCGGGTGCCAGATCGCTCAACCGCAGGTTCAGGTTCGGCACCGCCAGGCCGACACCGAAGCCGCCCACGAGCAGTCCGGCCACTACCTGCACCACCGTGCCCGCGGTGCCGACCAGCATCCATCCGATGCCGAGCAGTCCGATGCTGGCAGTGGTCAGGACACTCGGTGACCAGCGGCCCCGCAGCGACGGAAAGGCTAGTGCGCCACCGACACTGCTGAGTGTGGTCGCGGCGATCACCGCACCGACCAAGGCCGGACCGATGTGCAGTTGCGCCAGCAGGAACGGCAGTTGGGTGGGGGCCATGTAGAAGGCCAGCGTCACCAAGAAGGCGAGCAGGTAGAGCCCGGCGATCGGGGCGAAAACTCCCGACCGCGAACCGGCGGCCTCGACGCCAGCCGGTCCGGATACCTTGTCGCGTCGCAGTTCTCGCAGCGCGAACAGCGCGAACGGCAGGATCACCGCGCCGACACCATAGATCCAGAACGGCAGCTTCCAGTTCGACGCGGCCAGCAAACCCGCAAGCGGCAAGAACACGACACCGCCGATGCTGGCGGAAGCCTGTTGCAGCCCAAGGAACTTCGCCCGCTGCGGCCCCTCGAACCAGTCGGTGATGATGGCGCTGATCGCGGTCATGATGCCGCCGACCGCGACACCCACCAGGGCCCTGCTCACCAGCAGCGCACCGATGCTGTCGAGGAAGAACCCGGCTGTTCCCGCCACCGCGTAGAGGGCGAGACTGCCCACCAGCAGCGGTTTACGCCCGATCCGGTCGGCGGCCATGCCCGCCAGCGGCGCGCTCAGGCCGATCGCCAGCGACGTGATGGTCAGCACCAGCCGCACCAGCACATCCGCGCCCGCCACCGCGGAGAACGCCTCGCGCATCGCGGGCAGGCTCGGCGCGATGACCGCCGGACCCATCACCGTCAGCGTCGCGGCCGCCAGCACTGTGGCGCGGGCAATGCGCGCCGGCGTGGCCGGCTTGGTCTCCACCGCCTCGTAAGGTGCCGCGTTCATGGTGTTCCTCCTCGTGTCCGGCAAGTCGTGCTCGCTTGCTGACATGAAGATTTCCATCCACGCACCGGCATTCGCGTCGGTGATTTTCACCTAGATACGTAGTCGAGACGGCGAATAGGTAAGTGGCTTGTCTGCGCGTTCGGTCAGGACCGAGACGCTTGATGCAGCTCCACGACGTTCCCGTCGGGATCGGACAGGAAGGACTGGCGGCCTCGACCTATCTGAACAGGATCGGACACGGTCAGTCCCTGCGATCGCAGCGCGGACACCGTGCGGTCGAGCTGGTCGACGAGAAGGGCGAAATGCTGGCCGAGGGCGGCCGGGACGTCGGGTTGCTCGATGAGGTGGAGCTGTCGGTCGCCGACATCCAGCCAGGCACCCTCGATCCCGAGGTCGTCGGGGCGGTCGGTTCGCTGGGTCAAGCCAAGCACGTCGACATAGAAGCGCAGGGCTCGACCGATGTCGCGCACGTTGATCGAGACGTGATGCAGCGCGAGCACCTTCGCGCCCGCCGTCTGTCCCCCGTGGATGCCTTCTGACATGATGCTGGCCTCGTCTCTCCCGAGGAGCCTAAATCAGTTGTCCACCAATACCTTAGCGCGATTGCCCGCCCCGAGTAGGGCAGAACGGGTAAGAAGCGCCCGCAGTGCGGAGGCCGAGGCGGTAAGGTTGTACCCGTATAGCGGGTCGGTGAGTGATTCCCGTCCGGGGGTTCAGATGCCTTGGCGGGTATCCGTTTTCGGAGATCCCCGCCTGGTAGGCGAGGGAGTCGGGTATGGATTCAACGTCCGATATCAGTCAGGCTGAGCGCGATGGGTCGGCGCTGTACTCACCGAGAGTTCTGTCCGTCTATGACTTTTGGGTCTGGTTCAACTGTCGTTTCGTGTGGCGCTGTCCCCTCCGCCAGACGCTGGCCCTGTACAACGCCAATATGTCCGGCGATCACCTGGACATCGGCACCGGTACCGGGTGGCATCTGTGTCACACCGCCTACCCGACGACCCAGCCAATGGTCACCCTGGTCGATTTGAATCATCATTCGCTCGATGAGACGAGCCGGCGTCTGCGCCAACGCGGCATCGACGCGGTGAGCAGGGTCGGGAGCGTGTTGCAGCCGTTACCGGTCGACCGCCGCCGGTTCGGCTCGGTCTCGGCGACCTGGCTCATGCACTGCGTGCCGGGCGGATGGGACAGCAAGGGCACGGCCTTCGGCCACATCGCCGATGTCATGGCCGATGACGGCGTGTTCTTCGGAGCGAGCGTGCTGGCCAGGGATGTCCCGCAGACGGCGCTCAGCCGTGCCACGCTGCGCCGCTTCTGGCGTACCGGCGTCTTCCACAACGCGGCCGATGACCTCACGGGCCTGGTGGCCGCGCTCGAGCGCGCGTTCGAGTCGGTGGAGGTCGGCACGCGCGGTTCGGCCGCGGTGTGGACGGCGCGCGGGCCGCGCCGCGCACCGGAGACGGGCACCACCGAACCGAATTGACGGGTCACCTGGCCGGGACGAGCAGGATCCCGATCAACGACCCGGGCTGAACCTGGCCGGCAGGCATCGCGAACAGCGCGGCCTGGAACTGTGACCCCTCGATCGAAATCGTCTGCTCGACAACATCGTTGACGGGCGCTGCGATCAGGCGGTCCAGGTCGATCTGGGTGAGCACGCGGGCCAGGCGCGGTTCGTCGGCGAGCAGCGCTTCGGCGAGATCCCCGGAGCCGGCCACGACGTAACGGGAATGCACGTCGACCATGATCAGGCTGGCGCCGGTGTACCGGACGAGGGTGCCGAGCCGGGTGTCGAGCTCACGATGGGGCAGATGCAAGGTGAGCCCGTAGACCGAGCGCCCCGGCTGCGGTGCGCCGAGATTCGTTGCCGACGACCAGAAGTGCACCCAATCGTCCTCCGGGCGGATCGACCACACGGCGTCGACGGTGACGCCCTCACGCTCGTGTCCCGCGTTGTACACCAGGGCGGTCCATCCGGGTGCGTCGTCGGGGTTCAAGTTGCGGAACACACCCATGATCGGTTTGTACTCACCCACGGTGCGTTTGACGCCGTAGAGCTCCAAATCGTCGCCGTCGGGCGAGGTGGCGAGCTTGCGGAGGTCCATGATCCAGCTGTTGTAGACCGGGCGCGGTGGCACCGGCGGCGGTGCCAGCCACACGAGCAGCGCGACCGCGGTGCCGTCGGCGGCGTTGACCCAGTGTGTCCGGCATTCGATCCCGGCTTCGGTGCGTGCGTGGTCGATCCGCGGTCCGTTCATGACGTCCGCGACGACACCGCGAAACAGGGCTTCCCCGCTGTGGTCGTATCCCAGCTTCGGCGCGATGCGGCGTAGCCGCCGAGCCACCGGCTGACCGCCGGCGGAATGCACAACGATCTCGCCGTGCAGCAGGGTGCCGATGAGGTCGATGCCAACCCACAGTCTCGGTAGGTCCATGACCGGGCAGCCTAGTTCGGCAAGGACCGTATTTCGGCGTGTTCGCCCCGACGGGAGGATGTTAAACTGACGCTCGTACCCGGCTGGTGAGCGACTCCCGCGTCGGAAGCTAATTCTCTTGTGCGAATGAAGCTTTCGGCTGCAATGGGAGGGGTCTCCGTATGTACCAGCACGCGTCGAGGGAGCAGGTTGCGGGTAGCGCCGGCTATTCGGTAGCACCACACGGCATTCACGAAATCGTTGCGTCGTACGGCGTCGATGCTGTCCACACGCGGATTACGCAACTGCGTGACCGCGGCGATCATCTAGCGGCGGACTGCATCGCGCGTGAGCTGGGTTCGCTGCCCGCTCATGGTGATTCGTCCGTGCCCCTACGATAGGCCCGTGCGGAACTTTTTCAATTCATCACATCTCGACTGGCCCCAGCTGCACGGTTCACTGCACGTCTACGTGCTACCCGATCCGGAGTTCATCGCATCGGTACAGCCCGCGCTGGACGCCGTCGAAGCGTTCGAGGGCTGCGCCGCTGTGCAGCCGCGCTGGCAGCACGCGACAGTCACTCGAATCCCCTGGTGGCGCAACGAAGTAGACGACGAAGCCGTCGACCGCTACACCGAAGCGCTGGCCGCCGTCGTCGCAGGCACCTCCTCGTTCACGATCCCGATGCAGGGCCCATGGCTGCACGACTACGGCGTCGGCGTGGCCGCCCCCGAAGACGCCCAATGGAAACAGCTCTACACCGCCACCCGCGACGCGGCTGTACAGGTCTTCGGAACCGACCGCGCCCTACCTGCCCCACCGCCGATGCCACACGTATCCCTCGGCTACGGCACCGCCGAACGCGACTCCGCCCCACTGGAACTCGCACTCTCCACCATCCAAACCCCCGCCTCCCTCGACGTCGACTCCCTCCATTTCCTGGCGGTCGACGTGGATCTCGACGAGGGCATCTTCACCTGGAACGCGATCTCATCCCATCCTTTGAAGCGTTAGTCGAGTGTCTTTTCGAGGGCAGTGATCCAGGGGAGCCAGCGGGGGTCAGGGCCCGCTACGTCATCCAAGAGCATGTTGGTGCAGGTGTAGCCGATGGCGAGGCCGGATGCTGGGTGGGCGAAGGCGATTCGGCCGCCGGTGCCGTTGTGGCCGAAGGATCCGTTGCCGAGCATGGCGTGGGCGGGGCCGGGGATTTCGTAGCCGTTGGCGAAGCGGTGGGTGACGGGGAGGATGTCGAGGGGCGCCGGTCCGCGCAGTTGGTCGGTTTGGGGTTGCTGTGCCTGTGTCACGGTTGCCGGTGTCAGCAGTCGGATGCCGTCGACCTCGCCGATAGTCGCGGCGTACATCCGCGCCAGCGAACGGGCGTTGCCGATCGCGTTGCCTGCCGGGACCTCGGCGGCGTGGCCCTCGCGGGTATTGAGTAGGGCTATTCCGGCCTCGCGGGTTTCCACGGCCGCGAGGAGCGTCCGGATCAATGGCGCGTCGACGTCGATCCCCATCCCGCCCAGTACCGTCGCTACTTGCGCGGGCGTGGGTTGCTCTTGGCGGCTGAACTGCGGAACAACCCGGTATTCCTCGTTTTCCGGCAGCCCGATCCACAGACTCAACCCGAGCGGTTCAGCGATTTCGGCGGCGAGGAAATCGCCGACGCTCTTGCCGGTGACCCGCCGGATCAGCTCGCCGGCCAGGTAGCCCCAGGTGATCGAGTGGTAGTAGAACGCGGTTCCCGGCTGCCACCGGGGAGCCATCGATGCGAGGGCGGCCGTACACATCGACCAGTCCGTCAGCTCCTGGGCCCCGATGCCTGCCGCCGGGTCGAAGCCGGGCAGACCTGCTCGGTGTGCCAGCAGATCGGCGACGGTCACATCGCCTTTGCCGCCTGCCGCGAACTCCGGCCAATACTCGCGGACCGGCGCCAACAGGTCGAGCTGTCCCCGTTCGACCAGCATGTGCACGCAGGTCGCGGTCACCCCCTTCGACACCGACATCAGCACCGACAGCGATTCCCCGTCCCACGGCATACCGGATATCGGGTCCTGCCCAGCCCAGAGATCGACAACGACACGGCCATGCCGATACACACACAACTGCGCGGCGCCCTCGTCATCGGCCTGCGCCTCCGCGAACGCGTCACGAACCGCCTCGAACCCACCTTCGACCAATCCGTCCACCACGACAACGCCTCCTCGACCAGCTCCGGCGGGGCACGCCAACCCTACGAAACCCCCTCGCCGCCAAGACACTATTCGACTGTTAGAGCCACCGCATTCAGGGCGTACCCGAGGACATCTCAATCAGGTTTGGAGACGGCAACGTACACGTGAAATGCCTTGTCGGACTCACCGATTCGCCGATGATCCTGGATGCCGAATCCCGCCTCTTCGATGAGGCCCACAACCTCCGTCGTCGGCCGGTTGATCAGTCCGTTGCGCCAAGGCGTCGTCGCTATGTACGACGGGTCACCCACCCCGACAACGAGTCGGCCACCCGGCCGCAGGATTCGCGAGACTTCGGCGAGCGACAGTCGCAGTTCCGAGTCGGGGATGTAGTAGATGGTGTTGACGGTGACGACGCCATCCAGGCCGCCGTCCGGGATCGGGAGCTGCTTCATCGGCGCTTGGATCAGCTGTAACCGGCCCGCATCCACGGGACGCCGGAATGCGCGCTGCGCCTGGGCAATCGCGGTGCTGGAAAGGTCGATGCCATACACGGTGCCTTGCTCGCCCACCTGGTCCAGCAGGATCTTCAGCCCGTATCCGCCGCCGAATCCGATGTCGGCAACGCGGCTGCCCGGCGCGGCCGCCAGCGCGTCAGCCGACCCCGCCATCAACGGCCGGTTGGCGATGTTGAGCACCCTGGTGACCAGACGCCCATACCCGCCGGAGGGAAGCCCGAGCTGTTGGGCGAACCGCCGCATGAACGTCGACTCCGATAGGCGCACAACCGCCAGCATTCCACAGGTTGTACAGGTGGACACGGTCGAGTTTCGCGAATGTCACTCAGCGGCACCATGTTCGGCGTGGGTCGAGCGCCGGTCTCATTGCTGGTGCTCAGGAGTCCGGCGGTCGCGGTATCGATAGATACTGAAACACACGATCACCCACAGTGCCCCTATGGACCAACCGCCGAGGACGTCGGTCGGCCAGTGGACGCCGAGGTAGATGCGGGAAAGGCCAACTGCGGCAACGAAGGTGGTGGCGGCTATGGCGGCGGTCCAGCGGGTGGCCGGGCGGCGTAGGCGGGGGATCAGCAGGATGGCGAGGATGCTGATCACGGCGATCGAGCCGAGGCTGTGGCCGGATGGGTAGGCGAAGTTGGTTTTGACGACGAGGTGATCGTGGAGGGGTGGGCGTGGCCGGGCGATGAGGTTCTTGCCGCCGTCCACCAGCACCCAGGCGCCGAGGCCGGTGACGGCGACCAGCACGGCCTCCCGTCGGTATCCGCGCGTGCCGAAGGCGACGAAGGCGAGTGCCGCCAGGATGGTCATCGCGACGGTGCCGCCGAGGTTGCTGATTGTTTTCGCGATGGGTGTCAGCGTGCCGTTGCGATGTGCGATGGCCCAGTCCGACACGGGTGTGTCGATCGCGGTAAGTCCGTTCTTCCCGAGGACGTTGCTAGTCAATCCGACGACGAAAACGGCCAGAACCGCAGCAGCCACGGCGAGTACCGGCACTCGCTTCCAGATCCGCTCGGGTGGGGAATTCGTGGTCACCATCCCACGATCCCATCTCGACGCTGAGTATTGGCTGAGGACCGTTGCGCGCGGCGAAGTCAGCGACCGATCAGAACATGCTGTAGCCGCCATCGATGAGCAGGGTGTCCCCGGTGTGATACGAACTGGCAGGGCTCGCCAGGTACACCGCGACCGCCTCGAAGTCGGTCGGCCGTCCCCAGCGCTTCGCGGGGATACGCGGCTGCACCCGGTCGCGGAATCGGTCCCACGCGAAAACACCGTCGGTCATGGGTGTTTCGATCCACCCGGGCAATACCGCGTTGGCGCGAATGCCGTGCTTGCCGAGCTCGACCGCGATGGAGTTCATGATCGCGATCAGCCCGGCCTTGCTCGCCGCATAGGACTGCCCACGCGGAACACCCTGGCGGGCAGCGAGACTGGCGGTGCCGACCAGGCTGCCGCCGTCACCCTGCGTCACCATCACCTTCGCGGCCTCGCGCAGCGTGACGAACGCGGCGTCGAGATTGATCGAGGTGACCCGGCGGAACTCGGCGAGATCGGTCTCCAGGAACGGCGCGGCACCGGCAGGCACACCGGCATTGACGAAGCACGAATCGATCCGGCCGAGCTCGTCGGCCGTCCTGGCGATGGTGTCGATCACCTGCTGCTCGTCCGCGACATCGCAGGACAGCGCGAGCACTCGACCGCCGTAGGCGCGCAGGATGTCGGCGGCATCGGCATTGCGTTCGGCATTACGGCCGACGATGCACACGTCGGCGCCCGCCCTGGCGAGGCCGCGGGCGAAGCCGAGGCCGATGCCGGAATTGCCGCCGGTGATCACGGACACGTGGCCGGTCAGGTCGAACAGCGAAGCCTCGGTCATGCGAACATCCCTTCGGTCGCGGGCCACCGCGCCCGAACGAACGCGAGAATATCGGCCGCGCTGTCCTGCCGCGCGGCGAAGATCGCCCAGCAACGGCGTGGCGCGCTTGCGAGCGCGCATGCGCCAGGCCGCTTGGAGCGCTTGCGAGCGCGCATGCGCCAGGCCGCTTGGAGCGCTTGCGAGCGCGCATGCGCGAGGCCGCTTGGAGCGCTTGCGAGCGCGCATGCGCGAGGCCGCCTGTCGCTGTGCGGCTGCCGAGCACGGACGAGCAGGCGCTACGCTGCTCGGCGTGCTGCTTTCCGATCGTGACATCCGTGCGGAGATCGCCGCTGGGCGTCTCGGCGTCGAGCCGCTCCTGGAGAGCCTGATCCAACCGTCGAGTATCGACGTGCGGTTGGACGGGATGTTCCGGGTGTTCGACAACTCCCGCTACACCCACATCGATCCCGCGCAACGCCAGGACGAGCTGACCAGCCTGGTCGAGCCCGCCGCGGGCGAGCCGTTCGTGCTGCACCCCGGCGAGTTCGTGCTCGGCTCCACCCTCGAGGTGTGCACGCTGCCGGACGATCTGGCCGGTCGGCTGGAGGGCAAGTCGAGCCTCGGCAGGCTCGGCCTGCTGACGCACTCGACCGCGGGCTTCATCGATCCCGGCTTCAGCGGCCACATCACCCTCGAGCTCTCGAACGTGGCCAACCTGCCGATCACCCTGTGGCCGGGCATGAAGATCGGCCAGCTGTGCCTGCTCCGGCTGACCAGTCCGGCCGAGCACCCTTACGGCAGCGCCACCACCGGCTCGAAGTACCAGGGGCAGCGCGGTCCGACGCCGTCGAAGTCCTACCTGAACTTCCCGCTGCCCACCGAAGCGGTGGACGCCGCGAAATCGCGGTAGCGCTACGCACTGTCGAAAGTGACTGTCACTCGGTCACTTCCGCGACCGACGCGGACTCCGACACGGCCAGGGTGCGTGCCCGGCGAAAGTACCGACGCGTCGATCCCGGCACCCACAGCAGCGTGAGCACCGCCACCGACAGCGCCCAACCGCCGATCAGCGCCAGGTGCGCGCCAGCACTGGGGAACATCACCCATACGACGAACCGCCCGAGGAACTGGCCACCGAGAAAGAAGGTGATCAGGATCCGCGCCCAGTTCTTGCCGAGCAGCACCGGCCACACCAGGGCGGCGTAGAGCGGCGCGTGGATGAGATGGAAGACGGTGCCGACGTTCCAGCTGAACGGCGAGAACACCAGGACGAGTACATGGTTGATCGCGTGAATGGCGATGCCGAGGGCGGCAATCCGCACGGTGATCGGTGAAGCGGACATCGTGGACGTTCCTTCGCGGTCGAGGTGCGTGGAACGCTACGTTCGGCCGGCCGCCACGGTATTGGACGAATAGGACATGCTCAGCCGAGCAGGCGCCCCGGTGGTGCACCGGCGAAACGCTGGAAATCCCGGATCAGATGCGATTGGTCGTAGTAGCCGAAATCGCCGGCGAGACGGCTCATGTCGGACCGGGGTTCGCGCGTCAACGCGGTGAGCGCGGCGGAGAAGCGCAGCAGTGAACCGTAGTCTTTCGGCGGCAGCCCGACCTGTTCGGCGAATCGTCGCCGGAAATGTCTTGCGCTCCAGCCACTTTCCGCTACAAGAGTGGCGACGGGCAATATCCCTTTCGACCGCCGCAATTCCCGGACGGCATGCGTGATCGCGCGGTCTTCGTCCAACTCGCTGGCTCGCGTGCGGAAATGGTCGGCCACCAGGTCGAATCGTTCGGGCCAGGTGGGTGTTTCGGCGAGACGCTCGGCTAGTCGCCGCACCTGACGACCGTGAAACTCGGCGAGTTCGACTGCGCCATTACGCAATTCGTCCATCGGCACCCCGAGTAACCGCCGCGCGGTCAATGGATCGAGTTGCAGCTGAACACTGCGCATCCGCCCGACGTGCCCGGCCGTTCCCGCCCGATCGTGCAAACCGATGACCAGCGCGGTCGGGTCGAGGCTGCGTCCCTCGAAGGTCCCCTCCAACGCGAACACGATCTTGACCGTGCCGCCCGGAATCTTCCTGCGCCGCACCGGATTCGGCTCCAGCACGTCGAACCCGAAGCAGCGAACCACGTCGAGCCCGGCGAAGGCGGCGGCCGACGCGGGCACGACCTGGTGCGCGCGCACCTGATACGTCCCACGCAGGTCACTCAGCCGATCGCTGCCCATCCCGCAACAGTAAAGGCAGCTCAGCCGGACCGGACCGAGTCGAGATAGGCCCGCACCATCGTGGTGAATGCCGCCAACTGGGCACTGTCCTGTTCGGGTGTCGGGAACGCGGCGTCGGTGACGGCGCTCGCGTCGAAGTACTGCAGCGCAATCGATCCCACCGTGCGCAAGGCCTCGGGCGCAACCCCGGCCGCGACCGGCAGGGTGACCGCGTGCTCCACGATGGCCGCACGATATTCAGCGCGAGCAACGGCCATGTGCGCGGCCAACGCCGGATCGGTGCGCGCCGCGACGTTCAGTTCGATCCACACCGCGTTCGTCGGCACGCGCGCACTGTCGCGCAGCAGCTCGAGTATCGCGGCGAGGTCGGCACCGTCCGGCAGTTCGGCGACCGCGGCGATGAACCCGGCGGTCAGCCGCCGCCCCGCCTCCACGGCGGCGGCCACGATCAGGTCGAACAACGTGTCGAATCGACCGAACAGTCCACCGTGCGACACCCCGGCGCGCTGACAGATCTCCCGCACCGACATGCGGTGATAACCGATCTCGACGATGCACTGAATCGTCGCGTCGATCAGCTTGGCCTCGGTGCCCGCCCGGCGTTCGGCCTGCTGGCGCCGTGCTTGCGCGGTCATGTCGCGGGCCATCGAAAGCCCGGTCCGAGTCCGCCCCGTCGACTGCCAAAAAAGGGGCGGACTCGGCCCGGTCCGGCGCCGGACGGCAACGGGAACCGATCGCGGCGCGTGATCAGTCCCCGCCGCCCGCTCCCACCGCCAGCGCCGTCGTGATGATGACGGATAGCGGTGGCAGCGTGTCGCCGCGCCTCGGCGGGGATACCCAGAAGCACCCTTCCCGGGTCCACCGTCCGAGGCCAGTCGGCAACATCACGGCACTGCCGATGGCAGGAATGCCGATATCGAGACGATTGAGCACCTCCAATACCTGCGTTCCCGGCCTGCTGTCCGGCTCGGCCAGAAAGCTCCACCGGATCTGCCTGGCCAGCATGGGCCCCCTGGTCCCTTGCTGATCCAGTGCGGCGCGCACCTTTTCGGCACGAGCGGTAGGCAGGTGGACAACGCAAACGCGGCCGGTGATCGGCAGCATGACGAAGCCGCCACGCTCGGTCACCGGTAGCCCGAACTCGTGCCGATAGAACGCCACCCAATCGTCAACAGTCCTGAGTTTCTCCACATTCACGGCGAACTCCTTGCCTCCCGCCCTCAAGGGTCCCGGTCCGGCCCCGGATGCGGTATTGCCCGCACGCCCGCCTTCTGCTGCCTTTCCGCTGCCTCTGTCACCAGCCGCCGTTTCGGATTCTTCTGATACCAGGTCTGTTTCGTATATGGCCGAGCTCACAAACCCCTCGTACCCTGGGAAAGAGTTCGTTCGGAAGGGATGACATCGTGGTCCGGCAATGGTCAGGTAAAGAGGCCCGTGCCCTTCGCGATGCCAAGCGCATGAGCATCAGGCAGTTCGCGGCCCACCTCGGGGTACACGAACGCCTGGTGTCGAAGTGGGAGGCCGGCGGCGTCCGGGTCCATCCACGTCCGATCAATCAAGCCGCTCTCGATACCTCCCTGGCCAGGTCGGACGACGTTGTGCGGGCACGGTTTGCGGCGATGATCGATCAATCGATGGCCGACCGACCGACCCCGCCTGGAATCGATGCGCCCGCCGATGACTCGGCGCGCGTCCAATATTCGAGCGACGCGGACCTTTTGGCTCTCATAGACGCCGGTGCGATGAGAGGCGATGCGTTAGCAGCGATTTCGGAGAGGGATCTGATCATGGCGGCTGCCCATGAGGCCAGCGAGCACGCCGGCCAGGCGGAGAGCACGAATGTGGGTGCGACCACCTTGGAACAGCTCGATGCCGATGTCACACGCATCGCGAACGACTATGTGCATGTTCCCCCGGTGCCGATGATGGTCGAGATGCTGCGGGTGCGGCGCCGGGTGTACCGACTGCTAGAGGGCCATCAGCGACCCGTTGATACCAGCCACCTGTACCTGCTGGCCGGCACGTTGTCGGGTCTGCTGGCCAATGCGAGTACCGATCTCGGCTATTTCGACGCGGCGGGCGAACAGGCCAGGGCGGCGTGGGCCTATGCGGAACTGTGCGGGCACAACGGGTTACGCGCTTGGACCCGCGGCATGCACGCGCTCATCGAGTACAAGGCGGAGCGGCCGCGGCGCGGGGTGTTGCTCGCGCAAAGCGGTCAGCAGTACGCGGAGTCGGCGACGGCGAAGGTGCGGCTGTTCAATATCGAGGCGCGGATCTGGTCGCGGCTGGGCAGCCCGTCCGATACCGACCGCTGCATCCGGGCCGCCGACGACGCGCGTGAGGTGCCCGAGACCGACACGCTGCACGACGAGGTGGGCGGGGTGTTCGGGTTCAACGACGCGAAGGCCCAGTATTACGCGGGCGCGACCTATATCCATCTCGGTCAGGCCGAGCCCGCGCTGGCCGCCACCCAGCGCGCCATCGAGCTGTACGCGAGCGGGCCGTCGGAGCAGCGCTCCTATGGCGCCGAGTCGCTGGCCCGGGTCGACTGCGCGGCCGCGCACCTGATCAACGGCAGCCTCGACGGCGCCGCCGAGGCGCTGCGGCCGGTGCTCGGGCTCGCGGAGGACAAGCGCATCGCGCAGCTGGAGGAGCGGCTCACCGGGGTGCGCAGGCGGATCGCGGGTCCGGACTTCCGGGACGCGGTCGAGGCGCGTTTCCTGGACGAGCGAATCGAAGAATTCTGCGGCGCCACGGCCGCGAAAGGGATACCGCCTGGCAACCCCGCTTCCTGAGGTATATGAAATGTCGCGCGCACTACGGTAGGCCCAACAACGATCAGGCCGCCCCTGCCGGGGACGGCTCCCACTGAGGAAAACGAACTCGACGTGACGGAATAAGACAAACACCGAGCCGGCAGACAGGTTCGGAGCAAGTACACGCAGGTGGGCCATGGCACCATAGGACGGGTGAGCCCAAGTCATCTACCGCATCGCCCGCCGCGTGTTCTGGAGCAGTCCACGAAGCTGCAGAACGTCGTCTACGAGATTCGTGGACCGGTACACGCGCAGGCAGCACGGCTGGAGGCCGAGGGGCATCGGATCCTCAAGCTCAACATCGGCAACCCGGCCCCGTTCGGGTTCGAGGCTCCCGATGTGATCATGCGCGACATCATCGCGGCGCTGCCGTATGCCCAGGGCTACTCCGAATCCAAGGGCATCCTGTCGGCCCGGCGCGCGATCGTCACCCGCTACGAGCTGGTGCCCGGCTTCCCGGAGCTGGACGTGGACAGCGTCTATCTGGGCAACGGCGTCTCCGAGCTGATCACCATCACCATGCAGGCGCTGCTGGACAACGGCGACGAGGTGCTGATTCCCGCGCCGGACTATCCGCTGTGGACCGCGATGACCAGTTTGGCCGGCGGCACGCCGGTGCACTATCTGTGCGACGAGTCCAGCGGCTGGCAGCCCGACATCGCCGATATCGAATCGAAGATCACCGACAAAACCAAGGCGCTTTTGGTGATCAATCCGAATAATCCGACCGGCGCCGTATATTCTGCGGAAATTCTTCAGCAACTCGCCGATATTGCGCGCAAGCATCAGCTGCTGCTGCTCGCCGACGAGATCTACGACAAGATCCTCTACGACGACGCCAAGCACATTTCGCTGGCCTCGGTTGCGCCAGATCTGCTGTGCCTCACCTTCAATGGGCTGTCCAAGGCGTATCGGGTGGCCGGCTACCGCGCGGGCTGGCTCGCCATCACCGGCCCGAAGGAGCACGCGTCCGGCCTGCTGGAGGGCATCGATCTGCTCGCCTCGTCCAGGCTGTGCCCGAATGTGCCTGCGCAGCATGCGATTCAGGTCGCGCTCGGTGGGCATCAGAGCATCGAGGATCTGATCCTGCCCGGCGGGCGGCTGCTCGAGCAGCGCGACGTCGCGTGGGAGCGGCTGAACATGATTCCCGGCGTGTCGTGTGTGAAGCCGAAGGGCGCGCTGTACGCGTTCCCCCGGCTGGATCCGAATGTCCATGAGATCCATGACGATTCGAAGCTGATCCTGGACCTGCTGCTGCAGGAGAAGATCTTGATGGTGCAGGGCACCGGCTTCAACTGGCCGGAGCATGATCACCTGCGGATCGTCACGCTGCCGTGGGCCAGGGACCTCGCGGTGGCCATCGAGCGGTTCGGCAACTTTCTGTCGAGCTATCGCCAGTAGGTTGCGCGGACGCGGCGGGGCTGCCGAGTCGCCCCGCTTCTAGCTCTTAAACAGACCGAATGTACGGATATATGCGAAGTTTGGAGACTAGCTAGCGCATTAGAAGTACTTTTGTGTACAGTAGGACTCGGCACTTTCGAGTGCCCGGCCGGGTTGCCTACCCCCCTGGGTTAACCCGGTCTCGGGTTCGGCCGCCTACCCCCCTGGGCCGCCGACCTGTGGGCGGCGGAGACATCCCCCTGCTCTCCGCCGCCCCCTCCGAACCTTTCTCCCGGCCACCGCGCCGACTCCGGCTCGACCTTTCCGGTCGCCACGCCGCTTTTGAAAATGAAATCCTTTAAGCTCGGCTGCGGGCAGCCGACTCCGGCTGAACAGCCGTTCCTGCCCGCTGGGAACAACCCAGCGCAGACGACCGGACAGGGTAGGAGCCCCGCGCAGCCATGACCGAGCACCACCATCACCACGACCACTCCGGTCCGATCGCGATCGGTGACAACGCCGCCCGCGTCGTCGTCGGGTTGCTCACCGTCATCGGCGCCGTCGTGCTACTCGGCGCGGTCCTGCTATGGCCGAGCAATCAGCACATCGACATTCCGCTACCCATGCAGAACGCGGGCGGCGGCGCGGTGCAGACCGAGGCGGGCACGGTGGTCATGCAGGACATCGGGCCGTGCGGCAGCACGTCCAACGGCAAGGTGTTCGTGGAGAAGCCGGACGTGCCGCGCAACAGCCCCTACACCTGTCAGCGCAGCCTCGTCGACATCGAGTCCGGGCCGCACAAGGGCAACAAGACGCTGTTCGAAATCCCGCCTGGCCCAGGGCAACCCGATCTGCACGCGGGCGACAAGATCCGGATCGTGCGGCAGGCGGATCCGAGTGGCACGCCGATGTATTCGTTCGAGGATTACTCGCGTGGCATGCCGTTGCTGCTGATCGTCGCGGTGTTCGTTGTGGTAGTCGTGGTGGTGGCGCGCTGGCGCGGGCTGCGCGCACTGCTCGGGTTGGTGTTCGCCTTCGCGGTACTGGTGATGTTCTTGCTGCCCGCGCTGTTGGACGGCAAACCCGCGATCCCGGTCGCGCTGGTCGCGGGCGCGCTGATCCTCTATGCCGTGCTGTATCTCGCGCACGGCGTGAACCTGCGCACGAGCTCCGCGCTACTCGGCACGCTGACCTCGATGCTCGTCGCGGCGCTGCTGTCCTGGGCCGCCATCAAGATGACGCATCTCACCGGGCTGTCCGAGGAACAGAACACCAACGTCGCCACCTACATCGAGCACGTCAGCATCACCGGGCTGCTGCTGGCCGGGTTCATCATCGGCTCGCTCGGTGTGCTCAACGACGTCACCATCACGCAGGCGTCGGCCGCGTTCGAGTTGGCGGCGATCGACGAGTCGGCTACTCGGCGTGAGGTTTTCACGGCGGCCATGCGGGTTGGCCGTGATCACATCGCGAGCACGGTGTACACCCTGGTGCTCGCCTATGCCGGTGGTGCGCTGCCGCTGCTGATGCTGTTCAGTGTCGCAGGGCGATCCATTCGCGATGTGCTGACCGGTGACGCGGTGGCCATCGAGATCGCCCGTTCGTCCGTCGGCGGGATCGCGCTCGCGCTGTCGGTTCCGCTGACCACGGCTATCGCGGTGGTGCTTGCGAAACCGTTCGGCAGGCGGGAACACGTCGAGCCGCCGCGTCGGGCCCGGCACGCGCGCAACTGATTCCGCGCTCGATCATCGCCGCACGCATCTTGATCTCCCGCACAGCGAATCGCCTGCGATTTCGGGAGGTCAAAGGATGTGTGTAGCGGTGCGCCTTGTTGCCGCGCACTCCTTGTGGCCGAGCACACAGCTGACTTCTCGACCGTTCAGCTCGCGTTAACGCGAGTTGACTCGAACGATCAGCGCGGCGGAGGCGGCGGGAACGGGAACACCTCTGGCGGGATCGTCGGCACCACGATCGGCGGAAGGCCGGGCACGACAATGGTGTTCGGGCCTGGCGCGGGCGGCGGCGGATCGGTGGTGGTCTGGCGGCGCGGCGGGGGCGCGGCGACCGATTCCGCGGCCGACTCGGTCGGGGTGGCGGGCGCGACCGCGATCTGCGGGGCCAGGTTGGTGGTGCGCGGCGAGGTGGTCGTCGGCGCCGAGGGCGAGCCCTCGCTGTGCGAATCGCGTTGCAGCACCTGCGGGCCGTAGCCGAGGCCGAGGCCGATCGCGGCGACCACCGCGAGCGCGCTGACGGTCAGCACCGCGCCGCTGATCTCGCGCTTGCGGCGCTTGGGCGGAGCCGACAACCATGCGGGGGACAACTCGGGGTCAAGAGTCGCGGGGGCGGCCACGGGCTCCGGCAGCACCGGCCGGGCCAGCAGCGCCGCGCCGCGGGCGACCACCGTCTCCGGGCTCTCCGGCACGATCACCGGCACCCCCATCCAGCGCTCGAGCACCCTGGCCACCAGCGGAATCCGGGCGCAGCCGCCGATGGCGAGCACGCCGTGCACCGGCCGGTCGGAGCGGGTGATCACGTCGCGCGCCATCCGCGCCGACGATTCGACCGCCAGCATGATCAGCGACTCGAAGTTCTCCTGTGCCAGCAACACCAGGCCCTGCTCGCTGGGCAGCGCGACCGCGGTGTTCGTGGACAGTTGTTCCTTGGCCTCGCGACACAGTCCGTCCAGCGCGGCCAGACCGGCGGCGTCCGGCGGATGCGCGATCCGGCCCGAGGCGATCTGCTGTTCACGGATCAGCGAGTCGAGATAGTCGCCGCTGATATCGCTGGTGCGTTCGCTGTAGCGGACCTCGCGCGACTGGGTGTCGACCACGCTGACGGTGAGTCCGGAGCTGCCGAGGTCGTAGACGACCAGCGAGGAGATGCCCCGGATATCGCCGGTGGACTCGGCGAATTCGAGCGCGGCGACGACCTCGGGGACGAGTTCGTAGTTGGTGAGCTGCTGGCGCGCCATGGCCGCCCGCACCGCGCGCGCGTGCTGCTCGCTGCGGTACGCGATGGCCGTCGCGGTGATGCCCGGCGTGGTCTCCAGCGTGACGCCGATCGCCTCGGCGGCCAGTTCCTCCACCGTCTGCTCGGCGACCGGAATGGTCTGCAGATCGAACGAATGCGCCTCGACGTGTCCGTGGGGGTTCGCGGTGTGCGGACGCGCCATACGGACAGCGCCGGCCCCCACCGAAACTCCCAATACCGAACTCATCAGCTGCCCATCTCGTTCACACTTCACGACATGCGAGCCAGCGCGAAGGCCCGCTCCCCGGACCATACCGTCGACGAGCGTCTGTGCATACGGCAGGACTATTCGTCCGGCCGTAGACCCCGCCTTCGCGACGCAACTCTACGGTGTGCCGAGTCCCGCGTACACCCATCCCGCCGCTCGCCAGTTGGCACGATTGAGACAATTCCTCCCGTCGATGATCGACTTTGTCCGAACTACCCGATTCAGATCCTCCGGGCGCAGCGCCGTGAACTCGTCCCATTCGGTGAGCACCAACACAACGTCGGCTCGCTCACACGCCTCCGCCACCGAGGTCGCGTAGTTCAGCGTCGGGAACACCCGGCGTGAATTCTCCAGCGCCTTAGGGTCATACACCGTCACCACCGCGCCGTGCAGTTGGATCATTCCGGCGACATTCAGCGCGGGCGAATCGCGCACATCGTCGGATTCCGGTTTGAACGCCGCGCCGAGCACCGCGACATTCGCGCCGAGCAGCGAACCGCCGCAGGCGCGCGCCGCCATGTCCACCACCTTGGTGCGGCGGCGCATGTTGATGTTGTCGACCTCGCGCAGGAATGCCACCGCGTGGTCGGCGCCGAGTTCGCCGGAGCGCGCCATGAACGCCCGAATATCCTTCGGCAGACAACCGCCGCCGAAACCCAGTCCGGCATTGAGGAATCGGCGGCCGATGCGGGCGTCGTAGCCGAGCGCGTCGGCCAGCATGGTCACATCGGCGCCGGTCGCCTCGCAGACTTCCGATACTGCGTTGATAAACGAAATCTTAGTTGCCAGAAAGGCATTGGCCGACACTTTGACCAATTCGGCGGTGGCCAAATCGGTCAGCAGGAACGGCACCTCGTCGGCGATCAGGTCCGCGTAGATCTCGCGCACCAGGTCCTCCACCCAGCCCGCGGCGGCGCGAGCCCGATCCACCCCCAGCACAAGGCGATCCGGGCGCAGCGTGTCCTTCACCGCGAAGCCCTCGCGCAGGAACTCCGGGTTCCAGGCCACCTCGACGTCGGTCGAGGTGAGCTCGCGTGCCCTGATGCCGAGCGCCGTGGCCGTGCCGACCGGCACCGTCGACTTGCCGATGATCACCGACGGGCGCTCCAGCATCGGCGCCAGCGTGTCGACCACGGCGTGCACGTACTTCAGGTCGGCGGCGTACTCACCCTTTTTCTGCGGCGTGCCGACGCCGAGGAAATGCACGTCGGCGTGGGCGGCCGCCTCGGCGTAGGAGGTGGTGAATCGCAGCCTGCCGGTGTCGAGGTTGCGCCGGAGCACGTCCTCGAGACCCGGTTCGTAGAACGGCACCACACCATCGGACAGCTTCGCGACCTTGCCCGGGTCGACATCCACCCCGATGACGTCATGCCCGAGCTCGGCCATGCACGCTGCGTGCGTGGCCCCGAGGTACCCGGTTCCGAAGACTGTGCATCGCATGATCGATTGATAAGCCCTGCCGGTGGCCGCACCACGTCACCGAGGCAAGGGTCACGGCAACGGTAGGTGTACATGTGGCGACATATATCGGGCTGGACGCCCTGACCTGCGATGACGCCGCTAGCATCGATCGGATGCGACGTCGCCGATGGGTCTGGACCGGGCTGGTCCTCGCCGTTGTCGTCGCCGTGGTCGTGACCGCCCTGTGGCCCGTCTACGTCCGCCCGCGCACCGACACCCCCGTCCCCGCCGACGCCATCCTCGTGCTCGGTGGAGCCCACGACGGCCGCGAACAACTAGCCCTCCGCCTCGCCCACGAGGGCCTGGCCCCGCGCGTCCTCGTCTCCAACCCCTACGAGCACAGCGCCATGATCAACCGAATCTGCCACGGCGGCTACAGCTTCGAGGTGGTGTGCTTCGACCCCGCACCCCGCACCACCCGAGGCGAAGGCCGCGAACTAGCCCGCCTGGCCACCGCCAACGGCTGGCACCGCATCATCGTCGTCACCTTCACCCCCCACATCTCCCGAGCCCGCTACATCCTCGGAAAGTGTTGGCCCGGTGAACTTCTCTTCGTCGACCCGGAACCGCGGCTATCCGTGGCCCGCTGGACCTACGACTATTTCTATCAATCCGCCGGCTACATCAAGGCCGCCTTCGAGGGCTGCTAGCCGCTCACATCGAGGTCGTGCAGATTGGGTCTCTCGAAGGACCATTTGGGTAAATAACCGCCGCTGCTGGGCCTGAGCGCCGCGGCCGCCGCACTTTGTCGGGTAAACGACGGACATCGCTCGTGGGTGGTTCGGCAGTAGGTTTGCCTTCTCGTTTTCTACCCGGGGAGCAGGAACGGCATGACGTCGTACAGGCCGGAACATTCGAATATCTATGGGACGCAGCGAGAGTGCTTGGTCGCATGGAGCAGGCAGACATCGGCGCGGGGGTTGGTGATCGCGGGTATTTGCGTGTTGGTCGTGGTCGCCGTCGGCGGGTGTGGGGTCGACGGCAACAAGGGCAAGGCGGTGGTTGTCTCTGCGACCACATCGATTGCGGCACCGCCGAGTTCCACCGTTGTCGCGTCGCCTGCCGTCGTTATCCCCAAAACGACTGCTCGGCAGGAGGTTCCGGCAGCTCCGGCGCCGGTGCAATCGCCGCCGACTGCGGCGGCTCTGATGCCGAACGTGGTGTGCATGAATCTGCAGGCCGCGCAGAATAAGATCCAGGAAGGGGGAGTCTGGTATTCGAGGTCGACCGATGCGACCGGAAAGGGGCGCATGCAGGTGCTCGACGCGAATTGGATCGTTGTTGCCCAGACGCCCGCGGCTGGCGTCCCGATCGGCGAGGGAGACGCCGTGCTGTCAGTAGTCAAGATCGGCGAACGCAACCCCTGCTAGCTGCTCCATCTAGTGACTGCTACCTAGGCGGCGTACCTCGACGTTCTGTGTCGGTTGGCGAGCGAGGAAATGTAAGGAATCGAAGCCACGCTGGCGGAACTCTCGGGGGACCAGTAGCCATGATCGATGGGTGGGATCTGAAAGCTGCTGGGCCAGTGTTCGAATCCGGCTTCGATCGCTGCCTGCCATTCGAGTCGCCTCGGCGCGCGGCGTAGTGAGGGCGCAGACGAGTACTGCCGCGTCATCGAGATGTCGGTCCCGATCTCGTGGATCTTCGCGGTAGGCAGCACCTTTGAGTATCAATGCGCCGAGAACGTCGGGAATACTCAGCGTGACAGTGACGCCGGGGCTGATCTCCAGCTCGCAATTGGCTGTTTTGCGGAGCGCCGACGTCCCCGCCGGTACCTGGAAGACCGGGCGTCCTGCGACCGCTGGGCAGTGACTCGGCGCCAAGTGGTCGGCCACCATGGCATCGACCTGGTCGGATCCACGGATGAAACGGTGTACTGGCGCTCGACGACGACTCGGAATCTGCAACTCGTATCCGAGTGTCGCCAACGCGCGCCGAGCTCGATCGAAAGTTGTTGCGCCCGTTTCGATATGCAGACATGTCGACATCGACGGTCGCGCGTATCGCTGGGAGTCCGGCTCGGAGAATTGAGCCATCGTGGGCGATGGTGCCTATCGCCAACGATGGCTCAATTCTCCGAGCAGGGCTGCCAGATCCCGCAACCCTGCCGCGTGGTCTCTGGTATCCAGCGATTCGGCCAGGTCCAGGGCGATAGCCGCGCGTGGCGTCTGTCCGTCGGCAAATGCATCCTCGGTGGCGACCGTTCGGAGTATGACGTTGCCTGTCACATCTGCGGACAGGTCGAAGCCATCGATGATGGGGCCGAGCGCGTCGGGCGGAATGTAGCCGTCGAGTCGGTCGGCGGCTCTGGTCAAACCTAGCTGTGCGAGGTCGGCCTCGGTGAGGGCGGATGTTCCCGACCGCACGATGTGGGCGGAGAGTTCATCGAGTGCGGATGGGTGACAGCGGAAGTACTGGACCTGTGCACGGCGACTCGTGAGGTAGGCGAGGTCCTCGGCTTCCGTCTTTCGAAGGCGGTGCGTGAGGCGCACACGCTCGGGCGGGGTAATCCAGGCTACGTCCGAGCCCGAAAGGATCGTCAGCGTCGCCCATGCGATGCGCTCGGTCCACGGCCGACCGCGGCGGCGACGCTGCTGGGCCAACCGACGCACCGACTCGGCGTCGAGCACCAGTGTCCGTCCGACTCGTCGCGCGCCCTGGATTCGGCCTTCCGCTGTGCCAGTAAGTGCTGGCGGGCGACATCAGTTTGATACAGTGGCGAGCGATACGTAGGTTCTTGTCGCGTTTTCGGCCTGCGAGTCGACAGCGACGCATTGGTGCGCACCCTCTGGGAGGGCTGATGGATTACGACTGGTCAGTGGCGGATTCGGCGTTTCGGGATGAGGTGCGGGAGTTTCTCGAGGCGAAGCTGACGCCGGAGTTGCGGCGGGCGGGGCGGCTGGCGACGAGTGTGTATCCGGACCACGAGGCGAGCATGGCGTGGCAGCGGATTCTGCATGAGCGGGGGTGGGCGGCGCCTGCCTGGCCGGTGGAGTTCGGGGGGTGCGATTGGAGTTTGACGCAGCACTACATCTTCAATCGGGAGTCGACGTTGGCGGGGGCGCCCGCGTTGTCGCCGATGGGGATCAAGATGGTGGCGCACGCGATCATCGCGTATGGGACGGCGGAGCAGAAGGCGTTCTATCTGCCGGGGATCCTGACCGGGGAAGTCTTCTTCTGCCAAGGGTATTCGGAGCCGGAGGCGGGGTCCGATCTGGCGTCGCTGACGATGGCGGCCGTCGAGGACGGCGACGACCTGGTGTGCACGGGCAGCAAGATCTGGACAACCCATGCGACCGAGGCGAATTGGATCTTCTGCCTGGTGCGCACGTCGCGATCCGGGAAGAAGCAGCAGGGCATCACGTTCCTGCTGATCGATATGAGCACGCCGGGCATCGAGATTCGGCCGTTGGTGATGACCTCGGGTGAGCAGGTGCAGAACCAGGTCTTCTTCGACAATGTCCGGGTGCCGAAGAGTAACGTGCTCGGGCAGCTCGACGACGGGTGGACCGTCGCGAAATACTTGCTCGTGCACGAGCGCGGCGGGTCGATGGCGCCGTACCTGCAGGCAATGGCGCAGGAGATCGCCGTCGAGGCGGCGCAACAGCCTGGGCCGGACGGCAATTCGCTGATCGACGATCCGGCGTTCGCGGCGCGGCTGGCCGAGGCGCGGATTCGCACCGAGGTGCTGGAAATCCTGGAGTACCGCACGATTTCGGCGATGGCGCGGGGACGCAACCCGGGACCGGCCTCCTCGATGCTGAAGATTCTGGCCACCGAGCTGAGTCAGCAACTGACCGAACTGGCGTTGACGGCCGCCGGTCCGCGCGGCCGTGTGTACCAGCCGCACGCTACGAAACCGGGTGGCCCGATCGCGGAATTCACGCCGCCGACCGACGATTACCGCAGCGGTGCGGCGTGGCAAGCCGTCGCGCCGTTGCGCTACTTCAACGACCGCGCGGGCTCGATCTACGCGGGCAGCAACGAGATTCAGCGAAACATCCTCGCCAAAGCAGCATTGGGGCTCTGATGGACTTCACCCTGACCGACGAGCAGGAACTGCTCCGCACCGCGATCGCCGGATTCCTCGGCGCCCGATACGAACTGGCGAAGAGCCGCACCGCGGCGAAGGTCGGCGCCGGGTGGCAGCCCGCGGTGTGGCGCGGATTCGCCGACGAACTCGGCATTCTGGGCGCGACCCTGCCCGAACGGGTCGACGGGATGGGCGGTGGCCCGGTCGAATTGATGGTGATCGCCGAGGAACTCGGGCGGGCACTCGTGGTCGAGCCGTTCGTGGACACCGTTGTTGTCGGCGCCGGATTGTTGAACCGGTCCGGCGGTGAGCGCGCCGATGCGTTGTTGCGGCAGATCGTGTCCGGCGACGTGCGCACCGCTTTCGCCGCGCTGGAACCGACTTCGGGCCAGACGCTGCACGATGTGTCGACTACCGCACGGCGCGAAGGTGATTCGTGGCTCATCGACGGTACGAAGACCGTGGTGACCAGCGCGCCACTGGCGACCCACCTGCTGATCACCGCACGCACCGCGGGCAGTCGCCGCGACGAACACGGTATCTCGTTGTTCTGCACCGACTTCGACGCGGACAACCCGCCCGCAGGCGTCGAGGTGCACTCCTATCGGACCATCGATGACCGCGTCGCGAGCGACATCGTCTTCGCCGATTTCCCCCTGCCCGCCGACGCATTGCTCGGTGTCGACGGAGCCGCCTGGGTCGCCATCGAACCCACCGTGGACGAGGCGATCGCGGCCATCGCCGCCGAGGCCGTCGGCTGCCTGCGCAAGGTGCTCGCCGATACCCTCGACTACGTCAAGCAGCGCAAGCAATTCGGCCAGCCCATCGGCAGTTTCCAAGTCCTGCAACACCGTATGGTCGACATGTACATGGAGCTCGAACAAGCCATCGCCGCGGTCTATCTGGCCATCTACTCGCTGGAGGCCGACACCCCGACCCGCGCCCGCGCGGTCTCCGCCGCCAAGGTCACCGTCACCCGCGCCGCCCGCTTCATCGGCCAGAACGCCGTCCAACTGCACGGCGCCATGGGCATGACCGAAGAACTGGCCATCGGCCACTACTTCAAGCGCCTCACCGCCATCGACCAAGAATTCGGCACCGCCGACCAGCACCTCGCCCGCTATGCCGCCCTGACCCGGCCTTAGACAGGCAACCGTCCCGGACCTCGACGGGGGGTCGAGGTCCGGGAGGCGGGGTGGCTCAGATCTTTTGCCATAGGGCAGGGGTGTTCGGGGGTTCCCAGCCGGAAATCGCGGTGTGCGATTGGAGGCAGATGTAGCGGAGGCCGTCGTAGCTGACTTCGTTGCCTGCCGCGTAGCTGGTGCCCGCCGTCCATGGGCGGGAGGCGGGTGGGGTGGTTGTGGGTGGCGTTGTGGTTGTCGGTGGCGCGGTTGTTGTCGTGGGTGGGGTGGTCGTCGTGGTGGGGGCGGGGGTTGTCGTGGGCGGAGTGCCGCCGATGTTCAGGTCTACGCAGGAGTAGAAGGCGTTGGCGGTGTCGGCGATGTTCCAGATGGCCAGGAGTTTCTGGCGGCCGGTGATGTTGCCGAAATTCACGGTGTGCGTGACGGTTTGGCCGGGCTGCTGGTTGTTGCCGGGGACCACGCCGACGCGCGTGCTGCCGATGTAGTACTCCCAATTGGAGGTGCTGTGCCGGGCGGTGTTCGTCCAGGTGAAGGTGGCGGACTGGCCGACCGTGCTCACTTTCCACGGCTTGCTGTCGTCGTTGAGGTCGGCGAATTGGGAAAGATTGCCGTTGCAGGTGCGCAGGCCCTTCGGTCCCTCGACGCTTTGCGGCTCGTACTTGATCGGGCCGCAGGACACGGTGCCTTGCGCGCATTGGGCCTGCCTGCTCGGCGGCGACGAAACGTAACCGTGTGCGTTCGCCAGACCGGCCGGGAACAAGACCGCCAGGAAAGGTGCGATTCCTATTGCTGCCCCGAGTACCGTCAGCTTTCGTTTGTTGATCATTGCGCTCCTAATAGCCTGAGCAGCAGGGGCCGGCATACTGATCAGTAATCAAACGTCATGGCAGAGGGAACATTTCGAGCTCTAATGTGCCAAAGACGATAAGTCGCTTACCGGAATCGCGGCAAGGGGCCGAGCAGGCGCGGCACCGGAGGCCTTGCATATCGCGGCCGGGATCGGTAGTGCCGTAAGGGAACTGGTGATTGTTGCGCGACGTAGCGAGCACTCCCCAGTGCCTCCCCACTCGTCGGCCGCAGTTTAGGTAAACGTAGGAAACGCAGTGTCGCATTCTGGCGCGAATTCGGTCGACCAAGCCTCCGTAGGCCCATGGGAATCCGCTTGTGCATCAATGGAATGGAATACAGATCGCCCCGGGTCCGTCGCGTGGACCCGGGGCGATCTGGATTGTTATTCGGTTGTGCTGATCAGTTCTTGCGACCGGGAGCCTTGGCGCCGGACTTGAAACCGAGGCCGCCCGGCTTGGCGGCCGGCGGAGCGGCCTCGGCGGCGCCGTTACCGTTGGCGGGCTGCTCCGGAGTCGATTCCGCCGCAGCGGATTCCGTGGCAGGTTCCGCAGCTGGCTCAGCCGCGGTCGGCTCAGCCGGGGCGGGTGCGGAGCCGCCCGGTGCCTTCGCCGCAGGACGCTTGAACCCGGACTTCATCGCCAAGCCCTTGGCCGGAATCGACGGCTTGGTCTCGGTGGGTTCCGAAACCGTTTCGGCGGCCGCGGTTTCCGGGGTAGCGCTGCTCTCGGCGGGAGCCGCCGGGGCCTTCGCGCCAGGCGCTTTGGCACCGGGCGCCTTGGCTGCGCCCTTCATCCCCAGACCCTTGACCGGCTTGGCTGCCGGTGCCTCGGCCGCAGGCGCGGACTCAGCGGCCGGGGCCGGAGTCGCCTTGGCGCCAGGTGCCTTGGCGGCACCCTTCATCCCGAGCCCACCGGGCTTCTTGCCGGGGCCCTTCATGGCGAGGCCCTTGACCGGTGCGGCCGGTGCCTCGAGAGTCGATTCGCCTTCGGCCGCAGGGGCTTCGGTATCGGCCTTGGCTCCAGGCGCCTTGGCGGCGCCCTTCATCCCGAGCCCGCCCGGCTTCTTCCCCGGGCCCTTCATGGCGAGGCCCTTGACCGGTGCGGCCGGTGCCTCGGCAGCCGACTCGGCTTCGCCCGCAGGGGCTTCCGCCGCCTTGGCGCCGGGCGCCTTCGCGGCCCCCTTCATGCCGAGCCCGCCACCGGGGGCCTTGGCCGGACCCTTCATCGCGAGCCCGCCACCGGACGGCGCCGCCTTCGCGGGCGTCGATGTCTCGGCGACAACCTCGGGCTCCGGCTCGGAAACCTCTTCGACCACAGGCGCTTTCGGCTGCTGGATAACAACCAGGTTCTCGGTGAGCTTCGCCGCGTCCACCCGATCGATGGCATCGAGCATCAACTGCGCGACGTCGACGACCTCGACCCCTTCCCCCTCGCCCTGCTCCTGACGGGCGGTGACACCGTCGTTGAGCATGACGCGGCAGAACGGGCAGCCGGTCGCGATCTTGCCGGGCGTGGATCCCGGGTTCGCCGCGAGAGTGTTCAGCCCCTCGTCGACCCGGTCGACATTGATGCGCTTGCCGAGCTGCTCTTCCATCCACATGCGCGCACCACCGGCACCACAGCACATGGAACGTTCGCCGTGCCGCGGCATTTCGATCAGCGTGGAGCCGGAGGCTTCCATCAGTTCACGCGGCGCGTTGTAGACCTTGTTGTGCCTGCCCAGGTAGCAGGGGTCGTGGTAGGTGACGTTCTGCGACACCGAGGCGACCGGGATCAGCTGCTTCTGGCGCACCAGGCGGTTGAGCAGCTGCGTGTGGTGCACCACCTCGTAGTTGCCGCCCACCTGCGGGTACTCGTTGTTGAGCGCGTTGAAGCAGTGCGCGCAGGTGACGACGATCTTCTTTTTCTTCTCCTCGACCCCCTCGAACACCGAGTTCAGCGTCTCGATGTTCTGCGCGGCGAGCTGCTGGAAAAGGAATTCGTTGCCCGCGCGCCGGGCCGAGTCGCCGGTGCAGGTCTCGTCCTGGCCGAGCACCATGAACTTCACGCCCGCGGTGGCGAGCAGTTCGGCGACCGCCTTGGTGGTCTTCTTCGCGCGGTCCTCGTAGGCACCGGCGCAACCGACCCAGAACAGGTAGTCGTAGCCGTCGAAGCTGGCTATTTCTTCCCCATTCGGGGCGGACTGCCCGAACACCGGAACGGTGAACTCGACCTCGTTGATCCAGTTGAGCCGGTCCTTGGAGTTCTGGCCCCACGGGTTGCCCTTGTTCTCCAGGTTCTTGAACAGACCTGCGAGCTCGGACGGGAACTCCGATTCGATGAGCACCTGGTAGCGGCGCATGTCGATGATGTGGTCGACGTGCTCGATGTCGACCGGGCACTGCTCGACGCACGCGCCACAGGTGGTGCACGACCACAGCACCTCGGGATCGATGATGCCGCTGACGTCGGTGCCGCCGACCAGCGGACGCTCCGCCTCGGCCTTCGCCGCGTCCGAGATCTTCGCCAGCGCGGCCTCGTTCGGCTTGCCCTCGGCGTCGACCAGGCCGATCTCGTCGCCGCCCATGTCCTTCCGGCCGCCGGCCAGCAGATAGGGCGCCTTGGCGTTGCCGTGGTCGCGCAGCGACATGATCAACAGCTTGGGCGACAACGGCTTTCCGGTGTTCCAGGCCGGGCACTGTGACTGGCACCGGCCGCACTCGGTGCAGGTGGTGAAGTCGAGCCAGCCCTTCCAGGAGAAGTCCTCGATCCGCCCGGCGCCGAAGGTGTCGTTGTCCGGGTCGGCGGTCTCCATGTCGACCGGCTTGCCGTTGGACATCATCGGCTTGGCCGCGCCGAGCGCGACGCCGCCGTCGTCTTCGCGCTTGAAGTAGATGTTCGGGAACGCCGAGAACCGGTGCCACGCCACACCCCAGGTGGTGTTGCGGCCGACGAGATAGAGGAAGGCCATGCCCGACATCAGCTTCACGAAGGCGAACAGCGCGACCATGGTGGTGCTCGCGGGCAGCAGCTTGGCCACCTGCATGGTGAAGAAGTCGGTGTACGGGTCGGAGTGCCCGTAGGCGGCGATCTTGCCCGCCTTCACGAAGATCATGCCGAGACCCTCGATGAGCACGATGCCCTCGATCACGTACGCGGGACCGAACTTCGAGCCGCTGAACCGGGACAGCCGCTCCGGCAGGCGCGGGTGGTTCAGCTGGCGCAGGATGATCAGCGTGCCGATGCCGACCACGGTGCCGATGCCGAGGATCTCGTCCCACAGGTGGTAGATCGGCCAGTTGCCGATGATGGGCCAGTGGAAGGACGGGTCGAAGGTCTGACCGTAGGCCTCGAACCACAGGATGGCGCCGCCCATGAAGCCGATCATCACGAGCCAGTGCGCCCAGCCGACGGTGCGGAATTTGGCCATCCGGGTGTGCGCGAGGAACTCGATGACCATCTGCTTGAAACGCGGGAAGAACGGTCGCCAGCGATCCGGTGCGGGCTGTCCGACCATGATGGCGCGGACGATGCTGCGGACGCCGCCGAAGAACGACGCCCAACACAGGAGGCTGAGCGTCGCCCCAATCGTGCCCAGCGTCACTGTCAGGGCATTCATGTCGCGACCTTTCTCTAGAGGCAACACGAGCGGGGGCGGTTCGGGACCGCCCCGATTGGCTCGTATCCTAACCGGCAGTAAGTTACCCACCGGTAACTTATGCTATCCGTCGTATCATTTACAGCTGGGCTATGCCCCCTCTTACTGGGGCTTGACTCAAATTAAGCCTGTGATGAACGTCACACCGGGTTTGCCAATCCAAGCGCGTCTTCAGGTGATCACCACCGTAAACGTCGAGGCATCCGGCCTAATCGGTAAGGACAGGCTTAGTCCGCAAGGCCCGTAATGGATCTCGCTTATAGCTCGTCGGTGGATTACGCTCACGACGTTCTGTCTGCTGTGCCTGTCTTCACACTGCTCGGGGAGGATCCGGGGCGACCGCCCGGATTTGATGAAGAGCGCTCTCGCGTGCGGGGATCGGCGGGCAGGCGACCTGATGATGGATTGGAAACTGAATGAACCTCCGCAGAACCACCGCGGGTGCCGCGTTGGTCATCGGCGCGATGACCATCGGTCTCGGGACCGCGCATGCCGAGCCTGTCGCCGCACCGGCCGACCCCGGCATCAACTACTCCGTCAAGCTGGTCGACAAGACGGTAGTCGCGTCGCTCAAGGGGGGCACCTTCTCGGTCACCGAGAAGGACGGAGCTACTGCCACTGATCCGAAGATCTCCGTCGCCAACGTCCGGGACGGCCAGGGCAACACCCTGGTTTCCTTCCCGCTCGACGTCGACGTCGATGGCAAGCTCGTGCCGGTCAAGACCGAGCTGAAGAAAGATGCCACGGTGCTCGAGGTGACCCCGCAGAAGCCTGCGGATCTGGTCATCACCGATAAGCCGGTCGTCGCCAAGCCGACCGTCGTGCAGGACATCGCCTCGCCGATGGAGAACCAGCGCGCGCAGAACGAGTTCGCGAGCAACTTCGGCATCGCGACCGCGATCGGCGGCTTCGTCGGCACCGCGATCGGCGCCACCATCGGTTGCATCCTGACCATTGCCGCGATGTGCCTCCCCGGCCTGGTGGCCGGCGCGGGCGTCGGTGGCATCCTCGGCACCATCGCGGTCGGCGGCCCGGCCCTGATCGCCGCGGGTGTCGAACTGCTCAACACCTTCCAGGCTGCCGACGGCACCACCAAGTGGGCCGACAAGCCGCTCCCGGTCAAGTAAGAACCGCTTTCCGGCACTGGGCCCGCCGCTCCGAGGAGCGGCGGGCCCAGTTGTCGTTTTCAGGCCGGAAGATCCAGGGTGCCGTGGAACGACACCGCACCCTTGCGCCGCCCGAACCGCCCGAAGGTCCGCTCCGCCATCTCGAACGAGCCGTCCTCGCGCACCAGCAGCACCGTGCTCGCCCGGGTGCCGTGCGCGGCGTCGGCGATGAACCGGGACGACACCCGCCGCTCCATCAGGCGCGGCACCCCGGTGTCCGGCAACTCCGAGTCGGTGGCCTTGGTGCGATCGGCCAGCACCGCGAAATAACGGTCGACGGCACCGGGATCGGACTCGATCACCGCCCGCAGTTCGATCACACCGCTGCGTACCTTGGGCCAGATGGGCTGTGGGGCGGTCAAATCCGGCTCACCCGGGTTCAGCCCTGCCGAGCTGACGAATGTGCCGTTGGAGAGGCCGTGGAAGCCGGGCGTCAGCTCGCGCGGCGGTGTGTCGCTGCGGTTGGAATGCCACCACAGCGATTCCAGGTCGGACACCACCAGGTTGTAGCCGTTGTAGTCGTCCGGGGCGGTCGCGACGTCGAGCACGTATTTCTCCGGGCCGACGAAATCCACGCCGGGGTGCCGAGCCGAGGTGCCGCGCAGGAAGTCCATCAGCAGCGCACCGCGGGAACGGGCGTCGGCGCGCTCGTTCTTCGGGTTGCGCACATTGGTCACCGTCGCGAATCGGTTGTGGCCCTTGTCTTCCCGCATCAGCCCGAGCCAGGTGCCCGGCGGGTCACCCTCGGCCTTGTTCTTGGCCCCTTGATCCCGCCCGGCCAGTAGCCCGGGTACCTCCGGCCACCAGCGCATGGACTCGGTCGGCCGGGTATAGAACTCGTCTCGGTTGGCCGCGACGATCAACCGATACTCCGGATGAGCCCGCCAGCCGATCAGTACCAAACACATACAGACCAGAATGCCGGAACATTGCCGGACGCAGCACGCATTGCCCGCTGGACGGGTCGCGCAAGGCCAGTGGAACCGTCGCCAGGACAGCGAAAAGGCCGACAGCGTGACGCTGCCGGCCTTGTCGACTGGGTGGAACTAGTTGGTGCGAATCTTCAGCCCCGGGTTGTCCGAGAGCACCACGCTCACCGGCTGCGCGAACAGCTGCGGCGCGTTGCCGGTCAGGGCACCGATCAGGTTGGGGATCTCGCAGATCGGGTAGTCGGCCACCGACGACGCGCTGGAGATGCCGAGGGCGAGCCTGCCGGTCACGATCGGGCCGCCGCTGTCGCCGGGCAGCGCGCAGATGTTGGCCGAGAAGGCCTGGGTGAGCTCACGCTCGCCGACCTGCACGGTCTGGTCGACCGCGTTCACGACGCCACAGCTGAAGCCGGTCCGCGAACCGGACTTGCAGACCGGCGCGCCGACGACCGGAGTCGCGACGCCCTCGATGCGCACCGACGCGGCACCGGGCACCCGCACCTCGTTGTTGCTGAAACGATCCCGCGCCTGGTCGGCGATCCGGACGATCGAGTAGTCCTGCGCGCCGAGCACCGACTTCTCGAAGCGGCCGAGCTCGTTGCCGAGCCGGTCACCGTTGAGCTCGTGCACCCGCGCGGCGTTGTCGTTGCCCGCGGACGGGATGTCCGGGTTGCAGTGGCCCGCCGTGACATTCACGATGTTGCCGTTGCGGTCGGTGCCGTTGAAGCCGAGCGAGCAGCGCAGCGAGAGGCGACCGGCGACCGAGGCGTAGCCGTCGCCGCCGGCGAGCACGCCGTTCGCGGCACCAGCGATCTCGGTGGCCTGCAGCGTGCCCTGCTCACCGGCCACCGGCGGCGCCATCACGATGACCCTGGCCGGGTCGATGAAGTTCGGCATCGGCAGGCCGGCCTTGTCGACGCGGACCGCGATGCTGTTGTTGACCGTGTCGATCACCACGCCACGCACGAGGGCCGACACCGCCTCGGGCTGACCGTCGAGCCAGCGCTGGAACGCGGTCTTCTCACCGCGCAGCGCGGACTCGCTCTTGGCGACGTTGCGAACCTCGAAACCCGCTGACTCCGCGGCCTTTCGGGCATCGTCGGCACCGGGACCCTGGGCCAGCGCGACGACGGCCTTGCCGCTGTCGTCGAGCCAGGAACCGGCGAAGACCGCCGGGAACTGCCGCTGCGCGTTGGTGGCGAACCCGGCGACCTGCTGGGCCACGTCGGCGCGGTGCAGGTACTCCTCCGGGGAGATCTTCAGATCTCGGGCGATGGCACTGACCAGTTCGGCGGGCAGACTCGGCGCCGGATCGGGTTGTGCCGTCGCTACTGCCGCCGTGGGCCCGAACAGCAGTATCGCCGCCGAGGCGGCGATAACTGATTTTCGGACCCGGGTCTGTCGCGCAGCTGATCGGAGATGACCTATACGTGGCAGGAGCATGCCCAGACTATATGGGCTCTGGGCCGGTATGCCTACTTATAACGAGGCCCGATTTGGTCGCCCGGTGCTCAGCACGTCTTACCCGGCGTTGGGCCGGGTCCGCACCGCGATGCCGCTGCCGACGCCGCCACCGGACGACGCGTCGATATCGGCCAGGATCGGCCGGATCGGAATGCCGAGACTGGCCGTGCCGCCGTACTGCGCCAAGGCGATATTGGCCTCGTTGCAGTCCGGTGCCTCGGCCGCGTTGGAACCGCTGGTGATACCGAGGGCGAGGGTGCCGGACACGATCGCGCCGCCGCTGTCGCCACCGAGGGTGCAGGCCGAGCTGGCGAAGCCGCGCACGGTCTTGCTCACGCCCTCCGCGGTGTACAGCTGGGTCTCCACCCGATCGGCCACCACGAAGCCACACGTGAAGGTGGACGACTGCCCCGACTTGCACACCGGCGCGCCGGTGATCGGGTCGGCGGTGCCGGTGATGGCGATCGTGGTGCCGTTGGCGCCGCGCACCGTCGGCTGGTCCATGCCCGCGCGCACCGCACGGTCGTTCAGCTTGATCACCGAGTAGTCCAGCGCGCTCTGCCCGCCCAGCTTCGCCTGGACGAACGAGCCGAGCTCCGGGCTGTTCGGGATGTCCTTGACGTTGGGGAAGTAGACGGTGGCGTCCTGGTTGCTCTGGTCGACGTTCGGATCGCAGTGTCCCGCACTGATATTCAGCGCGTTGCCGGCCGCGTCGATGCTGTTGAAGCCGAACGAGCAGACGTCGACGCCCTTGAGCGAGGCGTCGTGCAGCGAAACCGGGGCGCTGATGTAGGTGTCGCCGCCCATCGGCCGCCGTTCCACCCCGCCGCCGCTGCCGGGCGAGAGGATGACCTTGACGTTGGCGATCAGGGTCGGCAGGTTCAGCACGTGGCCTGCCGGGGTGTTGGCGACGCTGAGCACCAGCTGGCTGTTGAGGAAGTCGATGGCGACCGAGTTGATCGCGGTGGAGATTTCCTTGGGCAGGCTGGTGATCCACTGATTCAGTTGCATCAGCGAGCCTTCCAGGCCGTCCGCGGACACCGGGGCGAGCCGGGTCTGGTAACCGTCGGCCGCGGCGATCTTGGCGGCGTCGAGCGAGGTGACCGCGACGACGGGCTTGCCGTCGGTGCCGATCCAGGCGCCGGCGAAGGACTCCGGGCGTTCCGAGCGGAAATCGCGGGCGTAGTCGCGCAGCTGCTGGGCGCGGGCCGCACGGTCCAGGTACTCCGTCGGGGTCATCTTCAGATCTCGGGCGATCGCCTGCACCAGTTCCGGCGGCAGATTATCGGCATTCAGCTGTGCGGGTGTCGCCGGTGCCGCCGCGGCGATGGTCGTGCAGAGCAAGGGTGCGAGGAAAACGGTCGAAGCGAGGGCGACAGCTTTGACCGTGGCGCGGCGCGCCACCAACTTGCGCATGAAATCCCTTCGTTGGCACACACGTGCCAGCTCAATCCGCGGCAACGGGCCTGGAATCGTTGCTCACAGTCGTCCGCCATCAACAGACCGGGCGCCTGCAATTCATCCGACAACACCGGTCAGCGCATCACTTTAAGGCACAAACCGGGGAAGGTCTCTACTAATCACCGACTGCCCGGTATCTGCAGGCCAGGGATCGTCGGAATCTGCGGCAAGGGGTTGTACGGCGTCGTGGTGGTGGGCCGTGGCCGCGTGGACGGGCTCGGCGTCGTCGTCGGTGGCTCGGTGGTCGGTGGCGGCGGCGGGGGTGGCGTCGTCTCCGGCGGCGGTGCCGGCGCGGTGGTGGTGACCGGTGCCTCGATGGTGGTCGGTGTCAGCGGAACGGTCGGGAAGTTGATCGGCGGTGCGGGGGGCGGCGTCGGACTCACCGAGACCTGATCGGATTTGGCGTCGCGCATCGGCGGCACCGGCGTGCTGCCGTCGTCACGGAAAAACACAGCCACCGCGAAGCCGCCGAGCACGAGTCCGATCAGCGCGGCGGCGCCGATCAGCAGTGGGAGCTGTTTGCGGTCCTTCGCCGGTTCGGTTTTGCGCGCGGGTTCCTGCGGCGCGGCGGTTTCCGCCGTCGCTACCGGTTCGGCCATCGGGATGGCCGCCGAGTACGCCTGCGGCGTCGCTTCGGACGCGGGCACGGCCGGGATGATGACGGTGTCCACCGTCGAGTTCTCGGCATGGCTCGGGTCCGGTGGCGTACTGCCCGCCGGGGTGGACAGCACTGCGGCCAAGGCCGCGCGGGCGGCGTCGTAGGCGTACGTGCTGCCCGGCGCGCCGACCTCGGCGATCGGCAGGTCGGCCTCGCTGACCAGCAGCACCGACCGCAGACCCAGGTAGTCGAGTGCGTCGCGCAGGGCCTGCACGTATTCGCGCGGCCAGTCACCAGGGTGGGTCGCGTAGAACTCGGCCGGACCGTTGAGATGGTCGGCGGTGAGGTTGATCAGGCAGAACAGCGCGGTCGCGACCAGGTCCTCGGCCCGATAGGCCTCGCCGTCGTCGACCGAGATACCCGCCGGATCACCCACGGCGTGCGCGAAGCCGGTGATCGCATGGGCATTCTCGTCCGGCGGTGGTCCGCCGAGCGTGGCGTCACCGTCGTCGGACATGTACAGCAGCGACTCGCGGACGATGAACAACGGTTCTTCGCCGCCGTCGGTGACGATCGCCGCCGTGCACTCGTCCTCGGCGATGCGTAGGCCCACCCCTGTGGCCATCCTCAGTACCTCGCTTCGGCTTCCCGGCTGACGAATCCGCACTCTGTCACACCAGTAGGGAGCCGTGTCCCATGGCGCGGAGCATCGACAATAACTCCGATCGGGACCGAGCACCGATCCGGCGCCGAATACGGGCGACATGATGCTCCACCGTCTTGGCGGAAATGTACAGACGAGCACCGATCTCCCGGTACGTCAGCCCGAGCAGCACCAGCTCGGCGACTTCCCGCTCGCGCTCGCTGAGGATCGCGGTCGGCTCGCCGACCGCCGGATCCGGGGCGGGCTTGCTGCCCTGCTGCGGCGGCGTCGCGGCCGGCGGCAGGATCGGGTCCTGCGGTTTGGCGTCGGCGCGGACCGTGCGGGCCAGCTTGAGCAGCGCGGTCGCGGTCGCCGAGTCGGCCGCGGCGAGGGCGGCCTCGCTGGCCAGCCGGGCGGCGTCCCAGGTCAGGCCGATCTCGCTCAATCCGGCGACGGCCGCTTCGACCGGTGCCGCCGATACCTCGCCGCGCAGCACGAGCACCCAGGTGCGGCCCGCGTCGGCGAGCACGGCGGCGTGCCGGTCGCCCGCTTCGGCCGCGGCCTTCAGCTGCCGGGCATGCGGGAGCAGCTCCTGCGGGCTCTCGTGCAGGATCGCGGCCTGCACGCCGTACCAGTGGAAGGCGTTCGCCCAGGCGGGCGGTTCGTCCAGCCGACGCAGCAGTGCTTGCGCGGAGTCGATCAAGGGCGCGATGCGGCCCTCGTCCCGCAATCGGATTCCGGCCAGCCACAATTCGCCGATCGGCAGCAGCGCGAGCAGGTCGGCCTCTACATCGTCGAACATCAGATAGGCCGCCTGCCAGGCCTTCGACAGCGCGGCGTGATCGCCGGTGCGCCTGGCCAGGCCGACTGCGACGCCGTGCGCGAGCAGGCGGTCGCGGACGTCGAGCGAATCGTGCTCGAGCGCGGCAACCGTTGCGGCGGCGGCGCGTTCGTCGCCGCCGAGCATGGCCGACCAGGCCGCGAGCACCTGGAGCTGATGGCAGCGCAGGCCGCTGGCGGTGGCGCGGCGCAGTGCGTCGCCCGCGCGGCGTGGCTCGCCGGTGCCGAGGCAGAGCAGCGTCGCGATGGATACCGCGGTGCAAGGGAGGAACCGGTCGACGCCGGAATCGGCGTGCGCGGCTTGCACCAGTGCGGAGACGGCTGCGGGCGTGCCGTTCGTGGATAGCGTTGGTGCGGTGGGTATTCCGCGATCATCTCGGCGTCCGCCAAGAGTGCCGGCCAGTGCGGTGGCGATCAGTCGGGCATGGGCGGTGGCCTCGGTCGGCGGCCACTGCGTCGACGAGCCGGACATCTCCGCCGCGCCGGATACGTCGCCGGCCAGTGAGAGAACCGTGGCTCCGATGGCCCAGTCCGCGCCGACCCGTTGTGCGCCGAGCCACGAATACAGTTGGGCCGCACGGGTGACCAGGCCGCGCCGGGTCAGCGCCGCGGCGCAGATCCGCACCGCGTCGGCCAGTTCCGCGCTGGACACACCGGATCGGGCCAGCACCGGCTCGGCCAGCCGCATGGCGGTTTCGCCGTCGCCGTTGCGCCCGGCGGCCTCGGCCCAACGCAGTGCGATGAGGTCGGGGTCGGCACCGGTCGCCGCGGCCGCCGCGTAGTAGCGCACCGCCTCGCGGCCCGCCTTTTCCGCTGCGGCGGCGAGGAATTCGGCCAGGCGCGGGTCGCGGACGCCGGATTCGGCGAGCAGCAGCGCGGTGTGGTCGCGCAGCAGTCCCGCGTCCAGCCGTGCGCCGAGCAGCTTGCGCTGGACCGCGACGAACCGTCGGTCGCCGAGCAGCGTGCGCAGCGGGCCGACGGCCGGGGTGAGCAGCAGGTCGGCATCGGTGACCAGGGCACTGGCCCTGGCCCGATCGATGAGGTGCTGTGCGGCAACGGGTTCCACACCGAGCACCTCGGTGAGCTCGCTGGCGTCCAGGCCTGCGCCGGTGGTGGCGACGACGAGGGTTTCCAGCAGATCCGGCGCGAGGTTGTCCAGCAGCGCGCGGGCCCACGCGGCGATGGCCGCGTCGACCGCGCCGATGCCCGCGTCGAGCCGGGCCGAGCAGGCGGCGGTCAGCGCGGCGACCACGCCGCCGCGGATGCCGTCGGTCTGCCGGTGGATGTGCTGGGACACCTGGCGCGGCACCATCATGCCGAGCTCCCTGGCGAACGGGGCGATGTCGGCGACGCCGAGGGCGCGCAGTTCCATCACCCGGCCGCGCCGGGCGACCGTGTCGGCCAGTGCGCGCAGCCGCAGGTCGTGCGGGCGCGGCTGGGCCGCGATCACGACCGTGCGCTGGCCGGATTCGATAGTGGTGCACAGGTATTCGAGTTCGGATTGGCTCAGCGTGTGGGCGTTGTCGACGATCAGGGCCGGGCGCTGCTCGGTCGTCGGCGCCGGACGGGTGCCGGATCCGTTGGGGGAACTGACGTTATCGGCGGGTGCCGTCTCGACCGCGGGGGTGTCCTGGAGGGGAATGCCGCGTGCGCGCAGCCGCAGGCGAATCTCGTTGAGCAGGGTCGATTTACCGGTTTGCGAGCGGCCGCGGATGAGGAAGACGACCGGCTGCTGGTCGGCGGACTCCAGTTCCCGAAGGATCTCGCGCGCGGACGGCAGGGTGTCGAACGCGATGTCAGCCACCGTTTCCTCCGAGAATCTGGCCGGGGGCACGCAGCACGGTGCCGACGGTGTTGCCGACGGTATCGATCGGGTCCTTCAGGACACCGGTCGGCAGGCTCGGTGCCTGCGGTGGGGTCGGGGGTGCGGGGTAGTTACCCGGTGCTGGAACGGGTACGGGTGCCGGAGCCGGCTGCGGGGCCGGTTGTGGCGCACCGGGTTCCGCGGGCGGTGCGGCGGGCTGGTCGGCGGGCTGACTGTTCACCACGGATACTGTCGTTGCGGCGGGGGAACCAGGTTGCCCCGCAACGGGTTTCGGGCGACCCGCAGCGGAGGTGGTCGAGTCGGTCGCGGCGACAGGTGCGTTGGGACTGGCCGGATCACCGGCCGGTACCCCGTTGGTCGCGGCGATCTCCGCTGCGGACGAGTGTCCGGTCGAGGGCGAGTTCGGGCCGGGCTGGGCACCGGTGCCGATCGCGACGGTGCCGGTGGCCAGCAACCCGATCAAGACCGCGGCGCCCGCGACGATGGCGGCGCGCTGCCTGCCGCTGAACCGCGGCTTGCGCGGCGCGGCATCCTGCGGCAGCGGCGAGATCGCCACGGAGGGAAGCTCTTTGGTCTGCGGTGCGGCGGGCACGGCCGGTGTGACCGGCGCGGTGACCGTTGCCAGATCCGCGGCAAGCGCGGCGGCACCGCGGGCACTGGTGTTGGCCGGGTCGGGGGCCGCGACCACCGGAAGACCGAATTCGGTGGAGATCAGCTCGGCGACCAAGGGGATCGCGCCGCCGCCGCCGGTGAGCAGCACCCGGCCGATATCGCCGATGTCGAGCCCGGCCCGCTGCACCGCGTCGCGGATCAGGTCGATCGAGGTCAGCAGGGGCGCGCGGAGCAGGTCCTCCAGTTCGCCGCGCACCAGCCGGACGTTGCCGCTGTGCGTGTCCGCCGGATTCAGCCGCACCTGCACGACAGTGGCGGTATTTATCGACAGCTCTTCTTTCGCTGTTCTGCAGCGCTCGCGTAATGCCGACAATTCCCGCTCGACCACCGGGTCGTACGGGTCGAAATCATTTGCGAGCACAGCGTTTGCCAGCACGTAGCGCATGGTCAGCAGATCGAATTCCGCACCGGCGACGTCCGTGGTACGCAGTGGTGTGCCGAGCAAGCCCGCGTGATCGCCGGTGCGCACCACCGAGACGGTCAGGCCGGCCGCGCCGAGGTCGTACACGATCACCGCACCGTCGCCGAGCGGGCCGTGCGCCGATTCGAGCCAGCGGACCGCGGCGGTCGGTTCCGGCACCAGGGTCACCTCGCGCAGGCCCTCCCGATCGAGGGCGGCGCGCTGGATGTCGACGGTGTGCGCGGGCCACCACGCCGGGTGGCAGGCGACCGTCGAACCGTACTCGCGGGCTTGCGTGCTGATCTCGTCCATCAGGCAGGCGGCGGCGGCGGCGACGAGGTCGGCGGCGGAATGTGCGGTGCCGTCCTCGGCGAGCATGTCCACCGGATCGCCGACCCTGGCGAGGAAACCCTCGACCAGCACGTCGCCGGAATGCCGCCCGGCGGCGTGCGTGGCGGTGCCGAGGGCGGGCGGCGTGTCGGCCGCGAGGCGGAGCACGCTGGGATGGGTGACCACGCGGTCGCTGCCATCCTCCGCTGCCGCCACCGCGACCGAATTCGACGCCCCGACAGTGATGCCGAGCGCCAGACGCTGTGTCATTCGTGAACCCCGTTCGAAAACTCTGTGGTCCGGTGTCGCTGCTGTCTAGTCCGAGTGCGGAAGGCGGGACGAGCACGCCGACGCACTCGTTGTTTCGGTTGCTGGCCGTCAGCCGTTACCGCTTTCGGGGAACTTCCGGGGAAATTCCCCTAATGCCACGGATGCCCCTAAGGGCGGGATCGGGTGAGTTGTGGGGGTCGGCCCCGTTACGCGTAACGAGTGACGCCCCTAGCGTGAAATGCATTCCAACGATGCGGATCGCGGAGGTCCGCCGGCTCTCAGGAGATTTTCTGATGACACCCAACGCGATTCTCGAGTTCATCCTCAACCTGCTGCGCGACCACGAGGCGGCGGTCGGCTACTGCGCCAACCCGACGCAGGCGCTGGTGGCGGCGGGTTTGCCCGCCGTCACGCCGGAGGACATCGCCGCCGTCGCCCCGATGGTCGCCGAGTCGGCGCTGGTCGCGGGCGGCTCCCAGCTGTCGGCGATCGTCGCCGCCGGTGCGCAGACCGGTGCCGCGGCCGTGCTCGGTGCCGCGGGCACCGTCGGTACCGCCGCGGCGGCCGATGCCGGGTTGAACCTCGGCGCTGATCTGGGCATCGACCTGGGCGGCCAGGTCGGCACGGGTCTCGACCTCAACGCGGGGTTGAACTCCGCGATCGGCGCCGGGCTGCAGGTCGGCGCGGACCTCGGTGCGGGGCTTTCCGCGGGACTCGGGACTGTTGCCGATATCGGCGCGAATCTGTCCGCCGCGGTCGGCGGGGCGCTCGGTGTCGCCGGGCAGGCGGTGACCGGTATCGGTGCCGATGTGCAGGGTGCCGTGGATGCCGGGCTGCACGTCGGGACGGGGCTCGAAACGAGTATCGGCGGTGCCCTCGGCGCGGTGGGACAGGCCACGACCGGAATCTCTACCGGACTCGATGCCGCGATCGGCGCGGGCACTCAGGTCGGGGCTGATCTGTCCACGGGGCTGCAGGGTGCGCTGCACGCAGTGACCGATGTCACGACCGGACTTGATGCGGCGGTCGGCGCGGGTGCTGATCTCGGTGCCGGTCTGAATGCCGGGCTGCACGGCGCGGTTGATGCCGGGAGTCAGTTGGCCGGCGGTTTGTCCACGGGGTTGGGTGTCGACGCTGCGGCGAATCTCGGCACGGGCCTGTCCGCCGGTTTGGGCGGTGCGCTCGACGCGACCGGGCAAGCTGCGGCCGGGTTGTCGACCGGACTCGGTGGTGTCGCGCAAGGTGCGGCCGATCTGAATGCCGATCTCACCACCGAGCTTGGCGGTGGGTTGTCCACAACTGTTGGCAGTGTGGCTAATTCGACGGCGCAGGCGACGGCCGGGCTGGCGACCGGACTCGATGCCGCGATCGGCGCGGGCACCGACATCGGTGGTGGGCTCAACTCTGCAGTGGATGGCGCAGTGAATACGGGCGTGCAGGTCGGATCGGGGCTGGAGACCGGCCTTTCCGGCAGCGCGGGTGCGGTTCTCGGCGCCGGTACGCAGGTGGGCGCCGATCTCGGGACCGGGTTCGCCACGAGTGTGGACAGTTCGATCAATGCCGGGGCACAGGTAGGTTCGGGCTTGGCGACCGGGCTGTCGACAGGTCTTGGCGGTGCCCTAGATGCCGGCGCTCAGGTCGGTGGCGCGGTTGATGCGGGCACGCACGCGGCAACCGGTTTGGCGACGGGCTTGTCCACCGGGATCGGAGCTGCTGCTGACGCCGGTGCGGGTCTGGGTGGTGGGCTTTCCGCCGGGCTCGACGGTGCGGCTGGTGTCGGTGCGCAGGTCGGGACGGGGCTCGAGACCGGGCTCGGCGGTGGCCTCGAAGCGGGTGCCCATGCGGCGACCGGCCTCGAGACCGGACTGTCGACGGGAATCGGCTCGGCCGCGGGTATCGGCGGCGATCTGTCCACGGGTATCGGCGGTGCGGTGGATGCCGGTGCTGGCCTGGGCGGTTCGCTCAGCAGCATTACCCACGGCGCTGTGGATGCCAGTGCGGGACTTGGTGGATCACTCGATGGCACTACCCACGGAGCGGTGGATACCGGTGCGGGGCTTGGTGGTTCGCTTGGTGGGAGCACCCACGGCGCTGTAGATACCGGCGCAGGGCTCCAGGGCTCACTCGGTGGGAGCACCCATGGGGCGGTGGATACCGGAGCAGGGCTTGGTGGTTCGCTCGGTGGCGCGACTCATGGAGCCGTGGATACCGGCGCGACCCTCGGTAGCTCGCTCAATGGCACAACCCATGGGGCGGTGGATACCGGTGCGGGACTCGGTGGTTCGGTTGGCGGCGCAACGCATGGTGCGGTGGACACAGGTGCCGGGTTGAGCGGTGACATCGGGTCGACCGCTAACGCCTGGTCGTCACTTGACGTTTCCAGTGCCTTCGGGTCGGGGCTGGACAGTACTGCCGGGGTGCACGGCGACACCGGACTGTTCGGCGATACGCATGCGGGCGCGGATCTGGCCAGCAGTGCCGGTGCGGATCTCGCCGGCGATGCGATGCTGCACTGATCGCGCCGCCGCCCTGACAACGCTCGTTCCACTGGAAGAGGTCGACACCGCGATGGGGACGCCCGCACCGAACGCCACGCCACCGGCGGTACCGCTGCTGTCGGTACTCGGCGAAACCATCGCGGCGGCACGCGCCGCGGGTCGCAACGATCTGGTCGGCCGCCTAGAGGTGGCGGCCGATCGGGTCCGCGACCCGCGGCGGCGCATTGTCATTGCGGGACAACTGGATCAGGGCAAGAGCCGGTTCGTCAACGCGCTGCTGAATCTCGAGATCTGCCCGGTGGGTGATGACGTGACCACCACGATCACCACCTTGCTCGCCTACGGCCCAGAGCCGAAGGCGGAGCTGGTGCTCACCGGCCCCGGCGGCGACTCCGGCGGCCCGGAGACCCGAGTTCCGGTGCCGATCAACGAGATCGGCACGATCACCGCGCGTTCCCCGATGGCGCAGGGACGGCGGATCCTGCGCTTGGAGGTCCAGGTGCCCAACGCCTTGCTGGCCGACGGCATCGTGCTGGTCGACACTCCGGGCGTCGGCGGGCACGGAAGTTCTTATGCGGCAGGCGTGCTGAGTATGGTGCCCGCCGCCGATGCGGTGCTGGTGCTCTCGGACGCGTCCACCGAGCTCACCGAGCCCGAGCTCGCGTTCCTGCGTCAGGTGCGCGAGCTGTGCCCTACCGTCGCGCTGCTGGTCACCAAGACCGACCTGTACCCGCACTGGCGTCAGGTGCACGAGGCCGACCAGCGGCACCTCGACAAGGCGGGCCTCGATGTGCCGATGATCGCGGTGTCCTCGTTGCTGCGCAGCCACGCGTTGCGCCTGCAGGACCAGCAGCTCGGCCTGGAGTCGGGCTTCGGTGTGCTCTACCAATTCCTGCGTGATCAGGTGGTGGCCCGCGATCAGCTCGCCACCCGCGCCGCGGTGGCCCGTGACATCCGTTCCGCCGCCGAACATTTGGCGCTGGCCCTGGGTAGTGAACTGGTCGCGGTGCGTGACCCGGAACGTGGCGCGGCGGCGGTCCGGGAACTGCAGGCCGCGCGGACCTCGGCCGAAGAACTGCACCGCCGCACCGCCGCGTGGCAGACCACCCTCGCCGACGGAATCACCGACCTGGCGGGCGATGTCGACCACGATCTGCGAGAACGGTTGCGCGGCATCGCCAGAACCACCGAGGAATGGATCGACGAGCACGACCCCGGCCGGCACTGGGACAGCATTGCCGAATACCTCACCGGCACCATCGATACGGCGGTCGGTGACAACCTGCTCTGGACCCATTCCCGCGCACTGCAACTCGCGCAGCGGGTGGCCGAGCATTTCACCGAGGTCGGCACCGCCGATCTGCCGGACGTGCGGTCCGATGCGGCCGTCGAGGGCAGGCACGTCGGTGCGGGCACCCTCGCCGACCTGGAGCCCGACATCGGCTTCGGCAGCAAACTGCTCGTCGGCATGCGCGGCTCCTACGGCGGCGTGCTGATGGTCGGGCTGGCCAGCACGTTCGCCGGGCTCGCGCTGCTCAACCCGATCTCGCTCGGCGCCGGACTCGTGGTGGGCGGCAAGGCTTTCCGGGACGACAAGCAGGCCAGGCTGGCCAAGCGGCGCAACGAGGCGAAGGTCGCCGTCCGCCGGTTCGTCGACGACGTCGCGTTCCAGACCGGCAAGGAGTCCAAGGACCGGCTGCACCGCATCCATCGGGCGCTGCGTGACCACTACGCCGGTATGGCCGAACGGAGTCTACGGTCGATCGACGATTCGCTGCGGGCCGCGCAGGAGGCGGCGACCATGGCCAACGCTCGCCGGGCCGAGCGCGGCACGGTACTCGAGCGGCAGCTGAATGTGGTCGCCGAGCTCGGTCGCTACGCCGACGCCATGCAGGCCGCGCTGCCGAGCGCGACCGTCGGTACGGTGGCCTCGTGAGGCGAGAGGTCGGCGCGACGCCGGGGATCGTGGCCGAGGCGCATCGGCTGGTCGGGGCGGCGCGCGCGGCGCTGGCGAGCGAGCCGAGGCCGCGGGCCCTGCTCGCTGACTGTGCCGGTCGCTTGGATCAACCGTTGCGCATCGCACTCGCGGGCTCGTTGAAGGCCGGTAAGTCCACGCTGCTCAATTCCCTTGTCGGGCAGGACATCGCGCCGACCGATGCGACCGAATGCACCAGGGTCGTCACCTGGTACCGCTACGGCTCCACCCCGAGCGTGACGGCGCACGCGGGCGACGGCGCCCGCGCGAACGTGGTGGTGCGACGCGGTGGCGGTACGCACGGGCTGACCTTCGACCTGGATCGCCTGAATTGGAACGCGCCCGCGGCACGCGAAGTCGATCACCTCGAGGTCGAATGGCCCGCCGCCGCGCTGGCCCACACGACGATCATCGATACGCCGGGTACCTCGTCGCTGTCGCGGGAGGTGTCGCGGCGCACGGCCCGATTGCTCACGCCAGGTGTGGATATGGAGCAGGCCGAGCAAGGCGTCGCGGTTCCGGGAGCCGACGCCGTCGTCTATCTGCTGCGCAGGCTCGACGCCGCTGACGTCCGGTTCCTCGAACGGGTTGGTGCCGGAACCGGAGCAGCACAGGGTGTTTCGGGTCCGCTCGGCGTAGTCGGCGTGGTCTCCAGGGCCGACGAGATCGGCGCGGGCCGGATCGACGCCTTGCATTCGGCGCGCGACGTCGCGACCCGTTTCGCCGGCGAATTGGAGCGAACGGGCCTGTGCCAGGCCGTGATTCCGGTTGCCGGACTGCTCGCGTTCGCCGCCGCCACGCTGCGCCAACAGGAGTACGCGGCGTTCGAGGCACTGGCCGGTGTCCCGGTCGACGACCTGAGCACGGCACTACTGTCCGCGGATCGATTCGCCCGCCCCGACGTCGCGTTGCCGGTGGCACCGGAACTCAGAGCCCAGCTCGCCGAGCGATTCGGCCTGTTCGGCATTCGAATGGCCGTCACCCTGATCCGACTCGGCGTACGCGATTCCGCCACGCTGGCAGCGGAGTTGACCAACCGCAGCGGCGTAGACGAACTCCGCTCGGTCCTCGATGTCCAATTCGGCCAGCGCGCCGACCAACTCAAGGCCCACTCCGCCCTCACCGCCCTCGCCCGCGTCCTCACCGCCTACCCCGGCAGCGAGGCCGACGCCCTACTGCCCCGCGTCCGCACCCTCCTCGCCGACGTCCACGGCTTCGCCGAACTCCGCCTACTCGGCCGCCTCCGCACCGACGAATTAACCCTGCCCCCACCAGATCTAGCCGAACTCCACCGCCTCATCGGCGGCTCCGGCATCGCCCCCCACCTCCGCCTAGGCCTCCCAGTCGACGCGGCCCCCTCGGTCCAACGAAACCAAGCCATCGCCGCAGTCCGCAAATGGCGCTCCCGAGCCCGCCACCCCCTAGCCGACCAATTCACCACCACCGCCTGCCTAACCGCCGCCCGCAGCGCCGAAGGCACCCTCACCCAACTACCCGAGTAGTTGCCAAGCGGTCAGCTGAGCGTGGTGGCCGAACTTGCTGGGTCGATGAGGATTTTGGCGTGGTGGTCGGGGTTGGCGAGGGTGGTGAAGGCGGATTCGATGCCGTTGAGGCCGACGGTGCCGGTGATCAAGGGGATGGGGTTTACCTTGCCTTCGGCGAGCATGTGGAGGGTGTCGCGGAATTCGCCGGGATCGTAGCCGAGGACGAAGCGGAGTTCGATTTCTTTGTTGATGGCCATGGCGGGGTTGATGCGGTCGGGTTGCATGCAGACGCCGACGACTACCACGCGGGAGAGTGGGGGTGCTGCGGTGAGGATTTGGTCGAGAATGCCTGGGACGCCGACGCATTCGAAGATGACGGGGCCGGAGGGGCCCGCGTTCAGGGTGTTCGCCAGCCGGAAGATGTACCACCAGGGGAGGTTCGGGACGCGGCGCAGGCGGTCCATGGTGTCGAAGCCGAGGTTGAGGATGTCGGTGACGCCGTTGATGCGGCCGTGTTTCGGGGCGGCGGTCCAGGGTGAGTCGGTGGCGGGGTCGACGACGATGTCCGCGCCGCACGCGGTCGCGAGTTCGCGGCGGCGCGGGGAGAAGTCGCTGGCCACCACGGTGCGCACGCCCGCGGCCTTCAGCATGCTGATCACCGCGAGGCCGATGGGTCCGCAGCCGATCACAAAGGCGTTCTGTCCCTTGCCGACTCGCCCTTTGCGCACCGCGTGCCAAGCCACGGCCATGGGTTCGGTGAGCGCGGCGTGTTCGGCGGACAACCCGTTCGGCACCGGCATGGTCATCGATTCCTGGACCACCACTTGCTCGGCATACGCGCCGGGCGCCTCGACCGACAGCCCGGTGAGCTGCGGCTTCGAACCGTGCCGCACGATCGGCAGCGCCACCACCGGCGTGCCCGTCGCCCACCGCTTGCGGCAACCGGGCCCGTAATCGACGACCGCACCGCTGAATTCGTGGCCGAGCACCACGCTCTGATCCGACCGCATGAACGAGTCGTAGCCGGTCGCCACGCCCAACTCGGCCATCTCGTCGGCATGGGTTCGGGCATGCAGATCCGAACCGCAGATGCCGCAGCGCGAGACGTCGATCAGCAGCTGCCCGCGCCCCGGTATCGGTGTCGGCAGGTCGATGACCTCGAATTTCGAGTTGGTGACGACGGCGGCCCGCATAGTGAACTCCTCGTATCGGCAGCGTCACCCACGCTACTGCGCCCCGTCCGACAAAACAGCGATCAGCCGCACGATCCTCGATTTCCCGCACCTGAAATCGCATGCGAAATCGGGTGCGGGAAATCAGAAGGAGTGCCGGTGTCACTGCTTAGCGCGCAGGACCGGGAACACCTCCTCCTGGAGGTAGGTTTTGAGGTCGCGCCCCTTGCGGTTGGCTTCGATCACCGAGACGCCGTGCTGCTCGGCCTTCTTGATCAACAGTTCGCGCGAATCGCTTTCCACGCCGCCGCCGATCAGCAGGTAGTCGACCGGATCGGCGGCGAGGACCGCGAGGGCGTCCTCGTCGGCGATCACGCCGTGTGCGCTGAAGCCCTGGGCCCGGAGCTGGGCGATGCCCGACTCCACCACGCTCGGCCCGCGGCCGATGATCAAGATATCCATTGTTCTCATACTCCTATCGGTGTCAGATCCGCTGTCGCGGTATCGGTTTCGTGTGGTTCGAGCTTGGCGTCCTTCGGCAGCGCGAAGAACCCGAGGCACACCAGCAGCAGCATTCCGATGCCGTACCAGAGCGTGTAGTCGAAGGTGTTGGCGAAGTTCGCCGCGTTCGCGTCGGCCCCTGCTTCGGCCACTATCCGGCCGACCTCATCGCTGCCGCTGGGCGCGCGGCAGCTGTCCGGCACCACGGTCGGATCGATCTCGGCGGATCGATCCCGTACGCAGGCCCGGAAATTGGTGAGAATTTCGTCCTGCGCGGGCAGCGGCAAGCCGGCCACCGCGAGCTCGGCGCGGATCCGCGGGGTTACCGCGGCCACCCCGCGGCCCGAATCATGGTCGAGCTGAGTGAAGAACACGACACCGACCAGTGCCACGCCGAGCGCGGTGCCGAGCTGCTGCCCGGTATTGAGCAGCCCGGATGCCGCGCCTGCCTCTCTGGCGGGCACTTGGCCGAGCAGCAGATCGATGGTCGGCGCGACCACCATGCCGAACCCGGTGCCGATCACGAGCAGCGGGAAAACCATTTGCCACGAGGCGATCTCGGCCCCGTAGTGCGCGGCAAGCCAGCCGTAGCAGCCGAACCCGATTGCGTTCACCACGCCACCGGCGATCAGCACCCGCCTGCCGAACCTGGGCGCCAGCACGCCGACCGAAACACCCGCGCCCACACCGGCGCCCACGGCGAAGAACACCGCCGTCAGCCCGGCCCGCATCGGCGACCAGCCGAGCCCCGACTGCATGAACAGCGTCCAGACCAGGAAGAACCCGCCGAGCCCGATCCAGAACAGCAGCCAGCTGCCGAGCCCGATCGCGAACGGCCTGGACCGGAACAGGCCGAGATCGATCAGCGGCGATCCGCCGGTCCGCGCCCGTCTGCTTTCGTAGCCGACGAACAAAGCGAACGTCAGCACCGCCGCGCTGATCATGACGAAAGTCCAAGCGGGCCAACCGAGTCGGCGACCCTCGGTGATCGGATAGACCAGCAGCAGCACCGCACCGACGGCCAGCATCATGCCGACCACATCCAACCGCGGTGGCACGGGCGAACGAGAATCCTTCAGCACGGCCGCGGCCGCGAACAGCGCGGCAATGCCGACCGGGATATTGACCAGGAAGATCGGCCGCCAGGCCAGCTCGAACAGGTCCCACTGCACGAGCAACCCGCCGAGCGAAAGCCCGACCGCCGACGCGGACCCGCCGACCGCGCTGTAGAGCGCAATCGCTTTGGCGCGTTCGTTTTCCGGGAAGGTGACCCGGATGATGGCCAGGATCTGCGGCACCATCAGGCCCGCCATCGCGCCCTGTACGAAGCGCGACGCGATGAGCATCGTCGGGTCGGTGCTGAGCCCGCAGGCCGCGGACGCCAGCGTGAATCCGGCCATGCCGACCAGGAAGACGCGTTTGCGCCCGTAGATGTCGCCGAGCCGGCCGCCGGTGATCAGCACCGCGGCGAACGCCAGCACATAGGCCGCGACAATCCATTCGATCTGCGAGTACTGGGCTTTCAGGTCGGACTGGATGCTGGGGACGGCGACATTGACGATCGTGACGTCGAGCAGATCCATGAAGCCCGCGGCGAGGACGACTGCGAAGGCGATCCAGCGGCGGGGGTCGAGTGGGGTTGTGGTGGGGAGGTCGTGGTCCACGGCGGCTCTCTTCGATTCGATGGGCGTGGCGACCCCTCAAACTATGCACATGAAGTGATTATCACGCAATAGGGCAATCATTATGGGTGCATTAACGGTAAGCTGGGTGCGTGACCGACGCCGATCCGAGGTTCCCGCCGCTGTCCGACCAGCCTGGCTTCCTGCTCGGCCAGTTCGGCTCCTACACCGGAGGCCGCTTCGGCGAGCTGCTCGCGCCACTCGGCATCAGTCCCCGGCACTTCGGCATGCTGCGGATGTTGCGTGAACACGATGGGCAAACGCAGCAGCAGCTGTGCGAGACGCTCGGCATCCATCGCAATGTGATGGTCGGGCTGGTGGACGAGCTGGAGAAACGACAGCTCGTCGAACGACGCAGGCACCCGACCGACCGGCGAGCCCACGCCGTCTATCTGCTGCCCGCCGCGCACGACGTACTGGTCCGCGCGCAACAGGCGGTGACCGTCCTCGACGGCGAACTGTTCGCCGATATCGACCCGGAGGAGCGGGCGACGCTGCTGCGGCTGCTGCAACGGATGGCCGCGAGCAACGGCTTACGCCCGGGCATTCACCCCGGTCTCACGCACGAGCGAATGCGCCCCTGCTGACCAGGGGTCGGTAATTCACAGCAGCACACCGGGATTCAGGATGCCCGCCGGATCGAGGGCGGACTTGGCCGCGCGGAGTGCGAGCGCGAACGGTTCCGGACGTTGCCTGTCGTACCAGGGCCGGTGATCCCGGCCCACCGCATGGTGGTGCGTGATCGTGCCGCCTGCGGCCGAGAGCGCTTCGGACACAGCGGCTTTGATCTCATCCCACTGCGCGACCGTGCTGCCCCAGCGGCCCGTGGCATAGATGCCGAAGTATGGGGCGGGCCCGTCCGGATAGACGTGGGTGAACCGGCAGGTGACCACGCCGGTCGCGCCCGCCGCGCGGATCGCGTCGTTCGCGGCAGTGGTCACGGCGCCCTTCAGCGCCTCGAATTTGTCCCAGGTGCAGGCGGTTTCGAAGGTCTCGGTGATCATCGACTGTGCGGCAAGGGCATCGCGCTGGTACGGCATGCGCAGGAACGACGAACGCCAGGTATCGGCCGTACCGCCGCTGTGCGTGTTCGTGTCCGAATCCGAATAGCGCACGGGTTCCGGCAATGTGCCGCCGTGCTCGACGGCGACCTCGACAGCACGCTCCATCCATGGCCGCGTCGGGTGATCCGCGGATTCGAAGCCGAGCACCAGCACCCCACCTGCGGTCGCCGCACCGGCATTGAGGAAGGCCTCGGCCGGATCGAGCAGTCGGCAGTTGGTCGGATACAGGCCAGACTGTGCGATGACGCGGGTGGCGGCGACCGCGCGGCCGTAGTCGTCGAAGTGCACGGAAGCCGTTGCGCGCCAACGTGGCCGGTCCTGTAGGCGCACCCACGCCTCGGTGATCACACCGAGCGTTCCCTCGGAGCCGAGGAACATCCGGTCCGGCGCGGGCCCGGCACCTGAACCGGGCAACCGGCGGGATTCGCTGATGCCCGCAGGCGTTACCACCCGCATCGACTCCACCAGGTCATCGATGTGGGTGTACAGCGTCGCGAAGTGCCCACCCGCCCGGGTGGCCAGCCAGCCGCCGAGCGTGGAGAACTCGAACGACTGCGGAAAATGCCGCAGGGTCAGCTTCGCTTCGCGCAGTTGGTCTTCCAGCGCGGGCCCGAACACTCCGGCCTGAATCCGTGCGGCACGACTGGTGGGATCGATCTCGAGCACGCGATCGAGCGCGCCCAGATCGAGGCTCACCGCACCGGCGAAATCGCCGTCGAGCCGCGGCTCCACCCCGCCGACGACGGAAGTCCCACCGCCGAACGGGATTACCGCGATATTCGCCCGACTCGCCCAGTCGAGCACGTCGACGATATCGGCCTCGGTGCGCGGCCGGACGACGAGATCAGGCGGAGTTCGCACGTCGCCCAACAGATTTCGCACGACATCGCGGAACGCCTTACCGTGCGCGTGCGCCGCCCGATCGGCGGGATCCACGGAAACCAACTCGGCGAGCGCGTCCGGCGCGGCGACCCGGGATGCGGGCAGCGCGAGCGATTCGATCGTCGGCGGCTCGTGCACGGTCAGATCCGCGCCCGGCAGGATCGCCGCGACCCGCGCCGTCAGCGCCGCCCGCTCCGCGCCGTCGACCGCGTCCTCGACGTTGCCCCAACCCCACCATGACCGCGTCTTCGTCGACACCGTGACTCCTCTCGCCCGCAGCGGGAGTCATTGCACCACGGGTGGCCCGGGTGGGTCCGGGAGACGAGAATCGCGAACGGACGAAATTGGGGTCGGCGTTCGGGAATGATCCTCGGCGGTCGGCCGTTGAGCTATTCGACAGTGTTGAGTGTGTCGGACTCAAGTTTGAGTTGACTCCCGGTGATGATTGGGGGCAGGATTGAGTCGACCACGCTCAGCGTAGCGACTGCTCGCAGGTCGCTCGAAAGGACCAGCGTTGCTGGGACCGTGCTCCGTCAGGTGCTGGGGCGAGGTCTCACGGCACAGGGCGACCTGGCCGTAGGGCGACACTTGCCCAGCACCGACACCAGTAAGTACGTCAAATAGGAGGAACAACAATGGCTCGTGCGGTCGGAATCGACCTCGGGACCACGAACTCGGTCGTCGCCGTACTCGAAGGCGGAGAACCGGTCGTCGTCGCCAACTCGGAAGGATCGCGCACCACCCCGTCGATCGTCGCCTTCGCGAAGAACGGCGAGGTGCTGGTCGGCCAGCCGGCCAAGAACCAGGCCGTCACCAACGTCGACCGCACCATTCGCTCGGTCAAGCGCCACATCGGCACCGACTGGACCGTCGAGATCGATGGCAAGAAGTACACGCCGCAGGAGATCAGCGCGCGCACGCTCATGAAGCTGAAGCGCGACGCGGAGGCCTACCTCGGTGAGGAGATCACCGACGCGGTCATCACCGTGCCCGCGTACTTCGAGGACGCTCAGCGGCAGGCCACCAAGGAAGCCGGCCAGATCGCCGGCCTGAACGTGCTGCGCATCGTCAACGAGCCCACCGCGGCCGCGCTGGCGTACGGCCTGGACAAGGGCGACAAGGAACAGACCATCCTGGTCTTCGACCTCGGTGGCGGCACCTTCGACGTCTCGCTGCTGGAAATTGGCGAGGGCGTCGTCGAGGTCCGCGCGACCTCCGGTGACAACCACCTCGGTGGCGACGACTGGGACGAGCGCGTGGTGACCTGGCTGGTCGACAAGTTCAAGGCCAGCGCCGGCATCGACCTGACCAAGGACAAGATGGCGCTGCAGCGGCTGCGTGAGGCCGCCGAGAAGGCGAAGATCGAGCTCAGCTCCTCGCAGAGCACCTCGATCAACCTGCCCTACATCACCGTCGACGCGGACAAGAACCCGCTGTTCCTCGACGAGCAGCTGACCCGCGCCGAGTTCCAGAAGATCACCTCGGATCTGCTCGACCGCACCCGTGCGCCGTTCCAGTCCGTGATCAAGGACGCGGGCATCAACGTCGCCGATATCGACCACGTCGTGCTCGTCGGTGGCTCCACCCGCATGCCCGCCGTCTCCGAGCTGGTCAAGGAACTGACCGGCGGCCGTGAGCCGAACAAGGGCGTGAACCCGGACGAGGTCGTCGCCGTCGGCGCCGCGCTGCAGGCCGGTGTGCTCAAGGGCGAGGTCAAGGACGTCCTGCTGCTCGATGTGACCCCGCTGTCGCTGGGCATCGAGACCAAGGGTGGCGTGATGACCAAGCTCATCGAGCGCAACACCACCATCCCGACCAAGCGCTCGGAGACCTTCACCACGGCCGACGACAACCAGCCTTCGGTGCAGATCCAGGTGTTCCAGGGTGAGCGCGAGATCGCCTCGCACAACAAGCTGCTCGGCTCGTTCGAGCTGACCGGCATCCCGCCGGCCCCGCGCGGTGTGCCGCAGATCGAGGTCACCTTCGACATCGACGCCAACGGCATCGTGCACGTGACCGCGAAGGACAAGGGCACCGGCAAGGAGAACACGATCAAGATCCAGGACGGCTCCGGCCTGTCCAAGGAGGAGATCGACCGGATGGTGAAGGACGCCGAGCAGCACGCGTCCGAGGACAAGGCCCGCCGCGAGGAGGCCGAGACCCGCAACCAGGCCGAGTCGCTGGTGCACCAGACCGAGAAGTTCATCAAGGAGAACGAGGACAAGGTCCCCGCGGACATCAAGTCCAAGGTGGAGGCGGCCATCGTCGAGGCGAACGAGGCGCTCAAGGGCACCGACATCGCCGCGGTCAAGGCGGCCGTGGAGAAGCTGGCGACCGAGTCGCAGGCGCTCGGTCAGGCGATCTACGAGTCGTCGGCCAACGAGTCGGCCGCGTCCAGCAATGGCTCCTCGGCGACCGACGCCGATGACGAGGTCGTCGACGCCGAGGTTGTCGACGAGCCGGTGGACACGGAGAAGAAGTGACCCACGGCAACAATTCGGAGCAGCGCAACTCCGAGCAAGAGCCGATCACCTTCGTGGACAATCGCAAGATCGACCCGGAGACCGGTGAGGTTCGCGAGCCGGCGGCGCAAGACGCCGCCGGCTCCGGCCCGGACGCCGGTAACGGTACCGAGTCCATCATCGGCGCGGCGCAGGGTGCCGAGCTGCTGGCCGACGCCATCAGCAAGGAACTCGCCGAGCGCACCGCCGACCTGCAGCGGCTGACCGCGGAGTACGCCAACTACCGGCGCCGCGTCGAACGCGATCGCAAGACCGCGATCGACACCGCCAAGGCCGCCGTGGTCACCGAATTGCTCGGCGTGCTCGACGATCTCGATCGGGCGCGGGCGCACGGCGACCTGGACAACGGACCGCTCAAGTCGGTGGCCGACAAGCTGGCCACCGCGCTGCACAAGCAGGGGCTCGAGGAATTCGGTTCGGCGGGTGAGCCTTTCGATCCGACCCTGCACGAGGCCGTGCAGCACGAGGGATCCGGGCACGACCCGGTGATCGGCATCGTGATGCGCAAGGGCTATCGGTTCGGCGATCGGGTGCTTCGGCACGCGCTGGTCGGGGTAACCGATGGCGTGGCCGATGTGGCCAGCACCGATCCGACCGAGGCATCGGACGCTGATGCCGGCGCGAACAAACAGTAATAAGACGCGAGAGGAGGAGATATCCGGTGAGTCAACGGGAGTGGATCGAAAAGGACTTCTATAAGGAACTGGGTGTCTCCTCCGGCGCCTCGCAGGACGAGATCAAGAAGGCGTACCGCAAGCTGGCACGCGACCTGCATCCGGACGCCAATCCCGGTGATACCAAGGCGGAGGAGCGGTTCAAGACCGTCAGCGAAGCCCACGCGGTGCTGTCGGATCCGGCCAAGCGCAAGGAGTACGACGAGACCCGCAAGCTGTTCGCGGGTGGCGGCTATCCACGCGGCGGTGGGTTCACTCCCGGTGCGCCGGGCGGCTTTTCGCAGGACTTCAACATCGGTGACATCTTCGGCGGCGCGAACGCCGGCGACGGTGGCCTCGGTGACCTGCTCGGCGGCCTGTTCAACCGGGGCGGCCAGCGCACCACGAGCAGGCCGCGGCGAGGGGCCGATGTGGAGACCGAGACGACTCTCGGCTTCCGCGAGGCCGCGCAGGGCGTCACGGTTCCGCTGCGGATGACCAGCCCGTCGCCGTGCACCACGTGTCACGGCAGCGGCGCCAAGCCGGGCACCAGCCCGCGGGTCTGCCCGCATTGCAACGGCACCGGCATCATCAGCCGCAACCAGGGCGCGTTCGGCTTCAGCGAGCCATGCGATGACTGCCGGGGCACCGGCTCGATCATCGACGACCCGTGCGTCGACTGCCACGGCAGCGGCATCCAGAACCGCACGCGCACCATCACGGTGCGGATTCCCCCGGGAGTCAGTGACGGACAACGGATTCGGCTGGCCGGACAGGGCGAGGCGGGCCTGCGCGGCGCGCCGTCGGGCGACCTGTTCGTCAGCGTGCACGTCAGCCAGGACAAGGTCTTCGGCCGCAACGGCGACGACCTGACCCTGGTGCTGCCGGTCAGCTACAGCGAATTGGTGCTCGGTACCACGGTGTCCGTGCCCACCCTGGAGGGGCGGGTCGGCGTCAAGGTGCCACCGGGCACCGCGGACGGCCGCATCCTGCGGGTACGCGGTCGTGGCGTGCCCAAGCGCGGCGGCGGCGCCGGTGACCTGCTGGTCACCGTCAAGGTCGCGGTGCCACAGAAGCTGGACGACAATGCGGCCGAGGCGCTTCGGCGCTACGCGGAGGCGGAGAAGGCCAGCGGCTTCGACCCACGGGCAGGATGGGCAGGTGCTTGATGTCCAATGATCCGAAGCAGGCGGGCGGCGGTTCGTCGCGCGTCGAGTTCTTCATGATCTCGGTGGCGGCCCAGTTGGCGGGCATGCACGCGCAGACCCTGCGCACTTATGACCGTCTGGGACTGGTTACGCCACAACGGACTTCGGGCGGCGGGCGACGCTACTCGGCCAGGGACGTCGAGCTGTTGCGCGAGGTGCAGCGGCTGTCTCAGGACGAGGGCGTCAACCTGGCGGGCATCAAACGCATCATCGAACTCACCAATCAGGTCGAGGAATTGCAACAGCGCGTAGCCGAACTATCGGCCGAGCTGGATCGGTTGCGAGCGGGCTATCGGCCCGATCTTTCGCCGCCGCAACGCAGTACCGCACTGGTGGTGTGGCAACCGCGTAATCGCCGTGGTATTTGAGCGAACAACAGTGCCGCAACAATACTGAATACGGCTAGCTAACTATCGGGCCGCCGGCCTCGGCATATTGATCATGCGCCGAGGTCAGCGGCCCGAAGTCATGCCGGACTGGGCATTTCGAAGGTTAGCCAACGGTAAGCCGAGACTCGGTGTGCGACAGCGCATCAGGTCGGCCATTTCGGGTTGATAGCCGACTGGTCAGTTTCATCGGGAGCCCCGGTGGCGTGGCGCGCGGCGCGGCCCGACTCAGTCGGTCAGGCGTCCAGTGGTGTTGCCGCACGGTCGCTCTGAGATCGCCGTCGAAGCGAAGACTGCATAACGAGTCTTGCAAATTCAGTGTATCCGTGACCGATTTCATCCGGTTTTTGCGGTCTGCCAGTCTGTTTCGTGAGTGTTTTACGCCGGGTGTCCTCGTTTCCGGGGAATTACACGCTTGTTGTTTAAACGGAGGATTCCGCTCCTGGCAAACCTCGCCTACACTCCTTGGCAACGGCTGCTGACGAGTGTCCCGCAGCACCTCACTCGCCGGCACAGTTTGTGTTCGAGTGCGAAATGGGGTTGTGACACAAATGGATTCGCGGACTGTCGCTTTGATCAGAACGACGTTCAAGGCGGTTGCTGCGGAGGAAGGGGGGCCGGAGAAATTAGCGAGATCGTTCTACGCGATCCTATTCACCGACTACCCCCAAGTCCGCGATTTCTTTCCAGCAGCCATGGACGCACAGCGAGACCGCCTGGTCAAGGCCATCGCCTATGCCCTGGATCGGCTCGAGGAGCCGAACAAGCTGTTGCCCTTCCTTTCTCAGCTCGGTCGTGATCACCGCAAATACGGTGTGCAGCCCGAGCATTACACGGCGGTTGCGGTCTCGCTGAAGACCGCGATGCAGGTGTACGCGGGCACCGAGATGTGGACCGACGAGGTCGACCGGGCCTGGGACGAGGGCCTGAAGATCATCGGCGAGACCATGATCGGCGCGGCGGAGAAGGAAACCACGCCGCCGGTCTGGACCGGCACCGTGATGGAACGCCGCAACGTGCTGCGCAACCTCACCGTGCTGCGGTTGCAACTGGACCAGCCGATGCAATACGCCGCCGGTCAATACCTGAGCGTGCAGATACCGGCCCGGCCGCGGATGTGGCGCTACATGTCGCCCGCCGTGCCCGCGAATGCCAACGGGGAGATCGAGTTTCACGTTCGCGGCGTGCTCGGCGGCTGGGTCAGCTCGGCCATCGTCGGCAAGACCGCGGTCGGCGACAAGTGGCTGCTCGGCTCGCCGCTCGGCGGCCTCGGCATTCCGCGCAACACCAAGCGCAAGATGCTGATGGTCGGCTGCGGCACCGGCATCGCGCCGCTGCGCGCACAGCTGATGGCGATGGCACAGCGGCGCACCAACCCGAAGGTGCACCTGTTCGTCGGCGGCCACCATCCGTGCGACCTCTATGACCTGGACACGCTGAACAGCCTGGCCGTGAGCAACCGCTGGCTGACCGTCACACCGGTCACCGAACACGACGAAAACCCTTGGTGGTACACCGAATCCAGTGAACTGGCGCCCGCGCACGCGGGCCTGGAGCCGCGGCTGACCGGTCAGATCGGCAAGGTGGTCGCCAGCTTCGGCGCCTGGGCCGATCGGGACGTGCAGATCGTCGGCTCCCCATCGATGGTGCAGACCACCAAGTTCCGCATGATGGCCGCGGGGACGCTCACCAAGAACATCCGCCACGACCCGCTGTTCTGACCGGCCGTCCGGGATTTCGACCCCTCCCGTTATCCCGGGCTCAGTCGGAATCCGGTCGCGCCCAGTTCCGCGGCCGGATTCCGGCAAGGCAGGCGATCACACGCCCTCGAACTGGATCCGCTCCGCCGGAGTTCCGGTGGCGAGCAGGCGATCCACCGTGGCATTGATCATCGCGGGGGAGCCGCACACCAGCACCTGATGGTTGTCGAACGCGCCGTGCGAGCCGACCACCTCGGCGAGCGTGCCGAAGAGCATCTCGTCCGGCGGGAAGCCGATCTTCACCCGGCTGCGCTCGTACCATTCGTCTTCCCAGCTCGGGTCGTCCGGGCTCTCCACCACGGGAATGACTGTGAGCCACGGCAATTCACCGGCCAGCAGGTACAGCATGTCCGAGGCGTACAGGTCGCGCGGGGTGTGCCCGCCGAAGAACAGGTAGGTGTGCGGCGGTTCCGGCTCGCGTGCGAGGTCCAGGATCTGCGCCCGCAGCGGGGCCAGGCCGGTGCCGCCCGCGATCATCACCACTTCGTCGCCCGCCGGGTCCACCGCGAACCTGCCGAACGGCGCGCGGATCTGCCACTCGTCGCCGGGCCTGGTGTCGGCCACGATGGAGCCGCTGCACCAGCCGCCAGGCACGGTGCGCACATGGAACTCCAGCTTGCCGTCCAGCGACGGCGGCAGCGCCGGGGAAAGCCTGCGCCGCATGCTCGGCTGCTGCGGCACGGTGACCTCGACGGACTGGCCCGCGAGGAACGGAACGAACTCGCCGATCAGGCGAATCACCGCCAGGTCGTGGCGGATTCGATGGTGTCCGACGACCGTGGCTGTCCACTCGGTCGGCAAAGGTGCGCCATTGCCTAGCGCACTGGGGTCCCCCGGTGTTCTACCCACCCCGCGGACTCCGTCCGCTTCCATTCCCCATGGGGGCCTCCTTCGTCACACAGGGTCGGAGCTGATGATGTGCTCCGGAGTACCGACCGCGATCAACGCGCGCCGGGTGTCCGCGATCATCTTCGCCGAACCGGCGATCTGGATCTGCCGATCCGCCCAGGCGCCGAAGCTCGCGACCACCGCGCCCAGGTTACCGATCAGCCGCCGGTGCATGCCGTACGGCTCTTCCTGCGGCGGATGCGGATACCACCACGGATTGGTCTTCTGTTCGCAGACCGGGACGATGGTGAGCCACGGATTGCTCTGTGAGAGCTGCCACATGTTCTCCACGTCGTAGAGATCGCAGGGGTAGCGGCCGCCGATGAAGAAGTGCACCCTCGGGTTGATGCCGCGCTGACCCATCTCGATCAGCTGGGCGCGCAGCGGGGCGATGCCGGTGCCCGCGCCGATCAGCAGCACGTCGCGGCCGCTGTCCCGGTCCACGTGCAGCCCGCCGAGCGGTCCGGCGATCTGCCAGCGGTCGCCCACCCTGGTCTCGTTCACGATGGCCGGGCTCACCCAGCCGCCGCGGATCTTGCGGACGTGAAACTCGATCTCGCCGTACGGATTGGCCGGGATCGCGGGCGAGAAGTAGCGCCACATCTTCGGCCGCTGCGGCACGGTGAGCGGCACGTACTGTCCGGCCTGATAGGGGATCGGGCTCTCCGACTGCAGCCGCACGATGGCCAGGTCCTCGAGCACCCGGCGATGACCGACCACGGTCGCCTCCCAGTACGGCTGGGACTTGTCGGAGTTCGCGCCGATGGCCATGGACGCGGAGATCAGGATGGTGATGTCGCGCCAGCCCTCTTCCAGCCCACGATGCCAGGTCCCGATGCCGTTGTACGCGCGGAACGCCGAAAGCAAGGCTCGACCCGCGGCGTCGTAGTGCGCCGCGTCGACTCCGTATTTGCGATGGTCACGGGCCAACTGCTCCAGGAACTTCTGCGCCCGCCCCCAGTCCTCGAGGTGATCGAGCACGTACTGGATGGCGGTGACGATCCGCTTTGCCTGCATTTCCATCGCAGGCGGGAACAGTTCACGCAGTTGCGGGTTCTCGGCGAACAAATGACCGTAGAACGCACTGACCAACCGTTCGGGTCCGTGCGGTGACTCGATCACCGAACGGAAGTTGGCGCGGACCAGCGCAGCCGAACGCGCATCCACGACGCGAAGCTTCCTTTCCCTCAGTTCTGCCCGGGGACGTATCCGTAACCGGCCGTCCTCGCGATCAGTATCCCTGAAAAAGCCGTGGTCGTGTTGGTATGCACAACCTGCTTGTGACGACGCCTCGTCGGCGCTCGGCTAGGTCGCGAGCCTGTCATGTCCACAGGGCTTGCTCACCGGCGCTCGCGCGGCATGCGCCGCGCGGGTGGGATACGGCCTCGCTGGAGCTTCGGCCGCTGCTGACAGGTTATCTGTCGGATTGCCCGGCCCGTTCGGGCAGGGTGTTTACCGGGGGTGCTCGGTCGGCTGGCTATCGGGCAGCGTGTGGGTGCTAGATGGTGAGGACCGTCTTGCCGCGGGCACCCGCCGCACCGATGGCCGTTGTGCCGTCGGCGAGGGGAATGGTGGCGTCGATCGGGACCACTACATCGCCTTCGGCCACTCGGTCCAGTAGTCGGGCCAATTCCGGTGCGCCGCCGCTGGATTCGATGTTGCCGCCGCGGATGCCCCTGGTGCGCAGGGCGTCTTCGTCGGCGGACCAGATGGTGGAGTAGACGGTGCCGCCGTCGCGGACCAGGGTGGTCAGGTCGGCGAGGACCTCGGGCGGGCTCACCAGGTCGTAGAGGACGTCGATGCCGTCGGGGTGGGCGGCGGCGACCTGGTCGCGCACCGGGCCCGCGGTGTAGTCGACCGTTTCGGCGGCGCCGAGCCGGGTCATCTGGTCGGCGACCTCGCCGCGGGCGGTGGCGATGACGTCGGCGCCCGCCATGTTCGCGAGTTGGACGAGGAAGGAGCCGACGCCGCCGGTGGCGCCGACGATCAGCACGGTCTGGCCCGGCTCGATCTTGGTGGCGTCCACCATGTCCTGCGCGGTGACGCCCGCGGTGGGCAGTGCCGCGGCCGCGACGGTCGGCACACCCTCGGGGATGCGCACCAGCGTGCCGCCCTCGGGAATGACGGCGTACTCGGCGAAGGAGCCGTGGCCGGCCGGTGGGGTCAGGAATTTGCCGACCACCCGGTCGCCGACGGCGAAGTGGCCGACGCCGGGGCCGACGGTGGCGATGGTGCCCGCGCCGTCCACCCCGAGGATCATCGGAAAGTCGTGCGGCAGCTTGCCGTCCAGTATCCCGTCCGCCATTTTCGCGTCGAACGGGTTGACGCCTGCCGCCTCGAGCTGCACCCGCACCGCGCCCGGTCCGGGCTCGGGGACCGGCATGTCGGTCAACTCGGGTGCGGCTCCGAACTTCCGTACGACAATCGCGCGCATCCATTCGCTCCTTGAATCGGGCTGAAGAGTGATGCATCAACTAACGACAAAGGTCATCGTATGCATCCATACCGCATGGACGCTGTGATTCACGGCATTGGCAGGGTGTCGCGGCGGTACCGTTCAAACGCGGTGAAAATATCTAAACTTGAGCGGAACAGACTCAACCTTTCCCACGTTGGATGTAGAGGACGGCGCGGAGCCGCGCGAGATTCGTGCGGATCAGGCTTCGGCGCCAGCACAATCGACCAGTAGGAAGGTGACTTGTGGACTCGTTCAATCCCACCACCAAGACCCAAGCGGCCCTGACCGCCGCGCTGCAGGCGGCCTCCGCCGCGGGCAACCCGGAGATCCGGCCCGCCCACTTGCTGGTGGCGTTGCTTGATCAAACCGACGGCATCGCCGCCCCGCTGCTCAAGGCGGTCGGCGTCGACCCGGCGACGGTGCGGCGCGAGGCCCAGGACATCGTGGACCGGCTGCCCAGCGCGACCGGCGCGACCACGACCCCGCAACTCGGCCGCGAGGCCCTGGCCGCGATCACCGCGGCCCAGCGCCTGGCCACCGAGCTGGGCGACGAGTATGTCTCCACCGAGCACGTCATGGTCGGCCTCGCCGCGGGCGACTCGGACGTGACGATGCTGCTGAAGAAGTACGGCGCGAGTGCCGACGCGCTGCGCGAGGCGTTCACCGCCGTGCGCGGCAGCGCCAGGGTGACCAGCCCCGATCCCGAGGGCAGCTACCAGGCGCTGGAGAAGTACTCCACCAACCTCACCGAGGCCGCCCGCGCGGGCAAGCTCGACCCGGTGATCGGCCGGGACACCGAAATCCGGCGCGTGGTCCAGGTGTTGAGCCGCCGCACCAAGAACAACCCGGTGCTGATCGGCGAGCCCGGCGTCGGCAAGACCGCGATCGTCGAGGGCCTGGCCCAGCGCATCGTGGCCGGTGACGTGCCGGAGTCGCTGCGCGGCAAGTCGGTGGTGTCGCTCGACCTCGGCGCGATGGTCGCGGGCGCGAAGTATCGCGGCGAGTTCGAGGAGCGGCTCAAGGCCGTGCTCGAGGACATCAAAAACAGTGCGGGACAGATCATCACCTTCATCGATGAGCTGCACACCATCGTCGGCGCCGGTGCCACCGGCGAGTCCGCGATGGACGCGGGCAACATGATCAAGCCCATGCTGGCCCGCGGCGAGCTCCGCCTGGTCGGCGCGACCACGCTGGACGAGTACCGCAAGCACATCGAGAAGGACGCCGCCCTGGAGCGCCGCTTCCAGCAGGTGCTGGTCGGCGAGCCGTCGGTGGAGGACACCATCGGCATCCTGCGCGGCATCAAGGAGCGCTACGAGGTGCACCACGGCGTGCGCATCACCGACTCCGCACTGGTGGCCGCCGCCACCCTCAGCGACCGCTACATCACCTCCCGGTTCCTGCCGGACAAGGCGATCGACCTGGTCGACGAGTCGGCGTCGCGGCTGCGGATGGAAATCGACTCGCGCCCAGTGGAAATCGACGAGGTCGAGCGCGCGGTGCGCCGGCTGGAGATCGAAGAGGTCGCGCTGAGCAAGGAGACCGACGAGGCCTCCAAGCAGCGACTGGAGAAACTGCGTTCGGAACTCGCGGATGACCGGGAGAAGCTGAACCAGCTGATGACCCGCTGGCAGAACGAGAAGAGCGCCATCGATCAGGTCCGAGTGCTCAAGGAGGAGCTGGAATCGCTGCGCGGTGAGTCCGAACGGGCCGAGCGCGACGGCGATCTCGGCAAGGCCGCCGAGCTGCGCTACGGCACCATCCCGGCGCTGGAGAAGAAGCTCGTCGAGGCCGAAAAGGTCTCCGGCACAGCGGCCGACGGCGAAGTGATGCTCAAGGAAGAGGTCGGCCCCGACGACATCGCCGAGGTGGTGTCGGCCTGGACCGGTATCCAGGTGGGCAGGCTGCTCGAGGGCGAGAGCCAGAAGCTGCTGCGGATGGAGCAGGAACTCGGCAGGCGGGTGGTCGGCCAGACCGAGGCGGTGCAGGCGGTGTCCGACGCGGTGCGCCGGGCGCGGGCCGGTGTCGCGGATCCGAACCGGCCGACCGGCTCGTTCATGTTCGTCGGCCCGACCGGTGTCGGTAAGACGGAGCTGGCAAAGGCGTTGGCGGACTTCCTGTTCGACGACGAGCGCGCCATGGTCCGGATCGACATGAGCGAGTACAGCGAGAAGCACTCGGTGGCCCGCCTGGTCGGTGCCCCGCCCGGCTATGTCGGCTACGACCAGGGTGGTCAGCTCACCGAGGCGGTGCGGCGCAGGCCGTACACGGTGGTGCTGTTCGACGAGATCGAGAAGGCGCACCCGGATGTGTTCGACATCCTGCTCGCCGTGCTCGACGAGGGACGGCTCACCGACGGCCAAGGCCGCACGGTGGACTTCCGCAACACCATCCTCATCCTGACCTCCAATCTCGGTGCGGGTGGCGATCGCGACCTGGTGATGAACGCGGTGCGTTCGGCGTTCAAGCCGGAGTTCCTCAACCGCCTCGACGACGTGGTGATGTTCCACGGGCTCGACGAGGAGCAACTGGAGCACATCGTCGACATCCAGCTCGACCAGCTGCAGAAGCGGCTGTCGCAGCGCAGGCTGAAGCTGGACGTGAGCGACTCGGCCCGGTTCTGGCTGGCCGTGCGCGGCTACGACCCGGTCTACGGCGCGCGGCCGCTGCGCAGGCTGATCCAGCAGTCGATCGGTGACACCCTCGCCAAAGAGCTACTGGCGGGCGAGGTTACCGACGGTGACGTGGTGAAGGTGACGGTCACGCCGGATGGGGACGGGCTCATCGTCGGCAAGTAAGCAACAGCGGTGAATCGGCGGTCGATGCCTTCGGGTATCGACCGCCGACTTGTCGGATGGGGAGCCCGCGGGCGACACCCCCGAACGCGACGAGCAGTACAGCCGCCGGAGCAGGGCCCATCTGGCGTGTCACGACTTCAGATCGCGCAAGACCGGAGCGAACGCGACGGAACGCCTAACCTGGAACCCATGACCAACCCGAACGATCCGTGGGGGCAGCGGCCGGCGGAGGCACCGACCGAGCACCTGGGCGGCAAGTCCGGGTTCGAGCAGCCGCTGCACACCACGGAGTACGCCGAGGCGTACGGGTCCGGCGCGCCGTCGGCCTATCCGGCTACCGAGCAGTTCGGGTCGTGGTCACCGCCGCCACCGAACGCCACCCGCGAGTTCCCGCCGCACGACAACCAATGGGGTGCTTACGAAAGCACTTACGGCGATCAGTGGGCGGGGGTCGCGCAGCAGCCTGGCGGTCCCGTTCCGCCCGGCGGCATGCAGCCCTCGGACCTGCCACCGGAACCGCCGCGGCGGCGCAACACCGGATTATGGATCGCGCTCGGCCTCGGGATCCTCGCGCTGGTCGCGGTGCTGGGTATCGTCGGCGGAGTGGTGCTCGGCAACAAGAATTCGTCGTCGACCAGCGCCGCGAGCACCTCGGCCTTCCCGACCGCGAGCCGTCCGCTCCCCGGATCGCCGCGCGCCACCCCGAGCGGGGTGCCCGGCGTGCCCGGCCTCGGCGGCGGCATCGACAATCTCGGCGCGACGATGGGCACCATCACCACCAACGACGGCGGCACGCTCACCGTCAGCACCCTGCTCGGTGCCACGACCACCGTGCACACCGACGCCAAGACACAGGTGATCTCGATGTCCGGCACCAAGGTCTCCGATCTGCCCGTCGGCGACATCGTGTTGATCCAGGGTGACAAGGCCGCGGACGGATCGATTCAGGCCAAGGTCATCATCAGCACCGCGCTGCCCGGCGGCGGAAGATGAACTACCGCTGCTTCGCTCGGGCCGGCTCGGGCTGTCGACGGACGTTGTCCGTCCGCGCCCATTAAGCTGGACACCGATGACGGCAATGTGGTTCGGCTTGGCGGCGATCGCACTCGTGGGTGCGATCGTGCTGCTGTATTTCGATCGGATCCAGCGACAGCGGACCGGTCACGCGCGGCAGGTCTGGGCGAAATCCCAGGGCTACACGTATGTGTCGGTGGAGCCAGCGCTCCCATCGACCTGGCGACGCGGCGCGCTGGCCAAGCTCGGCTACCTCTCGGCGGTCGATGTGGTGTCCGGCATTCGCAAGGGTGAGAAGTTCGTGCTCTTCGATCTGGAGGACTCCGCGACGCTGATCGCGGTGCGCCGCCAGATCGGCTCGGACATCGACGTCGACATGCGGCTCAAGACCGCGTCGCCGCCGAAGGACGCCGATCTCGAACTGCTCGGCGCGATCGGCGATCGGGTGGTGTTCGCGACCAACCCGGAAATCGCCAGGCACGCCGTCGATCAGCGGATGGTGGCGTTCATCGAGACGCTGCCCGACACCGTGCAGATGCTCTGGAGCGAGGGCAACTGGACCCTCGGCATGTTGTCCGTCGGCACCTCCTCGCGCGAGTGGGAGACCTCGATCGACGCGGTGCTGCGCCTGTCCGGGCTGCTGCACGTGCTGCCGCCGGTCAGCGAGCCGCGCTTCGACAACGGCGGGCACGATCCGGGCCGCCCGCGCCCGCGCGGCAGGCAGCGGCCGGAGGAGTCCGCGGACGACGAGCTCGACGAGCCGCTCGGCGGTGCCAGGGTGCAGCCGCCGCGGCTGCGCAAGGACGAGGAGTTCGACGAGGCGCCATTCGTCGAACAGGACTACGACGAGGACCGCGCCCCGCTGTCCGCACTCGACGATCCGGAGCCGCCGCGCCGCCCGTCGCTGGCCGTGGTGCCGGACGCGCGGGCCAGGGTCCGCGAGGACCGCAGGACCGCAGACGAGTGGACGCCGGAGCGCCGCGACGAATGGTCGCCGGAACCGCGCGAAGAGTGGTCACCCGAGCCGCGGGACAAGCGACCGGTCGAGTCGCGGGACACGTGGGCACCGGCGCAGCGAGACGAACTCCCCGCCGACGACGACTGGGCCGACGAGCCCGGCCGTCGCCCGGCGGCGCGCGAGGAGGACGCTACGGCCGAACCGCCCGGCGGCCCGTTCCATCCCGGCTTCCGTCCATACCAGGGACCTGTGCCGCAGTGATCGGCTCGGCCCGCGTCCGCGCGGTTCTCCGGCCGATCGAGCGCAGGTGACCGAACACCCCGCGGTCACCCGGCTGCCCGGCGCGACCCGTCCCGTGGCGTTGATCACCGGACCGACCTCCGGCATCGGTCACGGCTACGCGATGCGCCTGGCCTCGCTCGGCTACGACCTGGTCCTGGTCGCCCGCGATCAGCAGCGGCTGGCCACCCTCGCCGCGGCGCTCGAGCATCGTTTCGGCACCCGCTGCGAGGTGCTCGTCACCGATCTGACGCAGCAGGCCGACCGGAACCGGGTGGCGGCCAGGCTGGCCGAGGGCGTCGAATTCCTGGTCAACAACGCGGGATTCGCGCACTCGGCGGAGTTCTGGGCGCTCTCGCCCGAGCAGCTGCAGGACGAGGTGGACGTCAACATCACCGCGGTGGTGCAGTTCACCCGCGCGGCGGTGCCGTCTATGATCGCCGCGGCCAAGGGTTCGGTCGTCAATCTGGCCAGTGTGGCGGGGGTGATCCCCGGACGGGGCTCGACGTATTCGGCGGCCAAGGCCTACGTCGTATCCTTCACGGAAGGGTTGGCAGGTGGACTGGCCGGAACAGGTGTCCGGGTCCAGGCCCTGTGCCCGGGATTCGTGCACACCGAATTCCATGAGCGAGCCGGTATCGATGCGTCGTCGCTGCCGAAAGCCTTGTGGCTGAGTGTCGACCAGGTAGTTGCCGGTTCCCTGCGTGATCTGGAGAAGGACCGGGTGCTCAGTGTGCCCGGTGTGCAGTACAAAACGCTTACCACCGTCGCCGGGATGATCCCGCGAGCCCTGGCGGCCCGACTGAATCGCGGCTTGTTCAACACACGCGGAAGGACTTAGGAATGATCGACGAGGCAACCACGAACGAGTCGGCGCTCGACACCGCGGCCGGTTCGGACCGAGACAGATTGGCGGCGCTGGTGCGCGAGCTCGCCGTCGTGCACGGCAGAGTCACCCTGTCCTCGGGCAAAGAGGCCGATTACTACGTCGACCTGCGCCGCGCGACGCTGCACCACAGCGCGGGACCGCTGATCGGCAAGCTGCTGCGCGAGCTGGTCGCGGACTGGGATTTCGACGCGGTCGGCGGGCTCACCATGGGTGCCGATCCGGTCGCCTTCGCGGTGATGCACGCGGCGGGCCGCCCGATCAACGCCTTCGTGGTGCGCAAGGCGGCGAAGGCGCACGGCATGCAGCGGCAGATCGAGGGCCCGGACATCGTCGGCAAGCGGGTGCTCGTCGTCGAGGACACCACGACCACCGGAAACTCCCCGCTCACGGCGGTGCGCGCGCTGCGTGACGCGGGTGCGACGGTGGTCGGTGTCGCTACCGTTGTCGACCGGGAAACCGGGGCCGATCAGGTGATCGCGGCCGAGGGGCTGGAGTATCGATCCATCCTCGGGCTGAAGGATTTGGCCCTCAGCTAGCCTGGACAGCGGTCTAGTTCTTCAAAGGTGAAGGGTCATCTCCAGTGGTGAGCATTGCAATCAACAAAAATCGCGACAATGTTGCGATGCTCGGTATCGGTGCCTATCGACCGCAGCGAATTGTCAGCAACGAGGAAGTATGCAAGGTCCTCGATTCCACCCCGCAATGGATCTATGAGCGCACCGGCATCGAGAACCGGCGCTGGATCAGCGGCGACGAGACGTTGCAGTCGATCGCCGCAGCGGCCGGTGAGCGCGCGATCGTCAACAGCGGCATCGACCGGTCCAAGATCGGCGCGCTGATCCTGGCCACCTCGAGCTGGCTCATGCTGACCCCGCACGGTGCCCCGTCCATCGCGCACGACCTCGGCATCAACGGGATCCCGGCGTTCGATCTGACGTCCGGGTGCGGCGGTTTCGGTTACGGCCTCGGCGTGGCCGCGGACCTGATCCGGGCCGGCTCGGCCGGGTACGTGCTGTTGATCGGCGCCGAGACGATGACCGTCGGACTCGACCCCACCGACCGTGGCACCGCGATGATCTTCGGTGACGGCGCGGGCGCGGTGGTGGTCGGGCCGAGCGAGGAGAACGGCATCTCGCCGACGGTCTGGGGCAGCGACGGCGAGAACGCGGGCGCCATCGCGCAGGACGTCAACTTCCTCGAATACATGGAGAAGGCGCAGGCCATGCAGGGCACCGACCCGGCGGTCGAGCCGATCGGCCGGATGTCGCTGCGGATGGCGGGCCCGCGGGTGTTCCGTTGGGCCGCGGTCACTTTGCCGCGCGCGCTGTCCACCGCGCTGGAGCGGTCCGGGGTGGCGAAGGAAGACATCGAGGTCTTCGTCCCGCACCAGGCCAACGCCCGGATCAACGAGCTGATGAAGAAGAACCTCGGCCTGGCCGACGACATCCCGATGGCCAACGACATCGTGCAGACCGGCAACACCTCCGCCGCGTCGATCCCGCTGGCGATCGAGGAGATGCTGGTGACCGGCAAGGCCAAGGGTGGTCAGCTGGCGCTGCTGCTCGGCTTCGGCGCCGGACTCAGCTACGCGGGCCAGGTCGTCACGCTGCCGCCCAAGCCGGTCGAGCCGAGCTTCTGACCGATGCGGTTGTTCCGGGCCGGGTTTCTCGCCGCGGCCACTGTCACCGTCTATGCCGCCGTCACCGGTCGCGAGAAGGTGCAGTGGATCGCGAAACCCTTGCTGATGCCGCTGCTGGCCGCCGATGTGGTCACCCACGGGAACGGCATCGATCCCACGGATCGCACCGTGTTGCTCGGCTCGCTGGGCGCCGCGACGCTCGGTGACATCCTGCTCATCGACCCGGACAACGACCGCCGCCTGATCGCCGGTGCGTCGTCGTTCGCGGTGATGCAGGCCGGGTACTCGGCGCTGTGGTTGCGCAAGGGTGCGCGCCCGCGCGCCGAGGTGGCGCTGCCGCGAGTGGGTGCCTGGCTCGGCGCGGCGGCTCTGCTGCGCGCGAAGGCGCCCACCGTTGCCGCACCGCTGACCGCCTACGGCGCGACGCTGGGCACCGCTGGCGTGCTCGCCTCGGACCCCGCACTGGCACCGGGCGCGAAATCCATTGCAGGCGTGAACATTCCCAACGCCGACCCGCGTAGCCGACTGGGTCTTGGTGCCCTACTGTTCACCGTCTCCGACGGCCTGATCGTGCTGCGCCGCCTCTTCGCCCACACCGAACGCACCCGCAGCCTCGCCGAAGCCGTCATCCTGACGACCTACGCAGCCGCCCAGTTCCTGCTCGCCGATCCGGCCGCCCACGCGAAATCCGAACGGCCGCAGTCGCTCAGCCGCGGGTGACGGCGAGCGACTCGGTCGTCCGCAGGAACAACTCCAGCGCCGTGAGCAGTGCGTCCGGCGCGTCCTCTTGCGGAAAGTGGCCCGCGTTCGGGAGCTCGATCACCGGTGCGCTCGGGAAGGCTTCGCGAAATGCCGGAATGATGTAGCGGGGTAGCAGGGCGGTATCGCGCATACCCTCCAGCAGCACGGCAGGTTTGGCCCGGAGTGCTGCCGCCGCCGCTGGATCCGGCAGGGGCAGTGGCGGTTTCGCGCCGAGCGTCACCAACTGCTGTGGAAATCGAATGACACCGCGGCAGGCCGCGCGGTCGGTGAAATGACCTGCGTAAGCGCGGATCCAGGTGGGCGTCACGATCTCGGGTCGGGTGATGGTCTGCAATGCGAGCATCAGATGAGTCACGGAACTGCCTGCGTTACCGAGTATTTCGTCGAGGGTGCCGTTCGCCTGCGCCGCGCCCGCCCAGCGGAACCAGGCACTGTCGGCGTGGTTCGCGTTCATCAGGTCCTGGTATCCCGGCATACCCAGCGGAAGCACCGTGTTGATCGCGACGATCCGATCGACCCGATCGGGATGACGCAAGGCGAAGCCGGTACCGATCGGACCGCCCCAGTCGTGCAGCACGAGCGTGATCCGGTTCAGGTCGAGCACGTCGACGAGCAGGGTTTCCAGGTTGTCGATGTGGTCGAGCGCGAGGTAGTCGGAGTCGGGCGGGGTCGCGCTCTTCCCGAAGCCCATCTGGTCGGGAACGATTACCCGGTGCCTTCGGGCCAGCGGGTCGATCAGGTGCCGCCACAGATAGCCCCAGGTCGGTTCGCCGTGCAGCAGGACCAGGGTTTCGCGCGCCTCGGGCGGGCCCTCGTCGACGTAGTGCTGGCGAAAACCGGCGGCCTCAGTATACCGGGCGCGGTAAGGCCAAGTGCCGTCAAAGGTTTCATCGCTCGGGATCATGTGCTGCCTCTCTCGTTCGGGTCTGGCTCGGCGAGGCTAACCGGGGTTCACTGCCATCTGCTGTCAGTGGAAAGCTGATCCGCATGCGGGCGAGCAGGTTGTTGTCGATCGTGCTGTTGCTGCAGGCCAGGGGGCGGATGACGGCGGAGCAGCTGGCGCGGGAGCTCGAGGTATCGGTGCGCACGATCTATCGAGACGTCGAATCGCTGAGCCTGGCGGGTATCCCGCTCTACGGCGAAGCAGGTCACGACGGCGGCTACCGGCTGATCGATGGTTATCGCACACGATTGACCGGCTTGACCGCCGACGAAGCGGAGGCGCTGTTCCTAGCGGGCCTGCCCGGTCCGGCCGCCGACCTAGGACTCGGTGCTGTGCTGGCCACGGCGCAGCTCAAGTTGAAGGCGGCGCTGCCGGACGAACTGAACGAGGGCGTCGGCCGGGTCCAGCAGCGGTTTCACTTGGACACCTCCGACTGGTACGTCGATCCGGACAGCACCGCGCAGTTGGCGGCGGTGGTCGATGCGACATGGAACCAGCGCCGCATCCGGATGCGCTACCGGCGGTGGGCGCCGCCACGGGAGGTGGATCGCGAGGTCGCGCCCTACGGCCTTGTCCTCAAATCCGGCCGGTGGTACCTGGTCGCCGAGTCAGGCGGGTTCCGCACCTACCGGATATCGCAAATCCTTCGAATCCAGTTGCTGGACACCACATTCGAACGATCAGCAGGATTCGATCTCGCGGCGCGCTTGGCCGAGTACCTCGATGATTTCGACGCCCGCCGCTATCTCGGCGACGCGCGAATTCGGCTGTCGAAGCGCGCACTCGAGCGCCTGCCGCACCTGCTCGAACCCGCGTTGGTCCGGGCGGCCAGGGATACCGCCGAGCCTGCCGATCGCGACGGAAGGATCATCGTGACAATGCCGATGGAGACTATCGAACACACCGCGGGCCTGCTGCTACGCCTCGGCGATGACGCGGAAGTGCTGGCGCCCGCCGACCTGCGCGACCGGATGGTCGAGATCGTCACCGGACTGGCCGAGATCTACCACACAAACGATCCGAAAACCCCTGTCACAGCACGACGATGATCCGATCCCGGTTCGCTGGATCGACCCGGATCGAGATGGTCTCGCCGACCGCGAGGCGTGGCTTATCCGCTGGTGTGACGTCGAAAACGATTGTCCCCCGGTAAGTCTCGGACCCCGGAATGGTCAACTCCAAATCCAGTTCGGTCAACTCGGTGTGATGATCGGTCCGCTGCAACGGATGCACCCCGTGCACCGTCGCCCACCCTTCCAGCCCATCCCGCCACAACCGCCGATCCGCTTTCGACGGCCGCGACGCCACCATCATCCCGATCCCCACACACGTCCCGAACAGCCCGACCAATGCCACGATCTGATACGGCAACGTCCCCGGCGGCGTGTGCTGAACCACCCATCCCAACCACAGCCCGAGCACAACCAGGTACGCGGCGGTCACCGCGAGCACCGTGCGCAGAATTCGCCCGTGATCCATCCCAGCCTCCACCCCGACTGTCGGACCTTCAGGATAGGCCCGCAGCAGCACTGACGTGCGCAAATCGGGGCGTGACAGCCGGATCGGGTCGGCCGATCCGGCCGGTTCGCGGTACGGCGGAACCGCTACCAAGCGTCGGTGAGGTCCGCGTGCTGACGGACCCAGGCGTGCATGGCGATCCCGGCGGCGACGCCCGCGTTGATGCTGCGGGTGGAGCCGAATTGGGCGATCGAAACGGTCATGGCCGCAGCGTCTTTCGCGTGCTCGGTGACGCCGGGGCCCTCCTGGCCGAACAGCAGCAGGCAGTCACGCGGCAGCTCGGCGGTTTCCAGCGGGACCGAGCCCGGCACGTTGTCCACCGCGACCACCGTGAGCCCTGCTTGCGCGGCGAAATCCAGCAGCTCGGCGATGCTCGCGTGATGCTCGATGTGCTGATAGCGGTCGGTCACCATGGCGCCGCGCCGGTTCCACCGCTTCCGGCCGACGATGTGCACGGCCGCGGCGGCGAAGGCGTTGGCGGTGCGGACCACCGTGCCGATGTTGGCGTCGTGCCCGAAGTTCTCGATGGCGACGTGGAACGGGTGCCTGCGCCGGTCGATGTCGGCGACGATCGACTCGCGCGTCCAATAGCGGTAGGCGTCGACCACGTTGCGGCGGTCGCCGCCGGTCAGTAGTTCGGGGTCGAGCCGGGGATCGTCCGGCGGCGGCTCGGCGTGCTCGGCGGCCCACGGGCCGACGCCGTGCGGGTGCTCGCCCCACTCGGTCGGCCCTGGTGGGTCCTGCTCCGCCGCGTCCGGCACTGGGTGATTCACTCCGACGATGCTAATTCCGGCCGCGGCCGCGCTGTCATGCGGCCGGATCGGCGCGGGTCAGTACGTGTTGGTGCTGCTCCAGACGCCGACCAGGCCGAGCACGATGAACAGCACGAAGAACAGGATGCCGAGGATGATCAGCGTCGAGGCGATGATCCCGCAGACGTAGCCGACCATGACATTCGAGCGGCCGCCGAGCGCACCGCCGGACGCGTCGATCTCGTTGAGCGCCCGCTTGCCCATCACCCAGGCGACCGGGCCGATGATCTGACAGAACACCAGGCTGAGAATGCCGAGGATCAGGATGATGGTGGCCTGTGGGTGTTCCGGCGGCGGTCCGTAGGCCCCGTAGGCTGGATAGCCGTACGGCGGCTGCTGCGGCGGATAGCTCATCCGCTGGATGGTAGTGGGTGTAGCTGGCTACACCACATATTCGGCGGACAGCTCCATCGAACACCGCCGCCGCGCCGACAACGATGGGAGCCATGACCGAGACACACGCCGAGCCCACCCTCGTGCTCGACCCGACGCCCGGAAAAGCCGGGCGTTCCGCCGAGCGGGTGGCCCGTGCCGTGCTACGCGCCCCGTTCCAGGCCCGCGTCTGGAAAGAACTCGTCTACGTGTTCACCGTGTTCGTCCTCGGCTGCCTCGCCCTCGCGTACATGTACATCGGGTGGGGCGGCGGCATAGCGATCTCGTTCCTCATCATCGGACTGCCGATCCTGGCGCTGATCCTGCTCGGCGGCCGGACCTGGGCCCGGATCTATCGGGCGCTGGCCAAGGATCTGCTCGACACGGACGTGACGCCACCGCCGCCGTTTCGGCCAGGACCGGGCCTGCTCGGCTTCGTCAAGAGCGCGTTCACCGATCGGGCCAGTTGGCGGGCCGCGTTGTTCCTGCTGGCGCAGTCGGTGCTGGGTGTCGCGGTCGGCTGGCTGCTGCTGATCGTTATCGCGATGACGGTGTTCGTCGCGCTCTCGCCGCTCCCGTGGTGGCTCTTCGATCCGATCAACATCGATGCCCAAGGCGTGGAACATCATTCGCTGGCTCAGTTCGGCGACTACTACATCGAAACCTGGCCGCGGGCGATCGGCTTCGCGGCGCTCGGTGTCATCGGCTGCTTCGCGCTGCCCTGGCTGCTGCGCGCGGTCTGCTGGATTCATCGACTGCTGACCATCGCGTTGCTGAGCGTCACCGCGGGCGATCGGCGAATCGTCGAACTGCAGCAGGGCCGGAAGGCCGCGGTCGACGATTCGACGGCCACGCTGCGGCGGCTGGAACGAGATCTGCACGACGGCACCCAGGCCCGACTGGTCACCATCGCGATGGCGCTCGGCCGGGCCGAGGATCGGCTGTCCGCGGGCGGCGATCCTCGCGACCTGATCGCGGACGCACACGCCAGCTCCAAGGAGGCGCTGACCGAACTGCGCGAGCTGGTGCGCGGAATCCACCCGCCCGCACTGGAACTCGGGCTCGCCCCGGCCCTGGAAACCTTGGCCGCGCGCAGCTCGGTTCCGGTGGAGCTGCGGGTACACCTGCCCGAACGGCCGGATCCGGCGATCGAGGCGATCGCCTACTTCTCGGTGGCCGAGCTGCTCACCAATGTGGTCAAACACGCCAACGCCACCAGGGCCTGGATCTCGGTGGTGCCGACAGACGCGCGGACCATCGCGGTCACCGTGCGGGACAACGGAATCGGCGGTGTGCTGCAACCCGCACCGGGCGAATTCGCCGCGGGCAGCGGGCTTTCCGGCCTGTCCGCGCGAGCACGCACCGTCGACGGCACCCTCACCGTGCAGAGCCCGACCGGCGGGCCCACCGTGGTGACCATCCTGCTGCCGAAGGATGGCTCACGGTGACCGAGTCGCTGCGCATCGTGATCGCCGAGGACAGCGCGATCCTGCGGGACGGTCTCGCGGGTCTGCTGACCGAACGCGGTCACGAGGTGGTCGCCATGATCGGCGACGCGACGACATTGAGCGACGTGGTCGGCCTGCACAATCCCGATGTCGCCGTGGTGGACGTGCGGATGCCGCCGAGCTTCACCGACGAGGGCCTGCTCGCCGCCATCGAACTGCGCCGTAAGTACCCGATGACCGGCGTCCTCGTCTTCTCCCAGTGGGTCGAAACCCGTTACGCCACCGAACTTCTCGCCGGCGGCGCGAGTGGAGTCGGCTACCTGCTCAAGGACCGGGTGGCCGACGTCCGCGATTTCGTCGACGCCCTCCACCGTGTCGCCACCGGCGGCACCGCCCTAGACCCGGAGGTGGTGAGCCAATTGATGGGCGCATCCCGCCAACAGGATTCCCTGACCCGCCTCACCCCGCGCGAACGCGAGGTCCTCGAACTGATGGCACAGGGCCTGTCCAACAACGCCATAGCCACCGCCCTCACCGTCACCGAACGCGCCGTCGAAAAACACATCGGCAACATCTTCACCAAACTCGACCTACCCCCCTCCGACACCCACCACCGCCGCGTCCTCGCGGTGCTGCGCCTGAAAGGTTGATCGGTGCTGCTGCCGGAGATTCGGCCGAATAGTGCGGGGCCGGCGCATCGGATGCCTGTAGGACATGAGTGCGAGAACAAATACACATCGCTTGTGTAACAAATCGGGCGCGGAAATCCGGGCGGGGCTGGCACCATTGGTGCATGACCACGCGGAGGGCACAGGATCCGCGGCGCGCGACGCCGCGGTCGCTGGGTGAACGCTCGCAGGCCGGGCGGGATGCCGCAGCGACACCTGCGCTGTGGTCCGAACGCGCGGACATGGCGGAGTCGGCGATCGTGTCCCGGCATTTGCGCGCGCTGTGGGCGTTGCCGGGGACCGAGCTGGGGGTGGTCGGCTGGCCGGCGACCAAGCGGGAGCGCGCGTTCGGGTCCTGGCACTACTGGTGGCAGGCCCATCTGATCGATTGCGCGGTCGACGCGGCCAACCGGCTGCCGACGCCGGTGCGGCGCAAGCGGATTACCGCGATCGCGCGCTCACATCGCATTCGCAACATCACCGGCTGGACCAACAAGTACTACGACGACATGGCCTGGCTGGCCATCGCGCTGGAACGCGCGGAGCGGACCGCGGGCGTCACCGAGGCGCGCGGCGGGCTGATCGCGTTGGAGAAGCCGCTGTACGAGGGCTTCAATCCGGCGGTCGGCGCCGTGCCGTGGCGCATCGGCTCCGACTACTACAACGCGCCCGCCAACGGCCCGGCCGCCATCGCGCTGCTGCGGCTCGGGCGGCACGCGCGGGCCCAGGAGATGGCCGACTGGCTGGACGCCACGCTGCGCGATCCGGACAGCGGGCTGATCCTCGACGGTATCCACCTGCCCTCCGGTGAGATCGAGCGTCCGGTGTTCAGCTACTGCCAGGGCGTGGTGCTCGGCGTGGAAACCGAACTGGCGATGCACACCGGCGAGCCGAGGCACGGCGAGCGCGTGCATCGATTACTCGAGGCCGTCGAGGAGCACATGACCACCCGGGGCATCGTCAACGGTGGCGGTGGCGGCGACGGCGGTCTGTTCAACGGCATCCTGGCCCGCTACCTCGCGGTGGTCGCGCTGATGCTGCCCGGCGACGACAAGGCGCAGGAGGAGACTCGACGCTGCGCGGCCGAGATCGTGCGCGCCTCCGCGACGGCCGCCTGGGCGAACCGGCTGGAGGTCGAGGGCGAACCGCTGTTCGGGCACGACTGGAGCCAACCGGCGACGCTGCCCGGCGGCATCGCGGGCGCGGGCCATTTCACCGCCGGTGGCTCGGTGACCTCGTCCAAGGTGCCCGAACGCGACCTGTCGGTGCAGCTGTCCGGCTGGATGCTGATGGAGGCCGCCTACCTGGTCAGCGCCGCCGGGCTGTAATCAGTCGGACTGTAATCGGCACCGCGACTTCGCTTTCCGCTCAGCCGTCCGCGTCGACGATGCCGCTCGGCGAGGTCTCCAGCTCGAATTCCTCTGCGGGCTTGGCCATTTCCTGCCGGTAGTGCCGGATGCCGAGCACCGTTCCGATGATCAACCCGAGCACCAGCGTGCCGATCACGATCGGCATCAGCCACGGCACCCGATCCAGGAAGCCGCCCGCGTAGTACCCGATGAGCAGCAGCACCGGCGCCCAGATGATCGCGCCGACCGTGCTGGCCACGGTGAACTTGCGGTGATCCATGCCCGCCGCGCCCGCGACCGTCGGGCACAGCGTGCGCACCCACGGAATCCAGCGGGCGATGAGCACCGCGACGAAACCGTGCCGCTCCAGCAGTTCGGTGACCCGTTGCAGGTTGCGGGTGTTGATATAGCGGCCGTTCTTGCGCGCCACCAGGCGATGCCCGGTCCGCGCCCCGATGACATAGCCCACCTGATTACCCGCGATGGCCGCGAGCATGGTGCCCACCGACAGTGCCCACACCTGCGCTTCGCCGGAGGCGTTGGACGCCATCACGATGCCCGCGGTGATCAACATGGAGTCGCCGGGTAGGAAGAGCCCGAGAATGACCGCGCACTCGATGAAGACAAAGGCAAGTACCACTGTCCAGACGAGCGCGGGCCCCGCTGACATCAGCGGATCGAAATTGCCCACTGCTAGGGGCGAGGACGCCGCGATCACGAGCTCAGCGGGTCGGCTCGTTCGTCGAGACGGACAACTCGGCTTCTTGCCGGGCCGCCGGCTCCGCGCCACGGTTGAGCAGCTTCTTCGCCACCGCGAAGATGCCGGGCAGCACCGAGATCAGCACGATGAGCAGGAAGATCGCCTCGACGTGGTCGCGGATGAAGGCGACATTGCCGAGGAAGTAGCCGAGCACGGTCACGCCGCCGCCCCACAGCACCGCGCCGACGATGTCGAACGCGACGAACTTGCGGTAATCCATCTTGGACACCCCGGCCAGCACCGGCATGAAGGTGCGCACGATCGGCACGAACCGGGCCAGGATGATGGTCTTGGGACCGTGCTTTTCGAAGAACTCGTGCGTCTCGGTCACGTAGTGCTTCTTGAAGAAGCGGGTGTCTTCCTTGTGGAACAGCGCGGGCCCGATCGCCCGGCCTATCCAATAGCCGCTCTGGTCACCGGCGAAGGCGATCGCGATCACGGCGGGCAGCAGCAGCCAGATCGACACCGGCGGATTCGCCTGCGCCGCGAGCAGCCCGCCGGTGAACAGCAGCGAATCGCCGGGCAGGATCGGGAACAGCAGGCCGGTCTCGATGAAAACGATCACCAGGATGGCCGGGAGCACCGCGTTCTTGAGCCACGTCTCCGTGAGCAGGTGCATCGGGTCGAGCAACTCTTTGAGAGCGAGGTTGCTCGTCACCGATTCTGTCGCTGCCAGCAGAATCACGCGGTCTCCTGTTCTGGATACGGCTGGCCTGATCGCTTGCCATCGCATCGGAAGCTGCCAGCGTAATTACCGGGCCCACAGTACCGGGTTCGACTGAGAAACCCCGCGCTGTGCGCGAAACTACCGACTGGTCACCTGATGGTTCCTTGTGGACTACCGGCTGGTCACTGCTGCTGACCCGACTCCGCCCTCCCTGGATACCAGGCGAAACACCGCTGTCCTAGTGTGGTGGCTGACAAAATAGGTCTTTGCCGCAACAATCACGGAGGTCTTACTGTGCCCATCGCGACTCCGGAGGTCTACGCCGAGATGCTCGGTCGGGCCAAAGCGAACTCCTTTGCCTTCCCCGCCATCAACTGCACGTCGTCGGAGACGATCAACGCGGCCATCAAGGGCTTCGCGGACGCGGGTAGCGACGGCATCATCCAGTTCTCCACCGGCGGTGCCGAATTCGGTTCCGGCCTGGGCGTGAAGGATATGGTCACCGGTTCGGTCGCGCTGGCCGAATTCGCGCATGTGATCGCCGCGAAATACGACATCACCATCGCGCTGCACACCGACCACTGCCCGAAGGACAAGCTGGACGGATTCGTCCGGCCGCTGATCGCCATTTCCCAGGAGCGGGTGAAGAACGGGCAGGCCCCGTTGTTCCAGTCGCACATGTGGGACGGTTCCGCGATCCCGATCGACGAGAACCTCGAGATCGCCAAGGAACTGCTGAAGGCCTGTGCGCAGGCCAACATCATCCTCGAGGTCGAGATCGGCGTCGTCGGCGGTGAAGAGGACGGCGTCGAGGCCGAGATCAACGACAAGCTCTACACCTCGCCCGAGGACTTCCAGAAGACCATCGACGCGCTGGGCGCCGGCGAGAACGGCAAGTATCTGCTCGCCGCGACGTTCGGCAATGTGCACGGCGTGTACAAGCCGGGCAACGTCAAGCTCAAGCCCGAGGTGCTGGCCGAGGGCCAGCGGGTGGCCGCGGCCAAGCTCGGCCTGAGCCAGGACGCGCAGCCGTTCGACTTCGTCTTCCACGGCGGTTCCGGCTCGCTGAAGTCGGAGATCGAGGATTCGCTGCGCTACGGCGTGGTGAAGATGAACGTCGACACCGACACCCAGTACGCGTTCACCCGGCCGATCACCGGCCACATGTTCAGCAACTACGACGGTGTGCTCAAGGTCGACGGCGAGGTCGGCAACAAGAAGGTCTACGACCCGCGCAGCTACCTCAAGAAGGCCGAAACCTCGATGGCGGCACGTGTCACCGAGGCGTGCAATGATCTGAAGTCCGCGGGAAGGTCGATCAGCGCCTGACCCACTCATCAACCCACCGGGGGCTCGACAGCTCATGTGTCTGGATGTGCGCGTGCTCGGGCCCGTCCGGTTGCTCGTCGGCGGTGAGCCGGTGGCGGTCGGCGGGCCCAAGCCGCGGGCTCTGTTGGCCGCGCTCACCGTGAATCGGCGGCGCGCCGTGTCGTCGGCCGCGCTGGCCGACATGGTGTGGAACGAGGATCCGCCCGACTCCTACGCGGCCAGCCTGCAGGTATTCGTCTCGAATATCCGTAAGGCGCTGCGTAATTCGGGAGTGGATCCGGCGACGGTGTTGCGCACCGAATCCTCCGGCTATCGCCTGGAAGTGGCCGAGACCGCCTGCGATCTCGGCCGTTTCGAGGCGACGCGGGAGGCGGGCAGCCGGGCGGCCGCGCTCGGTGATCACGCCGGTGCCGCACAGCTTTTCGGTGCCGCGCTGCGCGAGTGGAGCGGTCGCGCGCTGGCCGATCTCACCGGCCTGCAGTTCGCCGACGGCTTCGCCACCGCGATGGACGAGGAGCGTCTCGCCGTCGCCTCCGCCCGGATCGACGCCGAAATCGCCCTGGGGCGTGCGTCATCGGTGATCGGCGAGCTGGTCGCGATGACCGGCGAGCATCCGCTGCGCGAGCCGCTGTGGGGCCAGTTGATCACCGCGCTGTACCTGTCCGGTCGACAGGCCGACGCGCTCGACGCGTGCCGCCGGGTGCGGGCCGTGCTCGCCGACGAACTCGGCATCGACCCGGGTCCGGCGCTGATCGAGCTCGAACATCGGGTGCTGCGCCAGGAACCGCTCGGCGCGGCCGAACACCGGCAGGTGGAACGGATGGCCGCGGCGATGACCGAGACCGTCACCGAGGCGCCGAGCACGGTGCGCAACGGACAGCTGCGGATGCCCGATGGGCGGGTGGTCGCGATCGCGCAGGGCGGCCTGCGGATCGGCCGGATGACCGACAACGATCTGGTGCTCGACGACCCGAAGGCCAGCCGGTACCACGCGCACATCATGCCGAGCCGGGCCGGTCTGCTGATCAAGGACCTGCACTCGGCCAACGGCGTCTACGTCAACGACGACCCGATCGAGAACGGCGCGCTGCTCGCCGACGGGGACCAGATCCGCATCGGCGCAACGATGTTGATCTTCCAGGCCGTGCTGTAGGCGTCAGTCGCAGGCGATGCCGTCGCCGTCCTGGTCGAGGTAGGAGTTGTAGCCCGGCTGGCCGCGGTAGAGCGTCCCGGCGCCTTCGGCTCGTACCTGATCGCAGTCGGTGTAGATCTTGGTCGATCGCTTCTTCTGGTCGCTGTCGCCGTTGCCGTTGCGATCCGGCGTCGGCCACGAATCATTCGGGCTGCTGATAAAGGTTGCGGTGGTGGGTGCGGCGGCGGAGGCGGTCGACGGCACCAGCGCGACGACGCCGACCGCGAGACATGCGGCGCCGATCGCGGGTGCCATGCGGCGCAATACTGAGTGGGTCACGACCTCCATCGTGCGCCCAAACGCCGCACTACGGGGTGTGGATTACCTGTGAGCCGGAAGCCGTGCCGGAGAATAACTCTGACCTGCGACGGAACAGATCCCTAAGCTAGTCGGACCTCGGCGATGGCTCGCCCGAACAACTTTCGACCCTCCGAGGTGCCACCGAGCACGATGGTCGCGGTGCGGGTATCCGGATCGAGCGACTTGATCCGGCCGACGAAGTCCACCGTGCTCGCCGCGTTCGCGGTCACCGGCACGAAGCCGGAGAACCGCACGCTGAACTTCTCGATGGCGGTCGGATCGCCGAGCCAGGAGGTCAGGTAGCCACCGGCCAGGCCCATGGTCAGCATGCCGTGCGCGACCACCGTCGGCAGACCGACCAGCTGGGCGGCGTGGTCGCTGAAGTGGATCGGGTTGGCATCGCCGGACACTCCCGCGTAATTGGCCAGGTCACCGCGGGCCAGCCGGAAGGATCCGGCGGGCAGCTGGTCGCCGACGGCGAGCTGGTCGAAGTCGGGCAGCGTCTGCACCGGCAGGATCGCGCGCTCCACCGCCGGGGCGGGCAGCTCGCCGAGGCCGAGCGGGATCAGCGCCGAGCTGTCGTCCAATCCGTCTTCGGCGGTGGGGAATTCGACCACCTGGCCGTGCATCATGATGTTGTCGACCACGTCGGTCAGGCTCGGGTCCACCTCGACGCCGCGCCGCGCCACGATGGTGGTGGAGCCGATCAGCGCGAGCTCGCCGTGCTGGTTGACCAGGGCGGAGCGGACCACGACGAAATCGTTGTCGCCGAACTGGCGGATCGACTCGATCAGGATCTCGCTGGTGAGCCGGTCGCCGGCCAGGATGGGCTGGTAAGCCTGGAAGACCTGATCGGTCTGCAGGATCTGGGACAGGTCGTATTCGGTGAGCACCGATTCGAGCAGCGAGCGGGTGCCGGACGAGCCGATGACCGAGGCGAAGGTGGGCGGCGCGATCACAGCGTCGTGGCCGAGCTTGTGCGCGTCGGGTTCCTGGTGGTGCGCGCCGTGGTGGTTCTGCACCGCCCGCGCGAACTCGCGGATCTTCTCCCGGCCGACCTCGTAGTGGTCCCGCACGCGGAACCGCTGTCCGGCCAGCGTCGCCGTCTGCTGCACGTCATCGGTTTCGAGCGCCATCGTCTGTTCCCTGCCCATGATGCGGCCACGCTACTAATGAACAGGACCGTTGACCAGCTGAGTGTGAGCAGCGCTACCGCCGATCGATGCGGAATTGCTATCGAATTCGCCAGTTCTTCACTTGCGGGCCCGTGACGTGCGATTTATACCAATTTGCGGTGATGTTTATCGGCTATGAAAAGCAAATAGGCTGCCCGGCGGCCGGGCAGCCTATTTCACGTTTCCGGTCGATTACGGAGTGCTGGTCGGCGGGTCGCAGACCTTCCAGCCGTTGTCCGTCTGCTGGAGATCGAAGGTGCGCGCCGAGCGCTTGTTCGGATCGGCCTCGGTGTAGACGGTGGCCTGGGCGACCGCGGTCTTGTCCGTGATCTTGACCGCATCGACCTCGTCCACCACCGGAATGGTGCGCCGGTCCATCGACAGCTGGTGCACGCCGGCGAACTGATCCGCCGGAATGCCCTTGTAGAAGTCGTGCAGTGGACCGCAGGTGGTGCTCTGCAGGGTGGCCAGATCGCCGGTCTTCAGCGCCTGCGTGTAGTCGGTGATCGCGGCGCGGACCTTGGTCTCCGGCGAATTGTCCGTCGAGTTCGCGAACACCGCCACGATCACCCCGATCAGCACGACCACCAGCGCGGCCGCACCCGCCACCGCGAGCAGCCAGCGCTTGGAGCGGCCCGGTGCGGACGCGGGTTCGGCCGCGGCGGCCGGGGCCTGCGCGGGTGGGGCGATCCGCTGCGGTTGCGCGATCGGCCGCGGTTGCGGCGGGCGCGGTCCGCCGAGCTGCTGCGCGGGCATCGTCGGCTGGATGTCCGCGGGGGAGGGCGCGGAGCCCGGTCGAGGCAGACCGGGCGGCGGCGGGGCGGGTCGAGTGTCCTCGACCGGCCCCGGTCCGCTCTGCGGCGACGAAGGCCCTTGCGGACCAGGCTGTTTCGGGCCGGGGGCGGAGCGCGGCGTGGCCGGGGGCTTGGTGATCGGCACGCGACCGCCGCTCGGCGTGACCCGGTCGGTCCCGGCGGGCTTCGGCGCGTCGGTGGGTCGCTGGATCGGCAGCGCGACGGTCTGCGCGTCGTCCGGCTTGATCACCGGCATGGCCATGGTCACGTCTTCGGACCCGGGCGGTGCCTGTTGACCGGCGCCCGTCTGCATCTTGACGGTGTCCGCCTCGGGCGCGACATCCTCGACCGGCGGCGCGGGCCGCTGCACCCGCATCACCGTGGTCGGTGCGTCCCCGTCCGGTACCTCGTCCTTCGGCGCGGCCTCGGCAGGTTGCGCGGGCGCGGCGGACTTGTCGGGTGTGCCGGCCTGGGCCGCACCAGCTTTCGTGCCACCGAACCAAGGGCTGGCTTTCGCCGGAGCAGGACTTTCCTCGGCTGCTGCGCCAGGTGCTCCGGTGGTGGAGCTGTCTTTCTGCGCCGCAGTAGTTTCCGCGCCTGCCGTCGCCGAAGGTGTCGACTCGGCCGGTGCGCTTTTACCGGCCGCACCTGGCTGATTCGGGGCACCTCGTTTGATCGTCTCGGTCTTCGCCTCGGACGCGGCTGTGCTGCTGGCGATTCCGCCTTGGGCAGCGCCGGCCGCGGGAGTGCCTGTTCCGCCAGTTGTCTTATCGGATCGGCCGGTCTCGGCTGTGGCGGCTTTGCCAGAAGCAGGGCTGTTCTCTTGTGCAGCAGTGGGTTTTGAGCCCGGCTGTCCGCCCGATGCGGATGGTGCGGGCGCTCCCGTGCTCGCCGGAGTAGAGCCGGGCGCGGGATCGCCGCGCTTGATCGCGGCACTTTCGGCGGTCCCGAGGGCGCCGCCCTTGGCGATGTCGGAAACCACGTCGCCCGAAGCGGGCTTGTTTTGTTGCGTTCCTGCGGTTTTCGCGCCCGGGGCGGTAGAACCGGTCCGGGAAGACTCGGTGCCGGACTTGTTCCGGTCGTCGCGTTGGATCGCTTCGGTCTCGGCGTCGCCGGTGCCCTCGGCCGCCGGGCGATCACTCGAAGCGGGGCCATCCTGTTGAGCCGCGCCAGTTTTCGGGCTGGCCGAAGCTGTTTCAGCAGCTCCGCTCAAGGCGCTGGCTCCGGCTGCACCGTCGGATGCGCCGCCCTTAGACGCTGCCGCGACACCTGGCGCTGCCTGCTTCGCCGTGTCGGCTGAACCGAGACGCGGGGCGGCGGTGCCGGGTGGATTCGTGGGCTGTGCGGGTGGGCTGACCTTGGGCACGGACCTAGGGTCCGTCGAGCTGGGCTGTTGCGCTGCGGCACCGACCGGTGTCGAGGGAGCCGCCGGGCCGGACTTTGCGCCGGCCGCTGCGGTTCCCGGCGCGGAAGAGGTTGCCGCTGCAGTATTTCCGGGTGTTGCACCGGATGTGGCGGAGTCCTTGCCCGAGAACGCGGAGGCACCACCCGCAGCAGCTGGCTTACTCCCACCCGATGCGGCGGAGGCTTGGCCTGAGTTCGGTGCCTTCGGTGCGGCGGAGTCCGTACTTCCCGAACTGGCGGATTCCGCAGCGGAGCCTGTTGTACCCGCGCTACTTCCGGCCGTCGCACCTGGCTTGCCGGGAGCAGCGCCGGACTTCTCGGCAGCCGGTGCGGTCGAGCCCGGGTTCGCCGAGCCCTTGGTCGTCGGAGCCGAGCTACCCGCAGCGGAGATGGGCCGCGTGGAAGCGGCGGGCGCGGGCTTGTCCGCACCGGCGACCGGGTTGCGTTCCGTGGTGGCGTCGGGACGTGCGTCAGCCGCGGCCGGGGTTGCCGGGTCGGCGCTCTCCCGCGCCGGGTTCTTGTCGTCGTTCGGGTCGGACACGCACTACCCCTCGCTCAGGCGGAACAGTTGAACTCGACGGCCAGCTTAACGGGCACACCCGAACGAAGTCCGACTTCAGACCGCGCATGGCCGTGGCTAAATGTCCGCCCGTTTGTCCGGAGTGAATGCGGAGGTAATCGGTCATCGGTGCACAATGAACCGCATGACCTCGTTCGGTGATCTGCTCGGCCCCCAACCGGTACTCCTCCCCGAAATCTCCGACGCGGAAGAAGCGTTGCTCGACAAGACCGATCCGGTCCGCGTCGCGGCCGACCATCCGGCCGCGTCGATCGCCTGGGCCTACCTGGCCGAGGCCGCGCTGACCAGGGGCGAAGCCCAGGACGAACCGATCAACCACGACATCGTCGCCGCATACGCGTTCGCCCGCACCGGTTACCACCGCGGCCTCGATCTGCTGCGCCGCAACGGGTGGAAGGGTTTCGGCCCGGTCCCATGGAGCCACGAGCCCAACCAGGGTTTCCTCCGCAGTGTCGGCGCGTTGGCCCGTGCGGCCAAGATCATCGGCGAGACCGAGGAGTACGCGCGTTGTTTGGATCTGCTCGAAGATTGCGATCCGCGTGCCGCGGCTGAGCTCGGTCTCGACTGAGACGTAGTGACGCAGCATCGCGAAGCGATTCGATGGGGGGCGGCGGTCGGGTGACGGGTGGGCTCGACCTCAATATCAGACCCCGCGTCGGAGTCGCCCGGGCCAGCAGCATGGATCGGCTGCGTTCCTCGTGGGCGCGGTTGCGGCTGTCCGCATTGCCGATCCTGCAATGCGCGGTCGGTGCCGCACTGGCCTGGTTCATCGCGCGTGAGCTCGTCGGCCACCCGCAGCCGTTCTTCGCGCCGACCGCGGCCGTGGTCTCGATCGGCATCTCGTTCGGCGCCCGGCTGCGGCGTTCGGTGGAGCTGGTGGTCGGTGTCGCGGTCGGCATCGGCATCGGTGATCTCTTCATCACCAGGGCCGGTACCGGCGTGTGGCAGATCGCGCTGGTGGTCGCGGTCGCCATGGCCGCCGCGGTGTTCCTCGACGGCGGCTCGATCATCACCATGCAGGCGGCCGGTTCCGCCGTGCTGGTCGCCACCCTGCTGCCGCCCTCGGCGGGCGGCGGCTTCTCCCGGATGATCGACGCGCTGGTCGGCGGCCTGGTGGGAGTTGTTGTGGTGGCGTCGATTCCGCTGCACCCGGTGCGGCGCGCCCGCGAGCAGGCCGCGGAAATCCTTGCGGTGATGAGCAAGTCGCTCACCGAGTGCGCCGACGGCCTGCTCGAACAGGATCCCGACAAGCTGCGCTCGGCGCTCACCGCGGTCCGGGCGACCCAGCCGCAGCTGGATACGCTGCGCGCCACGCTGGAGGGCGGCAAGGAGATCAGCCGAATCTCCCCGCTGTACTGGAATTCTCGCGCCCGCCTCGAACGCATCAAGGCCACCGCCGATCCGCTCGACAACGCGGTGCGCAACACCAGGGTGCTGCTGCGCCGCTCGCTCACCCTGGTGCAGGACGACGAGATACTCGACCCGCGCCTGATCGACGAGGTCGAACGGCTCGGCCAGGCAAGCGAAGTGGTGCGCCGGATGATGCTCGCCGATCCGGGCGAGCAGCCCGACCAGGCCGAGGCGGCCAGGGTGCTGCGCACCGTCGCCAAGGAGGCGCGTCCGGAACTCGTTGATGGCGCCGGACTTTCGGCCCACGTCGTGTTCGCCCAGGTGCGCTCGATCGTGGTCGACCTGATGCAGGTGTGCGGCGTGAAACGCATCTCCGCGATCGCGCTGCTCCCGCCGACGGTGCCCAAGCCGTTCGTGACGCCCGAGGACTGACGACTACTCAGCGGATTATGGACACTCGTGCCAGAAGCGGGTGGTCATTCGCCGCGGTAAGAACGACCGCGCTGCGCTTTGGGGTAGTCCGCTACTCGTGTTCCGGCGATCCCCGCCACATAACTTGAACAGGTGACCGCGATCGAACGAGGGGTGTCGCGGTCGACCACTTCGCACACAAGCGAACTGCCCCATCGGCCACAGGTGTGGTGGCCGGCGGGTCGGGGCAGTTCGCCCGCTGCGAGGAGTGGAGCCGCCTGGGCCGGGGTCCGACCGGGCGGCTCCGCGTTCGTCAGCTGTCGCCTTCGGCCTTGCTGAGCGGGAACATCCTGGCCTGGCCCGGTCGCAGCGTGAAGCGGCGCCGGTCGAAGTCCCACAGCCGGTAGATCGGCCACTGCACGGTGTGCGCCAGCCAGGCTCCGACGATGACGGCCCGGTGGAACGGCAGCACCTGGTAGCCCTGATTGGTGATGGTGCGCAGCCCACCCAATTGGAACTGCCACCAGCGACTCGGGCTGGTCCGTCGACGCCGGGCCGACGTCTCGACCCGCATGTTCTTGAGCTGGTCGATCGGCAGGCTGCGCTTGCTGAGGCACAACGCCAGGTCGAGATCATCGATCACGTCCGGCCGCACCACGGTGTCCTCGCGCACCTCGAGCCAGGCGGTGCGGCGGATGGCCATGTTCGGGCCGTGCATGTTGCCGACTCGCCCGCCCAGCTTGCCGCGCCGATCCTGCAGGTAGTAGCCGAATTTCAGGAAGAAGCCGACCGGCGAGTCGTAGTAGGTGGTGATGCCGGTGACCGCGGCGACCTCGGGATGCTCGGTCAGGTGCTGCCGGATGACGGTGCCCCAGTCGGGCGCGACCAGGCAGTCGGCGTCGGTGCGTCCGATGAAATCGCCACGCGCCTTGTCGAATCCGGTATTGCGGGCGCGCGCGACACCGCGCTGGGGTTCGTCGACGAGTTCGACTTTCGGGTGGCTGAGCGCGTAATCGGTGACGATTTCGCGGGTGCCGTCGTCCGAGCCGTTGTCGACCACGATGATCTCGTCGATCGAGTCCTGAATCACCAGACGGTCGAGGGTTTGCGTGATGCACGCGGCTTCGTTCAGCACAGGGATGACGATCGATAAAGCCGTCGCCGAATCGGGGGTGCTCATGGGTGGTGCTGCTCCAATTTCTCAGTCGGGCATGCCAATTACCGCCAGAACGGTCTGTTACCTGCCCTGAACAGACGTGCGGCTTAGGTGATACGAAGGTTTTCGAGCGCGGACCCGGCCACGAATTGTGGCCAGGTCCGCGAAGACTGCTGATTATCGAGTGGGCCCACCCGATAAGATCACTTGTTCGACCCTAGTTGTCTTGGCGCACAGACAGAATCCCCAAGGCTTTGGGGCACCACTGCTCAGGTCGGACTCGCCGGGTCGCCGACCGCGGAGACCCGGGCCGGTGCCGGACGCAGCGTGAAGCGTCGGCGGTCGAAGTCCCACAGCCGGTAGATCGGCCACTGCACGGTGTGCGTCAGCCAGGCGCCGACGATGACGGCCCGGTGAAACGGCCGCACCTGATAGCCCTGGTCGGTGATGGTGCGCAACCCCGTCAATTGGAATCGCCACCAATCGCGCGGACCGGTCCGGCGGCGCCGGGCGGAGGTCTGCACCCGCATGTCCGTCAGCTGATCGATCCGCAGCCCGCGTTTGGTCAGGCACAGCGCCAGATCCAGATCCTCGGCGACATCGGACCGGGTGGTGGTCTCCGCCCGCACCGCCCGCCAGGCGGACCGGCGGATGGCCATGTTGGGGCCGTGCATGTTGCCGACCGGCCCGCCCAGCTTGCCGCGCCGATCTTGCAGGTACAGGCCGAATTTCAGGAAAAAGCCGATCGGCGAGTCGTGATAGGTGGTGATCCCGGTGACGGCGGCGGTGTCCGGATGTTCGGTCAGGGTGTGCCGGATCACCGCGCCCCAGTCCGGCCCGACCAGCGTGTCCGCGTCGGTCCGCGCGAGGAAATCGCCTCGGGCCCTATCGAATCCGGCGTTGCGCGCGGCGGGGATGCCGGGCTTCGGTTCCTCGATGAGGGCGACCTCCGGGTGGTCGACCGCATAGTCGCGCACGATCTGCTTGGTGTCGTCCTGGCTGCCGTTGTCGACGACGATGATTTCGTCGATCGCGTCCTGGACGACGAGGCGATCCAGCGCGCGCACGATCGACTTTTCTTCATTCAATGCTGGAATCACGACGGATAGCACCGTCGCTGTTGCTGTGTTGGTCATAGATCAAGCTCCAACGTCTGCTGATAGGCAGCGGAAACCCCAACTGAGCGGCCGGTTTTCGCTGCGAGGCGCGCGTTCGCGCGCGGTGGCGGTCGGCCGGACGCGGTCGTCTACGGTGACGCCGGTCCGAAGACGGCAGTTCGGCCACTATCGCGTTGTGTGCCGATACATTGCACGACGATCGTGGTTACTTACCGATCTCGCATGCGTGAATACCCCATTCCCCCCGAAACGATCATCGAGTTCGCACCCTACTCGATCGAATCGGTCGCGGCATCTCTCGGAGCTAAGTCCAGAAACGCGTCAGATAGCTGCCGAAGCGGGACCAATTCGATGGCACCCCAGACACTTCGAACAATGCGTACACCGCGTCGAAGAAGATCCCATTGATGGCGGGGGTGAACAGCAGCGCGAACAGGATCAGCATGCCGAACGGCTTGAACTGGTCGAGCGCGCGCCGCGTCTGGTAGCTGAGCGATGGCTCGAGAATCCCGTAGCCGTCGAGGCCCGGCAGCGGGATCAGGTTCAGCAGGGCCGCGGTGATCTGCAGGAAGCCGAGGAAGCTCACCCCGAACCACAGCGCGGGATGTGAACTGGCACTGCCGAATACCCGCACGATCACCAGCAGCAGCACCGCGCACAGCGCGTTCACCGCCGGGCCCGCGCCGCTGATGATCCGCTGCGTGCGCGGCGAAAAGTTGTGTGTGTGCACGTATACCGCGCCGCCGGGCAGGCCGATGCCACCCAGTGCGATGAACACCATCGGCAACACGATGGACAACAGCGGATGGCTGTACTTCAACGGATTCAGCGTGAGGTACCCGCGCAATTCGACCTCATGATCACCGGCCCGCCAGGCCATGAACGCGTGCGCGAATTCGTGCAGGCACAGCGTGATGATCCAGCCGAACACCACGAGCACGAACACGCCCACCTTGGCACGGGTGGAATCCAGATCGGCGTCCCAGGCCAGCGCACCGCCACCGATGGTGATGAGGACCACGAGCAGGAAGATCGGGCTCGGCCGCACCGCACGCGAGCGCCGTTCGGCGGGGAACTGGGCGGTCAACGGACCAACAGCCAGGGCTCGTGGTGCCGGTAGAAACTGGATCGCGGCACCGTCCGCTCGCTGCGGATGCCGTCGCGGGTCACCACCGCGCCCGGCGTGCCGAGCTGGGCGGCGCGCCCCTCGACCCAGCGGCGCTTGCGCATGCCGCGCTGCGCGGTGGCCCGCACGCCCGGCTGGTGCAGTGTCGGCGACACCAGCATCGCGGTGATCTTGCCGGAGAACAGTTGCACGTCGTCCACGTAGGCCTCCCCCTCTAGTCTCTCCTCGCCGACCCCGGTGATCTTGGCGCGACCGACCAGCACCTGACCGGTGTCGTCGCGGATCAGCGGCACCTTGGTGGCCCGGCCGTCGATGGCCCGCTTGGCGGCGGCGTTTCCGGTGCCCGTCTGATAGGCGCGGGAGCCGTAGGTCTTCTCGACCGGCACATAGCCGAGCTCCACGTGCAGTCGCTCGGTGCGCATCAGGTGGGTCAGCACGGTGGCCAGCGCCGCGTCGTCACCGAGCACGATGAGCCGAGGCAGGCTGTCGGCGGCCAGCACGGGAAGCAGTTCGTCGATCTCGGTGGTATCGGGGATGGCGGCCGTCGAACTGGTCGGCAGCGCCGCGAGGGCGATAGGTACCGGTGCGCCGTCGCAACGGAGAACGTGGGTACTCAAACTGCCGTACACCCTCCTCGGTTCGAGCCGACACCCCGTCGGACCCTTCGCCAGTTCCGCCGAACCGTGCCCGGTCCCGACGGCTGCAACCATAGCTCGGCGGGGCTGTGGTCACAGGGTGTCGAGCCTACGACGAGATCCGGTCCGATGCCGCCGCCGACGCGTCGACTAGACTGTGCTCCCGGCCACCGCCTCGACACGGCAGTAGCTGCAACACGGGCGTTTATCCGCCCCGCCGGTTCCCCCGGCCGCCATCGCTCAGGGTGTTGCACGTCGAACCGTAGGAGATACAACCATGCCGGCAATCGTCCTGATCGGCGCCCAGTGGGGCGACGAGGGTAAGGGCAAAGCGACCGATCTACTCGGTGGCCGGGTGCAATGGGTGGTCCGATACCAGGGTGGCAACAACGCGGGCCACACCGTGGTGCTGCCCAACGGCGACAATTTCGCGCTGCACCTGATCCCCTCCGGCATCCTTACTCCTGGCGTGACGAACGTCATCGGCAACGGCGTCGTGATCGATCCGGGTGTGCTGCTCGACGAGCTGGCCGGACTGGAGGAGCGCGGCGTCGACACCTCGGGCCTGCTGCTCTCCGCGGACGCGCACCTGATCATGCCGTACCACGTGGCCATCGATAAGGTCACCGAGCGCTTCCTCGGCAACAACAAGATCGGCACCACCGGTCGCGGCATCGGCCCCTGCTACCAGGACAAGGTCGCCCGCGTCGGCGTGCGCGTCGCCGACGTGCTTGACGAGAAGATCCTCACCCAGAAGGTCGAGGCCGCCCTGGAGTTCAAGAACCAGGTGCTGGTGAAGATCTACAACCGCCGCGCGCTCGACCCGCAGCAGGTGGTCGACGAGGTGCTCGCGAAGGCGGAGGGCTTCAAGCACCGCATCGCCGACACCAGGCTGAAGCTGAACGTGGCGCTGGAGAACGGCGAGACCGTGCTGCTGGAGGGTTCGCAGGGCACCCTGCTGGACGTCGACCACGGCACCTACCCGTATGTCACGTCGTCCAACCCGACCTCGGGTGGCGCGGCGGTCGGCGCGGGCGTCGGGCCGAACAAGATCACCGCGGTGCTCGGCATCCTCAAGTGCTACACCACCCGCGTCGGTTCCGGTCCGTTCCCGACCGAGCTGTTCGACGAGTTCGGCACCTACCTGGCCAAGACCGGCGGCGAGGTGGGCGTCACCACCGGCCGGGCCCGGCGCTGCGGCTGGTTCGACGCGGTCATCGCCCGCTACGCGACCCGGGTGAACGGCATCACCGACTACTTCCTCACCAAGCTCGACGTGCTGTCCAGCCTGGAGACGGTGCCGATCTGCGTCGCCTACGACGTAGACGGCGAGCGGGTCGAGCAGATGCCGACCACGCAGACCGGGTTCCACCACGCGAAGCCGATCTACGAAGAGATGCCGGGTTGGTGGGAGGACATCTCCGGGGCCCGCACCTTCGAGGAACTGCCCGCCAACGCGCAGGCATATGTGCTGCGGTTGGAGGAGCTTTCCGGGGCCAGGATCTCCTGCATCGGCGTCGGACCGGGTCGCGATCAGACCATCGTCCGGCACGACGTGCTCGGCTGATACCGGAACGTTATAACTGGCTGAATGATTGTGGCCGTTCATCGTTCGTTAGGTACGTTCCATGATCGGTTACATCTACAGTAAGAGTTATGGCTCGGAATTGGCCGATGGTCGAGCGGGTGACCGAGTTCGATGCGATTCGCGCTGCTCTCACCGGCACGGAACATGTCGGCGCGGTCCTCACCGGCGATGCCGGTGTCGGTAAGACAACACTGGCGAGGCAGGCGACTGCCGCGGTAGGCGGCAATATTCGGTGGGTAGCGGGCACCGAATCGGCGCGCAGCATCCCGCTCGGAGTGTTCGCGCATATGGTCGGCGTCTATACGGCCCATGATCCGGTGACGTTCATGTCCGCGGCGCGGGAAGCACTTCTTGCCGACGGGCACACCATCATCGGCGTCGATGATGCGCACCTGCTCGACCAGTTGTCCGCGACGCTGCTGTTGCAGCTGGCCATCGACAAGGCGGCGCACATCGTGGCCACCGTGCGCAGCGGGGTACAGGTGCCCGACGCGGTGACCTCGCTGTGGAAAGACGGCCATCTGCTGCGCATCGATCTGAATCCGTTCAGCCAGCGGCAGAGCGTCGACCTGGTGGAGTCGATGCTCGGCGGGCAGCTCGAAGGGTTCACCGCGAACCTGATGTGGGAGTCGTCCGGCGGAAACGCGCTGTTCCTAAGGCATTTGGTCGAGGGCGCGCTGGAGGCAGGCTCGCTGCGCCAGGTGAACGGTGTGTGGCAGCTGCGTGGGCGGGCGGCGGTGACCTCGGAACTGGCTGCGTTGCTGGAGGATCGGGTCGAACAGCTGCCCGAGGACGTGCTGCACGTGCTGGAGCTGCTCACCTTCTGTGAGCCGATCGACCTCGACGTGCTGTCCGAACTGGCCGGCGAGGGCGCGGTGGAGTCCGCCGAAACCCGTGGCGTGATCCGGGTTGTCGAGAATTCGCACCAGCTGATCGTGCGCTACAACCATCCGTTGTTCGGCGAGGTGATCCGGCGCAGGCTCGGCATCGCCTCGGCCCGGCGGTTGCGCGGCAGGCTGTACTCCTCGCTCAAGGAGCGGCCGATCAATTCCGCCGCCGACCGGATCCGGCTGGCCGAATTGGCTTTGGACAGTGACAAATCCGCCGATCTGGAGTTGTTCGAGGCGGCCGCCGCAGATGCCATCGGCTTGGCGAATCTGCCGCTGGGCGAACGCTTCGCCAGGGCGGCGGTGGAACGCCGCGGCGGGGTGGAATCCGCCGATCTGCTCGCCCGTGCGCTGCTGTGGCAGGGCCACCGCATCGAGGCCGAGCGCACGCTGGCCAGCTTCGACCCCGATCAGCTCACCGAGGTGCAACTGGCCCGCTGGGGCAGCACCCGGGTGGCGAATCTGTTGTGGGCCATGGGCGATGCCGATCGGGCCGACGAGGTGCTGAAGCTGGTCCGCGGCAAGGTCACCCACCCGAAGATCGCGGCCATCCTCGACGGCCTGGCCTCCGCGTGCGCGGTCAACGAGAACCGGATCGACACCGCGGTCACCGAGGCGGAGCAGGCGATGTCGGTGAAAGGCGCACCGCCGTGGGCGATCTGGTGGGCCTCCTTCGGCGGCGGGCTCGCGCTGGCGCTGATGGGCAAGGGCGAGGCCGCCCGGCAGTACGCCGAACGCGGGCACGAGGTGGAAAGCGAGATCGACGGGCTCAACCGCTTCATGTCGACCCACGCCGAGGTGCTCGCGCTGACCCTGACCGGCGATCTCGAAGCCGCACGACGTTGTGCCGCAGCCTATTTCGGCTATTCGGCACCTGGTCAGTATCTGGCGTGGGGCATGTCCAAGATTCTGCAGGGCACTGTGGACGTGGCGCAGGGACATTTCCCGGACGGCATCGAGAACCTGGAGCAGGCGCTGGCCGCGCTCGCCGCCGAGGGGGCGGCGGCCTGGATGTTTCCCGCGAGAATCCGGCTGGCCGAGGCGTATTCGGCGCTGGGCCGGTCCACCGAAGCGGCCGAGGCCATCGCGGAGGCGACCGCGCGGGGCGGTAGACACAGCGCCGTCTACGAACCACAGCTCGAAATCGCGCGGGCCTGGCACGCCGCCGCCGAGGGCACCGTCACCCCGGCCATCCGCCTGGCGATGAGTGCGGCCGACGCGGCCGCCCGCTCGAACCAGCACGCGATCGAGGCGATGGCGCTGCACGCCGCCGCCCGCTTCGGCGATCACTCCGCGGCGGGCAGGCTCGCCGACCTCGCGGCCCGGGTGGACGGTCAGCTGGTGCAGGCCCAGGCCAGGCACGCGGTCGCGCTCGCCGCGCACGACGGGCCCGGACTCGACGCCGCCGCAGCCGAATTCGAGCGGATCGGTGCGCTGCTCTCCGCGGCGGACGCGGCCGCGCAGGCGGCCTCCGCGCACGAGCGCGCGGGTGATCGCCGCCGCTTGCTGGAATCCGCTGCCGCGGCCAATCGCCTGGCGGCGGCCTGTGGTGGGGCGAGCACGCCCGCGTTGCGGCAGGCGGCCCAACCGCTGCCGTTGACCGCCCGTGAACGCGAGATCGCCAATCTTGTTGCGGCGGGGCTGTCCAACCGGCAGATCGCCGACCGTCTCACCGTTTCGGTGCGCACCGTCGAGGGCCATCTCTACCGCGCCTGCATCAAGATGGACGTGACCGATCGTGAGTCGCTGGGCGCGCTGATGCGCGGCGAATCGTCGTCTTGACCCCATCGCCGCACGCTTCTTGATCTCCCGCACCGAGAGTCGCATGCGATTCTCGGTGCGGGAAATCGAAAGGCGCGCGGGTGTTCGTTACTGGGCTCGAGGTAGTGGCCGACCTGCGGCGAAAGGACTGCACCCGGCCGCCGCAAGGACCGCATCGGTGCACGGCCGCATACCGTCGAGAGCAATGCCCGGCGTACGAATCTGGTTCTGGCCGAGGGGGATAGGGAGTCTTGCGCGAGCGCGACACGATGCGCTCACGCAGCAACGGTCACCTTTCAGCTATTGATGCTCGCTCTGTCGATCGGGGAGAAGTATTTGCTGCAAATCGGACTTTTTCCTGTTGGTGAACCCTGTGCGCAGGACATGTGAAGTCGCCGACTCAACTTGACAGCATCCGATCAGCTACAGATAGGGTGCGAGCGCGCAGTACGCGGGGACGTGCTGGCTGACCCAACCTGATGGTGGTGCTTCGACGTGGCTCGTCGGTATCGAGGACTGAACAATCCGACGACCCGGCGCACCATGCGTCCGATCGTCGGCGCTCTCCCGCTGGCCATCGCGGTCGCCTGCGCGGGGGTGGCAGTCGCCGATCCCGGCACCCCGACTCAGCCCGGCGTGACCACGCCGAGCGCCCCGACCGCCCCGGCAACGCCCGCGCCGAGTCAGCCCGGCGTCACCACCCCGAACCAGCAGGGCGTCACCGGCCCGAAGCCCACCCCGGCCGACCCCGCCGACTCGCAAAGCCTCAACTACGCCCGCCCGGTCCCCACGCCGGAGCCGGCCCCGCCGATCCAGCCGCAGCAACTGCACGCGCCGGAGCCGGTCGAACCCGTCGCCCCGATCGCCCCGCCGCCACGCACCCTGCGCATCGGTGACTTCACCGCCGCGGCCCCGAACGAGGTGCCCAACGAACTCCTCGACGGTGTCAACACCGCCGCCGCGGACGTCGAGGCCGCCATCGCCACCGGCGGCCGCTCCATCGGCATCAACCCCACCCGCTCCGACAAGATCGCCGCCGCGACCGCGGCAGGCGCGGTCGGTGGCGCACTGGCCGGCACCGCGATCGCAGGCATTCCGGCCGCAGTAGTCGGCGGACTCGGTGGTGCCGCCATCGGCGCCGGTGTCGGTGCGGGCATCGGCTTCGCGGTCGGCGTCGCCGGAACCGCCGCCGGTGGCGCGATCGCAGCTGCCGCGGCGGGAGTTCCGTCCGGTGGCGCGGGCGCGCTTCCCGCAGTAGGCGCCGCCTTCGTCGCGGCCTGGCCGATCGCCGCCGCAACCACCGGTGCAGGTGCCGCGATCGGCGCCGGCGTCGGCGCGGTAGCCGGTGCCGCAGTAGTCGGCATCCCCGCAGCCGTAATCGGCGGCGTTGCCGGTGGCATTCTCGGCGGCAGCGCGGGCGCAGGTTTCGGCGCCACCGCCTGACAGCTGAGGCGGCTATTCATGCCCTGACCGATCACCATGGCCAAGTACAGGTGCGGGTGTTGTACCGGCTAGGTGGTGGTTTCCGCTGTGCCGGTGAGGAATTCGCCTGCGGCGGGGGCCAGCAGGCTGACGTTCGGGTTGTGGCTGAGCTTGGCGATTTCCTGGAGTTCGGCGTCGGGGAGGACGGCGGCGATGGCCTTGGCGCCCTTGCGGAGCAGGGCGTCGCTCTTCGCGCCCGCGATGACCAGGGTTTGGGCTTTGACGGTGGTCCAGTCGTCGGTGCGTAAGGGTTCGCCGCGCATGTAGTCGCGCATCACCGCCCAGTCGTGCGGGGTCGAGTTCGCGGTGGCGACGAGGTTCTTCCAGAACGGCGTGCAGCGCATGACGGAGACCATCGGGCGGGGGATGCCCATCGCCTTGGTCATGTAGAAGCGGACCGTGTCGGCGCGGCGGTCGGCGGCCACCAGTTCGTGCAGCGTGGTCTCCAGGTCGGTGGCCGGGACGAAGCCTTCCTGGTCGACCACGAACGGCGGCTCGAAGGCGACGACCTTGGTGATGCCGAGGATGCGGCCGGATCCGGCGGCGCGCAGCGCGAGGGCCGCGCCGGACGACCAGCCGAACAGCATCGCCGAGCCGCCGACCGCCTCGACCAGGGCGGCGATGTCATCGATCTCGCGCTCGACGTCGTAGCCCGCGGCGTCGGTGCTGTCGCCGCGGCCGCGCCGGTCGTAGTTGAGCACGGTGAGGCCGTAGTGCTCGTTGAGCGTGGTAGCCAGTTCGACCATCTTCGGGAACTTCCGGTAGCCGAAGGCACCACCGATCAGGATGACGGTGCCTGCGTGGCCGTCGTGCCGGTCGTAGGCGATCACGGTGCCGTCGGCGGAGGTCACGGTCTCCACAACAGTCTCACTTTCGACGCGGGTGTCGGCCAACGATGCGTTGGTGCCTTGCCTGTTCAGACGGTGCCGGGTGCGTGGATTCATCGACGGCGGTAGCGACAGACCAGACCCCGCGAAAGTCTGTGATGCTGCTCACTATGCCGGTCTCGTGTCCGGTATGCCCGTGAACGTTATGTACGGAAACCGTCCGGGAGCCGGGACGCCCCGACTGGCCCTGACGTCGCGATGCCACCCGCGGGTCGCGACAGGTCGGATCGCGCACCACGCTGGGCGCGAAAACCGTTCACTCAGAACAGGGTCGGCTCGCCGAACCCCGGTGTCCGTTCGATTTCCAGCAGGTTCTGCTTGGTGGTGATGCCGCCGGGGGCGGAGAAGCCGGTGAGCGCATTGTCCGCGGCGAGCACCCGATGACACGGGATGATCAGCGGAATCGGATTGCGGCCCAAGGCTTGTCCGACGGCCTGGGCGGCGCCGGGCGCGCCGATGCGGTCGGCGACCTGGCCGTAGGTGAGGGTGTGGCCGGGATCGATCGCGCGGGTGACCTCGAATACCGCGCGATGGAATTCCGGAATCGCGCTGGTGTCCAGGGGAATCCAGCGCAGGTCGTCGAGTTCGCCGGCCAGGTGGGCGCGGATGCCGGTGATGGCCTCGGCGATGACGCCGGTGGGCGCCTCTTCGCGGACCTCGTCGTCCGGCAGGCCGGTGCGGCGGCGCGTGATGCGCGCGCGGGTCGCGGCCGGGTTCGCCTCGGGGAGCTGGAACCGGATCACGGCCGTACCGCTCCATGCGATCGCGCAGAGGCCGATCGCGGTGTCGAAGAGTGTTGCCTCGGCGGACAGGCAACTGGCGTCACTCATGGTCTCAGTGTGCACGGCGGGACCGACAAGTTTCGAGATATCGGTCCAGTTTTCCTCAACTGGCCTTGTTGTGCAGCGTGCTCGGGTCTGTGACGAGCCGCCGGACGCCTTTCGCGGGACGCCGCGCCGCGTCGCGGCTGTGCGCGACGGTCCGGCGCGACCGCCATGCGTACTCGGTGACCGGTGTTTCGGCTGGTTGCCGGACCGGCTCGACGGTGGTCAGCTGCGGTGGCTCGGTCCGGCCGACCGGCGCGACCTGCGGCGAGATCTGTTCCGGCACATCACTACGCCCGTAGATGGCGGCCAGATCCGAATAGCGCCGCTGCTCGTCGTAGTACGAGGAGGGCCAGTCGGACATCGGCGAGTGCGGGTGGTAGCGGTCCAGCCGGAACGCCCGCTCGGTGCCCCTCGGCAGGTAGCGATAGATCAGGTAGCCGAAGGCGGCGACGACGAGAAGAGTGGCAAAGGTGGTCATGGTGCCAGCCTGCGCCCCGACTGGCCTTGCTTTAAATAGCCACTCCCTCAATACTGGACCTTATGGCGACGAGAGTTATCGGAGCGGGCACCCTGGCTCGCGACCTTGGTCGGTGGCGGCACGTGGTCGAGGACGGCGACATCGAGTCGGCTCGGCGCTCCGCCCGCCCGGCGTATCTCGCACTCGCCGAGGGCATTCGGCTGCTGATCCATGACGGCCGGGCCCCGCTCGGCGTCGCGTTGCCCAGTGAACGCGATCTCGCCGCCACCCTTGCGGTCAGTCGCACGACGATCACCTCCACCTACTCGCTGCTGCGTGAGAACGGCTACCTGATCAGCCGCCAGGGCTCGCGCAGCACCGTCGCCCTGCCGCGCGACGTGCAGCACGACGGCAGCAAGCCGGCCAGGAGCATCCTGGCGATGATGGCGTCCTCGGAACTGCCGACCATCGACATGACCTATGCCGCGATGTCCGCGCCGCTGGAGATGCAGGAGGCGTATTCGGTTGCGCTGGAGGGGTTGCCGACCTATCTCGGCACCCACGGCATGGATCCGGTCGGCGTGCTCACGCTGCGCGAGGCGATCGCGCGCCGCTACACCGAGCGCGGGCTGCCCACCGAACCGGACCAGATTCTGGTCACCCTCGGCGCCCAGCACGGCCTGCGGCTACTGCTGAATGTGCTCACCGCGCCCGCGGCCCGGGTGCTCATCGACCACCCCACCTACCCGAACGCGATCGAGGCGATCCGCGATGTCGGGGCCAGGCCGGTGCCGGTGCCGCTGCGGCCCGAGTCGCCGGACAAAGCCTGGGACGTCGACGGAATCCGCAGTGCCGCACGGCAAACCGCGGCGACCCTGGCCTACCTGGTGCCCGACTTCAACAACCCGACCGGCCTGCTGCTCGACGCCGACGGCCGCGCGGAACTGGCCGCCATCGCCAGGGAAACCAGGATGACCGTGGTGATCGACGAGTCGATGGGCGATCTGCACCTGACCGGCGAGCAGCAGCCGCCGGTAGCCGCGTTCGCCAAGGGCAACGAGATCGTCACCATCGGCTCGGCCTCGAAGTCCTTCTGGGGCGGCCTGCGGGTCGGCTGGATCCGCACCAACCAACCCCTGATCACGAAGCTGCTCGGCATCCGGTCCACGGTCGACCTCGGCACGCCGGTGATGGACCAGCTGGCCACCGTGCACCTGCTGGCCAACGCGGGCACCATCCTCGACCGCCGCCGCGACCAGCTGCGCGCCCAACGTGCCGCGCTGCTCGACGCGGTCGCCGAGGAGCTGCCGGATTGGCGCGTCGGCTACGGCGCGGGCGGCATGTCGGTGTGGGCGCAGCTGCCCGCGCCCGTCTCCACCGCGCTGGCCGCCACCGCGCCCAACCACGGCGTATTGCTTGCCGCCGGACCGAGATTCGGTGTCCAGGGCGCATTCGAACGGTTCATCCGGCTGCCCTTCACCCACCAGGAACCCGACCTCCGGTTGGCGGTCAAGGCGATCGCCGCCGCCTACGAGGCGCTGACGCCGCGCGCCGCAGACGCGCTCCAGCCGCTCACCTGCTACTGATGTCGTTGCGCGGCAGGGTATAACGCGTTCGACAGTGGTTCGACGACTACTGACGTCGGCCGGTGCCTACGCCCGCGAGGAGTGTGTCGATGACGCGACCCGCGAGGGTATCCGGGTCGGTGGTGCCGTCCAATTCGGTGCTGCCGTGCACGGTTTCGGTGATCAGCGCGAGATAGACCCGCCGGACCCAGGTCAGGTCGGCGTCGGCCGCGATGAACCCGTCGGCGCGCGCTCGCTCCAGCACCGCGTCGCATTTCGCGAAGACGTCGGCCTGTAGTCCGGCGACCTCGGGGTCGGTGCTGTCCACCCGATCGAGCGCGTACGAGGCCCCGTACTTGATCTCGATGACATTGGCCGTGGCCTGATGCAGCGCGACCAGCGGCGGGGCCGTCTGCGGCCGGGCGGCGTCGACCGCGGTCGCGATCTGCCGCCAGGCGGCGACCGCCATGGTGCGCACCAGGTCGTCCCGATTGGCGAAGCGCCGGTGCACGGTGGTGCGGGCGACCCCGGCGGCCTCGGCGATCTGCTCGAGGGTCGCGTTGGGGTGCTCGCTCAGCACCCGTTCCGCGGCGTCCAGGATGGCGCGGACGGTGCGCTCGGCATCGGCACGTAAGGGGCGTGCGGATGTGGGCGACATGGTGGCCTCCGTTCCATGGGATCTTCTCGACACACTACATGTGAGCTGCGATTTACCATGAAACTGCAACATTAGTGTTGCAGATATTAGATATGTTGCTACTCTGGTGTTGCATCGAATCGAAGGAGCTCGAAATGACCCGCACTGGAAAGACCGCTCTCATCACCGGCGCCTCGTCCGGCATCGGTGCGGAGTTCGCCGCCGAGTTGGCGGCCCGCGGCGACGACCTCGTTCTGGTCGCCCGCTCGCTACCGCGCCTGGAATCCCTTGCTGCGCAACTGCATCAGCGACACGGTGTCCGGGTCGACGTGATCGGTCAGGACCTCACCGCGCCCGACGCCGCCGCGCGAGTGGGGGATGAGCTTGCGGCACGGGAACTCTCGATCGACATCCTGATCAACAACGCGGGATTCGGCAGCGCAGGCCGCTTCGAAGACCTCGGCGCGGATCGCGAACAGGATCAGCTGATGGTCAATGTCGTTGCGCTGGCGGGGCTTACCCGTCGGCTGATCCCGGGCATGTTGGAGCGCGGTAGCGGTGAGATCGTCAATGTCGCTTCTATCGCGGCTTTTCAACCGTCGCCCTACTTCGCGACCTACTCCTCCGGGAAGGCGTTCGTGCTGAACTTCAGCCTGTCGCTGTGGAGCGAATACCGCGGCCGCGGAATCAAAGTCCTCGCCGTCTGCCCCGGCCCGACGGAGACAGCGTTCTTCGACACCGTCGGCACCCGCGATGCCGCCCTAGGCCAAATGGGTAGTGCCACACAGGTTGTGCGGTCCGCGCTGCGCGCGCTGGAACGCAACAAGGGTTACGTCGTACCAGGCGTACAGAACTTCGCCAGCGCGCATCTGCTGCCGCGCCGCCCGCGTACGGTGGTGGCTCGCATCGCCAAGCTCGTCACCCGTGGGCTCGCTGACGGCGGTCGTCCGATCAACGCCGAGCCTGCCGCGGTTACCGCTTGACCCGGCCAGGTCGAGTCGACGAAAAAGGCCCCGGAGGTACGCCCGGGGCCTTTTCGTTGTAGCGAGAAGTCAGTCCGCCCAAACGGATTCGATCGGAGTCGCTTCGCTGGGCGGCGGGGTCGGGATGCCGTTCGGGGTGCGGGAGAAGCGGGGCGCCGGGGCGTGCTGGGTGATGTTGTCGACCTCGATCAACGAGCCGCGGGCCGTGATGTGCTCGTTCTTCGTGGCTTCCTCGAACGTGAGAACGGGGGAGACGCAGGCGTCGGTGCCGACGAAGATCTCCGCCCACTCGTCCCGGGTCTTGGTGAGGAAGCGTTCCGTGAACAGCTTTTTCAGGGTTTCCTGGCCCGCCGGATCGAGCTGGAAGGGCAGGCCCTCCGGGTCGATGCCCAGACCCGCGAGCAGCTGGGCGTAGAACTGCGGCTCGATCGAGCCGACCGCCATGTACTTGCCGTCGGCGGTTTCGTAGGTGTCGTAGAACGACATTCCGGTGTCGAGCAGGTTCACCCCGCGCTCGTCGGACCACGCGCCATAACCGCGCATGCCCCAGATCATGTGCGAAAGGGCAAGGGCGCCATCGACCATCGCGGCATCGACGACCTGCCCCTTGCCGGAGGTCTGCCGCTCGACCAGCGCGGCGAGCAGCCCGAACACCAGGAACATCGAGCCGCCGCCGAAGTCGCCGACCATGTTCAACGGCGGCACCGGGCGCTCACCCTTGCGGCCGATCGCGTGCAGCACACCGGTGAGGGAGATGTAGTTGATGTCGTGTCCGGCGCGATCGGCGAGCGGGCCCTCCTGGCCCCAGCCGGTCATCCGGCCGTAGACCAGGCGCGGGTTGCGCGCCAGCGCGTCGTCCGGGCCAAGCCCCATCCGTTCGGTCACGCCGGGCCGGAAGCCCTCGATGAGCACGTCCGCTTTCTCGATGAGCCCGAGCACCTTCGCGATATCGGCCGGGTCCTTGAGGTTGGCCTCGACGATGGTCCGCCCGCGCTGCTGCGGCCGGTCGAACCCGCCGGGGATCTGCCCGGCCCGCTGGATCCGCACCACATCGGCGCCCAGATCGGCCAGCAGCAGCGCGGCGTGCGGGCCGGGGCCGATGCCGGCCAGCTCGATGACCTTGATGCCCGCGAGCGGGCCTTTGACGGCGGTGGATGGAGTGCTCACGCCCTACCTCGGTTCGTCGTTGATCCAGTACACCGGCGGCCCGGCGCTTCCCGGGAGCGGCCCGGGAGGTGTATTGACAGTATGACAATAACGTTGCCGCAACCCGCCGCGTCCGCCGCTGGGTGCCACCGGTTCCGGACAGCCTCCCGCCGTGCACCGACGCACTCGGTTACGTCACGACCCAGCAGTGCACTGTTCGCGGGAATGTCCGGCGAGCCCGCGCAGTGGGGAGGCGTTCATGCGTGAGACCGACGATCCGCGGTCACGAGCGACGCGAATGGGGTGCGTCAGAGGCGTTGAGCCATTTCGAATCCGATGTCGATCTGCGTCGAGGAGACCCGGTCGAGTCCGCGATGGTTGCTGAAGAGTTCTGTAACGAGGTCGTGTCCGAAGGATCGGACCGTTAGCGCAAGAATCCCGACGATATCGATGTCGACGAGATCGATTGGAGCGGAACAGTTCTCCCATAGATGGGTATTCGTCTGCGCAAGCTGGACGGCTTCGTCGTATGCTGCGCACATGGCATTGATGTGAGTAACAAGAGTAGTCGGCGTCTTTTGCTCGATGATCGATCGAGCGATCGCCCAGTACCGATGAATAGGTGTTCCCAAGGCCCCCACGGGCAGAACTCCCGATCGTTGCGGAGAATCTTGGAGAATGCTGAGCAGCAATCTCTCGTGCCGGCGGGCGATCCTTCGATTGCACACTGCGGATATGAGAATATACGCGCTCTGCTGTGGTTCGGTCAGGAAGTGATGTCCAACTTCGCGGTCTACATAACCGTCTCGTGGCTCTTGATAAGGAAAAATTGCAAGCGCGTCGTCGAGCAGCTCGGCTGTGGTGTCGGATTCTCCATCAGCTAGAACGTTCAAGAACAGCCCGAACCCGGCTCCCAGTTCTATGAATACGGTACTGGCTTGGCGTAGTAACTCTATTGCTCGTGGTGGGTCGAGCATCATGCACAGTTGTCCCGCTTCGCGGAGGGCGGTCGCGTAGTCGGCGCGAAGTAACCACAGATCATCTTTGTTGTCTGCGACCGGCGCGCTGCTCAATGATTCGAGCTCGTCACGAGCTGTCGCCGCATATCCTAGGAGAAACTCGATGCGCGCTGAGAATCTAGCTGGATCGAGTCCCATCCGTGCCAGCTGGTCGACTGTCATCAGAGCAGCTCGCGTACGTTGCTGAGCGTCTGGGGTGTAGTGAAGTCTTTATTCTCGTGACGCCACTGACGAACGAATTTGCGATCTCCGGATGCCGTCTTGGTGTCCCATCGCTCGCACGCTGCGATTTGATTAGCGGGAATCGATATCTTGGCCGTTATCTCGCCTTCCGGTTGATAAGTGGAGTAGCGGCGATATGTGTTCAAATCTCGAATTTCCTCGGCAACTGCCTGCACGGCAACAGCGGGCCGAGGACTGAGGATCAGCCAGCATTCGAACAAGTAGGCCACCTCCTTTTGGTAGAATTCTGTGCCGAACCACAGCGCGGTCTGCCGGGCGCGACGGACGAAGTTGGTCTTCGCGGCCGCGTCACGTTCGACGACCCCTGCTGACAGGGAGATAAACGGGCTGATCTCATTGAATGGTCGGCCCGTCGTCGGATCTGTCGATGTAAAATGATTGACATGCAGGTCGAGATTGTTTTCTGTGAGCTTTTCCGGAATGGCCTGCTGATTTATCCGCCCGGTGTCACGCCACCAGCTGCATACGAGACCGCTCCGTTGGTCAATGATTGCCTTTGCGGCTACATCGCTCGAGAGGTTGATTCCCTTCAAACACCATTGCACAATCATCGTGTAGCCACCTCGCGATCGGCCTGTGCTGTCAATAGCGAGCGGATCTGCTGAGCCACCTCGTATCGGTCCGTTCCGGCGACTATTCTGGTGCTTTCCAAAGCTGACTCAACGAGGGCTCGCTGCCCTTCACTGAGGACCTTGTTAGTATTCAGCAGAATTCGAAGAGCAACCAACGCGTGGTACTGTTCGAATGCAGACCGTGACTCGCCTATCGCTTGCGTCAACCGTGCGCTGTCAGAAAGTGACACATCGCCTTGCATCAAAGCGATGGCCATGATCCGGTCGCCATCCTTGCCCTGGTCGAACAATTGTATTGCAGCGTCCTGACTCAACTGAGTAGTTTTTGCGAGGAGGCGGCTGCTTGCAACTAGCTCCTCGAGCTTGCGAGTGCGGGCGGAACCAGGCTGCTGGCTGGTCCTCAGCTGTTCGTATCGGGCGGCGAATGGTGCAACGGTGATCAACGCATCGGCAGCCTCCCGCCGAAGCTCAATTGCACGCGGTAGATCGCCCTGGTCCTCGGCTTGGTCGGCTTGGTCGAGGAGTTCGATTGCAATATCAGCTGTCGCCAAAGCCTCCCCCAGATAGAGCCGCGTGAGTAGCCAGCTGCTAATGAAACCGGCAGTGGCAAAACCTATGACGAGCGCTGCGGCGAATGGTGCGCCGATTTCACCGCCGCCAAGGGAGGGCGCCATAGCGTCGAACAAGCGCCCGGCCCCGTCTTTGATGGGGCCGAGCTGTGTCAAGGTCACTCCAACAATGATCTTTGTCAACCAGTCGGATATCTGCTCGAGATTCGTGTTCGCGGCGAATCGCGCACCGCGATTCACGCGAGGTCGATCAAGCTCTGACGAGGTGTCGCTCGAAAGCGCGCGTGGTATCCCGAACAGGAATCCGAGGAGGCCGCCGGCGGACGTGGTCGCGATTGCGTAAAGTATGGCGGATCCGGCAACGCCAACTGGGTTCGAGGTCTGTGTCGAAAAGAGTGCAATCGCACCAAGAGCTAATATGGGCAGTGCGCCGATAGCCACCCCGGAGACTGTCGTCCGGCGAGAGACTCGCACTGTTGACCGCCGTCGGGAACCGCTTTGGGATGCCATAGGCCACCTTGTCGAGTCTTGCTGTCCGCCTTAGGCTTGCGCTGTACTCATCGGCCCGCGGCGCTCAATACTAACGCTCGATTGGAGTCATGAACTCGGATCGGTGCGAACAGCGAGCCTGACCAGGTCAGGGCGTGACCTCTGATGCTGACGATGCGCTATGACAATCACTTCGAACCGTTCTCGCACGCTCCTCGTTATGCACTGGCCGACGGGGTAGGTGACAATCCCAGCAGCGCGACAATCGCGGGAGCGTCCGGTGAGCCAGCGCGGTGAGGTGGAGTCATGAGAGAGCGCGCCCCGCGCATGACGGAGCCGAGCGCTGGCGAGGTGGAGTCGTGAGCGAGCGTCAGCGAGCGAACCAAAGACACAGCGTGCCGGTGCGCGCGACGGAGCCGAGCGCTAGCGAGGCGGAGTCGTGAGTGCCGCGGGTGAGGTCGTTGTCGGCCTGGTCATTCTGGTCGGCCTGCTCGGCATCATCATTCCGATCCTGCCCGGCGTCATCCTGATCTTCGGCGCAATCGCGGTGTGGGCCTTCATGACCGGCGGCGCCACCGCCTGGACCGTCTTCGCCGTCAGCACCGCCCTGCTCGTGCTTTCCGGCGTCATCAAATACACCTGGCCCGGTCGAAAGATGAAGGACGCGGGCGTCGCCAACCGATCACTGATCCTCGGCGCGGTGCTCGGCATCGTCGGCTTCTTCGTCATCCCCGTGATCGGCCTGCTCGTAGGCTTCGTGCTCGGCGTCTACCTCTCCGAACTCCAACGCCTCCGCGTCGGCCAACAAGCTTGGCAGTCAACGGTTCACGCACTCAAGGGCGTCGGCCTGTCGATGCTCATCGAACTGCTCGGCGCGCTGCTCGCCACCGGAGTCTGGGTGATCGGCGCAATCGTCGCCTGACCCAGCGTTATTCGATGATGGGCAGCGGGATGGTGTCTGCCACTTCGAGTTTCGGGAGGCTGTCGCGGCGGATGGGGATGGTCGGCTGCTCGGTGGTGTACATGGGCAGCGTGGGGGCCGGGTCGGCAGGCAGCGGGCGGACCCGGGCCGGGAGGCGGTAGAACGCGCGGGCGTTGTCCTCCAGCACGGCGAACATATCGGTGCCGACCACATCGCAGATGAGATCGACATCGGCATCTTGGAACGGGCGACCCGCGCGGGTGCCGGGCAGGTCGGTGCCGAACATCAGCGCCTCCGGATTGACCGCGTGGATGCGCCGCAGCGTGTCCGGCACGCTCATCGCGACCCGCCCGAAACCCGTCGCTTTGACCTTGGCGCCGCGATCGACCAGATCCAGCAGGTACGGCAGGCCCTCGTCGGACATGCCGAGGTGGTCGATACAGAACACCGGCAGCTTGGAGATCACCGGTTGCAGCGACGCGAGCATCTGCCCGTCGATGTACACCTCGACGTGCCAGCCGACCAGTTCATGGGCGCGCAGCGCCTGCAGCGTCATGCCGGTGATGTCGGCGGCGGCCCGCTTCAGATTGAAGCGCAGGCCGCGGATGCCGATCCGGTCCAGTTCGATGATCTCGTCGTCGGTGGCGTCCAGGTCGAGCCTGGTGACGCCGACCCAGCCCTCGCCGAGTTCGGCGAGGGCCGCCTTCAGATACGTCTGGTCGGTGCCCTGGAAGGACCCGCTGACCACGGCGCCGCCGCCGACATCGAAGCGCGACATGCGCTTTCGATAGTCGGCGATGGTGAAGGAGCCGGGCAGGTAGCCCTCGTTCTCGAACCGCGGGAACCGCGGATCGAAGATGTGGAGATGGGCATCGAACACCTGTACAGAATGCCTCAGTGCGAGTTTTTCTGCTGTCGCGGAGCTAACAAGCGGGTCGCTCAGACCTTGTGTGGCTCGCTGGCGCGCAGCATGTCTTCGCGCTCGACCACCTTGACGCGTTCGCGGCCCTCCGGCTCGCCGAGCGAGCGCTCGTGCGCGTCCAGGCGGTACCAGCCCTGCCAGGTGGTGAACGGGATGCCCTTGCCCTCCAGGAAGGTGGTGACGGCGTCGAGCTCCGGCTGCGCGGCCGGGGTGAAGTCCTTGCTGTCGTCGAGCAGGCAGGCCACCGTCTCGTTGGCGTCGCCCTTGGTGTGGCCGATCAGGCCGACCGGGCCGCGCTTGATCCAGCCGGTGACGTAGGTGGCCGGGACGTAGCGGTCGGCGCCGTCGGCGTTCTCGTCGCCGATCACCCGGCCCGCCTCGTTGGGCACGGTGCCTGCCTGGTCGTCGAACGGCAGGTTGGTCAGGTTCTGTGACAGGTAGCCGACGGCGCGGTAGACCGCTTGCACGTCCCATTCGGTGAAGGTGCCGGTGCCCTTGACGTTGCCGGTGCCGTCGAGCTGGGTGCGTTCGGTGCGCAGGCCGACGACCTTGCCGTCCTCGCCGAGGATCTCCGCGGGTGATTCGAAGAAGTGCAGGAACAGCTTGTGTGGGCGGTTGCCGACGTCGCGAATCGCCCACTGTTCCAGGGTGTTCGCGATCATGTCGACCTGCTTGGAGTGGCGGCGTGCGGCCTCGGAGCCCTCGTCGTAGTCGATGTCGGCGGGATCGACGATGACCTCGATGGTCGGCGAGTGGTCCAGCTCGCGCAGTTCCAGCGGGGTGAACTTGGCCTGGGCCGGGCCGCGGCGGCCGAACACGTGTACCTCGAGGGCCTTGTTGGCCTTGAGGCCCGCGTAGACGTTCGGCGGGATCTCGGTCGGCAGCAGCTCGTCACCGGTCTTGGCCAGCACGCGGGCCACGTCGAGCGCGACGTTGCCGACGCCGAGCACGGCGACCTTCTCCGCGTCCAGCGGCCAGGTGCGCGGCAC